>CAWAWR010000022.1:0-189419 GCA_963785745.1 uncultured Alphaproteobacteria bacterium
TCAGGACCACGCATCAGTTCATAACCCATGAAGTGGGCGGCGACGGCTACTTCGTGTTCTTGTGACGTGACCATGCCCTATTAATTTCAGGCAGGATTAAAAGTTCCGGCAACTGGGTCTCCGACAATCCTAGACGAGGGCACGAATGACCATCCGGAAAATGGTTAACATAACGAGGAGGGACGCCGAAAGTAAAGCCGGGTTAAGTCCCTCAAGCTCTGGTCGATAGTGGGGGTCCCCAATCTGATAACAACGCACGGGTGACCTCGCTCCTTACAAAACGAAGAACCCGGCCGTTGAAGCCGGGTTCTTTATGCGACCGAAACGAACCCGACGGCTACCGCCAGAAAAGCATGAGCAGAATGATGATGGGTAGTGGAATCCCAATCAACCAGAGAAGCGCACCTTTGCCGATACCCATGAAGGTCTCCTTTGAAGCGTTGAACTCGGTCGTGTAACTCCGACCGAAGAGGAGGGTTCCTGAGAATTTAGCTTGAGTTCAGATCGTTGCGCTGCCAGCAAATCCGGCGCCTATAAACAAGGCCATCAGGTTCGCTTTTTTTTGCTGCAGCTGATCCATGTTGCATTGTTGCGGCGCCTTGTCCGGCCGCCAGCGCAGCAGCCGCGTGCCGTGCCGGAAGCGCTCGCCGCTGAAATGGTCGTAGCATACCTCGACCACGAATTTCGGCTTAAGCGGGTGCCACGCTGCCGAGCGATCGGTCGACCAGCGGCTGGGTCCTCCTGGGGCGTTACCGGTGAATCCGGGCGGCCCGGTATGCTTCTCAAGTTTCTTGGTGAGCGCCGGCTTGTCCTTGCGTGGGATACTTGAGGTAAAGCCGACGTGATGCAGAAGGCCTGTTTCGTCGTAGAGCCCGAGCAGCAACGAGCCGACGACGCGCTTACCTTCGTTGTAGCGAAAGCCACCGACCACGCAGTCTGCGCTGCGATAGTTCTTAATCTTCTGCATGCCGCTGCGCTCGCCCGAGCGATAGTCAGATCGAGCCGCTTGGCGACGACGCCGTCTAGTGCGCTGCCGACACGCTTCAGCCAGCCTTTAGCAATGGCGAGACTGGTCGTCGCAGGGACAGACGCAGAACTTCGTGCCGGCCCCGCTCTTAGTAGGAAATCTTCTAGCTCCCGACGCCGTTCAGGCAGAAGTTGGCCAGTCAGCCGTTCGCCGCGGGCGTTCACGAGCAGATCGAATACGATCAGCAGCGCGGGCGTTTCGCCGGCCAGCTTTTGGATCCGGCTCGCAGCCGGATGAATTCGCTGCAGCAGGTCGTCGAAAGAAAACCCGCCTTTGATAGGGACCACGATTTCCGCGTCAAGGACGAAGCGTCAGCCTCAGTGCGCGGAGGGCTTCGACCAGCTCCGGAAAGTAACGGGTAAAAGGTGCGGCCGGATTTTGATTGAAGTGCCACAGTCTTGCCATCGCGAAAGACCAGGCAGCGAAAGCCGTCCCATTTCGGCTCGTATTGCCATTCCGTGCCGGTCGGAATGGTGTCGACCGATAGGGCCTCCATTGGGCTGTATGGAATGCGCAGTGGGAAAGTCATGGAGATTGAAGATCCTGCGGGCGCTGGTCGGCCCAATACAACGCACATGTTCAGCTTCCGATGCCTTACTTGCGCCGTCTGACCGAGGGCGGGAACTTGTACCCTGCTGAACGGGTTTGAGGACAAGCCTATCAACAGCTGCCGCTTTTGCCGGCCCAAGGCGCCAGGGTGATCATGGATCCGTCCGCCGGTCAGTCCGTTCTGATGTACTTTGTGCTGCCGTTATGGCTTGCCGCTGGATTTGCCGATTATCTCTGCCACCGGTCCACGTCGATTGAAACCACCAGTGGCTACAAGGAATCGCTGCTTCATTTGCTTCAATTCGCTGAGATGGCGGTGCCCACGCTTGCCGCGATCTTCCTTGAAATCAATGCGCTCATCATTCTGATGATGTTGATCAGCTTGATCCTGCACCAACTGACTGCGATGTGGGATGTGCGCTACGCCTACCACCGTCGTGAAGTGACGCCGACCGAGCAGCATGTGCACAGCGTGCTTGAGATGCTGCCGCTGGCGGCGCTGCTGATTGTCGTTCTTCTGCACTGGCAGCAGTTCCTGGCGCTGTTTGGAATGGGCTCCGAGAGTGCGGACTTCGCGATTCGGCTGAAGGCAGAACCTTTGCCCTGGCTCTACGTCACAGTGATGTTGACGCTCGTCTTCGTATTTGAAGTGCTGCCCTATCTCGAAGAATTCGTGCGCGGGCTTCGGTCTCGACGCGGCGCAGCTCGCCGATAAGGGCAGGCCGCGCACCTTAGCCTGCACCGCCCCCGCTTCGCTCAAAAGGAGGGCCGTGCAAACACGCTCGGAAATTTGAGTGCTCTACCAGGCTCGTCGCTGGCCTACGACAGTTCGTAAGTCAATCTAGAAATTGAATTGAGCGCGCCTCAGGACCTTTGTGGCTCTGGACGACCTTCATTTTGACTTGTCGTCCTTCCGGCAAGCCGTTCAAGCCGCTGCGTTCAAGCACCCGGCCGCTCACGAATACGTCCTTTCGACCTTCACCAACTGCGACGAAGCCAAAGCCCTTGTCTGAATTGTACCATTTCACGGAGCCAACGAGCTCCTCTTCCGGCGTGTCCTGCGCCGAGGACCTTTCCCCCAAACCCTGTTTCGGCGACCGTGAAGAGCCTGCAGGGCTGACCTCGACCAGTTCAGTGACCTCTGGTCCGCGTTTCCCTGGTCCTAACCGAACGGTGATCTGCGACCCTTCGGGTAGGTCGTCGTTGTATCCAGCGGATTTAAGCCGGCTGATGTGGAGGAAGGCTTCGCTGCCATCTTCGACTTTAACAAAGCCAAATCCCCTCAGCGAATCGAACCACTTGACGACCGCCGCAACCGGTTCAGAGGATCGGGGTCGGTTTACGGGAGGCGAGGATCCGGCCCGGAATTCCGGCATTGTATAGCTAGGATCATAATCGTCGGCGTCTTGACGACGTCGGCGATCACGTTGGTTTCTTTTGTCGCTCATGGGTATGTCGATAAGGTCTGGTGCCGCCGGATTTCCTGGTCAGGATCAGCATACGCTCGTAGCAGCAAATCTTGACACTCGCGCAACCGCTGCAAGCCAATTGCCGTTCCCCAATGCGCCTGCACGTCATTCAGATCGCGGATGGCAACGTCTACCGCCGTCTCGAGATCGATCTCGCTGCGTGCTTCAGGTTCAGTTCGAAACAGACGAAAATTTCTGCGGCCACCACACATCCCCGAATCGCGGCCGGTAGGGTGCGTCCGTGCGCTTAACTAAGCTTTACGATCGAGCTAGGGCTGATGAGGATTTTCCACGACGAAATTGGCGGGATCCGGTTTATAGGTCTTTATAACTATTTCCTTTAAACCGAACTCTCGCGTTGGATCGCTGTAACGGTTTGATTATCTTCGAAAATTTGGTGGAGCCAGTCGGAATCGAACCGACGACCTCTTGAATGCCATTCAACCGTTCTGGCGAAGCCCGCACAGAGCCCGGTCGCGAAAACGGCACCACATCGTTGAGACCCGCTTCGTACCCAGTACCTACAGTACGCTCAATCGACGTTTGTGGCAAACAGCTCCTTCGCCGCCTTCCACATCCGCTCGCGCTCATATTTCGGCGTCGGCAGCACCCATCGGCACATCGATGGATCTGTCCCAATATCTTCATCTTCACGCTCACTAAATTATCGTCTTCGGCGGTCTGGGGCACGGTTTGATCAAGACAGCTTATAAGTCGCCATCACGTTCCGACGCACGGTCCTGAGCAACCGTTCCATTCCCTCGTAGGGGGTGGTTTCTGCAACGGGCACAACCTGACTGCTGCGAACTGCATCGCCTCAGAAGCGAGGTATCTGTCTCCGGATCAAGAACTGGCAGGTGCCGCGGGCACCACATGCAACATCCCAACATACGCGCGCGCTCTATCGTCGTCGCTCCACTGGCTGGCGACGTGGCGCAGTAAAAATTATCAACCGGCGAAATGCTCGACCTTGAGATTGCGAAGACGTCGTGGGTTCAAAACCACCTCGTGCTCCTCCCGATCATTCGTGACAAAGAACACATGCTGCTTCGGCACCACGGCCGAAGCGACCACTGGGTTAGGCGGCCGGATGTTCCTGTGCCCACGAGCAAAACTTTCCGCAACTGATCGATCCGTCGTCCAAGCGATGCCGCGCACACGGTCGGAGGAGCAGCCACGAAACACCTGTACTTCCAGTGGTAGCATTTGCCAGACCTTCATCTGCGCTGGTGAAAAATAACGCGTCGCCGGCGTCGCGGTATTTTGCATCAAGCTCAGGAACTGCGTTGTGAACGGCCAAGTAGCGTCGCAGCCTGACCAACACTCCATCAGTGCGGGCCAGAATACGTCAGGTGGTGCAGATTGAATGAGCGAAAGTACCCTTCCAAGGGTTTCCTCTGAATTTTCCTTCAACGCGCATTTTTTGACCGCCGACAGTGCCGCATTTAGATGGCTCTGTTTTTTAGTCACTAAATAACGTTTAACGGCGTCAGTCGCCTGTTGCGCTAGCCCGCTGCTTCGTCTGCACTCCATTCCCTCTTGCCGCGCGCAATTTTCGTCGCGTCGGCAACACTCATCTGCACATCCATGATCTGTCCCAACAACTTCATCTTCACGATCACTAAGACGTTAAGGTGGCGCCGCTTGTTCATGACAGCTCGGAAATAATTACTCGCACAGCCCTAAGCAATCGTGTCACCGTCAAACCTTAACGAATGGTTAAAGCCGATTTTTGAGGGTCCTATATTTCCGAACCACGTCTAACGGGCCGGGGACCCCGGGGGGCCTGTCCATCGTAGGGGGTGGGTCTCCGACGGCAAGCCCTCGTCACCGCGCAGCAAATTTAGAACCACTGCCCGATGCGGCTAAGGCGCGCGCGATATTCCCGAAGGCGCGCTGCATCAGCGAGGCAGTACCATGAAACGCGATCTATATGCAGAGGTGTCCGCGCGCATTGTTGCGGAGTTGGAGCGCGGTGCGCCGCCGTGGATCAAGCCGTGGTCGGCGACACCGGGTCAGAACGTGCCGCAGAATGCAGTGACCAATCGTCCCTATTCAGGATGCAATGTTATCTTGCTGTGGCTCGCGCGCAATCGCGGATGGGCGTCGCCAAAATTCCTGACATTCAAACAGGCGATGGAGGCCGGCGGCAATGTCCGTAAGGGCGAGCACGGCACCAAGGTTTACTTCGTCAAGCAGCTACAGATCAAAGACGGCGACAGTGGCGAAAAAGCTGAATCGCGGCTGATCCCAATGATGCGCGAATACACCGTGTTCAATGTCGATCAATGCGAGAACCTTCCGGATAGCGTGAGGACCGGAAAACCAATGCGCGTTCGTAATCCCGATACGCGAGATGTTCTCGCCGATGAGTTCCTGCGCGCTACCGGCGCGGACATTCGCGAGGGCCATGGGGAAGCCTACTTTGCGCCGAGCCACGATTTCATTTCGATGCCGGCATTTGAGGCTTTCAAGGGCGCAGATCATTTCTACAACGTGGCATTTCACGAGTTAACCCATTGGACAGGCCACAAGGCCCGGCTTGATCGGGATTTGAAGACCCGGTTCGGCGCGCGCAATTACGCTGCCGAGGAACTGGTGGCCGAATTGGGCGCCGCGTTCCTCTCTGCAGAGTTTGGTTTTGACGGTGACGTACGGAATGCAGGCTATATCGCGCCGTGGATTGACCTGCTGAAGACCGACAAGCGCGCGTTTTTCACCGCATGCAGCAAGGCGTCGAAGGCCGCGGAGTATCTACGTGGCTTGGCGCTTGCCTCACCTGCCGCAATAGCGGCCTGACCGGGAGGCATAGCACCGTGGCGCCCTATCAATTACTGCGGCGCGTGCTCCACGCAGAACAAATGAGAACCTCAAACTACCAGGACGCCCATTCAAGAGCCGAGCCTGTTAGGGCAGATGTTGGGGCACTAGGGGAGATGCTGAAAAAGAGAGTGCAATCTCAATTAGCTAGAGACGCACTTGGCGGAGAGGGAGGGATTCGAACCCCCGATACGGTTGCCCGTATGCCGCATTTCGAGTGCGGTGCATTCAACCACTCTGCCACCTCTCCGGGCCGAACGGCGGGCGTAGCGCCCGGGCGCTATGTAGCCGTCGCAGCCAACGGACAAGGCGGATTTCCGGCCGCTGGCCCGCCGCCGCCGGGCGGAACCGCTCACAGCTCGCGGCCGAGCACGCGGTCGACCGAATAAGGCCCGCCGCCGCGCAGCGCGATCGCAAAGGCCAGCGTGCCCCACATCATGACGTATTCGTAGCCGTCGGTGCGCCAGCCGTAGCCGTTGGCCCAGTAGTGGATGAAGGTGAGATAGCCCATCTCGATGGCGGCGGCCGCCGCGAAGAAGCGCGTGAACAGGCCGATGGAGATGCAGATGCCGCCGAAGAATTCGATGAAGGTGAGGAAGATGCCGAACGCCAGCGTCGAACTGGAGACCGTGCCGCCGCGCATGATCTTGCCCCAGCCGTGGATGACGAGATGCATGCCGCAGGCGATGCGGACGATCGGCCAGCTCAGCGGAATGACGAATTCGTAGAAGCGCCGCAGGAACGGCAAGACAAGTTTGGGTTCGCGCGCGATATCGGTCATCTTTCCCCCTTCGCCCCTCTTGTGACCAGACTATTGCGCATTCCCGGATCGACAAGGAACCGGGCGAACCGTCGCAAGACCCCGGCCAAGAGCCAATATCGTTGATAACAATCATGATTTCATCGCCCGGCGGCCGGCGCTGCTGATCGGGCGTGACCGGCCTCGGCCGGACGTACTATCCTCACCTCGGTCGATCATTTGTCATTGGGTTCATGGCACTCCAGCGCGAAACGGCATTGCGGATCAGGCAGGAGCTGCGCGGCATCCTGCTCGCGTTGCTGATGGTCGCCGCGACCACGGTCGTCGCCTATGCGTTGATCCGTTATCTCAACGTGCGCCGCGGCTCGGTCATCTACCTGCTGCCGGTGATGCTGGCCGGCTGGCACCTCGGCCTCATCCCGGCCCTCGTTGCCGCCGTCGCCGGCGTGCTGTGGTCCGGCTATTTTTTCTATTCGTTCCTCTATGGCTACTTCCTGGCCCAGCCGGCCGAAATCCTGAATCTCGTGCTGTTCATGGTGGTCGGCGTGGTGACGAGCCATCTCGCCAACCACGCCAAGCAGCAGACCGAACTGGCGCGCAAGCGCGAGAACGAGATGAGCGATCTCTACGCGTTCTCGCGGCGGCTCGCGGCGGCGCCCTCGGCGGCCGAGATCTATCTCGCGATCGAGGAGTATGTCGCCAACCTCGTGCGCCGCAATGTCGTGCTGTACGAAGCCAGCAACAACGACGGTCACCCGGACAACGCGGCCGTGCCGGACGAGATGCGCGCGACCGTCACCGAAATTCAACGCGGATCGATTCCGGCGACCACGATCGAAGACAACCAGGGCAACACCTGGTTCATGCGCCGCGTCTCGCCGCGCACGCCCGATTTCGGCGTGATCGCGATCGACCTCGGAAAAGCGCCGAAGAACATGGTGGCCGAGACCCGCCAGCGGCTCGACGAAGCGTTGTCGGACGCCGCCGCCACGCTGGAGCGCCTCGACGTCGCGCGCACGCTCAACGAAGCCAAGATGCGTTCGGAAACCGAGCTGCTGCGTGAAGCGCTGATCGGTTCGGTGTCGCACGAGCTGCGAACGCCGCTCGCCTCGATCCTCGGCGCCGCCACCGTGCTCACGCAATCCCCCGCGATCGCCAGCGATGAGCGCCTGAAATCGTTGGCCTCCGTGGTGCACGACGAGGCGGAACGGCTCAACAACGACATCCAGAACCTGCTCGACGCCACGCGCATCACCCGCGGGCAGGTGAAACCCCGGATGGAATGGATCGAGCCGCAGGATATCGTCAATTCCGCGCTGGAACGGCGGCGGCGGCGGCTGTCCAGTCACAGCATTGCCGTGGCCATGGACTCGAATCTGCCGTTGATCTATGTCGATCCCGTCTTGGTGGAGCAGGCGTTCGTCCAGGTCGTCGACAATGCGGCCAAGTATTCGCCCGCGGGTTCCACGATCGCCGTTGCCGCTAAGCGAAACGGCCATGACGTGACATTCGCGGTCAAAGACGCGGGCGCCGGTTTAACGGGTGACGAGCTTTCACATCTCGGTGAACGGTTCTTCCGCGGATTGCGCCATTCGGCTATCGCTTCGGGTTCCGGCCTCGGACTTTGGATCGCGAAGGCGTTCGTGGCCGCCAACGGCGGCCGCATTCACGCGGTAAGCCAGGGCGCCGATCAGGGAACCACCGTGTCGATCTTTCTCCCACTTGCCACTGACGCCCCGCAACCGGAGGCCTATCCCGATGAGTGAGCCAGCTCCCGTTGTCCTTGTCGTCGACGACGAGGTGCAGATCCGCCGCTTCCTGCGGGCCGGATTGGAACTCGACGGCTTCGTCGTGCAGGACGCCGAAACCGGCGCCGACGCCCTGAAATGGATCACGCTGAAGCAGCCCGACCTGATCATCCTCGACCTCGGCCTGCCGGACATGGACGGCGGCGATGTGCTCGAGCGTCTGCGGGCCTGGTCGACCGTCCCGACCATCGTGCTCTCGGTGCGCTCGAACGAGGCTGAAAAGGTGCGGCTGATTCAGGGCGGCGCCGACGACTACGTGGTCAAGCCGTTCGGCATGGCGGAGCTCTTGGCGCGGGCGCATGCCGCGATGCGGCGCCAGGTGCGCGCCGCGGCCGGCGAGCCGATGGTGAAGGCGGGTCCGCTGAACATCGATCTCGCCGCCCGCATCGTCACCTTGAACGGCCAGCGCGTGATGATGACGCCGAAGGAGTACAAGCTCCTGCAGATCCTGGCGCAGCACGCCGGCAACGTCGTGACCCATCAATATCTGCTCAAGGAAGTGTGGGGCTCGCCGCACATGCACGACACCCACTACCTGCGGATCTTCGTGCGCAAGCTGCGCCAGAAGATCGAAGAGGATCCGACCCAGCCGCGCATTCTCCTGACCGAACTCGGCATCGGATACCGGCTGGCGATACCGGAATCCAGCAAGCCGACGATGCAGTAACGCGGCATCCTCTTCCGTTCGTCCCCGCGAAAGCGGGGACCCAGCGCAAGAAGATTCTGGATTCCCGCTTGCGCGGGAATGAGCGGAGGATAGAGCCGTCCTCAACTACGCTCGCAGCGCCGCGCGGAAGTTGTCCCGCTTCTTCGGATCGTCCAGAGTCCGGTAATTGAACTCCGGCGAGAGCGCGCCCTTCTCGATGTGCAGCACCGCGAAGATCGGGCCGTCCTGCTTGAGCAAGGCCGGCAGTGCCGCCTCGAATTCATCGAGTCCGGCGAAATCCAGGGAGTGCGCGTAGCCGGCCGCCTGCGCGAGGCCGGAGAAGTCGACATCCTGCTGCGGGATCTGGTGCCCGCCATTCGCTTCATAGGTGCCGTTGCGGCACAGGAAGTGCACGAGGTTCTTCGGCGCCGCGGCGCCGATGGTCACCAGCGTGCCGAGGTTCATCAGCAGGCTGCCGTCGCCGTCGAGCACGATCACCCGCCGGTCGGGATTGCCCAACGCAAAGCCGAGCGCGCAGGACGAGCCGAGCCCCATGGCGCCGAACGAATAATAGTTCAGCGCGCGCGGCGCGATCTCCAGCCAGTCGAAGGCCGACGAATAGACCGGCAGCACGATCTCATCGCCGAGCTGCCGCGCAAGCACCCGGAAGCATTCGTCGCGCTTCATCATGGTTGCTGGAGCGCCGCCTTGAGCGCCACCCGCCGCGACGCCTTGTAGAGGTCGTCGTATTTGTAGACGAGCGGACGGTTCTTCTTCACGTGCAGGGTCGCAAACACCGGCCCCTCCTGCGAGAGGACATGCCCGACCTGCTGTTCGAATGACTTCAATTCCGAGAAGTCGTGCACCTGCGCATAGCCGGCCGAGCGCGCCAGCCCCGCGAAATCGACCTTGGGATTCGGCAGCGGATGCCCGCCGTTCGCCTCGTAGCATTCGTTGTGACAGACGAAGTGCACGAGGTTCTTCGGCGCGGCGGCCGCAATCGAAACCAGACTGCCGAGATTCATCAGCAGGCTGCCGTCGCCGTCGAGCACGACGACGCGCCGATCCGGCCGCCCGAGCGCAAGCCCGAGCGCATGCGAGGAGCCGAGCCCCATGGCGCCGATCGAGAAGTAGTTGAGCACGCGCGGATTGAGGTCGTTCCACTCGAGCGCGCCGCTGTAGGAGGCGACCACCACCTCTTCGGTGATGTGGCGCTTGAGAATCTCGAAGCATTCGTCGCGGTTCATCATGACGGCCTCCGTCCGACCAGCAGCGCGACCGGCGACGACTCCGCATAGGCCTTGTCGATCGCGGGCTTGATCTTGGCCACGTCGGCGTCCTGACTGAGGAAGTGATGCGGGATGCCCATCGCGTCGCAGATCGGCTCGATGATGCGCACGCCGTAGCGCCCGGAGTCGGCCGGCAGCCGCTCCGGCTCGTGGCCGAGCAGGCCGACCATCATGACGATCGGCTGCTTGTACTCGACCGCCACCGCGCGGATGGCGTTGAGCGAGTCGAGGAAGCCCGTGTACTGGATCAGGATCAGCGCGCGCTTGTCGCTATAGCTGAGCCCGGAGGCGATGCCGACGCATTCGTCTTCCTTGCACACGCGCACAAGCTTGAGCTCCTTGTCCGCCGCGATCGGAAACAGCAGCCCCTTGCTGGTGACGATATCGGGAACGGCGAGAATGAACTCGACGCCGCTTTGCTTGACGGCCGCGATGATTTTCGCGCCGGTCAACGTGACCTGCGTACTGTCGGCCTTTGTTGTTGTCGCTGTATCCATTCCGAAAACCTCCCAACGCGGCGCCGTTCGTTTGTCTTTGAGTGCCGGCGCTTAGCTAATGCGAAATCGAGGACGCCCGCAACTACCACCCTCGCTCTACGGCACTTCGTGCACGCGCCACCGTTCTCGCGAGGCGTGAGCCCTCCGAGGTTTGCATGCCCCCTCGGCAAGAATGAGGGAGCGGAGCGCCGACAGGCGCTCGGGTGCAGCGGCACCCGTCGGCGGGCCAGTGACGTAGGCCCGCAGGCGCATAGCGCGACAACCAGGGCGTTCACGCCCGTCTTCGACGGGCTATGGACGCGCGTAAACGCGCTGTCGCGAGGCGCGCCTCGCGTCGCATCGGCGACGCTCGCCTCTCGGCGCTCCACTGCGGCGATTGTTGGCTCCGGACCCGGACGCCTCCCGGGAGCTGCTTGCATCGGCAACGCGCAGGACGCCGCATCCCGCCCTGCCCTTACGATGCCTCGCGAGAGTACCCCTCGGCGGACGGAACGCAGCGAAGGTGGCATCGAAATAGGGATCATCAAGTCAGACGCGGCTGCATCTGTTCATAGCCTGTCGATAGCGACGCGTGTCTTGGGCGCTGCGCACGGATGAAATGCAACAGGCGCAGTGCTTTCTGTTGCGGCATGACTATGAACAGAAATCTTCGCGGTGTGGATAGCGGGCTGGTCAATAGCAGAACGGCAGCTTCCCAAGCTGCATACGAGGGTTCGATTCCCTTCGCCCGCTTCAGTTCTCTTTGGTAGGGCGGGTTAGTTAGTAGTTTAGCCGAAGGTAACGCGCCGTTTGACGTTCAAGAATGGCGGATTACGCTGACGCTAATCCGCCCTACGCGCTTCGATGTCCCCTCGATATCACCTCTTGATCTCGCCTAGCACCGAGGCTGCGTACCAGTTCGAAACGCGAACACGCCGCTGCTATTGCAGCCCGAACGCAGCGACGCGCAATTAGCAGCCGGGTAGCCTTGCGAGACGCATCGGCCGTACCACGCGGAGCAGCATTGGGCGCGACTCCCGGTATTCGAAGTCCCCTTCCCGGCGCAGTTCTTGGCCGAGCAGTTCGCCACGTTACAAGCGAGTATGCCGCCATCTTGGGCGCATGTGCCCGCCGGGCACCGCCCGCCCTTGGGGCATTGTGCGCTCTGTGCAAATGCTAGAGACCCCACCATGACCACGATGCACGCGGCGCTGGCGAATATAAGCATATTCTTCATTGCAAAAACCCTCTGTTAGGTGTCGGGCGGTCAATCTCACGCGCACTAACATAGAGAGTTCGTAGCCCGGATTGAGCAAAGCGAAATCCGGGACCCCCCGCGGCTTAGCAAACCGACCCGGGTTTCGCCATAGCGCGTCGAAGACGCGCGTTAAACGTGCTGTGGCTCAACCAGGCCACAGGCTCCTCACGAGGCGCTCGTGACTTCTACTCCATCTTGATTCCCGCCCGGCGGATGACCTCGCCCCATTTCTCCCGCTCCGCCGCGGCGTGCGCGCCGAACTCCGCGGGCGTGCCGAGCGGCAGCGACGCGCCCTGCGCCAGGAATTTTTGGCGCGCGTCCGGCGACGCAAATGCTTTGCGGGCCTCGGCATTGACCCAGGCGATGGCCTGCGGCGGCGTCCCGGTCGGCGCAAACAGCCCGAACCAGGTGCCGCCCGCCATTTCCTTGAAGCCCGCCTCGATCATGGTCTCGACGTCCGGCAGCACGTCGACGCGCCGTTCCGACATCACCGCCAGCGCCCGCGACTTGCCGGCGATGAGCTGCGGCATCTGCAGCGTGACGCTGTCGAACATCACCTGCACATGGCCGGCGACGAGGTCCTGCACCGCGGGCGCGGCGCCGCGGTAGGGCACGTGCACCATGTCGATGCCGGCGATCATCTTGAATTGCTCGCGCGACCATGTGGCCGGAACTGCCGTTGCCCTGCGACGCGAAGCTGAGCTTCCCCGGGTTGGCCTTGGCGTGCGCGACCAGCTCCTTCACGGTCTTCACCGGCAGCGCGGGATTGACGACCAGCAGGTTCGGGAAGGTCGCGAGGTGAATGACCGGCACGAAGTCCTTGCCGGGATCGAAATTGATCTTGGCGAGATGCGGCAGGGTCGCGTTCGAGCCCTGGCCGCCGAGAAACAACGTGTAGCCATCGGCCGGCGAGCGTGCCGCCGCCTCGCCGCCGATCGCCCCTGCCCCACCCGGCCGGTTCTCGACCACGACGGTTTGCCCCGACGTCGCCGCCATCTGCTGCGCCACCGTGCGCGCCAAAATGTCGGCAAGCCCGCCGGCGGCGAGCGGCACGATGATCCGCACCGTCTTCGCCGGATAGTCCTGCGCGCGCGCGACATTGATCGAGACCGCCAGCATGCCGGCGAGCGCAACCGACAATCGCCAAAGCCTCACATGTGCCATCGCTGATGTCCTTGTGTTCGACGCCGCTACTGCGATCGCGCGATCCCCGCCAACTCCACCACCTTGCCCAGCCGCTCGATCTCGTTGCGCACGAATTTGAGCAGCTCCTCCGGCGGCGGGCTGTCGACCGCGATGCGGCCGGTTTCCTCAAAATCTCTTCTCATCTCAGGCGTCGCGAGGATCGCCTTCAGCTCGCGGTGGAGCCGGTCGACGATCGGCTTCGGCGTGCCGGCGGGAGCGACGATCATTTGCCAGGATGAGAAGTCGAAACCCGGAACCCCCGCTTCCGCGATGGTCGGAATGGCGGCCATCGGGCCGAACCGCTTGGGCGACGAGATTCCGAGCGCACGTATCCGGCCGGTTCCCAGCAGCGGCAACACCGGCGTGGGCTGCGCGAACAGCGTCGGGATGTGACCGGCGACGAGATCGTTGAGCGCCGGCGCGTCACCGCGATAGGGAACGTGGATCAGTTTTGTGCCCGTCAGCGTCTTCAGCAGCTCCATGCTGATGTGCTGCGGCGAACCCGGCCCGGCCGTGCCGTAGGACGGCGGCTTCGGTTGCGCATTGACCCACTTGATCCACTCGCCCACGGTCTTGGCCGGCACATCGGAATGCACCAGCAACAGGAACGGCGCATCCGAGGTGTAGATGACCGGCGCGAAATGCCTGGCCGGATCGTAAGGCAGGCTCTTGTTCAGCGTCACATTGATGGCAAAGGCCGAGCTGGTGCCGAGCATGATGGTGTAGCCATCGGGCGCCGACTTCGCGACGTGGGCTGCGCCGATGACGGTTCCGGCGCCCGGCCGGTTCTCGATCACGAAGGGCGTGCCCATGCGCTCGGACAGTTTCTGCGCAAGCTGGCGGGCGAAGACGTCGAGGCCGCCGCCGGCGGGATACGGCACGACGAAGGTGACGGGGCGGTTCGGGTAGTTGCCGACGCTGTCCTGGGCGGCGGCAGACGCCGATGCCATCAGCAGCCCGGCCAGCGCCGCCCGCGCCCACACCTTAACGACCATGACGTCCCTCCCGGCGGCCGCATCCACCGCCCTTTCCGCGAAGCCTAGCGGAACCCGGCCCGCGCGATAAGCGCACCAAAGGACGCAGAAAAGCCTCAGGTTTCGGCGTATTCCTTGACTCGCGCGGGGCCTGACCATAGGTTCCGCGCGCTCTCGCAAGAGATGTGACGTTTAGAACCCGCCGACCGGTCCCAGAGGCCGGAGGCCCCCGCCCGACAGCGCGATGCGCCCTCGGGCGTCATTGGTGTTTGGAACACAACAGGTCGCCCGCAAGGACGACCGTTCTTGAGGACGAAAACTTGTTCGACTCGCTGTCGGAACGGCTTGGCGGAATTCTCAACCGGCTTACCGGACGCGGCGCGCTGTCGGAAGCCGACGTCGACGCCGCGTTGCGCGAAGTGCGACGCGCGCTGCTTGAAGCCGACGTCGCGCTCGACGTGGTGCGCGCCTTCACCGACAAGGTGAAAGCCGGCGCGGTCGGCGTCGAAGTCATCAAATCGGTGACGCCGGGCCAACTGGTCGTCAAGATCGTGCACGACCAGCTCATCGAGACGCTGGGCGCGCAGGGCGATCCGATCGATCTCAATGCGCCGGCGCCGGTCCCGATCATGATGGTCGGGCTGCAAGGTTCCGGCAAGACCACGACCACCGCGAAGCTCGCGAAGCGTCTCACCGAACGGGACCGCCGCAAGGTGCTGATGGCCTCGCTCGACGTGCGCCGCCCCGCCGCGATGGAACAGCTCGCGGTGCTCGGCCAGCAGATCGGCGTCGAGACGCTGCCGATCGTCGCCGGCCAGCAGCCGGCGCAGATCGCGCAGCGCGCGCTGCAGGCCGGCAAGCTCGGCGGCTATGACGTGGTGCTGCTCGACACCGCCGGCCGCACCACGCTCGACGACGCGATGATGTCGGAAGCCGCCGAGGTGAAGCGCGCCGCCAATCCGCACGAAGTGTTGCTGGTCGCCGACAGCCTCACCGGCCAGGACGCCGTCAATCTCGCGCGCGCCTTCGACGAGCGCGTCGGCCTGACCGGCATCGTGCTCACCCGCGTCGACGGCGACGGCCGCGGCGGCGCCGCGCTGTCGATGCGCGCCGTCACCGGCAAGCCGATCAAGCTGATGGGCACCGGCGAGCGCATGGACGCGCTCGAGGACTTCCATCCCTCGCGCATCGCCGACCGCATCCTCGGCATGGGCGACATCGTCTCGCTGGTCGAGAAGGCGGCGTCGACGATCGACGCCGAACGCGCCCAGCGCACCGCCGAGCGGATGCGCAAGGGCCAGTTCGACCTCAACGACCTGCGCGACCAGATCGCCGGCATGCAGCAGATGGGCGGCCTTGGCGGCTTGATGGGGATGCTCCCCGGCGTCGCCAAGATGAAGAACCAGCTCGCGAACGCGAACCTCGACGAGCGATTACTCAAGCGCCAGGTGGCGGCGATCAATTCGATGACGCCGAAGGAGCGCAAGAATCCCGACATCCTCAAGGCCAGCCGCAAGAAGCGGATCGCGTCCGGCGCCGGCGTGAAGGTCGAGGACATCAACCGCATGCTCAAGATGCATCGGCAGATGGCCGACGTGATGAAGATGATGGGCCAGGGCAAGCGCGGCCCGATGGCGGGCATCGCCAACATGCTCGGGCTCGGCGGCGGCGCGCCGATGCCGACGCCGGAGCAGATGGCGGAGCTGGCGAAGAAAATGCCCGGCGGCGCCGGTGCACTGCCGACAAGCATGCCGGGCCTGCCGCCGAAATTCCCCGGCTCAGGTCCGCTGCTGCCCGGCCTCGGCGGCGCCAAGCCGGGCGGGTTCCCGGGATTGGGGAAGAAGAAATGAGCGGCGAATGCAAACCTCTCCCCGTCATCCTGAGGTGGCGGCGCAGCCGCCCTCGAAGGACGCACGGCCCAAGTTACGCAAAGCACTGGCCGTCGTCCTTCGAGGCTCGCTTCGCTCGCTCCTCAGGATGACGGATCAAGAATTCGAATCTGACGAAACACACGAAAGGAAAAATCGAATGTCCCTGAAAATCCGGATGGCCCGTGCGGGCACCAAGAAGCGGCCGGTCTATCACATCGTGGTGGCCGACAGCCGTTCGCCGCGCGACGGCCGCTTCATCGAGCGTCTCGGCTACTTCAATCCGCTGCTGCCGAAGGACAAGACCGAGCGGCTCAAGTTCGATCTCGAGAAGACCAAGGCCTGGATCGCCAAGGGCGCGACGCCGAGCGACCGCGTCATGCGCTTCCTCGACGAAGCCGGCATCGCCAAGCGCGAGAAGCGCAACAATCCGGAGCGCGCGATCCCGCGCAAGCAGCGCAAGGTGATGAAGGAAGAAGCCGTCAAGGCCAAGGAGGCGGCGGTCGCCGCTGCCGCCGAGAAGGCCAAGGCCAAAGCCGCGGCCGCAGCCGCCACCTGACGTAGCCCGTGACGCCGCGCGTCCAACGCATCTGCGTCGCCCAGATCGGGGCGCCGCATGGCGTGCGCGGCGAGGTGAAGCTCTGGACGTACACCGCCGATCCGCAGTCGGTCCGTGCCTACGGGCCGCTGGAGAGCGAGGACGGCGCAAAGCGTTTCGAGATCGAGACGCTGCGCGCCGCCAAGGATCACCTGGTGGTGCGGCTCAAGGGCGTGAACGACCGCGACGCCGCGGAACGCCTCACCAACACCAAGCTGTTCGTGCCGCGCGAGCGCTTGCCGGCGACCGAGGCCGACGACGAGTTCTACCATGCCGACCTGGTCGGCCTCGTCGTGGTCGATGCCGACGGCAACGGACTCGGCAGCGTCGCCGCGGTCCACAATTTCGGCGCCGGCGATCTCATCGAGGTGAAGCCGGTGCAGGGCAATACGACGGTGCTGCTGCCGTTCACCGAGGCGGCGGTGCCGATGGTCGATATCGCCGCGCGGCGGATCGTGGTCGATGCCGCGGCGTTTGCTGCTGCTGCGTCGCCGCCGGGCGAACCTGACACGGGAACCGCATAGCCATGTGGCGCGCGAGCGTACTCACGATCTTTCCGGAGATGTTCCCGGGCACGCTCGGCGCGAGCCTGGCGGGCAAGGCGCTTGCCGCCGGCACCTGGGCGCTCGACGTCACCGACATCCGTGCGCACGCGAACGACAAGCACCGCACCGTCGACGACACCCCGGCCGGCGGCGGCCCCGGCATGGTGATGAAGCCGGACGTGCTGGCGCGCGCGCTCGACGCCGCATCCTCGCCCGACGACACCCGCCCTCGCCTGCTGATGACGCCGCGCGGCGTGCCGCTGACGCAGGCGCGCGCCGCCACGCTCGCGCGCGGGCCGGGCGCGGTCATCCTGTGCGGGCGGTTCGAAGGCGTCGACGAGCGCATCATCGAAGCGCGGAATTTCTCCGAAGTCTCGATCGGCGACTACGTGCTGTCCGGCGGCGAGGTCGCGGCCTTCGTCCTGATCGACGCCTGCGTGCGGCTCCTCCCCGGCGTCATGGGCCAGATGGCCTCGGCCGACGAGGAGAGCTTCTCGCAGGGGCTCCTGGAGTACCCGCAATACACCCGGCCACAGCTGTTCGAGGGCCGCGGCATCCCCGAGGTGCTCACGTCCGGCGACCATGCCAAGGTCGCAGCCTGGCGGCGGGCCGAAGCCGAGCGGCTGACCCGCGAGCGCCGGCCGGACCTTTGGGAGACCTATAAGGATCGCAAGAAGCCCTGATTTTCGGGCTCTTTCGCCGCCCGGTCATCGAAATAGACAAAGCCGCCCCGGTATCGTAGAAGCTCGCCGACCCAGACAGCCTGACAAGACCGCGCGCCTTTACCGATTGGCGCTGCCCACGGAGACTTCCCATGAACCTGATCCAGGAGCTCGAAAAAGAGCAGGTGGCCAAGCTCACCGCCGGCAAGGAAATCCCCGATTTCCAGCCGGGCGACACCGTCATCGTCAACGTGAAGATCGTCGAAGGCGACAAGGCCCGCGTGCAAGCCTACGAGGGCGTCTGCATCGGCCGCGCCGGCGCCGGCCTGCAGGAGAACTTCACGGTCCGCAAGATCTCCTACGGCGAAGGCGTCGAGCGCGTGTTCCCGCTCTACTCGCCGCTGATCAACTCCATCAAGATCGTGCGCCGCGGCAAGGTCCGCCGCGCCAAGCTCTATTACCTGCGCGGCCTGCGCGGCAAGCGTGCCCGCATCACCGAGAAGCAGGACCACCGCGCCGGGGATGCCGACGCGGCGTCCTGATGCGAGGCGCGATGATCGCGATGGCGACGGGATACAAAAAGGCCGGCTTGTTCGGCCTTTTTCTTTGCCTGGCGGGCATGGGCGCCGCTGCTCCCGGCGTTGCGGAAACGCTGCTGGAAAAGCTTCAGAAGGGCGAACAGTCCGCGCCGCCGCCGGCGGTCCCGGGTCAGCCTGGCGGACCGTCGCCGCAGCGGAAGAGCCTGATGCCGCCGCTCAGGCTCCAGGTGGAGAAGGCCGAGGCGACCTTTGACACGACGACGAAAGAGCCGGTTGTCGTGATCACCTTGGCGGCGCGGTCCGGCCGCCTGTTCTACGAGCTGACCCAGAACAACATCGGCCGAACCCTTGTGCTTCGGATCGACGGGCAGGTCGCAGCAGAACCCATCATCCGCGAGCCGATCAAGAATGGGGTCGTGCAGATCTCCGGCAGCATGACCGTCAAGGATGCCGCCGCTCTGGCCGCGCGCTTGAGCAAGGGCGTGGCCAAGATCGAGGTCGAGCTGGTCGCGGACTAGCCCCTTGGCGTGCGCGAATTCGCCACTTCTCGGAACGCCTCCAAGGCATTAAATAGACCCGCAAATACCGACAACTGGATCGACGAATGGCCAAAGCGCGTACCCTCTACGACAAGATCTGGGAAGACCACCTGGTCGACGAGCAGCCCGACGGGACCTGCCTGATCTATATCGACCGGCACCTCGTCCACGAGGTCACCTCGCCGCAGGCGTTCGAGGGGCTGCGCCTTTCCGGCCGCAAGATCCGCGCGCCCGAGAAGACGCTCTTAGTGGTCGATCACAACGTACCGACCACTAACCGCAACCTTCCCAATCCCGATCCGGAGAGCGCGGCGCAGATCGCCTACCTCGCGGAGAACGCCAAGGTCTTCGATCTCGAATATTACAACGAGTTCGACAAGCGGCAGGGCATCGTCCACATCATCGGCCCGGAGCAGGGCTTCACCCTGCCCGGCGTCACGCTGGTGTGCGGCGACAGCCACACCGCGACGCACGGCGCGTTCGGCGCGCTCGCCTACGGCATCGGCACATCGGAAGTCGAGCACGTGCTGGCGACGCAGACGCTGATCCAGTCGAAGTCGAAGAACATGCGCGCGGTGGTCGACGGCAAGCTGCCGGCCGGCGTCACCGCCAAGGACATCATCCTCGCCATCATCGGCGAGATCGGCACCGCCGGCGGCACCGGCTATGCGCTGGAATATGCCGGCGAGGCGATCAGCGCGCTGTCGATGGAAGGCCGCATGACGGTCTGCAACATGTCGGTCGAGGGCGGCGCCAAGGCGGGCTTCATCGCGCCCGACGAGAAGGCCTACGCGTTCCTCAAGGGCCGTCCGAAGTCGCCGAAGGGCAAGGCCTGGGACGATGCGATGCGCTACTGGGAGACGCTGCGCTCCGACGACGGCGCGCATTTCGACCGCGAGATCAGGCTCGACGCCGCGAAGCTGCCGCCGCTCGTCACCTGGGGCACCAGCCCGGAGCAGGTGATCTCGATCACCGGCCGCGTGCCGATCCCGAGCGAGATCGCCGACGAGAACAAGCGGCGCGCCGCGGTAACCTCGCTCGACTATATGGGCCTCAAGGGCGGCGAGAAGGTCACCGACATCGCGATCGATCGCGTGTTCATCGGTTCCTGCACCAATGGACGCATCGAGGATCTGCGCGCCGCCGCCAAGGTGGCGGAGGGCAAGACGGTACGCGCCGGCGTCAATGCGATGATCGTGCCGGGCTCCGGCCTGGTGAAGGAGCAGGCCGAGTCGGAAGGCCTCGACAAGATCTTCGTGAAGGCCGGCTTCGAATGGCGCGAGCCCGGCTGCTCGATGTGCCTCGCGATGAACCCCGACAAGCTCGCACCCGGCGAGCGCTGCGCCTCGACCTCGAACCGCAACTTCGAAGGCCGGCAGGGCTACAAGGGCCGCACCCATCTGGTGTCGCCGGCGATGGCGGCCGCCGCCGCGATCGCGGGGCACTTCGTGGACGTGCGGGAGTGGAACTGACGTTCAGCGCGCCGCTGGCGATTGCTCAGACGAAACGCGATCAGGCCCGCCACACGGCGGGCCTGATGCATTCGACACTCAGGTTTCCGACTTTGTCCGACACTCACATCATCCAATAACGCGACGCGTTACCAGACTCCGAACCCGAACGGTCCGATGCCGACGCCGACACGGGGCCCATAGTACCGCCGGTAATAAGGATACGGCGCGTAGGCATAGGGCGCGTATCCGCCGTAATAGTACGGGCTGCCGCCGTAATAGTAGCCGCGGCGTGGGCCGTAGTAGCCACGGTAGTAGCGGCGATTGTAGCGGCGATACTGGACTTGCTCGACGCCGGACTGATGCTCAGCGAGGCCGGGCGCACTACGGATCGGCGCCGCATTGGCCGGTGCCGTCGGCACGGCTGCCAGGGTCAGCACCGCTGCAGCCGCAATGCCTGCGAGACTCTTGTACATGACTGTTACCTCCAGGGTCGCTCCCGGAGTGATAACGCCTGGAACTGGTTTAAGTTTCAGTGAACGGCCGTTCAGCCGCGCTGCCACCAGCAGCGCATTTGCGGCGTGACCACGGTTCCGCTCAGCCGATATTCAGGCTGCAGCCACGAGACGCATTGCCGCACGGCGTTTGGGCCCGGGTAACCAAGATTGTCGGTGCGCGGAAATTCCGTCGCGTCGTGCCGGTAGCGCAGAACCGGCCGCACCGTGATACGCGCCGGCGCGCGCTGCTGCTGCGCGCGCTGCGGCGGCGCCTTCCGTTTCTCGGCCGGGGCTTTTTGTTTCGGTTGCGGAGCCTTCGGACCCTTCACGTCCTGGAACGTGCGATCAAATTCCGGCGTCTGCGCATAGGCCGCAGCGCCGGTGCCAAGCAACAGCGCCGCCGCAACGATCCCGATCGTGGTCTTTACCGTCATGACGGCCCCCCCGCCGCTGAACATGCCTACGGTCGCCGATCACGGGCCGACCGTCAACGCCTCACACGCCGTCTTGGCCGCCGGCCCACCGTCCCGTAGAAAAGCGGGGATGACCGCATCCCCACAACCGGACCGCTGGCGCGCCACCAAGGCGCCGTCGCTCGACGAGCTCGAGCAGATGGCGGACGACGCCTACCGGCAACTGCCGGAGGAATTCCGCACGCTGTGCAAGGATCTTGTGATCCGCGTAACCGAATACCCGACCGACGAGGTCCTCGACGCCATGGGCGTCGAGAGCGAGCTGGAGCTGATGGGCCTGTTCCAGGGTGTCGGGCTGCCGTTCCAATCGGAAAGCGGCGTCACCGGCCAGATGCCGAACATGGTCTGGCTCTACCGCGTGCCGATGCTGCTGTACTGGGCCGAGCACGACGAGACGCTCAACTCGATCGTCACGCATGTGCTGGTGCACGAGATCGGTCACCATTTCGGCCTGTCGGACGAGGACATGGCCGCAATCGAAGCCGGCGTGGAATAAGCGCCAAGCGCGGGACAAGGGAGAGGGCCATGAGAATCGACGGAAGCTGCGCCTGCGGCGCCATCAAGATCGAAGGCGAAGCCGATCCCGAGAATGTCTCGATCTGCCATTGCACCGATTGCCAGACCGGCACCGGCTCGGCGTTTCGCGTGTCGGTGCTGGTGCGCGGCACCTCGTTCAAGATGACCGGCACGCCGAAGGACTATCTCAAGCTGACGGCCGACAGCGGCACGCCGAGGATTCAGGCGTTCTGCCCGCACTGCGGCTCGCCGATCTATTCGACGTCGCCAGGCGAAGGCGTGCAGGATGCCTACCGCGTGCGCGTCGGCATCCTGCGCCAGCGCCGGGAGTTCGCGCCGAAGAAGCAGAACTGGTTCCGCTCCGCGCTGCCGTGGATCACGACCCTTCCAGGGATCGCAAAGAACGAGAAGGGCGGCTGAGCGCCCAGCGCCGCGCGTCCAAAGGAGTGACGTCGATGATCGTCGTGGTGTTTCGCTCGCGGCTCGATCCCGCGGCCACCGAGGACTATGACGCGACCGCCACGCGCATGGATGAACTCGCAAGACAAATGCCGGGCTATATCGCGCACAAGGCCTTCGCCGCCGAGGATGGCGAGCGCCTGACGCTGGTGGAATTCGAATCCGAAGAGGCGATCGCGGCCTGGCGCATGCATCCCGAGCACGTCGAGGCGCAGCGCAACGGCCGCTCAAAATTCTATTCGGAATTCCGCCTCTCGGTCTGCGAAGTGCTGCGCGAACAGCGCTTCAAGCGCGACGCGTGAACGCTTCATCCGACGAGTGCACAACCCCTCCCCGTCACCCTGAGGTGCCCGAGCGTAGCGAGCGCCTCGAAGGGCGCCGGCCCGGGACCGTGCATCCTTCGAGGGCCGTGCTACGCACGGCCACCTCAGGATGACGGATCGAGATTGAGTACGCAGCAGCAGCCTCAATACAGCGGCTCGCCTTCGGTGGTGCAGCGGCGCAAGGTCCGGCGTTGCTCGGCCGGCCAATCGGTGCGGGCGTGCAGGCACGCCAGATTGTCCCACACCACCAGGTCGCCGACCCGCCACACGTGCTCGTAGATGATCGACGGGTCTTCCGCGGTGTCGAACATCGTCTCGAGCAGCGCCTCGCTCTCGGCGCGGTCCATGCCTTCGATCCACATGGTGTTCTGGCTGGTGACGTAGAGGCCTTTCCGCCCGGAGCCGGGATTGGTGACGACGATCGGCTGCCGGCAGTGATGCATGGTTTCGATATCGACGGTCAGATCGATGCGCCGGCCAGTAGTGTATTGGTGGCCCTGCATCACCATTGCACCGTCGATCCGCTTCTTCACATCCGCGGGCAATCGCTCGTAGGCGGCATAGGAGCTGGAAAATTTCGTATGCCCGCCTTCCGACGGAATCTCGATGCCGTAGAGGAACGACGCCCGATGCGGCCGCCGGTGGTAGCACTTGTCCGAGTGGAACCACATCTCGCCATGCCCGAGCGCACCTTTCGGTTTGCCGTCGGCATCGACGTTGTCGGTCACCAGCAACATGTCGTCCCAGTCCAGCGCCGTGTCGGCGCCGACCGCGCCCGCGCGTGGCGGCACGCGTTTGGCGACGGGACCGAAATAGGACGCGAACCGGCGCTGGTCATCCTCCGAGAGCTGCTGATCGCGGAACACCAGCACCGTGTGCTGATGCCAGGCGTCCCTGACCTGACGGACGGTCTCGGCGTCGAGCGGCCGGCTCATATCGACGCCGCGGATTTCGGCGCCGATCACGGGGTGCAGCTTGGTGACCGAAACGGTCGTGGGTCTTTCCGCGACGAGGGCCATGGCGGACTCCCTGGCTCGAAGCTCTAGTAGAGCGGTTCGCCTTCGACGGTGCACCGGCGCAACGTCCGGGTCTGTTCCGTCGGCCAGTCGGTGCGCGCATGCAGGCACGCGAGGTTGTCCCACATCACCAGATCGCCAACGCGCCATTTGTGGTCGTAGATGATCTCGTCGTTTTCGATGATATCGAAGCATTGCCGCAACAGCTTCTCGCTCTCGTCGCGGTCCATGCCCTCGATCCACATCGTGTTGACGCTGGCGGCGTAAAGGCCCTTCCGCTTGGAGCCGGGGTTGACGACGATCAGCGGCTGGCTGCAGTGATGGATGGATGGGAGATCGATCGACAGATCGATCCGGTGGCCGTGGCCGTACTGATAGCCCTGCATCACCGTCACGCCTTCGAGGCGCTTCTTCAGTTCACCCGGCATCCGCTCATAAGCCGCGTACATGCTGGCAAACCGGGTGTCGCCGCCCTCGGATGGAATTTCGATGCCATAGAGGAACGTCGCGCGATGCGGAGTGCGGTGATAGCACTTGTCGGAGTGGAACCACATCTCGCCGTGTCCGAGCGAGCCGATCGGCTTGCCGTTGGCGTCGACGTGATCGGTAATCATCATCATGTCGTCCCAGGCGACAGTCTCGACCTTCACCGACCCTTGCGGCGGCGGCACGCGCTTGGCGATCGGACCGAAATAGGAAGCGAAGCGGCGCTGGTCGTCCTCTGTCAGGTTCTGATCGCGGAAGAACAGCATGGCGTTGTCATGCCACGCGTCCTTGATCTGTCGCAGCGTCTCGTCGTCAAGCGGCCGGCTGAGATCGACCCCGCGCACTTCGGCGCCGATGTACGGGTGCATCTTGTGGACGGTGATGGCGCTGGTGCGTTCCGCGACGAGTGACATTTGTGTTTTTCTCCCGTTGCACTGTCTCCGCGACCCCTTTGTCGAGTCGCTGTTGCGGCCAGTGTATCAACTCCGCGACCCCGTCCACAATCGGCTTGGGCGGGACGCGGCGTTCACCACCACCATTCCGGACGACGCTCCAGCGGCCGCGTCCGATCGGCCCCGCGCTTGTCCGACGCTGCGCGGGGCGTAAATTCCTGGCGCTCGCAGCGGCCGCCGAAAGCGCCGACGGCAGCGGCTCTCACGCAATCCTGCAACGAGATGAAGACGCAGGTCCCAGGACCGGAACCGAACCCGCGCAGGCACCATGTTTCGGCGTGGGCGGGTGCTGCCGTGACCAGTCCGGAAAGGCATAGCAGACCTGCCAATATCAGCCTGCATGGGCACCTCCATTAACCTCCGGCTATCGTCAAGAAACGCGATGCTACCCGTTTCCCGCCATACTTGACAAAACACCTCCGGCCCCCGAAACAAAAACCGTTCCAAACTGGACCGTACGGATCATGGACAAGTTCACCACCCTCGAAGGCGTTGCGGCACCGTTGAAGATGATCAATGTCGACACCGACATGATCATTCCGAAGCAGTTCCTCAAGACCATCAAGCGCACCGGACTGGGCATCGGCCTGTTCTCGGAGAAGCGCTACAAGGACGACGGCAGCGAGAACCCGGACTTCGTGCTCAACAAGCCGGCCTACCGGAAGTCGAAGATCCTTGTCGCCGGCGACAATTTCGGCTGCGGATCGTCGCGCGAGCACGCGCCCTGGGCGCTGATGGATTTCGGCATCCGCTGCGTGATCTCGACCTCGTTCGGCGACATCTTCTACAACAACTGCTTCAAGAACGGCGTTCTGCCGATCCAGGTCTCGCCGGAAGATCTGGAGAAGCTGTTCGACGACGCCGAGCGCGGCGCCAATGCCACGCTCTCGATCGATCTCGAGAAGCAGGAAATCCGCGGGCCCGACGGCGGCGTGGTGAAGTTCGAGATCGACGCGCACCGCAAGCATTGCATGCTCAACGGCCTCGACGATATCGGCCTGACCATGGTCAAGGAAAAGAAGATCAACGACTTCGAGTCGAACGCGAAGGCGGCGCGGCCCTGGGCGTGACGGCCTTCGCATCGCGCGTCAACGCTGACGGCCTTCGCATCTTCCCGAATTTTGGCGTCAACGGCGGCGAAGTGATTCCCGCCGTCACTGGCTTGGTCAGCGACCAACTTGCGAGTGGAGTTTCGTTGCTGATTGTCAGCGACGGCATCATCGCTGAAAGCGAAAGTCTCGGCATTCGCGCAAGCGATCAAGCATCGCTGGCGCTGAACGACGCGCCGGATTCGCCAGTCGCCGCGTCGACGGTGATGACAAACTTATGGCAACAAATTCGCGCGCGCTGTTGTACGAAAGAGAATACGGCTTCGTGATGGGCCGCGCGAACAGCGTCGCGTCATTGTCAGGCGTGAATTACTAAAATGCTAATCTGCAAGTAATCTGCAAGATCGAGTCCGGCCAAGGCGGCCATTCACCGATGACGATCGCGTCAGAAAAACCCCGCGACCTGACGCCAGAAGAATTGCGCCGGCAAGCCGCCACAGCAGACGGGCCGGACGGTACGCATCCGTACCAACATTTTCCCAGGGGCGTTTGGAACCCCATCCCCATGTTGGCGTTTCCGCCCAAATTGGAGGTGAGGGATGGAATGGTTTCCGATTGTCTTTTACGGGTCGATCGCTCTTGCCTTCGCTAGCATAGCGGCCGGGGCTTGGACGATCCTGCGCAGATAGAAACGTGGTCCGGCTGGCTCGGACGCGGCTTGATCACAGCAATTCAAAAACCGCCAATGCAAGCGCGGCCGAGGCCAATGCCGAAAGCACCAAGCTCAGCGGAATGATCCACATTAAGTCCCAGCGCCGTGAGCGGACTGTTGAGTTCATGGCGTCCTCCACGTTTCGGTAACGCGATACTCTCCCCACTCTCCCCCGAGCGGTCGGACTTACGTTAGTTGAGATAGTCTACGGTTACGTGACAGACAGGTCCATGGGGGAAATCCTGAGACTCCGCCTAGGTCGAAGGAGGCGGGTGTTCTAATGCACGACGCAGTTCCGGCCATTGTCGCTTTGATCGGCGCAGGAGCAGCCGCCGTAACAATCGCGCTGAATTTTTGGCTTGTAATTTATGTGTACGCCGAAATTGATCGGAGAGACCCGAACTCTTGGTGGTTGATCATCTCCACCCGCTATAGACGCCTGGCGCTCACCATTGCTGCTCTGTACGTGACAACCGCCGCGCTTTTCATCACGGCTATTGTATTGCAGAAGGTGGGGATGGACTGGTTGGCCATCGCTGACTGGAAGCCTTTGCTCGCAGTGGCCGTGGCATTCATCATCTTGATTGCAGGCGTTAGGTTGAATGATCTTTACTTTGCATGGCTTCTTCGCAAAGACCCTTTGACATCGCGCGCCAAAAGACCACCGGTCATAATCCTTGCGATTTGCTTCGTGGGGATCATCGCTATGCTGTTAATATATCCACCCTCAGAAATAATTAGGGCCCGACGCTGAACTCAAGCGTTTCCGCTTGGGTCTGAAACTTATTTGCTCAATTGTCCGCTTTGGGTCCAAATCGCAATGATCGCACTCACCATGATGATGAACAGTACAATGCCCAGCACAACGCTATCCATTGGATTATTGCCATCTTGTGTTTCAGGCTGGACCCGATCCTCCGGAGGCGGCAAGCGGATCATCGGCATACGCCAAACGCGTCGCGCGTACTCGATAGTGAGTAGGACGCACAGCGACGCCACGAAAAAGATTGCGAACGCGACGACTACCGTCGCGAATGGGCGCGCCGCGGCCATATCAATGAAGCGCCAAATCGGGTCCATCATCACAGCCTGACCAGAAGTCTTTGAAGTGGTCGGGGATGAGTTGGCCGGACGAACCATACTCGCCCCGGCCCGACTTGTCGCGTGGGAAGGCAGCAGCCGCGCGTCGGACCAACGCGCCGGGTGGCCGACGGCCGTCGCCTTCGTCCGCGCGGCGGGTTAACTGATGGCGTTGGCGGGCGGCGATCACCCGGGCTTCGTGTCAACATTTTTTCGGATGAAATGGAACTGCGCCGCATAGGGGCAGCGGTGGTATCGATGGACCGCGATGGCTTCGGTCAAGTTCGTCACATTAGCGGTGGCCTGAGTTAATTTCTCGCCTTGGCTTCCGCGAGTGACTCCGCGCTGCCGTGCTGCATAAAGCCGGGCGGCTCGTGCGTCGTCTTGAACGTCCAAAGCACGACAACTGGCCGCACCTGTGAAGTAGGTCACACCCCGTTGGCGCGCTTGTGGCTATACACACCGCAAAACGACATCAAACAGGGGAATGTCGCTGTGAGGCTTGTCGAGTTGATGTGCGTCTACGTCCTCATCACGTTTGCCGTTAGCGCTACTGCCGCGATCGTTGTGACACTCACTCTTTCGGCTCTCCACGTGATCTGACAGTTCGCTCGCCATCGCGGGCGCGCAGTGGGTGATAGATTTTCAGGCTATTCCGAGGGCGACGGACGAACACCCACGCAAGGACCAAAACCGCCGGGGACCAGGCGGCCGCCATTCCCAGCAAGAATGCTTGCAGTGTTGTCATCCGCGCCCCAGCCATTAAGGCACCAGTTCCACGGCGCGGCTTCAACCAAAAGGTTGGTACGGAGCCGTACAGTGGAAAGCACGGGCACAGGGTATGAAATGACACATAATGGCCCATCACCGGCTTAGGCACTGACCAATCCGCCACCACTGCCACCGATCAAGCCGCCAATCTGCCCCGACTGTGACGCGTCCATGCGGTTCGAGAGCGGATTACCTGACGCCCGCTACATCAATCTTTGGCATATGATTTTCCTTTGCGATTGCGGGCGCACGGCCGATCAACTGATTGCCGACCAGCAATAGGGCTCGCAAGCCAACCGAGCGGAGGCGGGTCGCGGGGACGAGCGGAATGAGAATTGCCCTACAGCTGCGCGCGCAGGCTGAAATCCGGCGCGCGCGCCGCATCGACGCTCACCGACTTCCCGGCGCCGAACAGCTTGCGGCCCACGACGTGGTCGCTCGGCATGTTGACGGAATCGATGCCGATCAATCCGCCATTGCGGAAATAGAGCACCGAGAATTTGCCCGAGCCGACGTCGCCGAGCGTCACCGTGTCGTCGTATTGCGACGTCAGGCCGACGATCTGAAGTTTCACCTCGTACTGGTCGGACCAGAACCAGGGCACCGCCGCGTAGGACTTGGCGTCGCCCATGATCGCGTCGGCGACGGTCTTGCCCTGATCGATGGCGTTCTGGACGGATTCGAGCCGCACCAGCCCCTGCGCCATCGGGTGCGGAAACGCCGCGCAGTCGCCGATGGCATAGATGTCGGGGTCGGACGTCCGTAGCAGGGCGTCGACGACGATGCCGCGGTCGCAGGCAAGTCCCGCCGCTTTCGCGATATCGTCGTTGGCGATGATGCCGATGCCGACGACGACCAGATCCGCCGGCACGGTCGCGCCGTCGCCGCAGCGCACGCCGGTCACGCGGGCGCCGTCGCCCACAATCTCCGTCACCGACGCGCCGAGCCGCACATCGACGCCGCGGGAGCGATGCAGGTCGCGGTAGTAGTCGGACAGCACCGGCGACACCACGCGCGCCATCAAACGATCCATCGCCTCCAGCACGACCACCCTGCAGCCGAGCACGGACGCGACCGAAGCGCATTCAAGGCCGATGAAACCGCCGCCGACCACCACGACATTCTTCGCGGATTCAACCTGCGGCTTGAGCGCGACCGCGTCGGCGAGCGTCCGGACATAGGCGACACCGGCGAGCTCCGCGCCCGGCACCGGCAATTTCCGCACCCGTCCGCCGGTCGCCAGCACGAGGCTGTCATAGGCGACGCGCGCACCATCCGCGAGCACGACCACGCGCGCCGCGCGATCGAGGGCGTCGACGCGGCAGTCGAGCCGCATCTCGATATTGTTGGTGGTGTAGAAATCCGCCGCCCGCAGCAGCAGCGTGCTCTCTTTCGCCTCGCCCTTGACGTAGCCCTTGGACAGCGGCGGCCGCTGATACGGCAGCACCGGCTCCTCGCCCAGGATGACGATCGATCCGTCGAATTTCTTCGACCGCAGCGATGCCGCGACCTGGTAGCCCGCCTGCCCGGCGCCGACGATGACGACCTGGCGCGCCATCACGCCCCGCGCTCGGCGATCGCGTCCGCGATCGCCACCGTGCGCCGCGCGATGTCGGCGTGCAGCCGCTCGACCATGCGGCCGTCGAGGGCGATCACGCCCTTGCTCTGGTTCTCGGGCAAGTCGAAGACGGCGATGATGGCGCGCGCCTGCGCCATTTCTTCGTCGCTCGGCGTGAACGCGGCATGGCAAGCCGCGATCTGGTTCGGATGAATGAGGGTCTTGCCGTCGAAGCCGAGGTCGCGCGCCTGCTCGCACTCCTGTGCGAAGCCTCCGGCATTGCCGAGGTCGTTGAACGGGCCGTCGAGGATATCGAGACCGTAGGCGCGGGCCGCCACAATCGCGTTCACCAGCAGCGGCACCACCGGCGCGCGGCCGGGCACGATCCGCCCGCGCATTTCCTTCGCAAGATCGTTGGTGCCGATGACCAGGCAAGACAGCCGCGTCTCGCTGTCATGCGCCACGGCCGCGATCTCGCGCACATTGAGGATCGCAATCGGGGTCTCGACCATGGCCCAGACCTTGATCTTGTGGTCGGTGCCGAGATCCATCAGGCGGTCGGCGAGGTTTTCCAGGGTCACCGGCTGCGAGACCTTGGGGACGAGAATGACGTCCGGGCGCGCATCGTGGATCATGTCGACGTCGGCGAGCCAATGCTCGGTATCGAGGCCGTTGATGCGGACCGCGACCTCACGCGACCCGAAGCCGCCGGCCTTGATCGCCGCCCTCACCTGCTCGCGCGCGTCGGCCTTGGCCTCGGGCGCGATCGAGTCCTCGAGGTCCAGGATGACGGCATCGACCGGCAGCGTGCGGGCCTTTTCGATGGCGCGGTTGTTGCTTCCGGGCATATAGAGAGCGCTGCGGCGCGGACGGAGTGACATGGGTTGCTTCTCGGTTGAGCTTGTAATCTACCGTTCGCATCCCGCGCATGCCAGTAATTGCGTGACTTGAGGTTTGAGAAGATGAGTTTTCCGACACGGCTTCACGACGGCTATCGCGCCTTCCGGTCCGGACGGCTGTCCATGGAACAGAGCCGCTACCGCGAGCTCGCGGAACAGGGCCAGGCGCCCGAGACCATGATCGTGGGCTGCTGCGATTCCCGCGTCGCGCCCGAGGTCATCTTCGACGCCGGCCCCGGCGAATTGTTCGTGGTCCGCAACGTCGCCAATCTGGTGCCGCCCTACTCCCCCGACAGCAATTATCACGGTGTCTCGGCGGCGGTGGAATATGCCGTGAAGGTGCTCAAGGTGCGCAACATCGTCGTGCTCGGGCACGCCCGCTGCGGCGGCATCCAGGCCTTCGCCGACAACGCGCCCCCGGGAGACTTCATCGGGCGCTGGATGTCGCTGGTGGCGCCGGCGTTGAAGGACATCGAGCCGCGGGAGCAGGCGCCGGGAAGCTATCACACGCGGCTCGAGCAGGCCTCGGTGGTGCTATCGATCGACAATCTGATGACGTTCCCCTATGTGCGGACGGCCTGCGAGCGCGGCGACCTCGCGCTGCACGGCGCGTATTTCAACGTGTCGACCGGCGAGCTCGAGGTGCTCGACGCCGCGTCCGGGCGCTTCCTGGCGATGACGAAGCCATGACGTGAAACGGCGGTCGAATTGGGCCTACGCCGCCTTGCGCTTGGCCTCGATCAGCTTGCGGTTGATCAGGCACTCGGCGATCTGGATCGCGTTGAGCGCCGCGCCCTTGCGCAGATTGTCGGAGACGACCCACAGCACCAACCCGTTGTCCACGGTCGGATCGGTGCGGATGCGGCTGATATAGGTCGCGTCCTCGCCGACGCATTCATACGGCGTGACGTAACCGCCGGGCTCGTGCTTGTCGATGACCAGGCAGCCGGGCGCGCTGCGTAGGATGCTGCGCGCCTCGTCGACGCTGATCGGGTTCTCGAACTCGATGTTGACCACCTCGGAATGGCCGACGAACACCGGCACCCGCACGCAGGTGGCGGTGAGCTTGATCTTGGGGTCGAGAATCTTCTTGGTCTCGACCATCATCTTCCACTCTTCCTTGGTGTAGCCGTCCTCCATGAAGACGTCGATGTGCGGAATGAGGTTGAAGGCGATGCGCTTCGGAAAATTCTTCGGCACGACCTCGTCGATCTGGAACACCGCCTTGGTCTGCGAGAACAGCTCGTCCATCGCCTCCTTGCCGGCGCCCGAGACCGATTGATAGGTCGCGACCACGACGCGCGTGATCTTGGCCTTGTCGTGCAGCGGCTTGAGCGCGACCACGAGCTGCGCGGTCGAGCAGTTCGGATTGGCGATGATGCCCTTCTTGCGGAAGCCTACGACCGCGTCGGCATTCACCTCCGGCACGATCAGCGGCACATCGGCGTCGTAGCGCCAGCACGACGAGTTATCGATCACGACCGCGCCGGCGGCGGCGAACTTCGGCGACCACTCCTTCGACACCGGCGAGCCGGCCGACATCAGGCAGATGTCGATGTCGGAGAGATCGCAATGCTCGAGCGCTTTGACCTTGAGCGTCTTGTCGCCGAAGGACACTTCCGTGCCCAGGCTCCTGCGAGACGCAAGCGCCACGACTTCGTCGGCGGGAAACGCCCGCTCGGCGAGGATCTCGAGCATTTCGCGGCCCACGTTGCCCGTGGCGCCCACGACGGCGACTTTGTAACCCATCATTAACTCTCCGAAGCGATTTCGCCCGCCGCGCTGCCGCGCGAAAACCGGACGCCAGCGCTTCTAGGGGAGAATCCAGCCAAATACAACGGTTTCGGGTTGATTCGGGGGTTGGTTGTGGGGACTGCACTGCGCCGTATGGCGGACGAACTGACGGCCTTTCTGGCCGGCGTACTCGGCTATATCGCCGTGCTCGGGGCGCTCGGCTTGGTGATCGTCTCCATCCTGGAGCTGGACGGGGCCTCCTCCGGGCCGGGACTGCGCCCCGACTGGGCGGCGGTGGAGCAGCCCACCCGCATATCGGCGATCGACGGTGATCGGGTCGCAGGACGGACTCGGCCGCCGCTTCGCGGCAGCGTGGCGGCGCGATAGTTTGCCCGCTCGGGAGCGTGCCGCAAGCGCAATCCACATCGCCGCGCTCGCGCGCGAATGCACCAGTTCTGACGACTCACTGCCCGCTGAACGGATTTTTCCACCCGCCCGGCGCCCGGCGCGGCGGGAATGCGGATTCCAGATAATCAAGCACGACCTTGCGGAAATCACCGTCCATCGGCGGCATGCCGTGCTTCTGGGTCATCCAATTCAAAGTGTCGTCCCACTGCTGGCGGGTTTGTCCCTGCTGGGCGACGATCTTGAAGCCGTGGCAGGCGATGCAGGCATAGAAGGTCTGCTCCCGGCCGGCACCTTCCGGGTAGTCCTCCTGGCGCTCCTCGCTCGGCGTGAATGTTTCCGCGGCCGCGGGGCACGCGGCCAGAAGCACCAAGACAGCCAGCAACCAAATCGCTCGAAGTCTCATGACGAGGTCTCGGTTCGTCATGCCCGCGCTTGTCGCGGGCATCCACGTCTTTTTCCTAGCGCAAGCAAGACGTGGATGGCCGGGACAACGCCCGGCCATGACGCCTGTAGATTATCCCACCAGCACCGCGATCCGATGCATCGGGTTCGCGCCATAGCCCTGCGGGTTCCAGTTGCCGGCGATATGCGGCTGCATGGTCCCGCGCTGGTCGGTCGCCCGCGTCCAGATCTCGTAATAGCCCTCGCTCGGCACGCGCACCGTCGCCGTCCAGCGCCGCCAGTCATAGCGGTTCTTCGCGGCCATGCAATTGCGCCGGCCGCCAGGTCGCGCCGTAGTCGACCGACACGTCGACCCGCCGGATCGCCAGATCGCCGTCCCACGCCGCGCCGCGCAGCTTGATCTCGCGCACGGTGCCGGCAAGCTTGGTGCCGTTCGCCGGGCTGGTGATGATCGAGCGCACCGGCATCGATTCGAGATCGCGGAAATTGCTGTCGTCGGGCTTGCCGCCCGGGATCATCGGCTTGACGGTGACGCGATAGGACGTGCCGCCCATGCCGGGACCGTCATGCACCTTGTCGCGCACCCAGATGCGGGTGAGCCACTTCGCCGAGAGCGAGCCCGGCCAGCCAGGAACGATCAGCCGGACCGGCCCGCCGTGGATGTTCGGCAAGGGCTCGCCGTTCATCGCCCAGACGATCAGGTTGTTCTGGTCGATCGCCTTGCGGATCGGCATGCCGCGCGCGATCGAGGGCCGGCTGGCGTCGGCCAGGCTGCCGTCCGATCCGTAGTGCCCGGTGTATACCGCGGAGCTTTTCAGTCCCGCCGCGCGGATGACGTCGGCGAGGCGCACGCCGGTCCATTCCGCGCAGCCGGCGCCGCCATTGGTCCACTGGTTGCCGCGCGCGGTCGGCGTGAAGAACGAGCGGCCGTTGCCGCCGCATTCGAGCACGAGGCGCCGCGTGACCGGCCGGAACCGCTTCTTGAGCTCGCCCAAGGTGATCTCGAGTTTCTGATTCACCTCGCCATCGACGGTGATCTTCCAGCTATCGGGGTCCTTCACCGGGTCCGGAAGGGTGCCGTTGTTGCGGACGAAGAACTTCGAGGTCGGCGTGGTGTCGTCGTCGAGCAGGGCCTCCGGCGTCTCCGCCACCAGCGGACGGTCGCCGAGCACCACCAGCCCGTCATGCTTGCCGGGGAATTTCAGATACTGCGGTCCTTTGCTTGGCACCGGTTTCTCCTGTGCGAGCGCCGCTGGGATCAAGCCGCCGGGCATGTTCGCGGCGAACGGGATCGTCCCGCCGACGGCGGCGCTCATGGCGGCCAGCCCGCTGCCGCCCAGGAAGCCCCGGCGATTCACATCGACCTTGCGTCCGAAGACGGCTGCCTCGGCCCGCTCCGGATCGGCCTCATAAAGCTCCTCAATCGACCGTTCGATCTTGCGTGGCATGGACGTCTCCTGTGATCGTTTTTTCTAATGTCTTGCTATTCTAGGAAATATTCATGTCATTAATAGCCGTTGTGGTAAAATGACGCCGCTGGCCCGGAACAGCCGACAGTGATCGGGTGTTGCCCGTGCGCTGCTGTACCGGGCGGCAAAACCGGCTAGAGTGCGGACCTGAATTGGGGTGAGGCAACATGAAAACGAAAATTTGGGCTGCCGTCTTTTGTGCCGCGGCTGTCGCGCTCTCGTCCGTCGCGGTCACGCCGGCGGATGCCCAGACTCAGAAGCAGAAGCGGGTGGCGGCCAAGAAATATGGGCCGGTCCCGATCAGCATGGCCCCGCCCCGCGCGCGCATCACAGTGCAGCGGCGCAGCTTCCTTGACGCCGGCACTTACGTGCTCCCGGGCGAACGCAAGTTCACCGACTACGCGCTCCCGCCGACCTACTACCCGGGCAGCGTGGCCGACAACCGCGCCGGAATGTATATCGAACAAAGCGCGCTGCCGGGACCGTTCACTTTGCCGGGCCGGGACAATCCGTGGCCGTGGAATTATTGTCTCGGCTGCTGATCGCCGCGACCGGCCGATCTGACTTAGCTTGACGATTGCTGCGCACGATCTCGCGCGCCGTATCCCCATGTCAGCGGCTCAAGGTAGTCTGCGCCACGCAATGTCCGCTGCGGGGAGCGCACGAGGATGCCTGAAGCGACCAAGCCCGACGTCACGCTGACCTATCCCCGCGAACTGGTGCGCTCGCCGGAGCCGCCTCCGGGCGTGGCGCTCGACGAGAGCGTCTCTGTCACGATGCGCGACGGCATCCGGCTGGCCGTCGACGTCTACCGGCCGATCGCGCCCGGCCGCTATCCCGCGCTGCTGTCGGTATCGCCCTATTCGAAGGACATTCAGCAGAAGCCACCGCACTGGAGCCACGCGATCGAGTCCGGCGCGACCGGCTTCTACGTGCCGAAAGGTTACGTCCACGTCATCGCGCAGGCGCGCGGCGCCGGATTGTCACAAGGGCAGTGGAATTTTCTCGACGAGAATGAGCAGCACGACGGCTACGACCTGGTCGAATGGATCGCCGCGCAGCCGTGGTGCGACGGCAATGTCGGGATGATCGGCGATTCCTATTGGAGCTGGAGCCAGTATCACACCGCCGCGCAACAGCCGCCGCATCTCAAATGCATCTGTCCGTGCGACGGCACGACCGACATCTACCGCGACCTCTGCTACCAGGGCGGCGTCTATCATCACGGATTCCTGAGCGGATGGATCCACTATCACACCGCGATGATGGCATGGCCCGGCGAGGTCGACGGCAAGCTCGCGCCGATGAACCTCACCTACGAGCTGGCGCGCCGGCCCTATGACGGGCCGTGGTACTGGGAGCGCTCCGCGCATTCCAAGCTCGACCGGATCGCGGTGCCGATCATGAACATCGCGCCGCAGGGCGGGCAGACGCATTTCCGCGGTCAGCTCTGGGGCTATCCGCAGATCAAGGCGCCGAAGAAGCTCGTCGTCGTTCCGCCGACCGGCTTCTGGTCGCATCTGCGCTATCTCACCAACCGCGCACTGAACCAGCACATGTTGCGCTGGTTCGACCATTGGCTCAAAGGCATCGACACCGGGATCATGCAGGAGCCGGAGGTGGCGATCTTCGATCCCGGCACGCGGCAGTGGCGTTACGAGCACGAATATCCGCTCAAGCGCACGCAATGGACGCCGCTGTTCCTGCGCGGCGGCGCGTCGCTCAGCCTCGAACGCCCAGAAGAAGAAGCCCCGGACCGCTACCGGATGCCGGACTCCTATGCGCAGCTCACTGCCGGCAAGCCTGTGCTTTCCTACGCGACGCCGCCGCTCGAAAACGACTTGAAGGTCTGGGGACCGGCGAGCCTGACGCTGCACGCCGCGTCGAGCGCGATCGACACCGCCTGGTTCGTGAAGGTCTTCGACGTGCCGCCGAGCGGGGCGCCGCAGCTAGCCACCCGCGGCATCCTCAAGGCGTCATTCCGCGCCGTCGATCCGGCGCGCTCACGGCCCGGCCAGCCGTATCATCCATTCGATCGGCAGGAGCTGCTGGAGCCGAACCGCAGTTACGAATTTCAGATCGAGCTGTCGCCGCTCTGCCGGACGTTCAAACAGGGCCACCGGATCGAGCTGCAGATCGCCAGCGAAGACCTGCACTACACCAATTTCCTGCGGCAGATCGACGTGCAGCTTTTGCCGTGGCCGGTCGAGAACACGATCCATCACGACCGCGCGCAGCCGTCCCATCTGCTGCTTGCGGTCATCCCCGATGCAGCGGAGATTCGGCCCGTCGAGCCGCCGCTCGCGCACGTCGACTGGCCGCTGGTACCGGGCTCGTGGCTGCCGCACACCGACGAATTTCCGCTGCGGGATTGAGCCGTCACTCGGCCTTGATGCCCGCTTCGCGGGCGATCTCGACCCAGTTGCGGTACTCGCTCGTGATCTGCTTGTGAAACGCGTCGGCGCTGCCGCCGGCGACGGTGACGCCAAGCTGCTTGAAGCGCTCCACGGTCGCGGGATCGCGGATCGCCTTGTTCACTTCCGCATTCAGCCGATCGACGACCGGCTTCGGCGTTCCTCCGGTGGTCAAGATGCCGACCCACTGGATCGCTTCGAACCCGGGATAGCCTGATTCCGCCACGGTCGGAATGTCGGGGAACTGCGGATCGCGTTCGAGCCCGCCGGCCGCGAGCACGCGCACGGTGCCCGCCTTCATGTGCGGCAGCGACGCCAGCGGCGAGATCACCGCGAAATGCGTATCGCCCGCGATCAGCGACTGGATCGCCGGCGCGCCGCCGCGGAACGGCACATGCTGCAGCGTGATGCCGGCGCGGGCGCTGAACAACGCGGTGACGAGGTGATTATGACCGGCGGCGCCGGGGCTCGAATAGTTGTACTTGTCCGGCTCCTTCTTCGCGAGCGCGACGAACTCCTGCAGCGTCTTCGCCGGCACCTTCGAATTCACCACAAAGAAGAACGGATTTTTGGAAACGAGCGTGATGGCCGCGAGATCGCGCTCGATGTTGTAGGGCACCTTTGGATTGGTCGCCGGCACCACCGCGTGCGACGACGCCACCACCAGCAGCGAATGCCCGTCGGGCGCAGCCTTGGCGACCGCCTCGGTGCCGACGATGCCGCTCGCCGCCGGGCGGTTGTCGACGATCACGGTCTGGCCGAGCGCCTTTTCCAGTTGCGGCTGCAGCAGCCGCGCGGTGGTGTCGTTCAATCCGCCGGGGGCGAACGGCACGATCATGCGGACGGTCTGGTTCGGATAGGTCTGCGCGTGGCGCGGACGAAGCCGCGATGGCGGCAACCATCACGCCCGCCAAAACAATCCGCCGCGATGTCATGTGTTCACTCCGGCCATGCAAGCCCGCGCAAGCTCAATCATTGAGCTTGATGTTCGCTTCGCGGGCGACATCGCGCCATTGGCTGATCTCGCGCGAGATCAGCGCCTGGAATTCCTCCGGCGTGCTGCCGGTCGGCGAAACGCCCTGCTTGTCGAGCACCGCGACGACGTCGGGCAGATGGATGATCCGGTTGATCTCCTTGTTCAGGCGATCGATCACCGGCTTCGGCGTACCGGCGGTGGCGAAGACGCCGACCCACTGGATCGCTTCGAGGCCCTTGAACCCCTGTTCCTCGGTGGTGGTGAGGTTCGGCAGCCGCGGATGACGCTTGCGGTCGCCGGTCGCGATCGCGCGGATCTTGCCGCCGTCGATGTGCGGAAAGATGATGTTCGGCGCCAGCATGGTGAAATGCGTTTCACCCGAGAGCATCGCCTGGGTGGCCGGCGCGCCGCCGCGGTAGGGAATGTGCTGCAGCTTGATGCCGGTGCGACGGCTGAGCAATTCGATGGTGAGCTGGGTCTGGCTGCCGACGCCCGGCGACGCGTAGTTGTATTTGCCGGGCTCCTTCTTTGCGAGCTCGACGAATTCCGTCAGCGTGTTCGCCGGCACGCTCGGATGGACGAAGAAGAACATCGCGTTGGTGTTGACCAGCGAGACCGGCGCGAAATCCTTCTCGGTGTTGTACGGCAGCTTCGGATTGAGCGCGGGCTGCACCGTGTGCGAGGAGGCGACCAGCAGCAGCGAGTGACCGTCCGGCGTCGCGCGCGCCACCGCCTCGGTGCCGACCTGTCCGGCGGCGGCCGGACGGTTGTCCACGATCACGGTCTGGCCGAGCGCCTTCTCCAGATGCGGCGCAAGCAGCCGCCCCATCACGTCGTTCGAGCCGCCGGCCGGGAACGGCACGATCAGGCGGATGGTTTGCGTGGGCCAGGACGCTGTGCCCGTCTGGGCGGCGGCGGGGCCCGCGATCGATATCAGAGCCGCAGCAACCAAGCCCGCGACAACAGCCTTCCACGACATCGACACTCTCCTCCGCCCTCGCATTGCGGCGCCACCCTAGGCGTTCGCAAGCGGGCGGAAAAGCATCGATGGAACCGCCGAATGTCGCAGGCCGGAACCTGCGCTGTAGACGTTGCGGAACCGGAACTGCAAGCGGGTTCCCGGGTTTAGTAAAAATGTCGGGTAGCCGACCTGTGGTGGGCCTGGGGTGGCGGACGGGAGATAACGGATGACGCCTTCGGAATACTTCATGCGGCATGCCGCCGAGTGCGAGTTCATGGCGAAACTTGCACGCGAACCGGAAAGCAAAGCGGTTTGGACCGGGATGGCCAAGCGATGGCATCGATGTGCCGCGTTTGCGGAGGAGCAAAGCGCCCAACAGCGCGAGCATGCCCGAAATCGCAAAGCCAGATCTCACTGACAAGACGCACTAAGACGTCCTACTAATGAGCTTGGTGTGAATGCATGTTGGTGAACGCATGGGCCGCCCGGCGATGCGCGGCCCATGCGTTTGCGTTCAGCCGGGAGCCGGCGCGCCTCCAGTGGAGACGGATTTGACATTCGCAGAAATGCGCCCGCGGAAACGGGATGCGAATGTCAGAATCAGGCCACTAGGCGTTCGAACGCCGCCCACACGCCCGCCTCGCCGTCCCAGCTTCCGCGGCTGGCCCCCTTCGAGTATTCGGTGGCGCGCTGCTCGAAGAAGTTGGCGTGCTCGACGCCGTTGAGGATCTCGACAAGCCACGGCAGTGGATGCGGCCTGACCTGGCGGTAGCCTTCCTCGGCCGCTCTCGAAATATCCGAACACGGTCGGCAGCTTGAGCTGCGTCAGCCGCCAGTCGGCGACATAACGCACATAGGCGTGAATCTCCTGCGGCGTCATGCCCTCGATGCCGCCAAGCCCGAACGCCAAGTCGACGAAGCGCTCCTCCAGGCCGACCATGGTCTTCGCGACGTCCACGATGTCGTCGCGGACCGACTTCGTGACCGCGCCGGTCTCGCGATTCCATTCGTGGAACAGCTTGATGACGCCTTCGCAGTGCAGGCTCTCGTCACGCACCGACCAGCTCACGATCTGGCCCATCCCGTTCATCTTGTTGTGGCGCGGGAAGTTCAAGAGCATGGCGAAGCTTGCAAACAGCGACATGCCTTCGGTGAAAGCCCCGAACATCGCCAGCGTGCGCGCGACGTCGGCGACGGTGTCGACGCCGAATTCGTGCATGTAGTCGGCCTTGGCGCGCATCTCGGCATAGTCGCGGAACGCTTCGAACTCGGTCTTCGGCATGCCGAGCGTCTTGAGCAGCAGCGCATAGGCGTCGATATGCACCGTCTCCATGTTGGTGAAGGCGGCCATCATCATCTGCACCGCCAGCGGCTGGAAGATCGGGATATAGCGCTTGAGGTAGTTGTCGCCGACCTCGATGTCCGACTGCGTGAAGAAGCGAAAGATCTGCGTCAGCAGCGCGCGCTCCTCGGGCGTGACGCGATCCGACGCCCAGTCCTTGAGGTCGGCGCCAAGCGGCACCTCCTCGCCCATCCAGTGGGTCTGCTGCTGGCGCTTCCAGAACTCGTAGGCCCAGGAATAGCGGTCCACGTCGTAGGTGCCGGTGGAATCGAGCAGCCCGACCTTGCCCTTGCCGATCAGCGTGCGCGGATCGATGCCGGCGAAATCGACGATTATTGACATGCGAGGCACTCCTCATAGTCGGTACGGACCGCCACTTGCATCGCGACGGGAGCGGCCTCATCGCCCGCCAGCTTGCCGGCGAAGGCCGCGCGCGAGATGGACTTGGAACGGCAGTAGTAGAGGCTCTTCATGCCGCGCTTCCATGCCGTCCAGTGCAGCATGTGCAGGTCCCATTTATCGATGTCGGCCGGCAGATAGAGATTGATCGACTGGCTCTGGCAGATGTACGGCGCACGATCGGCGGCGAGATCGACCACCCAGCGCTGATCGATCTCGAACGCGGTGCGGAACACCGCCTTCTCCCGCTCGTCCAGCATGTCGAGATGCGCGACCGAGCCTTCGTGCTCGATGATCGACTGCCACACCGCCGGCGTGTTGGCGTTCTTGCGCCGGAGGATGGTCTCCAGGTGATGATTGCGGATCGAGAACGCGCCCGACAGCGTCTTGTGCGTATAGATGTTCGCCGGGATCGGCTCGATGCAGGCGCTGGTGCCGCCGCAGATGATGCTGATCGAGGCGGTCGGCGCGATCGAAAGCTTGTGGCTGAAGCGCGCCATGATGCCGCGTTCGGCGGCGTCGGGACACGGCCCGCGCTCCTTCGCCAGCGCCACCGAGGCCGCGTCGGCATCGCGCCTGATCTTGCGGAACATCTTCATGTTCCATGACTTCGCCATCGCGCCCTCGAACGGCAAGCCTTCCGCTTGCAGGAACGAGTGGAAGCCCATCACCCCAAGCCCGACCGAGCGCTCACGCAGCGCGGCGTAGCGGGCGCGCTTCATGCCGTCGGGCGCGACCTCGATGAAATGCGTCAGCACGTTGTCGAGGAAACGCATGACGTCCTCGACGAAGCCCGGCGCGTCGCACCACTCATGCCAGGTCTCCAGATTGAGCGACGACAGGCAACACACCGCGGTTCGCTCCTCGTCGCGATGGTCGACGCCGGTCGGCAGCGTGATCTCGCTGCAGAGATTGGAGGTCGAGACCTTGAGGCCGAGCTCGCGCTGATGCTTCGGCAGCGCGCGGTTCACCGTGTCGATGAACAGAAGATAGGGCTCGCCGGTCTGCAAGCGCGTCTCCAGGATGCGCTGCCAGAGCTGGCGGGCGTTCACCTCGCGCATGACTTCGTTGGTCTTCGGGCTGCGCAACGCGAACATCGCGCCGTCCCGGACGGCGTGCATGAACGCGTCGGTGACGTTGATGCCGTGATGGAGATTGAGTCCCTTGCGGTTGAAATCGCCCGACGCCTTGCGGATCTCCAGGAACTCCTCGATCTCCGGATGGTGGATGTCGAGATAGACCGCGGCCGAGCCGCGGCGCAGCGAGCCCTGGCTGATCGCGAGCGTGAGGCCGTCCATCACGTGGATGAAGGGAATGATGCCGGAGGTCTCGCCGCCCCTCACCTTCTCGCCGATCGAGCGGACGCGGCCCCAATAGGTGCCGATGCCGCCGCCGTTCGACGCCAGCCAGACGTTCTCGTTCCAGGTGTCGACAATGCCGGTGAGCGAATCCGGCACCGAATTGAGGAAGCACGAGATCGGCAGCCCGCGTTTCGTGCCGCCGTTCGAGAGCACCGGCGTCGCCGGCATGAACCACAGCCGCGACATCGCATCGTAGAGCCGCTGCGCATGCTTGACGTCGTCGGCGAAGGCGCAGGACACGCGCGCGAACATGTCCTGGTAGCTTTCGCCTTCGAGCAGATAGCGATCGTTCAGCGTCGCCTTGCCGAACGCGGTCAGGAGATCGTCGCGGCTGCGATCGAGCGTCAGGTCAGATGGACGCGGCAGCGGCGCCAACGGCGCCGGCAGCGGCGCCGGGCTTGGTGGCGCAGAACTTGGCGGCTGCGGCGCAGGCCGTGATACGGCGCGCGGACTTGGCGTGACCGGCTTGGCGGCGATACCTTTCGGCGCCACCAGATCGCCCCGACGATCGAAATCAAATGCGATAGACATCGGCAACCCCATCAAATTGGGGCCGAGGCCAGCGGACGGCTTGCGGGTCAATCCGGGGCGCGATGTCCCCGGCGGCTGCAAGCGCCCCACCGGGACACCCCGCCCGAGGACGTTTCATCGATCACGGCAGGTCTCCTGGCTCGCGGGTCGCTGCGGGTTGCCGGGTCTTCCCAGTGCGTCCTGCACCAGTGACCAAAGTGGCTTCCGCTCGCCGCTGACAGTTGCGGGGGCAGCCCCGGAATCGCCTGACGGCTCACCGGGTTCCCTCTTAGCTTCAAACCCTACAAGATATAGGGCCCAAGGACCGTGATTGGCACCATATGGGTGGCCCGGGTCTCGATTCGTCAAGCGCTTTCTGCACCGGCGTGAATAGCGGGGTTAACTCAGCGTTAAGCGACGAGGCGAGCAACAACCTCGACCCGTCATCCTGAAGTGCGAGGCCGAACGGCCGAGCCTCGAAGGATGCACGGCCACGGCGCAACAACATTTCCGGGCCGTCGTCCTTCGAGGCTCGCCGCTCACGCGGCTCGCACCTCAGGATGACGGGGTTGGAATTGTTGTGCCGCAGCAGTGCTTAACCTGCGAGCTTCTCCACCTCCGCGAGGATGGCGTCGCCCATCTCGCGGGTGCCGACGAGCTTGCAGCCGTCAGACTTGATGTCCGCCGTGCGCAGGCCCTTATCGAGCGTGGCGGCGATCGCCCTGTCGATCAGATCGGCTTCCTTGCCGCGGTCGAAGGAATAGCGCAGCGCCATCGCAAACGACGCGATCATCGCAATGGGATTGGCCGCGCCCTTGCCGGCGATGTCGGGCGCCGAGCCGTGCACCGGCTCGTACATCGCCTTGCGCTTCTTGGTCTTCGGATCCATCTCGCCGAGCGAGGCCGACGGCAGCATGCCGAGCGATCCGGTCAGCATCGCCGCAACGTCCGACAACATGTCGCCGAACAGGTTGTCGGTGACGATCACGTCGAACTGCTTCGGCCAGCGCACGAGCTGCATGCCGCCGGCGTCGGCGAGCTGGTGCTCAAGCTCGACGTCCTTGAACTCGCGCGCGTGCACCTGCTGGACGACTTCGTTCCAGAGCACGCCGGTCTTCATCACGTTGCGCTTCTCCATCGAGGTCACCTTGTTCTTGCGCTTGCGCGCAAGCTCGAAGGCGACGCGGGAGATGCGCTCGATCTCGTAGGTGTCGTAGACCTGCGTGTCGACGGCGCGCTTCTGACCGTTGCCGAGATCGGTGATGGTCTTGGGCTCGCCGAAATAGACGCCACCGGTGAGCTCGCGGATGATGACGATGTCGAGCCCGTCGACCACGTCGCGCTTGAGGCTCGAGGCCTCCGCCAGCGCCGGATAGCAGATCGCCGGGCGGATGTTGGCGAACAAGAGCCAGGTCCTTGCGCAGCCGCAGCAGCCCCGCCTCCGGCCGCGCGTCATAGGGCACCTTGTCCCATTTCGGCCCGCCGACCGCGCCGAAGATCACGGCGTCGCAAGCCATGGCCTTGGCCATGGTGGCATCGTCGATGGCCTTGCCGTGCGCGTCGTAGGCCGCGCCGCCGACCAGCCCTTCCTCGTACTCGAACGTCCCCATGCCATGGCCGTTCATCCATGCGATCAGCCGTTTCACCTCGGCCATGACCTCGGGGCCGATGCCGTCGCCTGCGAGCAGGAGCAGATTGTGGGTGGGCATGACGATGGAAACCTCTTGTACGCAACCTGGAATGATCGCGGATTGCTATAGGCCGGGTCGGCGATTGGCAAGATACGAGGTCCGCCCCTACCTAAAGACATGGACCACGCAAACAGGCCAACGCCGGCGCTGGAAGCCGCGATCGCAATCGCCGACCGGGTTGGATTGAACCAAGCTCGCCCCGTCGTCTTGCGGAATTCGAACTACACCAGCATTCATCTGATGCCGTATCCGGTCGTCGCGCGGGTCTCTTGCTGCGCCGCAAAGACCCGCGCAGTCGTCATGAAGCGGGAGGTCGCGGTCGCGAAGCACCTTGCCAAGGCTGGTGCTTCGGTCGTGCGGGCAAGCACCAATCCGCCGGCTGGTCCATACTTTCACGAAAGTGCCGTAGTAACGTTGTGGGAGCGCGTCGCGCATCGCCCTGCCGGCGACAGAGACGCCGTCCTGGCGGCGGAAACCTTGCAGGCGGTACAGGCTGCGCTGGCGGACTATTCAGGCACACTCCCGTCGTTCCTTGAAAAAGTCGACCAATGCCGCTCATTGCTGGTCAAGGACGGATCGTTGCCGAGCTTGACGCCGGCAGACCGCATGTTCCTTCTGGCCCAACACGAATGCCTACGCGAGCGGCTCGCGGCGCTGCGATGGACGGCAATTCCACTGCATGGCGACCCCCACCTCGGCAATGTTCTGGTGACAAACGCCGGACTCAAATGGACGGATTTCGAGTCCGTATGTCTCGGCCCGCTTGAATGGGACTTGGCATGTTTACCGGGGGCATCGCTTGGGGTGTTCAGAGCGATAGACCAGCAGTTATGCGCTGTCCTCCGCGATCTCAGGAGCTTTTGCGTCGCTGTCTGGTGTTGGGCGGAGCCCGACCGCAGTGCCGAAACGCGCGAAGCAGCGGAGTATCATCTGCAGCGGCTGAAGGACCTCACAGCCCGCTGAACCAGTTATAGCCCTGCGTCTCCCAGTAGCCCGGGTTGTAGTTGTTGATGACGGCGATCTCCATCACATGCTTCGGATTCTTGAAGCCGAGCTTGGTCGGGATGCGGATACGCATGGGATAGCCGTATTTCGGCTCGAGCTCCTTGCCGTCGAATTGCAGCGTCATCTGGGTCTGCGGATGCAGCGCGGTCGGCATGTCGATCGAGGAGTGATAGCCCTCGGCGCAGCGGAACCAGACATATTTGGCCGTGAGGTCGGCGCCGACGCGGCGCAGGAAATCGGACAGCCGCACGCCGGTCCACTTGCCGATCTCGCTCCAGCCCTCGACGCAGATGAGCCGTGTGATCTGCGTCTCCTGCGGCAGCGCGCGGAGCCGTTCGAGCGTCCAGGTTTCCTTGTTCTGCACCAGCCCGTTCAATTCGAGCTTGTAGTCCTCGCCGTCGACCTCGGGGATGTCGCTCTCGGGATAGTAGGCGTTGAAGCGGAACGGCCGCGTGATGCGGCTTTCGGGATAGCTCTGCGCGAGGCGGTTGGGATCGAACAACCACGCCTGCACGCCGTCATTGAAGGTGGAAATCTTGCGCAGCAGCGCTTCGGCCGAGAAGCCGTCGGCGACGGCGCAGCCCGTGAGCAGGCTCAGCGCGCCGACGCTCAGGCCGCCGCGCAGGAACGCCCGCCGCGAGGGATCGGGCAACAGCTTCGCGGCATCCTTGACCAATAGCTCAGGATCGACGCCGGGGATCGGTCTGCGGATGCGCGGCATTGGCTTAGCGTCCCGTGATCATGGCGCGCAGCGCCTTCGGCACCACGAACGCCATCACGATATGGATGACGGTGAAGCCGACGATCGCCGCCATCGCGAAGAAGTGCACATAACGCGACGGCTCGTAGCCGCCGAACAGCGCGGAAAGCCACCAGAGCTGCACCGGCTTCCACATCGCAAGCCCGGACAGCACGATCACGGCGCCGGCGACGATGACGCCGAGATAGAGCAGCTTCTGCAGCGCGTTGTAGACCGCGAGATCGTCATGCGGGAGCTGCCCGCGCAGCGCCAGCTCGCGTATCGGCGACGACCTCGCCGGGCCGGAGCGGCAGGAGCTTGCGCCGGAAGCGGCCGGTGACGATGCCGAGCACGACATAGACGAGGCCGTTGACGGCGAAGAGCCACATCGCCGCGAAGTGCCAGAGCAACGCGCCGGCCAGCCAGCCGCCGATGGTGATGCTTTTCGGGAACGCGAACGGGAACAGCGGCGAGGCGTTATAGATCTCCCAGCCGGAGCCGATCATCAGGATCACCGCCACCGCGTTGATCCAATGCGTGACGCGCAGCCAGAGCGGATGAATCGTCGCCCGCGCCGGCTGCGGCGCTGGAACGGCGGCATGGGTGGCGTCGGCGGTCATGGGGCGCGCGTGGCTCTCAAAGTCCTGCGCGCCCCTTATAGCGGAATACGCCGGCCTCCGCCTGTCACGCGGCCGTTACCTTGCGGGGCGAGCCCCCGACCGTCGTGCTGCCTTCCTGGATCACGCCACAGGCGATGCGGTCGCCCGCATTGCCGGCAGGGTCGCTGCTGTAATCGTCCTTACCGGCGGGACCACGATCGATGTCCCGGACGGCTGGAACACGGAGTTCGGCTTGCCCTTGTCGAGCGTAATCGCCGCGTTGACGACCTCGACCTCAAGCTGGCCGTTCTGCGGGACGTGGAGATTGGGCATGTCGCCGGCGTGGCCTTCGCCCGTCAGCATTCCGTGCTTGTGATTGCTCGGGTTGAAATGGCCGCCCGCGGATTCGAACGGCGCCTCGCATTTGCCGACCGCGTGGATGTGGAACGCGCGCTCGCCCGGCGGCAAGCCCTTGATCGAAAGCCGCAACAGGACGCCCGACGGCGTCTGCACAAGGTCAACGGCTCCGACGTCCTTGCCCTGCTTGTCCTTCAGCATGGCTTTTGCGCCGTCGGCCGAATGGGCTGCGTGCAGACACAGCACCGTGAGCGCGGTTCCCGCGGCGAGCTTCAGATGGGTGGAGAATCTCATGATGCGCCTCCTTGCGCCGAATAGTCCCCGGCTCAAGGTCCCGGCGGCAATGAGAGAAACCCGCCAGAGTCAGGCGGGTTCCGGTTCCGGCTAACGACGGCTCAACGGCTTACTTCACCGTGATGGTGACGGTGTCCGACATCACAGGGGGATCGTGCGGGATGTGGCTCCAGTTCCCGAGCACAAGCTGCAAGGTGTGCTGGCCGGGCGGCAACGTCACCATGGCCTCGGTCTGCCCGGCGCCGTAGTGAACGTGCTTGGCGTCGGCCGCGATCGGCGCCTTCAGCTCCTCCGGCGACAATTTCGTATCGATGATGAGATGATGGTGACCGGTGTTGGCGGTGTCGACGCCGACCGGCGCCACGCCCATGCCCGACAATCCGAACTGCACCAGGAACGGGCTGGTGACGACGTCACCGTTCTTGATGTTGATGAAATAGACCTTGGCGCCTTTCGGCGACGGCGTCACCGGGTTCTGCGCGGTCGCGGGCAGCGACAGGCAGGCGGCGACGACGGCTACTGCGGCGGCAAGCTTGACGAGTGTCATGGATACTCTCCCCTTCCAGGCCGCCAATCTTGGTTGCGGCGGTTGTGTCGAGAGCCATTGTTCCACAATTCCGGTGACTTGTGGAAGGCACGCCCGGTGCCGGTCGCAACGGCGTTAACCACCCCCGCGCAGGTGTTCCACCAATTGCCGCGCATACGGCGGCAGGTCGGCGAGCCGCCGGATGCAGATCGTGAGTTCGCGCACCGCCCACGCATCGGCAAGCCCGACGGTGGCGATCGCCATGGTGCGCTCGACCCGCCGCGCGGTGGTCTCGGGAACGATGCCGATGCCGACCTTGCATTCGACCATGCGGCAGACCGCGTCGAAACTGCGCAATTGCACACGCAGCCGCAACGGCTGACCGATCCGCGCCGCCTTGTCGGCGAGGAAGCGCTGCAGCGCGCTCGCCCGATCGAGGCCGACGAAATCGTGGTCGAGCACCTGCGCGAACGGAATCTTCGAACGCTTGGCGAGCGGATGATCGCGCGGGACCACGAGCACGAAACGATCCTTGCGGAACGGATAGGTTTCCAGCGCGCTCGCATCGACGGTGCCGGCGACGATGCCGAGATCGGCGACGCCTTCCGCGATCAGGCCGACGATCTCGTCGGAGAGCCGCTCCTCGAGATCGATGCTCACATGCGGATGCGCCGCCAGGAACGAGCCCAAGGCTTCGGGGAGGAATTCGGTGAGGGCGTTGGTGTTCGACAGCACCCGGATCTGGCCGGCGACGCCGCCGGCATAGGCGCCGAGATCTTCGCGCAGCCGCTCCGCCTGCCGCAGGATGGTGCGGGCGTGCTGCAACAGCGTGCGGCCCGCCTGGGTCGGCTGCACGCCCTGCCGGCCGCGCACCAGCAAAGCGGCGCCCAGCGCCTCCTCCATGTTGCGGATGCGGGTCGACGCCGCCGCCAAGGCGAGATTGGCGCGCTCGGCGCCGTGGGTGATGCTGCCGGCATCGACGATATGCCGGAACAGGCTCAGGTCCGCGAGGTCGAAGCGCATGGCAAACCGCCTCTGAAAGGGCCTACCTTCGAATTTGACGAAGGTAGACTACGTCAAATCCTCATTGTAAACCAGCTTCTTAGCGCCCATCATTCGTCAATGGCGAAGTGACGGGTGCCGGCCCGCCAACTGCCTGCCATCGCTGGTATGCCAAGGACAACTCCCGTCGGCAGATTGCGAGGCATCCGCTCATTCGTTAGGACAGCTTGCTTAGGTGAGCTTGACGCCCTGGCGCCATATCCGGCGAGCAATCGCGGCGCCGCCTCGGAGGACATTGATGGCCGGAACGAAGGCCCGGGAACGGCCGCTCTCTCCCCACCTGCAGATCTATCGCTGGCCGTTGCCGATGATGATGTCGATTGCCCATCGCGTGACGGGCGTCGGGCTCTATTTCGGCACCATCTTCATCGTGTGGTGGCTGATTGCCGTCGGCTCCGGCCCGGGCGGCTATTCGCGCATGACCGGCTTCATCAATTCGTGGTTCGGGCGGCTGATCCTGTTCGGCTACACCTGGGCGCTGATCCATCACATGCTCGGCGGCATCCGGCACCTGATCTGGGATACCGGCCGCGGCTTCGAGCAGACCGAGCGCGAGGGTCTGGCGCTCGCGACGATCGTGGGATCGGTCTCGCTCACGCTGCTCTTGTGGATCATCGGCTACTTCTTCATCGGAGGCCCGCGGTGAACAGCGACCATGGCGATCTCCGCACGCCTCTGGCGCGCGTCGGCGGCCTCGGCTCCGCCAAGTCCGGCACCGGGCACTTCTGGTGGCAGCGCGTGACCGCGGTCGCCAACGTGCCGCTCACCATCGCCTTCGTCGTGATCCTGGTGTCGCTGTTCGGCCGCAACCAGGCGTTCGCGCAGCAGATCCTCGGCACGCCGCTGGTCGCGATCGTCATGCTGCTGTTCATCGGCTCGATCACCTTCCACATGCGGCTCGGCATGCAGGTCGTGATCGAGGACTATGTGCACGGCGAAATCCTGCGGCCGCTTCTGGTCATGGCCAACACCTTCTTCACGATCGCGGTCGGGCTGGCGGCCGCCTGGGCGATCCTGAAACTGTCGTTCGGAGTTTAGACGTATGGCAAGCAACGGCTCCAACGGCGGCAGCGGACCTTCGGTGAACGGCCGCGCCTATCCGATCGAGGATCACACCTACGACGTCGTGGTGGTCGGCGCCGGCGGCTCGGGCCTGCGCGCGGTGGTCGGCTGCAGCGAAGCCGGGCTGAAGACCGCCTGCATCACCAAGGTGTTCCCGACCCGCTCGCACACGGTCGCGGCGCAGGGCGGCATCGCCGCCGCGCTCGGCAACATGAGCGAGGACGACTGGCGCTGGCACATGTACGACACCGTCAAAGGCGCCGACTGGCTCGGCGACCAGGACGCGATCGAATATCTCTGCCGCAACGCGCCGGAAGCGGTCTACGAGCTCGAGCATTGGGGACTGCCGTTCTCGCGCCGCGAGGAAGACGGCAAGATCTACCAGCGTCCGTTCGGCGGCATGACCACGCACTACGGCAAGGGCACCGCGCAGCGCACCTGCGCCGCCGCCGACCGCACCGGCCACGCCATGCTGCACACCATGTACGGCCAGTCGCTGCGGCACTCGGCCGAGTTCTACATCGAGTATTTCGCGATCGACCTGATCATGGACGAAGGCCGCTGCCGCGGCGTGGTCGCGATCTCGCTCGACGACGGCTCGATCCACCGCTTCCGCGCCCAGATGACCATCCTCGCCACCGGCGGCTACGGGCGCGCCTATTTCTCCTGCACCTCGGCGCACATCTGCACCGGCGACGGCAACGCCATGGTGCTGCGCGCCGGGCTGCCGCTGCAGGACATGGAGTTCGTGCAGTTCCATCCGACCGGCATCTACGGCGCCGGCTGCCTGATCACCGAAGGCGCGCGCGGCGAAGGCGCCTATGTCACCAATTCCGAGGGCGAGCGCTTCATGGAGCGCTACGCGCCGTCGGCGAAGGACCTCGCGTCGCGCGACGTCGTCTCGCGCGCGATGACCATCGAGATCCGCGAGGGCCGCGGCGTCGGCAAGCTCAAGGACCACATCAATCTGCACCTCGACCATCTCGATCCGGCGATCCTCGCCGAGCGGCTGCCCGGCATTTCGGAATCCGCGCGCATCTTCGCCGGCGTCGACGTCACCTGCGAGCCGATCCCGATCGTGCCGACCGTGCACTACAACATGGGCGGCATCCCGACGAACTTCCACGGCGAGGTGCTGACCAAGAAGCACGGCAACGACGACACCGTCGTGCCGGGCCTGATGGCGCTCGGCGAGGCGGGCTGCGTGTCGGTGCACGGCGCCAACCGCCTCGGCTCGAATTCGCTGATCGACCTGGTGGTGTTCGGCCGCGCCGCGGCGGCGCGCTGCGCCGAGCTGGTGCATGCCGGCGAGAAGCAGCAGGACCTGCCGAAGGATTCCGCCGACCTTTCGCTGTCGCGGCTCGACAAATTCCGCCACGCCAACGGCAAGTCGCCGACCGCAGAGCTGCGGCTCAAGATGCAGAAGGTGATGCAGAACAACTGCGCCGTCTTCCGCACCGGCGAAATCCTCGAGGAAGGCGTGAAGCTGATCCACGAAGCCTACGACGCGGTGCCGGACCTCAAGGTCGTCGATCGTTCTCTCATCTGGAACTCCGATTTGATCGAGACGCTCGAATTCGACAACCTGATCGGGCAAGCGGTGGTGACGATGGAGTCCGCGCTCAACCGCCAGGAAAGCCGCGGCGCGCATGCGCGCGAGGACTTCCCCGATCGCGACGACAAGAACTGGATGAAGCACACGCTCGCCTGGCTCGACCCGGGCGGGAAAGTGACCGTCGACTACCGGCCGGTGCACGCCTACACGCTCACCAACGAAGTGTCGTATATCGAGCCGAAGGCGCGCGTTTACTAAGCGACAACACCGAAAGCAGCGATCGAAATGGTCCAGCTCAATCTCCCGAAGAATTCCAGGATCACCGAGGGCCGCACCTGGGCCTATCCGACCGGCGCGCGCGACGTGCGCGAATACAAGATCTATCGCTGGAACCCGGAGGACGGGAACAATCCGCGCATCGACACCTATCACGTCGACTGCGGCGACTGCGGGCCGATGGTTCTCGACGCGCTGATCTGGATCAAGAACAACATCGACCCGACGCTCACCTTCCGCCGCTCCTGCCGCGAAGGCGTCTGCGGCTCCTGCGCGATGAACATCGACGGGTCGAACACGCTGGCCTGCACCAAGCACGCCGGCGAGATCAGCGGCACCGTGAAGATCTATCCGCTGCCGCATCAGCCGGTGGTGAAGGACCTCGTCCCCGACCTCACCAATTTCTACGCGCAATACGCCTCGATCGAACCGTGGCTGCACACCAAATCGCCGACGCCGGAGAAGGAGTGGAAGCAGAGCCACGAGGACCGCGTGAAGCTCGACGGGCTTTATGAATGCATCCTGTGCGCCTGCTGCTCGACCTCGTGCCCGAGCTACTGGTGGAATTCCGAACGCTTCCTCGGTCCCGCCGCGCTTTTACAGGCGAGCCGCTGGATCGACGACAGCCGCGACGAGTCGAAGGGCGAACGGCTCGACAACCTCGAGGACCCGTTCCGGCTCTACCGCTGCCACACCATCATGAATTGCGCGAAGGCCTGCCCGAAGGGGCTCAATCCCGCGAAGGCGATTTCCGGCATCAAGCGCAAGATGGTCGACCGGCAGGTGTGACGGACACGGGCGCTAGAAGATATCAAGATCGCGCGCGGCGACGACCTTGCCGCTGTAGCTCTCTCTTATTTCCTTCACCAGCACATCTTCCTCATCGACGCGTGACGCGCATCGGTCGCTCGTCGAGCGATGGTAGGTGACAAGAAGATCGGGCTTCACCGTATTCGCTATCTCGGCCAACTCTCGTGAAGACGTGTGGTGGCGACGGCGGAATTCCGGCGTAGGCCGCACCGCGCCGTGTTCTTCCGCCAGCGCATAGGCTTCGTGAACGAGCACGTGGCAGCCGCGGCTGTGGTCGAGCATCGCCTGTGTGGGAGCGGTGTCGCCTGAAATTACGATGTTGCGATCCTTGGTATCGAACCGAAAGCTGAACGAGTCGACCATCTCCTCATGCCGTGCCGGGAACGCCGTCACGGTGACATTGTGGTCTCGATAGACGACGCCGGCCGTGATCTCACTTGCCACGACTTTCCAACCGGTCGGATTGTGCTGGTTGAGACCACCGGTGCGGCCCTCGATGTCGATCTCCCACGCTTTCAGCACGTGCTCGGTCATCGCCTTGATGCCTTTCGGCCCGTAGACGGCTATCGGCTCGTGGCGGCCCATGACCCACGGCGAAAAGATCAGGTCGGGGTAGCCGATCGTGTGATCGGAATGCATGTGGGTAAGAAATGCGGTCTTGATGTTCTTCCCGCCATAGCCGAGCGCCGTGACGCCTTTGTCGTAAGCGCTGCTGACACGCCGGATAACGCCGGGGCCGAAGTCGACGAGATAGGGTGTGTCGTTGACGACAATCGCCGTCGCCGGACCCGAGCGACTCGGGTCGGGTCGCGGGCACCCCGTTCCCAGCATGACCACGCGTGTCGTCGATTGCGAAGCGGACATGAGGTTTAGCTCCGAGCGATCAATCGACGCGCATGTTGGCCGCTGCGACAACCTCGGCCCATGCCGTGCGATCGGCTTTGAGACGGGCCCGTACGTCGGAACCGGAAATCCCCGCCGCCACCGTGTCCATGCCGCGAAACCGCTCGATCACATCCGGGCGCTTGAGCGCGGCCTGCACTTCCCGCTCCAGCAAGGCTGCGATCGGATCGGGAAGCCCTGCCGGAGCCAGCATCACGGATATGGTCTCAACGCTGAAGCCGGGATAGCCGGCTTCGGCGATGGTCGGCACATCCGGCGCAAGCGGCGACCGCTTGGTATGCGAGACGCCAAGCCCTCGCAGCCGTCCCGCCTGCACGTGTTCCATCATACCGGCGCTCGTGACAAATCCTGCTTTGACTTGGCCGCCGACAAGATCGGCCACCATCGGGGGATTGCCGCGATACGGAATATGGGTTGCCTCAAACCCCGCGCGAACGCGGAAGGCTTCCATGGTCAGATGGCCAGGCGTTCCATTTCCGCCGCTCGCATAGGCGATCGGCTCCTTTCTCGCAGCGGCCGCCTTCGAGTAGGCCACGAATTCGGCTACCGATTTCGCAGGGATTGAAGGATGCACGACCAACATTTGGCCGGAGGTGGTGGCGATTGAGATCGGCCTGATGTCCTTGTCGGGGTCGAAAGGCATCTTCTTGTACAGGCTCGGATTGAGCGTCAGAACGGTGCCAAGCACCATGCCCAGCGTGTAGCCGTCGGGCGCTGCCTTTGCGACGGCTTCGGTCCCGAGGTTTCCGCCCGCGCCCACGCGGTTCTCGACCACGATCGGCTGCTTGAAGCTGGCCGACATCTTGTCGGCAATAGCGCGCGCAGTGATGTCGACGGGAGAGCCGGGCGCGAATGGGACGACAAGCTTGATGACCCGACCGGGGTAGGGCTGTGCGGCCGCCGGCTGGCCCCATCCGACGATACAAGCGAGCACAGCAACCGCACCGACGATCTTGGCAACTTGCAGGGACAGCATAACTTTTTGCTCCATGGCGGCGAATGACGGTGTGCTGGGAACGTGCCTGTTTCCATTGTAGCAATAAAGTACTAATCTGCTTCATTGAGTTAGCAATTCTGCTACAGTTCAATCATGCGCTGGAATGACCGGATCGGACGCCGTATCAAGCTGAGCGACCTCCACATCCTGCTTGCCGTCGCTCAGAACGGCAGCATGTCCCGGGCGGCGAACGAGCTTGCCGTGTCGCACCCGGTGGTCTCGCGCTCGATCAGTGATCTTGAGCACGCCCTGGGCGTAAAGCTTCTCGAACGGACGCGGCGCGGGGTCGAACTGACCGAACCCGGCCGCGCTATACTCAACCGGAGCTACGCCGCCTTTGACGAGCTGCGACAGGGCGTCAAAGACATTGAATTCCTCACCGACCCTGACGCAGGCGAGGTGCGAATCGGGACCACCCCGCCCTTGGCGGCCAGCTTCCTGTCGACCGTCGTGGACCGGCTGGTCAAACGTTACCCACGGATGGCATTTCATGTCGTGATCGACGGCGGGGAGGCGCATCGGACCGGCTTGAACGACCGTCGTCTCGACCTCCTGGTATTCAGGAAAGCCGGCGCTCTTGCTCACGAGTTGAACTTCGAGACACTGTTTGAAAGCCAGTATGTCGTTGCAGCCGGCAAAGATAGTCCTTGGATCGGGCGGCGCCGTATTGCATTGGCTGACCTCACCGAAGAGAAGTGGACGTTTCCGGAACCCCGAGATACTTTCGGGGCCTTCGTGATCGATGCATTTCGTGCGAGCGGCCTCGCGGTGCCGCGCGCGACGGTGTTCACCTCCACGTTGGAGATGCGCGCCAATCTCTTGCGGACGGGCCGCTACCTCACGATTCTTCCGGACTTCTGGCTGCAATTCCCGGTGGGCCATCCATTCATCCGCAGATTGCCGGTCGAATTTCCGATCGCCGCCGGCCCAATCGGAATCATGACTTCTGAAGGACCGCAAGCTTGGTCTGCCCGTTCAGCGTTTCATCGAATGCGCGCGCGAGGTTGCGAAGCCGCTCGCCAAGCGCAAGCGCGCAACCGCGTGAGCCATCAGCCGTCGCCATGCGCAACCGCACCGTCACCGTCAGCGACAAGATGCAGAAGCGCTACCACTATGTGCGGTCGGCGGCGGCCGGGCGCAATTTCGATCCCGAGTTCAAGCCGCAACTGACGCCGCAGCAGATGCTTCAACTCGGCGTGTTCGGCGGCAAGTACATGACCGACTGCCGCAAGGAATTTCCCAAGAGCTGGTTCACGCGCGCCAAGCTCGCGCCCAAGGGCCGCGACCGCTCGCTCAATTTCTTCGGCGTCGACGCCAGCCAGCCGCTCTCGGTCTGGCGCAAGAAAGGCTGGATCCACGAGGACGATCCGCGCGGCTGGTTCCAGTGGTACTGCCGCTACTACATGGGCCGCCGGATGCCCGACGAGGACCACCGCCAGATCAAGCGCTGGAAGGCGATCCGCCGCCACGTGCGGCAGGTCGAGCGCAACTGCGAGCCCGGCGACCTCACCTGCCGCAAGCGCCAGCGCCAGGCGCTGCTGCACTGGGCCTACGACAGCCGCAAGATTTGAGCGGCGGGTCGCCCCTTGGGGAACGCTTGCGCGATGACGACATTGCTATTCGTCAGGCGGAGGTGACCATGATCGACCACATCGGGTTTCCGGTTTCCGACTACGAGACCTCGAAGGCGTTCTACGCGAAAGCGCTGGCCCCGCTGGGCTATGGGCTGGTGATGGAGGTCCCGGTCAACGAGATGGACGCGCCGGCCGCCGGATTCGGGATCGGCGGCAATCCGGATTTCTGGATCGGCGGCGAAGGCGGCGTCGGCAATCCGGTCCATGTCGCGATCACCGCCAGGGACCGCGCCGCGGTCGACGCGTTCTACAAGGCCGCGATCGCGGCGGGCGGCGAGGACAACGGCGCGCCGGGGCTGCGGCCGCAGTACGGCGCGAACTACTACGCCGCGTTCGTGCTCGATCCCGACGGGCACAATATCGAGGCGGTCTGCTACACGCCGGGGTGACGCGGAACATCGCCGGGTGCTGCGCCGTTATCCCGGCATGGCCGAGGAAAACAAGCACGATCGCGTCTGGGACATCATCGAGAAGGTCGGCGTCTGCATGCTGACGACCCGCTTCGCCGGCGGCTTGCGCGCGCGGCCGGTCGAGGCGCGGGCTGATCGCATGAATGGCCTCATTTGGTTCGTCACCGACGCGCGTTCGGACAAGGAGCATGAGATCGAGGCCGGCCACGACGTCGGCCTCGTCTTCATCGACCACGCCGCGAAAGCCTATCTCTCCATCACCGCCCGCGCCGAGGTGCAGGACGATCACACCCAGGCGGCGGCGATCTGGAAGGAGACCGACAACGCGTGGTGGGAAGGACCGGACGATCCGAACGTCTGCGTGCTCTGCGTGAAGCCGGTCGTCGCCGAGCTGTGGGACGGCCCCGCGAGCAAGGCGATCGCGATCTACGAATTTGCCAAGGCCTCGCTGACCGGCAAGGAACCGAATCTCGGCGAGAACCGCAAAGTGACGGTGCGGATGTAGTATCGTTGCGCCATGCCGAGCGCCACCTACGCGTTCTTCCGCCGTGCGATCCTGGAGCGCAAGCTCATCGTCTGCACCTATCAAGGCAAACGCCGCGAGGTCGCGCCGCACATCCTCGGCTTCAAGAAGCGGGTCGAGAAGGCGCTGGTGTTCCAGTTCGGTGGTGAGAGCAACTCGACGCTGCCGCCGGGCGGCGAATGGCGGTGCTTCGCGCTGAAGGACGTCCTGGATGCGCAGATGCAGGACGGCGAGTGGCGCACCGGCTCGTCGCACCAAACCACGCAGGCGTGCATCGACATCGTCGATGTCGACGTGAACGTGCCCGCAACGCTGCGCTAGAACGCGCTCCCGAAAAGCGGGAAACTTTTGCGGACAAGACCATGCTCAAAAAGAGCGCCCACGGCGGCCGGCATGCCGAATATTAAGCATCTTCGCGGATGATCGAAGTGGGGCGTGAACCGGCGGCCGCCTTTGGGCAACCGACAAGTGGGGCGACGGCGCGCCAACAACTGGGAGAATCCCATGCGCCTCGCATTCGCTTTGCTTGCGGTTTCCGTCACCGTCCTGCCCGCCTACGCGCAACGCGACGTCCAACAGCCGAAAGGCACCTGGCAGCAGCCCAAGGATTTCCAGGTGCCGAAGGGGCCGTGGCAGGAGCCCGGCAACATCCAGATCCCGAAAGGCATCAACGCGGTCCGCACCACCACCAAGAAAACCGCCAAGAGCTGCGAGAGCCGGCTGAGCGTCGTCGGCGACGCGCTGTTCGACTTCAACAAGCCGGACCTGCGCCCCGATGCCGAAGAGACATTGTCGGCGGCGGTGCCGGAGATCACCCGGCTCGGCGGCCGGCCGAACCGGATCGAGGGTCACACCGATTCGATCGGCTCCGACGCCTACAACCAGAAGCTCTCCGAAGCGCGCGCCCTCACCGTGCGCGACTGGCTCGCGAAGCGCAACGTGATCCCGGCGTCGACGCCGATCCGCGGCTACGGCAATCGATGCCGATCGCGCCGAACACGACGGCGGACGGCAAGGACGATCCGGAAGGCCGCCAGCGCAACCGCCGCGTCGAGGTGGTGTTCGAAGGCTGCGCGTAGTGGTGGATGAGGCCGCGACTCCCGACCGCCGTTGATGTGCCCTCGCCCCGCTTGCGGGGAGAGGGCCACTCCAAACATTCAACGCACTCAAATTGGGTGAGGGGGAGTCTCGGCGATCGCAATCGTTGAGAGTCCCCCTCACCCGATCTTGTTTGTTGAGAGACCGCCCTGCCCTCTCCCCGGCACAAGGGCGTTGACGCCCGTCTTCGACGGGCTATGCGGGGCGAGGGCACAGCAAGGCGCAGCGCGCCCGCGGCAACAACAGAGAAGCCCGCTACTTCTTCGGCTTGTCGCGCAGCCCGAGCGTGCGCAGGCGCAGCGCGTTGAGGCGGATAAAGCCTTCGGCGTCCTTCTGGTCGTAGGCGCCCTTGTCGTCCTCGAAGGTGACCAGCGTCGACGAATAGAGCGACTTCGCGCTCTCGCGGCCGGCGACGATGACGTTGCCCTTGTAGAGCGTGAGCCGCACCTCGCCCTCGACATGCTCCTGGCTCTTGTCGATGAGCGCCTGCAGCATCTCGCGCTCGGGCGCGAACCAGAAGCCGTTGTAGATCAGCTCGGCGTAGCGCGGCATGATCTCGTCCTTGAGATGCGCCGCGCCGCGATCGAGCGTGATCGAACTCGATGGCGCGATGCGCCGCCAGCAGGATCGTACCGCCCGGTGTCTCATAGACGCCGCGCGACTTCATGCCGACGAAACGGTTCTCCACGAGGTCGAGCCGGCCGATGCCGTTGGCGCGCCCCAGCTCGTTGAGCCGCGTGAGGATCGCCGCCGGCGACATCGCCTTGCCGTCGACCGACACCGCGTCGCCCTTCGCAAAGCCGATGCGGACCTCGGTCGGCTTGTCGGGCGCGTCCATCGGCGAGAGCGTGCGCATATAGACGATCGACGGCGGCGTCTGCGCGGGATCCTCCAGCACCTTGCCCTCGGACGAGGAGTGCAGGAGGTTGGCGTCGACCGAGAACGGCGCCTCGCCTTCCTTGTCCTTGGCGATCGGGATCTGGTTCGCCCGCGCGAATTCGATGAGCGCGTCGCGCCCCTTGAACGTCCACTCCCGCCACGGCGCCACGATCTTGATCGACGGATTGAGCGCGTAATAGGCGAGCTCGAAGCGCACTTGGTCGTTGCCCTTGCCCGTCGCGCCGTGACAGACCGCGTCGGCGCCGACTTTCGCGGCGATCTCGATCTGCTTCTTGGCGATCAGCGGCCGCGCGATCGAGGTGCCGAGCAGGTACTGCCCCTCGTAGAGCGCGTTGGCGCGGAACATCGGGAAGACGTAGTCGCGGACGAACTCCTCGCGCAGGTCCTCGATGAAGATGTTGCCGGGCTTGATGCCGAGCATCAGCGCCTTCTCCCGCGCCGGCCCAAGCTCCTCGCCCTGGCCGAGGTCGGCGGTGAAGGTGACGACCTCGCAGCCATAGGTGGTCTGCAGCCACTTCAGGATGATCGAGGTGTCGAGCCCGCCGGAATAGGCGAGCACGATTTTTTTGATGTCGCGAGAAGCCATAACACTCCAGCCCGGTCATGGCCGGGCTTGTGCCGGCCATCCACGCGTTGACAATATACGTTTGTGTGGCCAATAAGCACTGGCATCAACGGATTGCAATATCAGCCTTTTTTGGGGTGGCGAGGCGCTACACAATCAGCGCTCAAATCCGTTTCGCCATCATCAGCAAATCCACCTCGGCCTCGCCGACCATGACGGCGCCGCGGCGGCGGCCCTCATGCAAGAAGCCTTCGCGCTCGTAAAGGCCGATGGCGCCCTTGTTGTTCGAGAACACGTCGAGCTCGAGCCGCCGGTAGCCGCGCCCGAGCGCGAAGCCGTAGAGCGTCCGCAACAGCCGGGTGCCGACGCCGCGGCCGCGCTGATCGCGCCGCACGCTCATGCCGAATCCGCCGACATGGCGCTGCTGCGCATGCGACGCGCCCATGAAATCGAGCATGCCGGCAACGCCGGAGTCCTCGACCGCGAGGAGGAGACAGTAGCGCTCGTCGCCGGTGTTGCGCGCGATCATCGCCGCGACGCGCTCCGCCGCCGGCGGCGCCTCGCGGGCGAACAGCACCGGCAGCTTCTCGGCCGCGATCGCGGCGAGATAGGCGTGCAGTGGCTCCGCGTCGAACGGCAAAGCGGGGCGGATCGTCAATGTATCCAGCATGGCGCGCTCCACGGGAGAGGCCCAAGTCGTTGGTCGCTGACGGCCGGTCAATGGTTCGAAGCGTGCGTTGCAACGAGGCACATTTTATGACGCCTCACCGCCGGCCAGGAGGTACTCACCTCCCCCGCCTCTTGTACGCGCTTCGCGGGCAAACCCTCACCGGTCCGAAAGTACTGGCCATCCCGGTTTATTCCCCGCGCGCCTTCTTCACCTCGGCGGCGGTTTCCGGCGACACCGACAGCGTCTCCATCACGATCCGCGTCAGCGCCTCGCCGTTGAGCGCGGGGCCGAGGTCGATGTTGCGCTCGCGCGTGAAGGCGACGAGCTCGGGATCGTTGATCGTATCCATGAACGCCTTGCGCAGCGCCGCGGCGCGCTCGGCCGGGATGCCGGGGGTCGCGAAGATCGAGCGGCCCATGGCGTTGCCGGCGGCGAACAGTTTCAGCGCCGCAGTCGCGCGCGCGTCGAGCCCGAGCTCGGCCATCATCGGCACGCCGGGCAGGTCGGGCGCGCGCTCGAGCGCATATTGCAGAATGATCTTCGCCTTCTTCTCGCGCAGCCATTCGGCATTGTCGATCTTCATCGAGGCCCAGGCCTTGGTGCCGCCCTCCACTTCCTCGCGCTGCACGGCGAGCTCGGTCTCCGACACACCGCGGAATCCCGCGACCACGCGGAATTTCGTGCCGGCGAGCGCGTTGAGCGCCTTGAGGTAGAACACCGTCGGCGAGGCGGCGCCGGAGCCGCCCATCACGGTCTCGCGCGTGCGCGCGTCCGCGATCGATTGGGTCTTCGACGTATGCCAAACGTAGGTGACCTCGACCACCGGCGCGGCGCGGCCGACATAGGTGAACTTGCCGGCGTCGTACTGCACGCCGTCGGTGCCGAGCGCCTGCTCGATCGCGATCGATTGCGGCGTGGTGGCAAGCACGGTGCCGTCGCGCGGCGCGACGTTGTAGAGCCAGTTCGCCATGCGCAGGTGGCCGGCGCCCGGCATGTTGCGCACGATCACGGTCGGCGCCCCGGGGATGTGCTTGCCGAGGTAGCGCGCGATGAGCCGGCCGTAGAGATCGTAACCGCCGCCGGGCAGCGTGCCGACCACGAGCTCGACGGTGCGGCCTTTGTAGAAGGCTTCGACGGAATTTTGGGCGTGCGCGGGGACGGCGAGCGCGGCAAGCGCTACCAGCGAAGATGTCGCGGCGAGCATCCGCTTGCGGGCGCGCATGGTCGTCCTCCCTCTATTATTTTGTTGTCGCCATGGTTCGCCAACATTGGCAGCGCGTCAATGGCCACAGCCAGAGCAGCGGGCTCCGTTACCTCGCCCCGCCTGCGGGGAGAGGTCGGATCGCGAAGCGATCCGAGTGAGGGGGAGTCCGACACAACGAAGCCCCTCACCCCCACCCTCTCCCCGCTAAAGCGGGGCGAGGGAGCCACCGCGCGCGTTGCGCCGCTGGCCTTCCAATCACCCGTTGCTGGACAAATGCGCGGCGATGTGCGGGATTCAAAAGAAGACAAGAACGGGGATCAGGGGGATCGTCCGATGCGATCATTGATCGTGCTCGTAGTCGCGGCCGCGTCGATCGCGCTCGCCGCCACCGCGCACGCGGAAGTGCTGAAGCGGGAACCGGCGATGGGCAAGCTCAAGCTCGGCCAGCGCGTGCTGGTGGACGACGGGCGGTGTCCGGCCGGGCAGGTGATGGAAGTCATCGGCGGCGATCACGTGAAAGCGGGCGGCACCCAGCAGATCGAGCGCAAGCGCCGCTGCATCGCGCGCCGCTGACGAGGATCTCATGACGAACGACCAGGCGAAGGCGACGCTCGCGCGCATGCTGCTGATGCGGCGCTTCGAGGAGATGGTGATCACGGTGGCGCGGGCGCACAAGCTCGGCCGCCAGCATCTCGCGATCGGCAACGAGGCGCTCGGCGCGGCGGCGCTGATGCAGCTCCGCGACGGCGACCTCATCTACACCACCCATCGCAACCACGGCCACATGATCGCGCGCGGCGCCGATCCCGGGAAGGCGCTGGCCGAAATCCTCGGCCGCGCCGGGGGCCTGTGCGGCGGCAAGGGCGGCACCTGGCACATGACCGACGCTTCGCTCGGCTTCCAATCGACCTCGGCGATGGTCGGCGGCTCGATCGGGCTCTCGGTCGGCGGCGGCTTCGCGCTCAAGCATCAGAAGAAGGCGAACGTCGCGGTCGCGCTGTTCGGCGACGGCGCGCTCGACGAGGGCATCGCCTATGAGGCGCTCAACATCGCCTCGCTGTATGCGCTGCCGGTGCTGTTCCTGTGCGAGAACAATTCGAAAGAAGGCGAGGCGCAGACTTCGCGGCTCGCCACCAAAGAACTCACCGCGGTGCCGACGGCGCTGAAGATCCCTTGCGCGTCGGTCGACGGCGGCGATCCGGAAGCGGCGGCGAAGGCGGTCGAGGTCGCGCTCGCGCATGTGCGCGGCGGCAACGGGCCGTATTTCCTCGAAGCGCAGCTCGTGCGCTGGCCGGGCTCGCACCAGATCGTGCACGAATTCACCACCGGCGTCACCGACGTGACCGCGGCCTGGGACGACGCGAAAGCATCGAACGAGCACGCGGAATGGCAGCGCAGCGACCCGATCCTGCGCACCGCGCGCACGCTCATTGCACGTGGAGCTCTCTCGCGCGAGGACGTCACCGCGCTCGACAACGAGGCCGCCGTGATCATCGCCAAGGCTCGCGCCTTCGCAGAGGCGAGCCCCTACCCGAAACCCGAAGCCGCGCTGACGGGGGCGTTCGTTTGAATACGGCATTCGCAGTTGAGTCATACCCAGCCTTGTGCCGGGCATCCACGTCTTTCCTCCAGGAATGCAAGGCGTGGATGGCCGGGACAAGCCCGGCCATGACGCCGGAGTATGTTTGACATGCCGACAAAAAGCTTCGCCGTCGCGATGATCGATGCGCTCGCGCATTCGCTCAGGAGCGATCCCAACGTGGTCGTGATCGGCGCGCATTCGTTCCTGTCCGACCGCGGCCTCAAGCCCGAGGACGAGCGCGCGCTGTGGGACGCGTTCCCGGACCGGCTGATCGATCCGCCGACGTCGGAGGGTGTGTGCACGTCGCTGGTGACCGGCGCTGCGATGGCCGGGATGCGGCCGTTCCTCAACTACGGCACCGCGACCTTCGCCTACGAGGCGTTCAACCAGATCATGAGCGAGGCCGCCAACGTGCACTCGATGTCGGGCGGGCAACTGCGCGCGCCGCTGACGCTGCACATGTTTGCCGGCATCCGCGGCGGCGGCGCCGGGCAGCATTCGTCGAGCCCGCAGGCGATGTACGCCAATTCCGCCGGGCTCGAGCTGGTGCTGCCGGCCTCGCCCGCCGACGCGCAGGGGCTGCTGCGTAGCGCGATCAAGAGCGACAACCCGACCGTCGTCATCACCCACACCAAGCTGCTTGCCATGACGGGAGAAGTCCCGGACGGCGATTTCACGATCCCGTTCGGGAAGGCGCGCATCGCGCGCGAGGGCCGCGACGTGACCATCGTCGCGACGTCGCTGATGGTGCGCGAGGCGCTGAAGGCGGCCGAGGCGCTGGCGAAGGACGGCATCGAGGCCGAGGTGGTCGACCCCCGCACCATCGTGCCGCTCGATGCCGAGACGATCTGCGCGTCGGTGCGCAAGACCGGCCGGCTCGTCACCGTCGACGAAGGCAATGCGCTGTGCAACATCGGGTCGGAGATCTCCGCGCTGGTGGCGGAACAGGCGTTCAACGCGCTCAAGGCGCCGATCGTCCGCGTGGCGCGCCCGGCGGTGCCAATCGCGTTCTCGCCGCCGCTCGAAGCGCACGTCACGCCCAACGCCGACAAGATCGTCGCGGCCGCGCGCAAGGTGGCGACGGCGTGAGGCGCGCAATCGCAACGGCGTTCTTTGCGGCAGCCATTGCCGGCGCCACCACCGCGAACGCGCAGACCACCGCCGACTTCTACAAGGACAAGACGCTCAGCCTCGTGGTCGGCTATGGCGTCGGCGGCGGCTATGACGTCTACGCGCGGCTGCTGGCGCGCCACATCGCACGCCACATCCCCGGCACGCCGACGGTGATCGTACAGAACATGCCCGGTGCGGGATCGCTCACCGCGCTGCGCCATCAGGACGCCATCGCGCCCAAGGACGGCACCGTCGTCACGCTGTTCGATTTCGTGCAGATCATCAACGCGCGGCTCAATCCGGAACGGACCAAGCTCGATCTCGCGAAATACAGCTTCATCGGCAGCATCAGCGAAGACCTGAGCGTCTGTTACGTCTGGCACACACGCGGCATCGACACCCTCGACGGGCTGCGCAAGGCGGCGGTCGTGCATATGGGTCTCACTGCCGCCGGCAGCATGCAGGACATCCGCTTCAAGGTGCTGAGCCGGATGCTCGGCGTGAACGTGAAGCCGGTGCTCGGCTACGCCGGCACGGCACAGCAATACATCGCGATCGAGCGCGGCGAGCTCGATGCCGGCTGCGGCGGCTGGTCGAGCCTGCCGCCGCATTGGCGCAGCGAAGGCCGGATCAAACCTCTTGTCCGCTTGGTACCCACAATCGCCGACAACATGCCGCGCAGCGTGCCCTACGCCGGCGACCTCGTGGCCAGCGAGCGCGACCGGCGCGTGCTGCGGCTCCTCAGCAATCCCGCCCAGCTCGGCAAGCCGTTCGTGGTGTCCGCGCAGGTGCCGGCCGAGCGCACCGCCGTCCTGCGCGCCGCCTTCGACGCTGCGATGAAGGATCCGCAGCTTCGCAAGGAAGCGGAGAAGCTTCTGATCGATATCAGCCCGAAGCCGGCGGCCGAGTCGGCGGCGATCGTCGATGACATCAACGCCATGCCGGCGGACATCGTCGACATGGCGCGCAAGGTGATCGCCGACTAGAGGCACCGTGGCTACAATCGACCGCAGGAGAGAGACGCATGCCCACCATCGAACTCCGCACCGGTCTCGACATGGCCTACCAGGACGATTGGTTCGGCCCGCCGTGGACGACGCCCGAAACGATCGTGATGATCCACGGCAACTCCGAATCGTCGCGCGCGTGGACGCAATGGGTGCCGCATCTGGCCGGCAAATATCGGGTGGTCCGGCCCGACCTGCCCGGCTTCGGCGCATCGTCCGCGCCAATGGACTACGGCTTCACGGCGAAAGAGCTGGCGGCCGACATCGGTCGCTTTCTCGATGCGTTGGGGATCAAGGCCTGCCACCTGATCGGCGCCAAATACGGCGGATCGGCCTGCATGCAATTCGGCAGCGTTGAGCCGCATCGCCTGCTGTCGCTGTGTCTCTTCGGATCGCCGGTGCGCGGCAGCGGCACCGGCAATGCCGATGCGATCCGCCTCAAGGGCGTGCGCCAATGGGCAACCGAAACGATGCGGGCGCGGCTCGGCAGCACGGCGTCCGAGGCGCAGATCCGATGGTGGGCCGACGAGCTCATGGGCAAGACCGCGCAGCGCGCCGCATTCGGCGCCTCGTCGGCGCGGATCGACATGGAGCTCGATGCCGGCCTGTCGCGGATCGCCGCGCCGACCCTGATCGTCACCACGACCGAGAGCGGCCTGCAATCGGTCGAGGCGGTCGAGCGTTACGCCAGGAACTTCCCGGATGCGCGGGTGCTGGTGCTGCCGGGCGATTCCTATCACATCGCCGCGGTCGAGCCGGATCTGTGCGCGCGGCACGCGCTCGACTTCATCGAGCAGGCGTCGCGACGCCACGCCACAGGCGCTGCACGCGTGGCCGGGTGATAAGGACCTGTGCAACACACCGACGCCGGGAGGAACCATGGCTAGTCGCCCTACCCGCCGCGCCGTGCTCGCCGGTCTCGGCGGCGTTGCGCTGTCGCCGCATCCAGGCCGATCGGAAGCGTCCTATCCGAACCGGCCGGTGCGCATCGTCGTGCCGTTCGCTCCCGGCGGCGGCGCCGACATCGTCTCGCGTCTGTTGCAAACGCATCTGCAGCAGGCGCTGGGCCAGCCGTTCGTGGTCGAGAACCGCGCCGGCGCGGCCGGCCGCATCGGCACGGCGCTGGTCGCGAAGGCGGATGCCGACGGTCACACGCTGCTGACGACAACCGAATCCTCGATGGTGATCGCGCCGCACACCGGCGCGGTGCTGGGCTATGACCCGCTGAAGGACTTCGCGCCGGTGTCCTTGCTCACGCGCAACACCGTCGTGCTGGTCGTGCATCCGTCGGTGCCCGCAAAGACGCTGAAGGAATACATGGCGCTCGCGAAGGCGCAGCCGGGCAATCTGTTCTTCGGCTCGTCCGGCGTCGGCGGGCCGAACCATCTTGCCGGTGAAATCTTCAACCGGATGACGGGCCTCAATATCGTGCACGTGCCGTTCCCCGGCACCGGCGCGGCGGTGCCGGCGGTCATTGGCAATCAGGTCGGCGCCATGTGGGGGTTCACCGCCGGCCTCATTCCGTTCATCCGCGATGGCAAGCTCAGGGCGCTCGCCGTCTAGCAGCAAGGAGCGATCGCCGGCGCTGCCGGATGTGCCGACCGTCGCCGAGGCCGGCGTGCCGGGCTACGAGGCGACGTCATGGATCGGAATGCTGGCGCCCGCCGCGACGCCGCCGGCGATCATCGAGCGGCTGTGGGACGCCGTGAACGCGGCGATGAAAATCCCGTCGGTGCAGGACACCCTGATCAAGGGCGGGACGGACATTGTCGTGAGCAAGCCCGACGCGTTCCGCGAGGTGATCGCGAGCGATCTTGCGAAATACGCAAAGCTTGCGGACCTGTTCAAAACAATAAAGTGATCTCAGCGCAATGAGCGTGCAATGAGCGTGGGGACGATCGCGTGAACTCGAAAAGCCATCAGTCGACGCGCGCGCTGGCGAATTTCGCGGCGCATCTCGATCCGGCGCGGCTGCCGGACAAGGTGCGGCGCAAGCTCGGCTGGCTGCTGCTCGATCATCTTCGTGTCTGCTCGATCGGCGCGCGGCTGCCGTGGAGCCAATGGGCGCGCGACTACGCCGCCGTCGTGGCCAAGCCGGGCGCATCGCATGTGCTCTACTCGCCCGACACGCTCAATCCGCAGCACGCGACGTTCCTCAACGTCACGTTCGGGTCGAGCTTCGACGCCGACGACACGCATGTGGGTGCGATGCTGCATCCCGGCATTGCCGCCTGGTCGGCGGCGCTGGCGACCGCCGAACATACCGGCGCATCCGGGCCCGGCGTCCTCGCGGCGGTCGTTGCCGGTTACGAGGTGACGATCCGGGTCGGGCTGTCGGTGCAGCCCGGGCATTTCCAGCGCGGCTTCCAGAGCACCGGGACCTGCGACGTGTTCGGCACGGCTGCGGCCGCCGGCCGGCTTCTGTTCGGCAACGCGGACGAGCGAATCCTCGCGGCTGTCGGACTCGCCGGCAGCTACTCCAGCGGCGTCGCGCAGTTCTACTATTCGGGCGCCTCCGGCAAGCGCATCCAGGCCGCCCACGCCGCGCAGAGCGGCGTTGCCGCCGCGTTGCTGACGCAGCACGGCTTTGCCGGCCCGGTCGACATGATCGAGGGGACCGGCGGGTTCGCGCGCGCCTATGCCGACGGCTTCAACCCGGCGATCATCGAGGATGGGCTCGGCACCCAGTTCCTGCTCATGGACGTGCTGGTGAAATCGCACGCCGCCGCCGCGCGCGTCGCCGCCGGCATCGATGCGATGCTGGCGCTGCGCCAGCAATACGGCTTCTCCGGCGACGACATCGCCTCGATGCAGCTCGGCATTCCCAAGGTGATCCAGGGCCGGCTCACCAATCCGCATCCGGTCGATCTCCAGGCGGCGCAAATGTGCCTGCCGTTCAGCGTCGCGCTCGCCTCGCATTTTCCGCTGGCGGGCGGGCGCATCCCGACGCTGGCGGTGGCCGATTTTGAAGCCGGCCTGCGCGACCGCCGCCTCTACGAGATCGAGGACCGCACCACGATCGCGCTCGATGACGAGGTGGAAGCCGCGAGCAATGCGCTTTCCACCGCCGCCAAGGTGAGCGTCCGCCTGCGCGACGGACGCGAGCTCTCGAAATTCGTGCCGGCGCCGAAAGGCAGCGCCGGCGATCCCTTCACCGGCGAGGAGCACGAGGCCCGTTTCGTGCAGGAGCTGTCGAGCCGCGTGTCCGACAAGGTCTGCGCGGACATCATTGCGATGTCGAAAGACCTCGACCGACTCGATCCACGCTGGCTTGGGCAAGTGCTCGGCGGCGGGCGCTGACGCCACACCAGGCGTCGAACCGTTCATCTTTGCCAGGAACGACGTGTGCCGTGTCCGACTTTCGCGGATCGCAACGCGCATGTCGACTGCAAGTGCCTGAATCAACCTGCACACGCATGCAGTCTTAATTCTCATGAAACGCTTGTTGTTTATCGTTCATTAGAACCGATCGAAAAGGGGGGCTTCGATGTCGGCCATGTTGAGTAAGGTCGTTGAGCAATCAACGACTCGCCACACCAATTATTGGTTTGCGATATTAATCTGGGTTGCCGTTCTCGTTGCAAGCTTGGTGGCGGTGACAGCCTCCTTTGCAAACGTCGTCATCGGCGAGACGCGCAAGGTCGACCTGCCGCCGCAAGCCGCTGCAAAAGGCGACGACGTTCGCGCCTCGTATCGCCGCCCGCGGACAATCCCATTTCCCGCCGAAAACCCTTACACGTTCGAGAAAGTCGTTCTCGGCAAGAAGCTCTACTTCGACACGCGCCTGTCGCAAGGCAATCTGCTGTCATGCGCTTCGTGCCACAGCCCATCCTACGGATGGTCGGACGGCCAGCCGACCGGCGTCGGACACCTGATGAAGCGGCTGGGGCGACGCTCGCCGACGATCATCAACGCCGCCTACGGCCTGATCTTCATGTGGGACGGCCGCGCCGACACGCTCGAGGAGCAGGCGCTCGGCCCGATCCAGGCCGATGTGGAAATGGCGATGCCGATCGACCAGTTGTTGACGCGGTTGAAGGCCATCCCGGAGTATCCGCCGCTGTTCGAAGCCGCCTTCCCGGGCAAGGGCATCACGGCGGAGAACATCGGCAAGGCGATCGCGACTTATGAGCGAACGGTGATCTCCGGCCGTGCCCCCTTCGATGCGTGGATCGACGGCGACGAGCGGGCGATTTCCGACGCCGCCAAGCGCGGGTTCGCGCTGTTCAACACCAAGGCACAGTGCAACGAGTGCCACAGCGGCTGGAATTTCACCGACGACAGCTTCCACGACATCGGGCTGGCGAGCGAGGACATCGGACGCGGAAAAATCCTGCCGGAGGTTCTCAAGTCCCAGCACGCGTTCAAAACGCCGGGATTGCGCGAGATCACGCACCGCGCACCGTTCATGCACAACGGCTCGATGACGACTCTCGAGCAGGTGATCGAGCACTACAATACCGGCGGGATCAACCGTCCCAGCCGATCCGAGCTGATCAAGCCGCTGAACCTGACCAATCAGGAAAAAGCGGATCTGATTGCGTTCCTGAAGACCCTGACCAGCAATCTCAGTCCCACGGCAATGCCCGTGCTTCCCCGCTAAACATCAAACCGACAAGGACCCGACATGAACAGCCTGAAGTTCATCGCAGTTGCCGCTTTCGTCGCTGGAATCTCCACCGGCTTTGCCGCAGACCGCAGCATCCGACAGAAGGGCAAGGTGTTCTCGGAGAGCGAAGTCAGCCTCAAGAAGGGCGAGACATTGATCTTCGTGAACGACGACAACATCGCGCACAACGTCCTGTCGACCACGCCCGGCCAGAAATTCAATCTCGGCCTGATCCAGCCGGGACATTCGACGCCGGTGACGTTCAACACGCCGGGCAGCGTCGGCATCCTGTGCGCGATCCACCCGACGATGAAGATGATGGTCAAGGTCGCGGAATAGTCCCCGCTAACCCAAACAGCAGGCTCCTCCCATGTCGATCCGATCCAAGCTATTGCTGGCCTTTGGAGTGGTCTGCCTGCTTTCGGCGGGCGCCGCGCTCTACAGCATCCGCCAGGTCACGGCGTTGAGCACCCTCGTCACCCAGCTCTACGACGGGCCGCTGATGGCGGTGAGCTACGCGCGGTCGGGACATGTGAACTTCACGCAAGCACGCTCCGCCGTCGAAGAAGCGATCGTCATGCAGGAGCCGATGACCACCGAGCGCATCGCCTCGATCGAAAAGACGATGCAGCAGTTCGTCTCGGATATGGCCGTCGTCCAGGAGCGGATGGGCGAAGCCGCGCAAGCCGGCGATTCGATCAAGAAAATCCAGGACGCCGCCAACACCTGGTTCGGAATGGGCATGGCGCATCTGAAGCCGCCATCCACCGGCCTGCGAGAGCTGGCGCCGCCGCAAGCCATCGTCAAAGAGGGCCGCGCCGTCAGCGCCGCCATCGAAGCACTGGTCGAGAACGCCTCGGCCTACGGCTTCAACTTCCGAACCGACGCCGACACGGCCGTGGAATCCGTGAAGTCGCACCTTGTCATGCTGGCCGGTGCAACGGTCCTGATCGGACTGATCTTCGCGTTCGGATCGGCCTATTCGCTGACCCGCCCGCTGCGGGCATTGACCGCCGGCATGAAAGAGCTCGGCGAAGGGAATTTCGACATCAAACTGCCCGGCGTCGGGCGCAGGGACGAAATTGGCGCGATCGCCGGCGCCGTCGAGGCCTTCAAGATCAAGGCCGAGGCCAGGGCCGCGCAAGATGCGCAGCGCCAGCTCGACGAGATGGCCGAGAAGGAGCAGCGTGAAGTCGCCGAGCGCCGGCGCATCGAGGACGAGCGCCGCAGCCACGCGGAAGCCCAGTCCCAGGTTATCGCCGTGCTGGCGGATGGATTGCGGAAGCTGTCGTCGGGCGATTTGACGGTGCGCCTCGACGAGCGACTGTCCGAAAGCTACGCGCAGATCAAAGACGACTTCAACAACACGGCCGATCAGCTCGAGCAGACCATCACGTCGATCGTGGGCGCGACGCGCGAGGTCACCAACGCGTCGTCCGAAATCGCATCCAGCACGATTGATCTGTCCGAACGAACCGAGCGCCAGGCGGCAAGCCTGGAGGAAACTACGGCTTCGCTGGAAGAGATCGCGACAACGGTGAAGAACAACGCGAAGAACGCCCAGGCAGCCAATCAGTCCGCCACCGGGATGCGCACCGTCGCGGAACGTGGCGGCACCGTCGTGGGTGAAACCGTGCAAGCGATGGCGCGCATCGAGCAGTCGTCGCACAAGATCGCGGACATCATCACCGTCATCGACGAAATCGCGCGGCAGACCAACCTGCTGGCGCTCAATGCCGCGGTGGAAGCCGCCCGCGCCGGCGAGGCCGGCCGCGGCTTTGCAGTCGTGGCATCGGAAGTACGCAGCCTCGCGCAACGGTCGTCGCAAGCCGCCAAGGACATCAAGGATCTCATCACCAACAGCACCGGGCTGGTGAAGGAAGGCGTTGACCTCGTCAACAAGACGGGCGTCTCCTTGAGCGAGATCATGCAATCGATCAAGGAAGTCTCCGACATCGTCTCGAGCATCGCCACGGCAAGCGCCGAACAGGCGACGAGCATCGAGCAGGTCAACAGGTCGCTGGTGGAAATGGACGAGGTCACCCAGCAGAATTCGGCCGTGGTCGAGGAGAATGCCGCCACCGCCAAGATTCTGGAACAACAGGCCCAGACGATGGATGGGCTGGTCGCGATCTTCCGCATTGCGGCGAACGACGCGGCGCCTGCCGTTGCGCCGAAGCGTCCGGCGTCCATGCACAACGTGAAAGCGGTTGCGGCGTGATGCAGACGCCGCGCCCGCAGCGCGGCATCATCACGTAGCGGTGCTCACCCCGCCGGCGGAATCGAATATTTCTGGCTGGCGAACCAGTCGCGCGGAATCGTGCGGTTGGTGCCTTCCGCCATGAGCTTCTTGTAGAGGATGGCGCCGCAGGCCGCGAACTGGATCGCAAGGCCGGTGTTGTTCTTGTAGTAGAGGATCTCGCCCGGCGTCTGCCGCACCTTGACCTTGCCGGCGACGATGTCGCGCAACTGGTGCACGCGCTCGCGCTTCACCAGTCCTTTCTCGATCGGATGCAGCAGCTCGTTCTGGCGGTTGGCGATCACGCCTTCCCAGTCGTTGACGACGATGTCGCTCGCGCGCGCGAACACGTCCTCGTCGACCTCGGTGCGGCTCCCGATGGTGTCGGAGTTGACGATGGTCACGACCATCTGGCCCGGCTCCAGCCATTTGCCCGCCAGCACCGGCGTGATCGCATTGGTGGCGCAGCACACGATGTGCGCGCCGCGCACGACCTCGCGCGGATCGTCGACCGCGATCACCTCGGCCTTCTCGTTCATCATGCGCTCGATGAACGCCTGGCGATGGTCGGCGTTCGGGCTGAAGACCCGAACCTGCTTGATCGGCCGTACCGAACATATGGCACGACAATTCGGGAATGCCTGGTTGCCGGTGCCATAGAGTCCCAGCACCTCGGCGTCCGGACGCGCGCATTCCGCGACCGCCAGACCGGTGGTGGCGCCGACGCGGAAGCCCGATAGATGCGTCTCGTGCATGAAGGCGAGCGGCTCGCCGTTGCTCAGGTCATAGAGGATGATGACCGTCCAGTTCACCGGATCGGGATTGTCCAGCGTACGGCGGTGGCCGCTGTTTCCGTCCATCAGCAAGAAGTGCGAGCCAGCCCGCACGCAGGCGGTCTGGTAGGTCTGCACCGCGCCGGCATGGATGTTGGCGAAATAGCGCCGCGTCGGATCGGCGGTGTCGCTTGTATAACGCAATCGCGGCGGGTTGATCGCCTTGCCCTCGGCGAGGTCGCGGAACGCGACGCGCATTGCCTCGATCGCCTCCGGGATCGACAGCAGGCGTGCGGCGTCTTCGTCCGTGATGACGATCGGCATGTAGCGGTAGTTCTACCGCTGGGTCTTCATCGAACTCCAGGACATCCCGGGTCTTATCCGCAACCGGTTTTGGCGCCGACAACACTTCCTTCACGATCTTTTCGAGTTCCTGGGCGGAGCCGGGCTCGAGCGTGAGATTGCCCTTCTTCGACAGCGCAACCAGTTCCGGGTCGGCGAGCGCCGCCGCCAGCGCGCGGCGCAGCGTGGCGGCACGATCGGCAGGGATCCCGGGCGGCGCCGTCAGCGCGCGCCCGATCGCGGAGCCGGACGCGAACAGATTGAGGATCAATTTCTCGTCCTTGCCGGTGCCGACCTCGCCAATGGTCGGCACGTTCGGGATCGAGGGATGCCGCGTCAACGCGCTCTGATAGATCAGCGCGATGGTGCCGTCCTTCAGGCGGTCGGCATGCCGCGCCATGATGGTCGTGAGCCCGATCGCGCCGACGGTGTCGACCTCGCCGCGCTCCATGGTGAGCAGCGCCTCGTTGGCGCTCTTGTATCCGGCGATCAGCTTGAAGCGGGTGCCGGCAAGCCGGTTGAGCAGGAACGGCACGACCGTTGAGCTGGCGGTGCCGCCGGTGCCGGCTGAGGGAACTTCGCGCTTGCGCGCGTCGTCGATCGTCCGGATGCCGGTCTTGGTGAAGGCGACGCCGACCTCGACGTTCATCGCCAGGCGGCCGATCCAGGTGAACTTTCCGGCGTCGATGTCCGGCGTGTAGTCGAGCAAGGTGTCGAACGGCAGCGTCTGCGCCAGCATACCGAGCGTCGTTCCGTCCTTCGGCGCGGTGGTGGCGAGGTGGCGCGCGGCGCGCAGGCCGCCGGCGCCGGCCATGTTCTGCACGATCACGGTCGGCTGGCCGGGAATGTGCTTGCTCAGGAACGGCGCGACCAGGCGGGCGTAGAGATCGTAACCTCCGCCGCCCTCGTAGCCGACCAGGATGTTGACCGTCTTGCCCTTGTAGAACGCGGCCGGGTCGTTCTGCGCCTGCGCCGCGCCGGACGCCTGTAGCGCCATGGCCGCGACCGCCACGCCGAAACTCCGGCGTGAAAGACCCTTCGACATGATTCCGCCTCCGCTCTATCCGTTGCCGGCCGATCCTGTGGAGCAAATCTTATCCGAACTTTTGCAACGCGCTGTCAATGTAACGAGGTCCATGAGTCGCGCGACAAAATCACGTCACTCCTGCATTCGGCGTTTGGATGGACGATAACTTGCGACGGTTCCGGGATACGGGTCTTTAACCGATCGCCGGAATTGCGGAGATGACACCGATGATCCGAAGGTTCGCGGCAACAGGTCTTGCGGTCGCGATGGCGGTACTCGCCGCCGTACCGGCTTTCGCCGCGCAATACGGCGGCGACTTCAGCGCCTTCCTTTCGGAGTTCTCGCGCGAAGCGCAGGCGCAGAAGATTTCGCCGCAGGTGATCCAGACCGCCTTCGCTGGGTTGGATTTTCCTCGCTCGCTCTTGTCACCATGATCAGCCCGCTTATCATTTGGTACGTTCAATAGCTTTCAGCGTGAACTCGTCAAAGACGCACGGCGACGACGCGTCGCTGATCGAGCGTCAATAGGAACCGGCGGACCCATTGCGACTGTGGGATCGATGTTGATGTCGGTGAGCCGCCGCACCTTCTAGGGCGTCCGGATGTGCAAAGCGGACATCGGGTCTTACCCGAAGCAAGACTCGGACTCTACTCGGGAAGACCCGGCTCAAACTGGCTGATCGCTGCGATTGATCACTTTGCCCGATGGTCTCGGGGCTTGGTGCACTCAGTATCTCGCAACGACCGGCCCGCCCCAGTTGAACCTGTAGTTCAGGCCCACTTTGACGATATGAATCCTTTGTTCGATGTCCTCGTCGAATGGAGGCTGTGTCGGCACCACGCCGGTGCTGGTGAAGAAAATGCGCTTGGTTCCAAAATCCAAATAATTGTATTCGACCTTGACGGACCAATTTTGCGCAAGGCCGTACTCGATGCCGGCGCCGACCATCCAGCCCCAGCGCGTTTCGTTCGCCGTCGCGAATGTCATTCCCGCAACGTGAGCCTGCACCCCCGTCAGCCAGTAGTCGTCGTGCGCCCAAGCGACCCCACCTTTGGCATAAAGCAGCACCCGATCCCAAGCCAGTCCCAGGCGGGGTGCCATAGTGCCGATGAAGTCCGTGCGGCTATGAAGGCGTTCTTGGGTCGGGAACGCGATATCCAGATTGTCTCCCTTGATTCGTGTTGCGCTGAACTGAGCCTCGATGCCCCAGACCCATTGCCCGACCTGGTAGTTGAACCCGATCTGGCCGCCGGCAAGCCAACTGCTTCCACTGTGGCCTCCTTGCGACAAATCGCACGGCCCAGGAATCAGGAGGTTCGTCGCGCTACATGGGGTAGAACCAGTCCTTGTCGAACCACGCGCCGCCGCCATGAATGCCGACATAGAAGCCGGTCCAACTGTACGGCGCCACGGGAGCTGGTGGCGGCGCCTTATAGACAGGCCTTGCAACGTCGGCCGCCAAAACCGTCGCGCCCGACGCAAGACCGAGGCCCATCGCTGTCGCCAATGTGCGGAAAATGCGCTGCATAGTCCAACCTCCGTTCAGGTTGACGCCGGCACACATTCACGCTGGCGATGACGCCATATCGCGGAAAGATTCGGAGGTACCTGAGGAGTCATCCACAGCGGCCGCAATCGCGAACCGCTATTCCGGCTTCAGGCCGGCGTCGCGGATGATGCCTTCCCAGCGCACGGCATCGGCCTTCACCTGCGCGCCGAACTCGTCGACGGTCATGCTCATGGGATCGATGTTCACGTCGGTGAGCCGCCGGACCGCGGCCTGATCCGCGTTCATCTCGCGCACGGCGGCGTTCAGCCACTCCACGACCGGCCGCGGCGTGCCCTTCGGGGCAAACAGCGCGAACCAGGTGGTCACCTCGTAGCCCGGCAGTCCCGCCTCGGCGGCGGTCGGGATCTCCGGCAGATACGACATACGCTTGGGCGTGCCCACGGCCAGCACACGCAGCATGCCGGCTTCCACCAGCGACTTCACCGGCGCGATGCCGACCGAGATCAGGTGCACATTGCCGGCGACGAGATCGCTGATGCCGGGCGCGGCGCCGCGATACTGCACCGGCTGCATATCGACCTTGGCGAGGCGGGTGAACTGCACACCGCCGAGATGCACGGTGCTGCCGGGCCCGAGCGAGACGTAGTTGAGCTTGCCGTTCTCCTTGCGCGCATAGGCGATGAAGTCCTTGAGCGTCGTGGCCGGGACCTTGGCGGTGGTCACCAGGAACTGCGGCGCCTCTCCGATCGGCGCGACCGGAACGAGGTCGTTGAGCGGATCGAAGGGCATCTTCTTGAACACGAACGGATTGATGGCGATCTGCGTGGTCGCGCTGACACCAAACGTGTAACCGTCCGGTGCCGCCTTCGCGACCATCTCCATGCCGATATTGCCGCCGGCGCCGGTGCGGTTCTCGATCACCACCGGCTGGCCACACTTGCGGGCGATGTAGTCACCGGCGGCGCGCGCGGCAACGTCGGTGATGCCGCCCGGCGCGACCGGCACGATGATCCGGATCGGCTTTGACGGATAATCCTGCGCCGCGGCCGGCAGCACGGCGGCTACGCATGCGGCCACGACCAGCGCCCTGCGCACCCAACTGCGTTTCATCTTGATCTCCGTACTAGCCACGCGGCGCCGTGCCGCGGATGCGCGCGGCGATGCGCATGACGGCATCATAGCCGGGCATCGCGACGCGTTCGAGCGCGCGCTCGACGCCTGCGTCGGAGAGACGCGTCCGCCAGCGGTACAGCAAGCCGTGGACCAGCCAGATCAGCAGGAAGACGACGACGCCACCGAACACCACGTCGCTGAAGAAATGCCCGCCCGCCGATATGCGCAGAGCGCCCACCGCGCTGCCGAAGACGAGCGCGGCGCCATAGGCCGCGGCGCGCCAGTGCGGCGGCGCCACCGCGGCGCCCGCCATGGTCCAGAACGCGCCGGACGGCTCGCCGGCCACGAACGAGCAGTTCTTTTGGCACTCACCGCGCATATCCCACCACGGCCGGAAATGCTCATGGCCGCCGAATTCCGTGACATAGATCGGGCGCGGACGGCCCGAATTGTCCTTCAGGATCACGTTCACCAGCAGGCCCGGCCCGAGCACGAGGGTCGTGATCATGAGCACAATCGCACGGCCCGGCAGCCACATCGGCCGCCGCGGCAGGACAAGCTTGACCAGCAGCGCAATGACCGCCGGCGCGACGACAAGCGCGATCAGCCAGCCTGCGAGGTGGCGCAGCCGTCCTCCCGGCCAGTCGAGCACGTTCCAGCGGCGGGTGGCTGCGTCATAGAAGACGCCGCTCAGCGTGAGGTCGAGTTCGGCATAGAGCGCGAACACGATGCCGACGACGACGGCGATGGCGAGGGCGATCAGCAGACCGGTTCGGTTCATCGGAGCATCAGCATCCGGAGAGCGGACCGATCTCGCCCGAAGCGCCGACAAGGCCCCCGAGCTTGTAGACGAAATAGCTGCGCGACGTGGTCGGACCGCTGCGCGCTTCCAGGCGGCCGAGCGGCTCGACGTTGGGATATGCGCGGGCGGGCCGCTCCGCCGATCCGCACGGCGAGACGAAGAGGATCGGCTCGGTCACTCCGGTGGCCAGCCGCCGGGTCAGGTCGAAATGGTGGTTCGCGACCGTGCTGGTCGGCCATGAATACACCGTCCGTCCACTGTTGCGCTGGTAATAGATGAGCGACGCGACGACGTCGCGCTGCTCGGCGACGATGCTGCGGGCGCCGACCGACCGCGCGACCTTCTCGACTTCCTCGCCCAGCGAGCGCCAGCCCATGGTGCGCGCATAGACGTCGGGCTTGGCGAGCCACGGCACCGACATTCGGCGCGCATTGGCATCGCCGACCAGCATCAGGATCTGCGCGACGACGCCGAAGGCGATACTGACCGCGATCCAGCGCCAGGCCGCATGCCTCACCAGCACGGCGGCGACCAGCACATTGGCGGAGATGAAGGCAGGCGCCGCCCAGTTTCCATTGGCGCGTGTGACGAACGCGGTCGCGGTCACCAGCGCCAGCGTTGGAATGGCGAAGCACAGCATCAGGCGATCGGCGCGGCCGATCTCGGGCTTGCGCACCCGCACCAGAACGATCAGCAGCACGCTGAACGCCACCGGGCCGAACACGGCGAACTGGCTCGCCAGGAATTCGAGTCCCGTGAGCGGATTGAAGGCGGCGCCGCTGCCCTGGATATTGTGGCCGACATGCGTCAGCGTGACGAAGCCGTTCAGCGCGTTCCAGATCGCGTTGGGCAGCACCAGCGCGCCGCCGATCGCCGCAGCCAGCCACAGCGACGGCGAGCGCAACAGCGCGCGCGCATCGCGGTCGATCACCGCGGCTGCGGCAACGCCGAGCACGAAATAGATCATCGCGTATTTCGCGAGCATGCCGAGACCGAACGAGACGCCGAGCAACACGCCCCACCGCCGGTCGCCGCCCTGCAGGAGCTTCACATAGGCGAGGAGCGCGAGCGCCCAGAAGAACAGGAGCGGCACGTCGGTCGAGATGATGCGGCTCGAAAATGCGACGCCGGCGCTCGTCGCCAGGAGGATCGCGGCCCAGAACGCCGTCGCTTCGTCGTAAAGCGCTTTGGCGATGGCGTAGCTGACGAGACAGGTGCCGAGATAGAGGACCGGCGCCGGTGCGCGGATGCAGGCTTCGCCCGAGCCGCAGATCGCGTCGGCGCCGGCGATCAGCCAGGCCAGAAGCGGCGGCTTCGAGAAATAGCCGAACGCGAGCTCGCGCGACCACGCCCAATACTGCGATTCATCGAAGAACAGATCGACGTCGGACCAGGCGAGCCCGATCAGCCGGATCGCGGTCAGCGCCAGAAGGATCAGCAGGCAGACCGCGAATCGGCGTTCCGTCGAGATGCGCGGCGCTGTGTCGGCAAGCGAGGTCATTTGGCGACTATGTCGCACAATCCGCGGGTTTTGACACGGGTGTTCAGGGCCGCATCAGCGCGGCTTTGGCGCCTGATCCCGGCATGCTTCGGGCTGCGAATCGCCGAAGTAACCAATCGGCGAGACGAAATCGCCGCAGCGGTCGCAGGCGGCCGCAGTCGCCGCCAGCAAGAGGACGCAAACGACCCGGCACAGCGCGGTGCGCGTGGAGGTATTTTTACGCTCGGACATGAACCCACCCCGTTCAGGCTAGTTTAGCCCAGGCGCGCGCGCCGTGAAACCGTTAATGCCGCACGGAACCCCGGGTCTTCACGGATAAATGGAAGGCTTACGTGTATCGGCCGTGGGCGCGGTCGGAGCCGGCTTGCGTTTGCGCAAGGGGTCGCAGAAGCCCGCGCTGGAGCCGGCCACCGCCCAATAGATGAACCCGCCTGCGATGCCCCCGGCAAACACCGCCAGTTGGGCCACCCAAGAAATTTTCGACGTGGAGCCAAAAGCGGCCGCAAGCAGGAACCAGCCGAACCAGGCCGACCCCATAGTGTTGAGCACATGGAAGAGCCAAGAACGTATTGCGTAGGCTTCCGAGACCAGGATTCCGATTGCGGCCGGCAGCATCGTGAAGAGGTTCAACACCAGCAGGAGCCACACTGCCGAGTCACTATTGCCGTAGCCGATATACCGGCCGACGATCACGCCAACCACCGCGCTTGCGCACGCTGCCCCGAAATATCCGACGGTCATCAGCAGCAGACGCGTCAAAACCCGAGGAGATTGTTCCATCTGTCAATCGATACGGTTGCGCGCAAATGCGATGCGCTCTGCGCGAAAAATTGCGCCGCGCGAGACCATAGCGGTCCTTGGTTACCGGGTTGTTGCAGGGACGCTCGGCGGCGGATTGTCCTTGAATATCGGCTTGTAGAAGCCCGCGCTGAAGCCCGCGACCGCCCAATAGGCAAATCCGCCCGCGATGCCGGCGGCGACCACCACCAGCGGATGCTCGAGCGGCATGCCGGTGCCGGTCGCGCTCCCGAAGATCTGCCAGCCGACCCATGTCGCCACGATGCCGTTGAGAACGTGGAAGATCCACGAGCGGATCGCAAAGGCTTCCGAGATCAGGATGCCGATGGATACCGGCAGCAAAAGATTGGCGAGTATGACCATCAGCAGGATCGGCCCGGCTATGACCAGGCCAAGCACCGCAAAATCATTGTCCGGGCGTGTGCCAATGGTCGCCTCGGCGAATTGCCACCATCCGATCAGCACCACCAGTGTGGCGGCGATCGACGCCGCGAGGTAGCCGAGCGGCACCAGCAGGAAGCGCATCAGCAGGCGGACAACGTGTTCCATCGAATCAGTCGGTCATCGTCATCGCCCGCAGCGCCATGCGCTCGCGCGCGGACAATTTCTCGGTCGCGCTCTTGAGCTGGCCGCAGGCGGCAAGGATGTCGCGGCCGCGCGGCGTCCGCACCGGCGACGCGTAGCCGGCATTGAACACGACCTCGGAGAACTTCTCGATCTGGTCCCAGTCCGAGCATTCGTAGGTCGAGCCGGGCCACGGATTGAACGGAATGAGATTGATCTTGGCCGGGATCCCCTTGAGCAATCGGATCAGCGCCTTGGCATCCTCGATGGAATCGTTGATGCCCTTGAGCATCACGTATTCGAAGGTGATGCGCCGCGCATTGGAGAGCCCGGGATAGTTGCGGCAGGCGTTGAGCAACTCGGCAACCGGGTATTTGCGATTGAGCGGCACGAGATTGTTGCGCAGCTCGTCGCGCACCGCATGCAGCGACACCGCCAGCATGCAGCCGATCTCGTCGCCGGCGCGCGCGATCATCGGCACCACGCCGGAGGTCGAGAGCGTGATGCGGCGCTTGGAGATGGAGAGCCCCTCGCCGTCCGCGATGACGCCGATAGCATCGCGCACCGCCTCGAAATTGTAGAGCGGCTCGCCCATCCCCATCATCACGATGTTGGAGATGAAGCGGTCGCCCTCGGTCGGCAGTCCCGGCTCCTTCAGGCGCTGCGCGCCCAGCCATTCGCCGAGCCGGTCGCGCGCGACCATGACCTGGCCGACGATCTCGCCGGCGGTGAGGTTGCGCACCAGCCGCTGCGTGCCGGTATGGCAGAACGAGCAGGTGAGCGTGCAGCCGACCTGGCTCGACAGGCACAGCGTGCCGCGGTCGGTCTCCGGGATGTAGACGCACTCGACCTCGTGCGGCCGCTCGCCGCTCTCGCCGGGAAGCCGCAGCAGCCATTTGCGGGTGCCGTCGGCCGACACCTGCTCCGCCATCACCTCCGGGCGCGCCAGCGTGAAGCGCTGCGTCAGCGCCGCGCGCAAATCCTTTGACACGCTGGTCATGGCGTCGAAGTCGCGCGCACCGCGGACATAGATCCAGTGCCATATCTGCTGCACGCGCATCTTGCGCTGCTGTTCGGGAACGCCGGCCTCGCCAAGTGCTTCGGCAAGCTCGGCGCGCGTGAGCCCGACCAGCGACGGCATGGCCGGCGGGACATAGAGCTCGAGCGGCGTCTTCTCGACGAAGGGGTTGGATTGGAGGGTGGCGGTCATGGCCCATAGATAGGCCGCCGCCGGGCTCAATACAAACCGGGCTCTAAGCCTTGGTGAAGGGCCGTATCAGGCGCGGAGCGGCGCTATTTGCATTCCTGCGCGACGCGGTCCATCGCCTGGGAAAGCCCCTTGAGCGAATAGATGTCGGTCGACGAGGTGCCGCGGCTCGAGGTGCCCTTGATGGTCAGGTCGGCGCCCTTGCGCATGGCGTCGATCAGGCGCGCCTCCTCGGCGACGTTCTTGATCCAGGCGCCGTCATTCATCGTGTACATCGCGAACTTGGTCGGGCCGACCTCGGCGGTGGCGTCCGACGACGTCCGGAACGGATAGCCGACGATGACCGAAATCTCGTTGCGCACATTCTCCGCCGGACGGGTGGAGATAAAGACATAAGCCGGGTCGCGCTTGCGGCCGGCCGGAGTCGTGGTCGAGGTCTTCGGCTTGGCGATCGTGAAGCAGATCTTCTTGCTTTCGGGTTCGGCGGTGTAGGCGCCCCAGTCGCCGTATTGGCCGAGCAGCGTCGGCTGCGCCGGGGCAGCGGCCGCCGCGGTTTTCTGCTTCGGTTGCTGCTTGGGCTCCGCCAGCGCGGCGGTCGACACCACAACGGCGGCGGCGAGAACCATGACGGTTCGCGGCGAACGTTGCATCAGCTGGCTCCACTTGAGTCGGTCAACCCCAATAAGCCACGGAATAGTTAGCGAATTCGACAATGTGAAGGCGATCCACAGTTGTAACAGCTTCGTGCTAGAAGGCCGCACCGCATATTGGAAAACGAAGAACCCACCCCGTGAAAGCCATCCTTTGCACCCGGTCCGGCACCCCCGACGACCTGGTCCTGACCGACATTCCCGACCCGGCCGCCGGACCCGGCGAGGTCGTCACCACGGTGAAGTCGGTCGGCCTGAACTTCTACGACACGCTGATCGTCGCTGGCCGCTATCAGAAGCAGCCGGCCTACCCGTTCTCGCCCGGCGGCGAGTTCGCGGGCGTGGTGGAGAGCGTCGGCGCCGGCGTCTCGGGCTTCGCGCCCGGCGACCGCGTGATCGGCTACGTCACCTATGGCGCAGCGCGCGAGCGCATGGCGGTGCCGGCCGACAAGCTGATCAAGCTCGACGCCGATCTCGACTACGACCGCGCCGCTGCACTGACCGTCATTTACGGCACCGCGCTCCATGCGCTGCGCGACCGCGCGCGGATGAAACGCGGCGAGACCCTCGCGGTGCTCGGCGCGGCCGGCGGCGTCGGGCTCGCGGCGGTGGAGTTCGGCAAGCTGATGGGCGCGCGCGTGATCGCCTGCGCCTCGACCGACGACAAGCTCGCGTTCGCGAGCGAGCACGGCGCCGACGAGACCGTGAACTATGCGACCGGCGACTTGCGCGACGCGCTCAAGCGTCTCGGCGGCGACCACGGCATCGACGTGATCTTCGATCCGATCGGCGACCGCTACAGCGAGGCGGCGCTGCGCGCGATCGCGTGGGAGGGACGGCACCTGGTGGTGGGATTTGCGGCGGGCGAGATCCCGAAACTGCCGCTCAATCTCACATTGCTCAAGGGCTGCGCGGTGCTCGGCGTTTATTTCGGTGACTGGGTGCGGCGCGAGCCGCAAGCGTATCGGGCCAGCATTGTCGAGCTCGCGCGCTTCGCGGCGGACGGCAAGCTCTCCTGCCACGTCGATCGCGCCTATGCGCTTGCGGAATTTCCGCAGGCGCTGAAGTCGCTCTCGGAGCGCCGCGCGATGGGCAAGGTGATCGTGCGGCCGTAAACGCAGACGTGGCGCGGCAATAAAATGGCAAGGAAAATAAAAACGTCAGCATCGCTGATGTGAATTGCGTGGACTTCTTTCGCTTGTTCTTGAACGCACAACAGGCGCGAGTATGCTTGACCTCAGAGCCGGATCGGTTGGGAGAAAAGGCTCTAGCTCCCAGCCAGTTGGCCTAAAGCATGATGTCGGTTCCGAAAGGGGCTGCTCGTGCCGGGAATACGGTGGGATGCCCGCAAGGGCGGACTGTCAAGTTCTCGAAGCCATCGAGTTGTGCGGTACGACTTACCGTGTCGGCATTGGGTGCTCGCGAATCCGAAGCTGGTTCGGTGTCCGCCGTGCTGTGCAACTGATCTGAGGAAAGGGTACCCTGGCAACGGGGTGCCCTTTTCTTCATTTCCGATGACCTTCGAGCTCAGATGACGCCGCGCGATAGTTCGTCCGCCACCTTTGCCATCACGCTCGCCCAATCGCCCGGCTTCGGCTGACGGAACAGCCGCGCGCTCGGGTACCACGGCGAATCCTCGCGATCGAGCAGCCAGCGCCAGTCGGGCTGGAACGGCAGCAACACCCACACCGGACGCCCCAAGGCGCCGGCGAGATGCACCACCGAGGTGTCGACCGAGATCACGAGGTCGGCGAGCGCCATGACCGCGGCGGTGTCGTCGAAGTCGGCAAGCGCATCGCCGACATGGATGACGTTTGGCAGCCGCGCGAGCGCGGCTACGTCGCCGTCGCGCAGCTCGCGCTGGATGCTGACGAAGCTCCCCGGGGCGGCCGCGAGCAGCGGGGCAAAGCGCTCGAACGGGATCGAGCGGTTGCGGTCATTGGCGTGATCCACGCGGCCCGACCACGCCACCGCGATGCGTGGCGACGGCAGATGCCCGAGCTTCTCGCGCCATTTGGCGATGCGCTCCTCGCTCGCCGCGAGATACGGCACGTTCGCCGGAATGGTCGAGACCTCCGTGCGCAATGCCAATGGCAGGCTGCCGGCGGGGCAATGCACGTCGTAAGGTGGCAGCGCATCGCCGCGGCCGATCACGCTCGCGACGCCTTCGAGACGCGACAGCAGCGCGGTGAGCTCCGGCTGCACTTCCAGCACGACCTTGGCGCCGCTGCGCGCAAGCTGCGGCGCGTAGCGCGCGAACTGGATGGTGTCGCCGAGCCCCTGCTCGGCGTGCACCAGAATGGTCTTGCGGGCGATCGGATATTCGCCAAGCCAGAGCGCCTTGCCGAAGCTGCGGCGGCGCGGCATGCCGGTGCGCAGCCAGCGCGCTTCGTATTTCTGGAGGCCGCGGCGATAGTCGCCGAGCGTCAACAGCGACAGGCCCTCGTTGTGCTGGACGTCAGCGTTATTCTTGTCGGTGGCCAGCACGGTGCCGAATTCCTGCAGCGCTTCCTGGTGGCGGTTGAGCGCCGCGAGCGCGGCGCCGCGGCCGATGCGCGCCTTGGCATAGTCGGCGCGCAACGCCAGCGCGCGGTCATAGGCCGCGAGCGCCTCCTCCAGACGGCCGAGGCCCGTGAGCGCGCTGCCGCGATTGACCATTGTTTCGGGATGCGACGGCTGCACCGCCAGGAGCGCGTCGTATTGCGCGAGCGCCTCGTCGAAACGGCCGAGCTGCGCCAGCGCGTTGCCGAGATTGGCGCGCGCGCCGAGGAAACGCGGCTCGAGCGCCAGCACCCGCTCGAACGCCGCGATGGCGTCGCCGGCGCGGTTGAGCTTGAGCAGCACGTTGCCGCGGGTATTGATGGTGTCGAAGCTGTCGGGCGCAATCGCCAGCGCCTTGTCGAGCGACGCCATCGCCTCGTCGTCGCGGTTGAGCGCGGAGAATGTGCGTCCGAGATTGGCGAGCACCGGCGCCGAGCCAGGATTGAGCTTGAGCGCCTTGGCGAGCAGCACCTGCGCGGCCGCCGCCTTGCCGGTTTCGAGCTTCACCAGCCCGGCGAGATGCAGCGCGTCGAACCAGTCCGGCGCCGCCTTGAGCACGCGGGCGCAGATCTTGTCGGCGTCGTCGAGCCTGCCCTGCCGGTAATGGCCGGCGGCCTCGTCCACCGCGCGGGCGATGGCGTCCGGCGTTCGGAGGTCAGGACCGGCCATGGATGGCTAGTGTCCTTAGCGATCAGCGGACGTCGTCGAGGCCGCGCGCCAACGCCTGCCGCGCCGCTTCGCGGTGCTCGTCGCGGATGTGGCCGGACACCATGCGTAGCGCCGTGACCAGCACCAGCGCGTCGTCGGTGTAGCCGAGCAGCGGCAGGATGTCGGGCATCGCGTCGGCCGGCAGCACGAAATAGGCGAGCGCGCCGAGGAGCGCCGCCTTCACCTGCAACGGCGTCGCCCGGTCAAAGGCGGCGTAGTAGGCGGCGAGCAGGTCCTCCGCGAACGGCAGCTTGGCGGCGACGCGCTTCGCCTTCGGCCAGAAGCCGCGGCGCACGCGTTCCTCGTCGCGCTTCGTCGACGCATTGTCCCAGGCAGCGCCACCAGCAGACGAACGTCCGAACATCCGAGTCCTCCCGGCGAAAAACATCGACCGTCAAATGGCCCCTTTGGATCCAATATTCAATATGCAAGGCAAGCGCTTGCCGATCAGGCCCCCGCCAGCGCGTTCATCGTCTCGGCCAGCTTGACGTCGAGTTCCGTCAACCCGCCGGCGTCGTGGGTCGAGAGCGTCACCTCGACGGTCTTGTAGACGTTGAACCACTCGGGATGGTGATCCATCTTCTCGGCCACCAGGGCGGCCCGCGTCATGAAGCCGAACGCCTGGTTGAAATCCTTGAACACGAATTTCCGGGTGATGGCGTCGCGGCCTTGCACCTCGCTCCAGCCGGTGAGCTTTGAGAGTGCGCTCTTGCGGGCATCGGCGGTCAGCTTCTGGGCCATGAACAACCTCGTCTGTCGCAATGGTGGCGGAACGCTCGGGACCCACTCGCAATGGAACCCGGGGCACATACCTATAGTCTGGCACACGCCGCGGGAGAGCTAAATGTCCTGGTCGCTGAGCATCGGCCGCATCGCAGGCACCGACGTCCGCCTGCACATCACCTTTGTCCTGTTCCTGGCCTGGATTTTCGGCGCCAACTGGGCGGCCGGAGGGGCGGAGCAGGCCTGGACCAGCCTGGCCTTCATGATCCTGCTGTTCGCCTGCGTGGTCGCGCACGAGTTCGGGCATGTCTTCGCCGCGCGGTATTTCGGGATCGCCACACCGGACGTGACGCTGCTGCCGATCGGTGGACTGGCGCGGCTTGAGCGGATCTCGGAGGAGCCGCGCGAGGAATTCATCATCGCCATCGCGGGGCCGCTGGTGAACGTCGTGATCGCGATCGTGCTGATCGTGTTCTTCGGCGCCAACCTCGACCTCGGCGCATGGACGACGATCGACAGCACCAAGGTCGCGATGCTCGACCGGCTGGCGATGGTCAACGTGTTCCTCGTGCTGTTCAACCTGATCCCGGCGTTCCCGATGGACGGCGGCCGCGTGTTGCGCGCGCTGCTTGCGACACGGATGGGCTTCACGCGCGCCACCGAGGTCGCCGCCGTGATCGGCCAGGGCTTTGCCTTCGCGCTCGGCTTCATCGGCCTGTTCTCGAACATCATGCTCGTCTTCATCGCGATCTTCGTCTATCTCGCGGCCTCCTCCGAGGCGCACTTCGTCGCCATGCGGTCCATGGCGAACGGCGTGCCGGTGAGCGCTGCGATGATGACGCAATACGCGACGCTCACGCCCACCGCCGACGTCGAGGACGCCGTGCAGACGTTGCTGCGCACCAGCCAAAGTGAATTCCCGGTGGTCGACGATGCCGGCCGGCCCGGTAGGGCTGCTCGCCCGCGCCGACATCATCCGCGCGCTCAAGGAGCGCGGCCCCGACGCGCGCGTCGCCGACGCCATGACCACGAACATTCCGACCATCAGCCATCGCCAGCGCCTGGATGATGCGCTCAAGATCCTGCAGGAGAAGTCGGTGCCGGCGGTGGCCGTCGTCGATGCGAGCGGGCGGCTCGCGGGCCTCGTGACCTCGGAGACCATCGGCGAGATGATGATGGTGCGCGAGGCGCTGCCGAAGGGCACGACCTTCGGGCCCTGGGGACCGATCGCGCGGACCTGAGCAGGCCCCTGGGACCGCTCAAGATATTGTTCATTAACGCTCATTGTTCTGGCGACGAGTCACAAACTCGTCGTTGCTTTTTCGTTCCTGATGACTATGTTGCGCGCAAACGCGGGCCCAAGTGCGTTACTAAGTTGCGTTCCTTGGCGCGTTTTCAGCAGAAATGGCCGCGATTTTGCTGAGCCATAAGGTTGTGGCCCGCTGCCGATTCCGGAACCCTTTATGAACCTGCGCAACATCGCCATCATCGCCCATGTCGACCACGGCAAAACCACGCTGGTCGACCGCCTGCTGCAACAGGCCGGCTCCTTCCGTGAGAACCAGAAGGTCGCCGAGCGCGCGATGGATTCGAACGACCTCGAGCGCGAGCGCGGCATCACGATCCTCGCCAAGGCGACGTCGATTCTCTGGCACGACACCCGCATCAATATCGTCGACACGCCGGGCCACGCCGATTTCGGCGGCGAGGTCGAACGCATCCTCAACATGGTAGACGGCGCGCTGGTGTTGGTCGACGCCGCCGAGGGTCCGCTGCCGCAAACCAAGTTCGTGGTGTCGAAGGCCCTCAAGATGGGCCTCAAGCCGATCGTCGTGATCAACAAGGTCGACCGCGCCGATGCGCGCCCGGTCGAAGTGGTGAACGAGGTGTTCGACCTGTTCGCCGCGCTTGACGCCACCGACGAGCAGCTCGACTTCCCGATCCTCTACGGCTCGGCCAAGCAGGGCTGGATGGCGGAGAAGCTCGAAGGTCCGAAGGACCAGGGCATGAAGCCCTTGTTCGAGCTGGTGCTGAAACACGTCGACGCGCCGCATGTGGAAACCGGTCCGTTCCGCCTGCTCGGCACCATCCTCGAAGCCAATCCCTATCTCGGACGCATCGTTACCGGCCGCATCACCTCCGGCTCGGTGAAACCGAACCAGGCGGTGAAGGTGCTCGATCACGAAGGACGCCTGATCGAAGCCGGCCGCGTCACCAAGGTGCTCGCGTTCCGCGGGCTGGAGCGCGTGCCGGTCGACGAAGCCGACGCGGGCGACATCGTTGCCATCGCCGGCCTGCCGGAAGCCACCGTCGCGCACACGATCTGCGATCCCGAAGTCGAGACCCCGATCCCGGCGCAGCCGATCGACCCGCCGACGCTGGCGATGACATTTCGCGTGAATGACTCGCCGCTCGCCGGCACCGAAGGCAGCAAGGTCACCGGCCGCATGATCCGCGACCGGCTGTTGCGGGAGGCCGAAGGCAACGTGGCGCTGCGCATCCAGGAATTGGACGAGAAGGATTCGATGGAAGTCGCCGGCCGCGGCGAGCTTCAGCTCGGTATCCTGATCGAGACCATGCGGCGCGAGGGTTTCGAGCTGTCGGTGTCGCGCCCGAAAGTGCTGCTCCGCCGCAACGCGTCGGGCGACCTGGAAGAGCCGATCGAAGAGGTCGTGATCGACGTCGACGACATTCACTCCGGCGTGGTCGTGCAGAAGATGTCGGAGCGCAAGGCCGAGATGATCGAGATGAAGCCGTCGGGCGGCGGGCGCGTGCGGCTGGTATTCTACGCGCCGACGCGCGGGCTGATCGGCTACCAGGGCGAGCTCCTGACCGACAGCCGCGGCACCGCGATCATGAACCGCCTGTTTCACGCCTACGCGCCGTTCAAGGGCGACATCACCGGGCGGCGCAACGGCGTACTCATCTCCAACGAGCAGGGCGAGGCCGTCGCCTATGCGATGTGGAAGCTCGAGGACCGCGGCCCGATGATGATCGAGCCGGGCTGGAAGGTTTACCGCGGCATGATCGTCGGCGAGCACACCCGCGACAACGATCTCGAAATCAACGTACTCAAGGGCAAGCAGCTCACCAACATCCGCACGACCTCGAAGGACGAAGCCGTGCGCCTCACGCCGCCGATCCGCATGACGCTCGAAAAGGCGCTGGCCTATATCGAGGACGACGAGCTGGTCGAAGTGACGCCGAAGTCGATCCGGCTGCGCAAGAAGCTGCTCGATCCCAACGAGCGCAAGCGCGAAGGGCGGCGGAAGGAAGCCGAGCAGGTCTGAGCGGCACAAGACCGCCCGCCGATCCCGGTCCGTGACGTCCAATTCATCGAGGATTTCCGCGCGCTGCAAACGCGCCGGTAAGCATGCAGACGAACGGCGGCGCGAGGCCGCGCGGGTGTGATAGCGTGGCGCTCTTTGCGGAGAGCCGCCCATGCATATTCAAGCCACCCCCGACCAGGCCCGCACGATCCTCAAGGCGATGTTTGGTATCGCCGCCGCCGGGCCGCAGGTCACCGACGCCGACCGCGCGAGCATCAATGCCTCCGCGCGCTACATCTTCCGGCTCCAGCCCGACCCGTCCGTGATGACGCCGGCGACGGCCGGCGAGCTGCAATCGCTCGCCGCCAGTCCCGCGCTCGCCAACGAGGCCGTCCGCTTCGCAACGGTGATGGCGTTCGTCGACGGCACGCTCGACAACAGCAAGCTCAAGGCGGTGCTGGCGCTCGCCGCCACGCTCGGCGTCAAGGCGGACTACGTCGACGATGTCGCGAAGCTCGCGCAGGGCCACCTGCACGACGCCACCGCGCACATGATCCGCGCCAATCTCGAAAGCGTCATCGGCCGTCCGGTCGCGGCCGGCGACCAGACGTGGTTCCTGCCCTACAAAAATAAGCCCGATCCGGCACTCGCCGCGCGGTTCCATGCGCTCGCCGATCTGCCGGCGAACAGCTTCGGGAACGCGTTCGCAACGTTCTACAAGGCGAACAAGTACGCGTTCCCGGGCGAGCCGACGGGGCTCAATTTCACGTTCGCGGCGCCGCACGATTCCTCGCATGTGCTCGCCGGCTACGATACTTCGCCGCGCGGCGAACTTCTGGTCTCGACCTTCACGGCGGCAATGCATCGCAAAGAGGGGATGGCAGGGCATGTGCTGCCGGTGATCCTGAGCTTTCACCTCGGCATCACCCTCGTCAGCGACGTCGCCGGCTCCGCCAAGGCCGCGCTCGACCCGCAGGAGTTCTGGCACGCCTGGGCGCGCGGCGAAGCGGTCAAGGTCGACCTGTTCGATCCGTCCTGGGACTTCTGGGCGGCGACGCGCGAACCGATCGATGCCGTGCGCGCAAAGATCGGCCTCGTGACCTGAGCCGTTCTGCTGTCGCCGCATTTGCGCGCTGCACGCGCGCGAAAATTGATTCGGGATTGTCCCCTGCCCGACTCAAAATCGCTCGGTCACTGGCCCAGTGATACCGTTTCCGCGACAGGTAATTTCAGGCGCTGAACGGCTGCGACCAAGATTTCGTTTTGTAGCGTTGCCCGACTGCAACACCGAGCCATACAGCGATGTTATCTAGATTTTTTTGCGTCTCGGGAGTCGTTCCAGCGTGCTCCGGCGCTCCCAATCCACACTGTTAACGCACTGTTAAATATAAGGCTTGAAGGGCGGCCGGGTGCTTGCTTCAATTCGGTCATGAGCAACACAACCCTCATCGAGGTCCGCCGCGCCAAGCCGTCCGATGCACCGGCGATCGCCGCAACGCATGACGACGCCTGGCGCGCAGCCTACCAGGGCATCATCCCGGGGGCGGAACTCGAGCGGTTGATCAATCGGCGCGGGCCGGACTGGTGGGACAGCGCTATCCGCAAAGGCAGCCGGGTCGCGCTCCTCGCGTTCGGCAACACCACCGCGGGCTACGCCAATTACGGCCGCAACCGCGCACGCAGCCTCTACTACGACGGCGAGATCTACGAGCTCTATCTGCGGCCGGAATTCCAGGGCCTCGGCTTCGGCCGCAAGCTGTTCTCGGCGGCGCGGCGCGATCTCACCCAGAGCGGCTTGCAGAGCCTCGTGGTCTGGGCGTTGTCGGACAACGAATCCGCGGTCGAGTTCTATCGTTCGCTGGGCGGCCGTGCGGTGGCGCGCTCTTCGGAGCGGTTCGGCACCAAGGTGCTCGATAAGGTCGCCTACGCCTGGAACGGCAACGGCAAAGAATAATCAGATCAATCGGCGGTTTTTGACTTGTCATGCCCGCGCTTGTCGCGGGCATCCACGTCTTAGCTCGCGTCTCAAATCAAGACGTGGATGGCCGGGACGAGCCCGGCCATGACGTGGAGAGGCTTAGTCCCGCGATCGCTCGTCCGAGCTCGGGCGGTTGAAGTCCGGCACCGGAAATCCGGCCTGCATGCAGGCCGCGCGCACCGTGTTGGCGAGCAGGCAGGAAATCGTCATCGGACCGACGCCGCCCGGAACCGGCGTGATCGCGCCCGCGACCTCGGAAACCTCGGCAAAGGCGACGTCGCCGAGCAGCTTCGACTTGCCGCTTTGGCCCGGCACCGCCACCCGCGTGATCCCGACGTCGATGACAGTCGCGCCCGGCTTGATCCAGCTCTTGCGCACAAATTCGGGGCGGCCGACCGCGGCGAACACGAGATCGGCGCGGCTGCACACGGCGGGAAGGTCCGTGGTCTTGGAATGCGCCACCGTCACGGTGGCGTTCTCGGCGAGCATCAACAGCGCGAGCGGCTTGCCGACGATATTGGAGCGGCCGATGATGACGGCGTCGAGCCCTTCCAGCGACGGCAGCACGGTCTTCGCGAGAATGATGCAGCCGAGCGGCGTGCACGGCGCGAGCGCCGGCAGCCCGGCTGCCAGCCGTCCGAGATTGACCGGATGAAAGCCGTCGACGTCCTTCGCCGGGTCGATCGCGGCGAGGATCTTCTGCGATTCGATGTGCGGGGGCAGCGGCAGTTGCACCAGGATGCCATGCACCACCGGGTCGCGGTTGAGGCGGCCGACCAGGGTGAGCAGGTCGGCTTCGGTCACGGTCGCCGGCAGGCGGTGGTCGAACGAGCGCATGCCGCTGCCGACGGTCGCCTTGGTCTTCGAGCCGACATAGACCTCGCTGGCCGGATTGTTGCCGACCAGCACGACCGCGAGCCCCGGCACCAGCGCGCGGTCGCGCGCCAGCCGGTGCGCCGCGTCCGCGACGCGGCCGCGCAGCTCCGCCGCAATGGTCTTGCCGTCGATGATCCGGGCCGTCATGTGCCTCTCGCTCGAGACGATCATTACCCGCTCCGACAGATTCTCTCCAGCGCTTCGGCGAGCGCAATGGCCGATCCGTCGATTTTCAGGCGCTTCAGCCGCGCCGTGTGTCCGCTGATTAAATTGACGGCACGCGGTGCCACGCCCACAGCCTTCGCGATCAGCCGGGTGAGCGCGTCGTTCGCTTCACCCTCGCTCGGCGCCGCGCGCACGCGCACCTTGAGCGCCGATCGCCCGTCGGCGGTCGCTTCAATGCCGTCGATGGAATCGCGCCCACCCTTGGGCGTCAGGCGAACCGTCAGCACGATACCGCCCATCGTCGCCGCCCACGGCCGTGCCGCCACCGCCGGTCAGGGGACGTTGGGGATGATGTACATGCGGATGACGAGCTGGATGAAAATGATGATGAAGATCAGGGCGACCGGCGAGATGTCGATGCCGCCGAGATTGGGCATGAAATTACGGATCGGGCGCAGCGCCGGCTCGGTGATGCGGTAGAGGAAATCCGCGACCATCGCCACGAACTGGTTGCGTATGTTGACCACGTTGAACGCGATTAGCCACGACAGCACCGCCGCCGCAATCAGCAGGTAGATGTAGAATTCCAGGGCGTAGTAGATGACGATGAAAAGCGCTTTCATGGGCCCCATTCGCCGGTTGGATCGGTCAGGAACATGTAGCCGCGCCGGCGGTCAGGAACAACCCGCCGCCATGCACCGCCCCCCGCTTATTGACAGCCGGGGGCGGCGGCCCTAAATGGCCGCCCGACATACCCGCGCGACGAGCCCAGAACCCGTTGCGCTTCGATTTGGGGCCGTAGCTCAGCTGGGAGAGCGCCTCGTTCGCAATGAGGAGGTCAGCGGTTCGATCCCGCTCGGCTCCACCACCCGCCTCCGCCAAGGCTTCGGCGGGCACGATCTTCCAGGCGGGTGTCCGTCGAAGCTTTAGCGAAGACGGACCTTCGCCGCCAACCGCCTTCGTCCGAAGGCGGACTTCATGAGCGAGCGGCTTCGGCTGGCAAGCCACCCGAGTACGAAGGCGGCCCGCCGGAGCTTTAGCGAAGGCGGGCTTTGTTTTTCGTCTTTCTGGCCGTTTCCTCCGCTTCGGCTGGCTGGCCTTGGCGAAGAGGCGCTATGATTGGCCCTCCGCCCTCGCTGTTGGAATGCACCGACACCCATGAGTCCGATCGATCCCGCGCCGGACTCGCTTCTCCGCCACCGGCCGTTCGTCCTGTTCTGGACCGCGCGGGTGTCCGCCAATTTCGCCTTCCAGATGGTCGGCGTCGCGATGGGCTGGCAGATGTATGCGCTGACCGGCTCGGCGCTCGATCTCGGCCTGGTCGGGCTGGTGCAGTTCCTGCCGGCGACCGTGCTGATCCTGGTGGCCGGCCAGCTTGCCGACCGTTACGACCGCCGCCGCATCGCGCAACTCTCGCAGCTCGTCGAAAGCCTCGCGGCGGCAGCGCTCGCCTATGGCGCCTTCACCGGCACCACCAGCAAGGAGCTGATCCTGATCGCGGCCTTCTTCCTCGGCGCCGGCCGCGCCGGCGAATCGCCAACCATGCAGACCTTGCTGCCGGGCGTCGTTCCGACGGCGCTGTTCCCGCGCGCGGTGGCGGCCTCGTCCGCCGCGCAGCAGGTCGCCACCATCACCGGCCCGGCGGTCGGCGGCCTGCTCTATGCCGTCAACCCGACGGCGGTCTACGCGATCTGCTTTGGCATGTTCGCCGCCGCGGCCACCCAGCTCGCCTTCCTGCGCTACGAGCGCGCGCTGTCGCGGATGCCGGTCACGCTCGCGGGGTTCTTCGCCGGCATCGCCTATATGCGGCGCAACCGCATCCTGCTCGGCATCATCACGCTCGACCTGTTCGCCGTGCTGCTCGGCGGCGCGACGGCGCTGCTGCCGATCTTCGCCAAGGACGTGTTCGACGCCGGGCCGACCGGTCTTGGCATCCTGCGCGCGGCGCCCGCGGTCGGCGCGCTTCTCATCACTGTGTCGCTCACGCGCTGGTCGTTCACGCGCGGCGTCGGGCGGATCGAGTTCATCACGGTGGCGATATTCGGCGTCGCGACCATCGTGTTCGCGTCGACCGGATCGTTTTGGCTGGCCTGGTGCGCGCTCGCCGTCATGGGCGGCGCCGATGCGATCAGCGTCGTGATCCGGCTGACATTGCTGCAGCTCGAAACCCCGGACGACATGCGCGGCCGGGTCAGCGGCGTCAATTCCCTGTTCGTCAGCATGTCGAACCAGATCGGCGATTTCCGCGCCGGCCTGGTTGCGAACTTCATCGGCGCGGTGCCGGCGGTGCTGGTCGGCGGCATCGGCACGCTGATGGTCGTGCTGCTCTGCATCCGGCTGTTCCCCGAGCTCTATCGCGTCGAGGGATTCCACAACAAGCGAACCGAGTGAGGCGCCTTCGGGGCTGCGCCTCAGTCCGCCTTGATACCGCTCTCTCTGGCCACCGCGATCCAGCGCGCCACATCGGCGGCGACATAGCGCCGGAAGGTCTCGGGGTCGGTGCCGCGCGGGATCGCATCGAGCGGGGCAAGGCGCCGCCGCGTCTCCTCGCCCGCGAGAATCTTCACCACCGACTGATGCAGGCGATCGACGATCGGCTTCGGCGTCCCGGCAGGGGCGAACAGTCCGTTCCAGCCGCTTGCCTCGAAGCCGCGCAGCCCGGCCTCGTCCATGGTCGGCACGGTGGGCAGGCCGTCGACGCGCCGGGGCCCGGTGACGGCAATCGCCCGGAGCTGCCCGCCTTCGATGAACGGCTTGGCGGTGCCGATCGGCGCGAACATCACAGGCACGCGGCCGGCGACGAGGTCGGTGACCGCCGGCGCGCTGCCACGATAGGGCACATGCTGCAACTTCAGTCCGGTCTCGCGCGCGAACAGCGCCGCCGCGAGGTGCGTGATGGTGCCGGCACCGGCCGATCCGTAGTCGACGCTTGCTCTCGTCTTGGCGTGGGCGATGAACTCCGCGAGCGTCTTCGCGGGCACCGACGGGTGCACCGCCATCACCAGGAACGTGGTGGTGACTTCGCTGATCGGCTCGAAATCCTTCAGCACGTCGAACGGGAGCTTGCTGTAGATCCCGGGCGAGATGGCGAGCGCATTGGAGGATTGCAGCAGCGTGTAGCCGTCCGGCGCGGCCTTGGCGACCGCATCGGCGGCAATGTTGCCGCCGGCGCCGACGCGGTTGTCGACCACGAGCGGCTTGCCAAGCTCGGCAGACATCGCGTCGGCGGTAATGCGCGTCGTTACATCGACCGGTCCCCCGGCGGCGAAACCGACCAGCACGCGGATCTGGCGATTGGGGTAATCGGCTTGCGCGTGCGCGGCGGGCGCGGACAAGCACAACACAAGCGAGACGAAGACGCCGTGGACGTGGCGCAAGGACATTGGCATTCCTCCCCTTCGGCCGCTTTTGTCGGCGCGGCCGTTTCCATGTTATAGGGGAACGAAGATACCGCGACGCGCAAACAAGTAGAAGAAGACTGCTTAGAAATTAAAGACTCTTGGGAGCCCCTGCTCAATGACGACCCGCGAGCTGAACGACTTCCTCACGCTGACCGGCCCCGGCACGCCGATGGGCACGCTGTTCCGCCGCTACTGGATCCCGGCGCTGATGTCGTCCGAGCTGCCGGAACCAGACTGCCCGCCGGTGCGCGTGAAGCTTCTGTCGGAGCGGCTGATCGCGTTCCGCGACTCGCAAGGCCGCGTCGGATTGATGGACGAGTTCTGCGCCCACCGCGGCGTGTCGCTGTGGTTCGGCCGCAACGAGGACAACGGCCTGCGCTGCCCCTATCACGGCTGGAAATACGACGTGACCGGCCAATGCATCGACGTGCCGTCGGAGCCGGTCGAGTCCGGCTTCTGCGGCAAGATCAAGCTCAAGTCCTATGAATGCATGGAGCTCGGCGATGTGATCTGGGCCTATATGGGCCCGCCCGAGCTCAAGCCGCCGCTGCCGAATTTCGAGTGGTGCAACGTGTCGAAGGCGTCGCGCTTCGTCTCCAAGCGCACGCAGGAGTGCAACTGGCTGCAGGCAATGGAAGGCGGCATCGATTCCGCCCACGTGTCGTTCCTGCATCGCTACGACCTCAAGAACGACTCGCTGCATGTCAGCAAGGGCGCGGAGCTGACCGCCAAGACCGATGTCGCCTTCGAGGTGATCCAGACCGACGGCGGCATGGTGATCGGCGTGCGCCGCCCGGCGCAGGACGGCCACTACTACTGGCGCATCACACAATGGATCATGCCGTTCCACACCATGATCCCGCCCTACGGCGACAATGCGCTGAACGGCCACGCCTGGGTGCCGATCGACGACGAGAATTGCTGGTCGTGGTGTTTCACGCACCATCCGACGCGCGCGCTGACCGACCATGAGGTGCACGTCATGAGCAATGGCGGCGGTATCCATGTCAGCCTGGTGCCCGGCTCGTTCCGGCCGGTGATCAACAAGGACAACGACTACCTGATGGACCGCGCCGCGCAGAAGGCGAACCAGACCTATTGCGGCGTGAAGACCATCGCCATGCAGGACGCAGCGATCCAGGAAAGCATGGGGCCGATCCAGGACCGCAGCAAAGAGAACCTGACCTCGACCGACAACGGCGTGATCATGGCGCGCATCCGCCTGCGCAAGGCGGCGCTGGCGGCGCAACAGGGCCAGGAGCCGGACGGCCTCGCGCCGGCGACGCATGCGGTGCGCTCGGCCTCGATCGTGCTGCCGGAGAACGCGAGCTTCCACGAAGCGGCGGCGGAAGCGCTGAAGGTCCGCGAAGGCGCCGAGCCAACGTCAGTGTGATCCGGCCGGGCGCGCTATCGCGCGCCGACCGCGGCCCGCAGGAACTGCACGAAGTTCGTTGTCTTGGCCGGCAGATGCTTCGCCTTTGAAAAATAGGCGCGCATGCGTTCCGGCGACAGCGCCGTCCCGTCGAAGATCGCTTCGAGCGTCTTGTTGGCGAACTCGGCTTTGACCGCGTAGAGCGGCGCCCGGATGATCCCATGACCTTCGAGAGCCATCTGGATCAGAACGGCGTGGCTGTTCGACGACAACGCGCCCTTCACGCCGACCAGGACGTGTCGCGAGGCCACCTTGAACGGCCAGCCTTTGGGCGCGGACGACAGGTTCACCAGACAATTGTGCTCGCGAAGATCCTCCGGCTTTTTGGGCCGGCCGAAGCGCTGGAAATACGCCGGAGACGCGCAGACAACGTGCGCAATTCCGCCGAGGTCGCGATCCACAAGACCGGGCAAGGCCGGTTTGGTGGTTGCGACGATGACATCAAATCCATCGTCGGCAGAAGCGCTGCCGTCGGTCGCGACGAAAAGATGGATGCGCAGCCCCGGATGGCGCTCCACGAACTGCGCCATCACGGGGGCGAGGACGCACCGGGCGTAGTCGCTCGCCGCCTGCACACGGAGCGTTCCGACCGGACCCTTCTGCAGATTGCGCGCCTCGACGACGTAACCGTCGAGCTTCGAGAGCATCTGCAGGCAGCTCTGGAACAGCCCCTCACCGGCTTCGGTGAGCACGATGCCGTGGGTCGAGCGGTTCAACAGGCTGAAGCCGAGCGCGGCCTCCAGCTCCTTCATGTGCTTGCTGACGACCGAAGGCGTCGTGCGCAGATCGGCGGCCGCCCTGGTGAAGCTCAGGCGTTCGCCCACGCGCACGAACGTGTTGAGCTTGTTCAGGTCTCTCAGCGCTGCCGTCAGGGACATTTCTTGGGCGCCCTCCCGAGCCCCGGGGGTCACAAATATAGGCGGCTCGTTGTTCTGGGAACAACAGTTGTGCCGAGACAAATGCTACCGAATCCCGTTCCCGCGAGGTAAGATAGCAGTATTCCGTCGAAGTCCGCTCGACCCGAGGCCGTTAACCTAGCGAGGAACAACAATGCTCAAGGAATATCACTACGACCACCTGATCCGCTGGCCGAACAAAGAGCGTGCCGCGGTGTTCCTGACCTTCGATTTCCAGGGCGGCGAAGACGTCAAGCCGGACAAGAACGGCATCCTCAACTACGAGAGTTGGAGCCAGGGCGAATACGGCCCGCACCACGCGATCTACCGCATCCTGCGCATCCTGAAGGAAGAAGAGATCAAGGCGACCTTCCTGACCTGCGGCGCGATCGCGGAGCGCTTCCCGGAAGCGGTGCAGGCGATCCTCGACCACGGCCACGTGGTCGAAGGCCACGGCTACAACCACGAGATCGCGCGCTACCTGCCGCGCGATCAAGAAGACGCGATCATGAAGAAGACCATCGCCATGATCGAGAAGCGCACGGGCCGGCGCTGCTACGGCTGGCGCTCGTGCACCCAGAGCACCAACACGCTCGAGCTTCTGATCGAGAACGGCTACACGTTCAACACCAACTGCTTCCATGAAGAGCTGCCGTTCCTCTACGAGAACAACGGCAAGGTCATCGTCGAGCTGCCGCGTCAGCCGTTCGGCGACGGCACGCTGTTCGGCCACCGCCACGGCGAATACGGCAATCCGTTCCACGGGCTTGAAAGCTGGAAGGCGTACTTCGACGAGCTCTACTCCGAGAGCACGCCGGAGCGTCCGAAATACATCCCGTTCACCATGCATCCCTACATCATCGGCCGCCCGGGCCGCACGACCGTCGCGATGCGCGGCATCATCCAGCATATGAAGAAGGCCGGCAGCGTCTGGTTCCCGACCGGCATCGAGCTCGCCGAATACTGCCTCAATAATCTGTTCAAGGCGGAAGCCGACAAGATCCGCGCGTCCGCGGGCTGACGGCATCTTTGATAGTAACGGCGATTGCCTACAACAGCAGGTGCGATCGACACGGTCGCACCTGTTGGCGTTTCAGCCCGCGCTCAACCCCAGCCAGTGATTGAGGAACGCCGCGAGCCAGGCGCGGCCGGCAGGATCGTAGACCGCGCGGTCGGCGAAATGCGCGGCGCGCGGTTTTGCGTTCGGCAGGAACGTGCGCTCGTGGCCGCGCGTGGTCCAGCGGCAGATGGTGGCGTGCGTCACGTCGGGATGGAATTGCAGCGCATAGCCCGAGCCGTAGCGGAAGGCCTGCACCGGAAAGCTGTCGCCCTCCGCCAGAAGGTCGGCACCGGCGGGCAGATCGAATCCTTCGCGATGCCACTGATAGACCTGTTCCGGCCACGGATCGCACAGCGACAAGCCGACGTCGGTCGGGCGGATCGGGTAGTAGCCGATCTCGGCGTGACCGTCGGCGTGGGGATAGACGCGCGCCCCGACGTGCTGCGCCAGCATCTGGGCGCCGAGGCAGATGCCGAGGAACGGCTTCTCTTCCTTCAGCGGCACCGCGATCCAGTCGATCTCGCGGCGGACGAAATCCTCAGGGCCGGTCGCGCTCATCGGCCCGCCGAAGAAGATCGCCCCGGCGTGCCCAGCCATGCTGTCGGGCAAGGCATCGCCGAAACGCGGCCGACGGATGTCGAGCGCATGGCCGCGCTCCCGCAGCGCGTGGCCGACCCGACCCGGTGTCGAGTTCTCCTGGTGAAGGACGATCAGGATGGGCAGGCGCATGACATTATCGGCGATGACGGTGCAGTTCCTACTCCTACCGCTTCACTGGCCCGGCTGGAACCGGCGGCCGGTTGCGTCCACGGAATACCTCGCTTGCCAAGGCGGATGCCCTCGGACATTCTGCCGGCCACCCCCTTCAAGATTGGCCGTGTTGAGCGTCGATGCGAATAGCCCTCGGAATCGTCAAGCTTTTTCCAGAAGGCGGACTCCAGCGCGATTGCATCCGGCTTGCCCGCATCCTGGTTGCGCGCGGCCATGACGTTACGGTCTTTGCCGCCGAGGACGATTGGCCGCTCGACCGGCGGCCGTGCCGGATCGTTCGGCTGCCGGTCTTCGCCTACACCAATCACCGGCTCGACCAGAGATTCGCGAAGCGATTCGGGGCCGCCACCGCCGGGACATTCGATCGCGTCATCGGCTTCAACAAGCTCACCGGCCTGGACTTCTACTACTGTGCCGACCCCTCCATCGTGGAGCGGGGCCGCAACCCGTTCGAACGGTCGCTGCCCCGGCATCGCGTCCAGGCGATGCTCGAAGAGCAATCCTTCGGACCGTTGCAACGCACCCGGATCTTCGCCTTGACCCGATCGTCGGCGGAGAGCTATCGGCGGGCTTGGCGGACGCAAGAACAGCGGATCACCGTGCTGCGACCGTCGATCGATCCGGAGCGCCAGCGGCCGGATTTGCGAGCCGCCGACCAGCGCGCGGCGGTCCGCGCCAAACTCGGGCTCGCGGATGGTCGAGCGACCTGGCTGTGGGTCGGAGCGCAGGCCCACATCAAAGGTCTCGACCGCGCAATCGCCGCACTGCAATCCGCGCCGGAGACGACGCTGCTGGTGGCCGGTATCGCCGCCGACTCGCGCGAAGCAGCCCAGGCCTTGCGCGCATTGGGGCGCAAGGCCGATCGTGAGCGTGTCCGCTTCATGGGCTTTCGCGAAGACATCCCGGAGCTAATGGCGGCGGCCGATGTGCTGGTTCATCCCTCGCGCCTGGACGTGACCGGCCAGGTCATCCTGGAAGCCATCGTCAACGGTCTGCCCGCGGTGGTCACCGGCCTTTGCGGCTTTGCGGAGCATGTCAAAAAATCGGGTGGCGGCGTCGTGCTGCCCGAGCCGTTTGCGCAAGCCGAGCTTCAGGCCGCGCTCGCGCGCATGCGCGACCCGGCGCTCGCCGAGACCATGTCCGTCGCCGGGGTCAGGTATGGGCGCGACACCGCGCCGGTGTCGGGGCTCGATCAGGCGGCCGACGTCATCGAAGGCCGATCCGCCGATCAGCCGATGGCCGCGTCACCGCACGCGCACGCGCCGGCCGAAGCCCGGCGCTACGTCCCGATCTCCATCATCGTCACCACCTACAACCGGCCCGATGCGCTTGAGACCGTGCTGCGCGCCCTGACGCGGCAGTCGGACCGGGACTTCGAGGTGGTGGTCGCAGACGACGGTTCTGCACCGGGCACCGCCGCCTTGTTGAAGTCCTGGCAGGGCCGCCTGCAACAACCGCTGACCCACGTCTGGCAGGAGCATCACGGATTTCGCGCCGCCGAGATTCGCAACCGCGCCATCATGGCCAGCAGCGGCGCCTATTGCATCTTCCTGGACGGCGACTGCATTCCCCGCCGCCACTTCGTGCTGGAGCACCGGCAACTCGCCGAAGTCGGCTGGTTCGTCGTCGGCAATCGCGTCCTGATGTCCAAGCATCTGACCGATCGCGTGCTCACCCAGAACCTCGAGCCGGAACTGTGGAGCTTTGCCGACGCCTGTCGCGCTCGCTTCAATGGCGACATCAATCGGCTTGCGCCGCTGCTGCAGGCGCGGCTCGGACCGGTGCGAAAAATTCGTCCGCAATATTGGTGGGGCGCGCGATCGTGCAACCTGGCGGTCTGGCGCGCAGACCTGGATCGGGTGGATGGATTCGACGGCAGCTATGTCGGCTGGGGGCTCGAGGATTCCGATCTGTTGATCCGTCTGCTGCGCGCCGGCGTCAACCGCAAGGACGGCCGGTTCTCGACCGGCGTGCTGCACCTCTGGCATCCGCTCGCCGATCCTTCCTTGCTGTCGGCAAACCAGGCGCTGCTGGACTCCATCCAGAACAGCGATCGAATCCTGTCCGTGGACGGGCTGTCTTCGCTGCAAGGCGGTGCGGCCGACGGCGCGCGGCACCAAGACCGGCGTTCAGACAGCAGGATCGCGATCGCCTGACCGACCCCCGCTATCGCACCGCGTAGCGCTTGCGATTGTAGCGGCCGACCGAGTCGAGCAGCAGGCGCCGCGGCAGGAACCGCACGATCGCCGTCGCGACACGGTTCGCGAGACCCGGCACCACCCTGCGCCGGCCCTGCTGCAGGGCGCGGTAGCCGGCCTCGGCCACCTGATCGGCCGATTGCGTGAGCAGGTCCGGGTTGAGGTCGCCGGAAAACCCGGCGCGCGCCTGGAACTCGGTCGGCACCGGCCCCGGACACAGCACGGTGACGCGGACGCGGTCGCGCAGCTCCCAATGCAGGGCCTCGCTGAAGGACAGGACGTAAGCCTTGGTCGCGTAGTAGACCGCCATGTTCGGTCCCGGCAGGAAGGCCGCGACCGACGCGACGTTGAGGATGCCGCCGCGCCGGCGTTCCAGCGCGCCGACAAAGGCGAGCGAGAGGCCGGTGAGCGCGCGCACGTTCACATCGACCATCGCGAGCTGCTCGTCATGGCTGAGCGTGGCAGCCGGCCCGAGCAGACCGAAGCCGGCATTGTTGACGACGATCTCCGGCTCGATGCCGAGCCGTGCCATCGCGGCGGCGATTTGCTCAACGGCATCGTGCCGCGCGAGATCGACCGGCTGACAGTGCGGACGCCGGTGCCCCAGCGCGACGATCTCATCCGCAAGCTCCTGGAGTCTTTGCTCGCGCCGCGCGACCAGCATCAGCTCGTGACCGTTCCTGGCAAACGTGCGGGCCAGCGCCGCGCCGATCCCCGCCGACGCGCCGGTGATCAGCGTGACCGGACGCCGCTCAGTCATCGCGCGAGCCGATCGGACCGCTCTCTGCCACGCGGCGGCGCAACGCGATGCGCGCCTGCGAGGGAACGTGCAGCAGGTCGGCGGACCGCCAGATCAGGTTGTCCTCGAATTCGGTGACGCGACCGTCCGCATGCGCGATCTGCCACATCATCTCGATGATTTGCTGGCGGCCGCTCTCGTCCAGCGAGCGGTTCAGCAGGCTGGTGAAGCGATAGAGATCGACGGCCTGCTGTTCGACCGCCGTGGCGGCGGTCACCAGCTCGTGCGCGGCGGTCTCATCAAGACCGAACCGCAGCATGATAACGGCGACGAGACGGTTGCGCTCGGTCTCCGACATCTCGCCGTCGATCATAGCGGCGTGGATCAGGAGCGCGACCGCCGCCAGACGGTAGTCGCCGGCCTCGAACCGGCTCTGATCCTTCTGGCCAACCGCGAGATCGGAAAAAAATCGTTTGAACGATTGCAGCATGGCGCCGGCCTTTCCCTCTGCCATCATCCACCAATCCCGCGACCCGCGAAAGATAACCCGTTCTATATGGGAGTGGCGGGCGCGGCTTGCACTAGTGGAGTGGATTTGACATTCGCGACCCACCTGGCCAGCAAGCGCGCGACGCGAATGTCAAATCCAAACTCCACTAGCAGCTTATACCTGCTAGTGGTCCTTCGATTCTAACATTCGCAAAATCGTCCGCGGAAAGGGGATGCGAATGTTAGAACCGGACCACTAGCGACGCGGCGCGCGGCAGACGATGACCGGCAGGAAAGAAGATTACTCGATCGACTTGCCGCGGCGCTGGGTCTTTTCCAGAAGCTGGAGATTGTTCTGGATGTAGGGATTGTCGGGCGCCTTCGCGCGCGCGGCCTCCAGCGTCCGGCGTGCGCGCCGATAGTCGCCGCGCAGCATGTAGGAGAAGCCCCGGTTGTTCATGATCTCCGGCGTCTCGCCGACGATGCGCGCCGCCTGCGAATAGGCGCGGTCGGCGAGTTCGAAACGCTTCAGCCGGTCGTAGGACGCCGCGAGGCCGACCCAGGCGTCGGCGTCGCGCGGATGAAGCTCCACCGCGCGGCGGAAATGCTTCTCCGCCAGCCCGAAACTGGCCGTTTGGAAATACTTCTTACCGAGGCTGAGATCGTCGTACGGATTCTGGCCGAGCACGCTCGGCGTGGCGGCGTTGTATCCCGGCGACCCGACGACCGGCTCCGGTGTGGCGGTGGCGAGTGCAACCGTGCCCGTGGTCGCTGGGTCGGCCGATTCGGCGCCGGCGGCAGGCTGCGCGACCGACGCGGTCGTCGCAGGATCGTCTTGCTGGCCGCCCAGAAATCCCGTCAGCTTGGTCGACGTCTCGCAGCCGGTCACCCACACGAGGCAGGCCGCCGCCACGACGAGAACTCGACCTGTACTCGTACTCATTCCCACCCGCTCCGGGCCGGCGACGCGCATGCCGCGTGCAGCCGGCTGGAACGCATGCGCGCCCTCTCCGCGACCGCCAGCGACAGCAACCGGTAAGGGGATGCTAGGTGAGGATGGTTAAGAATCCCTCGCCGCGGGGCGAGGCAAAAAACGGCTGTAATCCCAGGTAGATAGCCGCAACTTACGGCCCCAAGAGCGGGATACCATGAGACGTGGAACTCTGACCGCTCAATAGTGGCCGGTATACAGCCGCACGGCCACCGGCAGCAGGATGACCACGAAGATCACCGGGAAGATGCAGAGCATCATCGGCAGCGAGAGCTTGGCCGGCAGCGCGTAGGCCTTCTCTTCCGCCCGCGACAACCGCTTGTGCCGCATGTCGTCGGAATAGACGCGCAACGCGTCGGTGATGCTCGATCCGAGTTCCGCGGACTGCTGGATCAAGGTCGCGAACGCGCGGGCCTCGTCCAGGCCGAGCCGCTCGCCGAAATGCTCGAGCGCCTCCGTCATCGTCTTGCCGGCGCGGATTTCTAGATTGGTCATGTGGATGTTGGCGCACAGCGACGGATAGGTGTCGCCGAGCTCGCGCCCGACGCGCTCCAGCGCGGCCTCCATGCTCAGGCCGGAGTCCGCGCACACCACCATGAGGTCCAGGAAGTCCGGAAAGCCGGACCTGTGCTCATCCTTGTTCTTGGCGATGCGGCGATCGACGTAGAAGCTCGGGCCGATATAGCCGAGGATGCCGCCCGCCATCACCGACAGCCAGAATGTCGACGGCTTCTGCGTGACGAACATCGGCAGCAACAGGAAAGCGGCGCCGCTCAAGCCGAGCGCGAGCGCGGTGCGGGCGACGAAGAAATAGGCGACTGCGCGCGCATCGAAAATGCCGGCCTGGATCAGCCGGCGCCGCAGGACCTTGGCGTCGCCTCCCTTCTCGGCCGCATAGTGCTTGGTCGTGTAGTCGAGCAGGCGCTGAACGGCCCGCGCGCTGGAGCCGCGCAAGGAATGCTTCTCGGCGGCTTCGCGCTCGCCGCTGTACTCCGCAATGCCGGCGGCGCGGCGTTTGACCGAGTTGCGCGCATGGATCGCCGCCATGACGCCGAAAGCCAGCACCGCGGTCGCCAAGAAGATCATCAGCGCCAGCATGGACGACGAGCGGTCGCCGAGGATGCCGATCAGGGTGTCGAGCATGCCGTTCATCGCTCAGATCTTGAAGTTCACGAGGCGGTACATGATAAAATTGCCGATAGCCATCCACGCGCCGGCCGCTGCAAGCGCCTGCTTGGTGAGGGGGATGTCCCAGACCTGGGCATAGAAATCCGGCGAGACGATCTGGACGATGAAGAACATCGCGAACGGCAGCGACGACAGGATCAGCGCTGAGGCGCGGCCTTCCGCCGCCAGCGCGCGGATCTTGCGCCGCATCTTGAATCGCTGACGGATCACTTCGGACAGATTTTGGAGAATCTCGCCGAGATTGCCGCCGGTCGATCCCTGGATCGCGACGGCCGTGACGAACAGGGGCAGGTCATCCTGCCCGACCCTGACGTAGAGATTGCGCAGCGCGGTTTCGAGATCGGCGCCGTAGGTGATCTCGTCCACGACAATGCCGAATTCGCTGCCGATCGGATCCTGCATTTCGCGCGCGACCATGGTCAACGCGATCGGCGTCGGATGGCCGGCACGCAGGCTGCGCACGATCATATCGAGCGCATCGGGAAACTGAGCGCCGAACGCCTTCTGGCGGCGGGAACGCAGGAAACGCAGCACCAGGTACGGAAGCGCGACCCCAAAGAACAGTGCGATCAGCCAGGCCTCGGTCAGATTGCCGCGGAAGATCATGCCGAGCGCGAAGCTCGCGATCGCGACGAAGGCGACGACCAGCAGCAGCTTGTAGACACCGATGGTCAGCCCGGACTGCATCACCAGCCGGTTGAGCGATTCGATCGCGATGCTGTAACCGCCGCCGCTGTTCAATCCGCGTTCGCGCCGCAACTGCACCAGGATGTTTTCGCGATCAGGCTGGTTCTTCAGAAGCTTGAGGCGGCGGTTCACGTTCTTGCGATACGACCCGCCGGCGAAGAACAGCAGATAGATGCCTTCGACGAACAGCCCCGCCGAGACGGCGACCAGTAGATAGATCAGGTAGATCGGGTCGAAGTCGAAGGACATGGCGGCTGGCCCCGTCTCACAACGGCTGCGACGGGTCGAAATACGAGCCCGGGATCTTGACGCCCATGGCGAGCAGGTCGTGCAGGAAGCGCGGCCGCACGCCGGTCGCCTGGAAGTGGCCGATCACGCTGTTGTCGGGACCGGTGCCGGTGCGCACGAACTTGAAGATCTCCTGCATCTGGATGATGTCGCCTTCGAGACCGGTGATCTCGGCGATTGACGTCACCTTGCGCTTGCCGTCGGAGAGCCGCGAGAGCTGCACGATGACCTTGATCGCGGTCGCGATCTGACCGCGGATCGACGACACAGTCATCGGCATGCCGGCCATGCCGATCAGCTGTTCGAGACGCGAGATCGCCTCGCGCGGGTTGTTGGCGTGGATGGTCGCCATCGAGCCTTCGTGGCCGGTGTTCATGGCCTGCAACATGTCGAAGGCTTCTTCGCCGCGGCACTCGCCAAGGATGATGCGCTCGGGACGCATACGCAGCGCGTTCTTGACCAGTTCGCGCTGGCGGATTTCGCCCTTGCCTTCGAGGTTCGGCGGCCGCGTCTCCATGCGCGCGACGTGCGGCTGCTGCAATTGCAACTCGGCGGCGTCCTCGATGGTGATCAGGCGCTCCTTCTCCGAAATGAAGGCGGAAAGCGCGTTGAGCATCGTGGTCTTGCCCGAGCCGGTGCCGCCGGAAATGATGGTCGTGACGCGGGCCCGCACCGCCGCCGCCAGCACTTCGGCCATCTGCGGGCGGATCGCGTTGTACTCGACCAGCTTGTTCAGGTTGAACGGCTTCTTGGAGAATTTTCGGATCGAGACCAGCGGCCCGTCGACGCCGACCGGACGCACCGCGACGTTGACGCGGGAGCCGTCGAGCAGGCGCGCGTCGCACAGCGGATGCGATTCATCCACCCGGCGGCCGACCGCCGACACGATCTTGTTGATGATGCGAAGGAGATGCGCTTCATCCTTGAAGCGTACGCCGCAGGGCTCCAGCAGGCCCCCGCGCTCCACATAGACGCATTCGTGGCCGTTGATCAGGATATCGGAGATGGTGCCGTCCTTGAGCAACGGCTCCAGCGGCCCCAGCCCGGTCATCTCGTCGAGGATCTCGGAGACGAAGTCGTCGAGCTCCTGCTGGTTGAGCGCCAGCCGCTCCATCAGGATGTATTGCGTGACGAGCTGCTTGATGTGCCCGCGCATCTCGTCTTCGGGCAGCTTCTCCAGCGCCGACAGATTGATCTCTTCGATCAGTCGGCGATGCAGACGGACCTTGGCGTCGAGCAGCTTGTCGGACAAAAGCGGATTCGATGCCTGCGCCGACGGCTCCGGATTCTGCTGATCCGGAACGACGGTCCAGGAAACGCCTTCCATCGCCGGCGACGGCTCCTCGACAACCGGAGCAGGCTCCGGCGCGGGCGCACGGCGTAGCGTGAAACGACCGACCATTCCCAATCCTCAACGAGACGCGTAGCAACTTGCGTTGAGCACGACCTGCTCCGAAAACCCGTGACCGCTTTTCGGGATCGTGCTCATCGTGCCCAGCTCAGCTTGAACTTCTTCAATCCACCCTCGCCGGCCGACTTCGCCGACGATTGCGGCAGCATCACCCGCTTGAGCTGGGTCGTGATCTGGTTGCCCGGCTTGATCTCGTCGAGCGGAACGCCGCGATCGATCGCCTCGCGCACCAGGCCGTAATTATTCGGAATGCAGCAGCCGAAGGCTTCTCCGAGCACCTGCTCGATGTCGGCCTTGCGCAGCCCGGACGAGAACATCTTCTGCTCGAACCGGTTGATGATGACCTGCGGATTTGGCCCGTCGCCCAGCCGCTCCCTGATCGCCTCCACCAACTGCTTGGCGTGGCGCAGGCCGGGGACCGTCATTTCGCTGATGATGAAGAGCTTGTTCGAGCCGAGCAGCACGCTGTCGGTCCAGGAGAACCAGGTGCGCGGCATGTCGAATACGATGTAGTCGAAATTGGCCGAGACCATGTCGAGCAGGCGCGTCACCACGTCCGGATCGAACGAACGCATCTCGGCCGGACGGTTGGGGGCGGCGATCACGGCGAGGCCGGACGGATGGTGCGACAGCATCACCTCCAGCAGTTGCCGGTCGAGGCGCTCAGGCCGCGTTTCGATTTCCCCGAGATTGAGGCGCGGCTCGAGGTCGAGATAGTCGGCGCAAGCGCCATGCTGAAAGTCGAGGTCGACAAGGCAGGTCGACGTCTTGCCGCGTGGGCTGCTGTTGAGCAGCAGCATCGCCGTCTGCACCGCGAGCGTCGTCACGCCGACGCCGCCGGCAGCAGGCAAGAAGGTGTAGATTTCGGATTCCGTCCCTTCGGTGCTCACGGTCGCGGTCGCAGCGACGCGATCGCAGGTGCGCACCAGCTCGACCGGCGACACCGGCTTCACCATGAAATCGGCGACCCGCATCTGCAAAAGCGTGCGTGCCACTGTCGCATCGAAGCCTTGCGTGACAACGATCACCGGCGGCCAGGTGCCGATCCGGGCCATGAGCTGTTCGAGCGCCTCCATCTCTCCGGGCATCGACGCATCGAGGTCGATGACGGCGACGGCGGCCTGATCGAGCAGGAGGTTCTCCCCGACGGTGCCGATGGTGCCGGAAACGACGGTCAACGCGATTTGCAGGCTCGCGCCAAAGGCGGCGCGAGCCTGTTCCTCGAAGGCAGCATCAGCGGTCAGGACGACGACCTGCGTCTTCCCCGCTGCACTATGTTGCCGCCCTATTCGCATCGCTTTGCTCACGCCGGCCGTTCGGTCCGGATCAGGGGTTGGAGTTGCCGTTGCCGCCGGGGCCTTTGACCGCCGCCGCCGGCGTCGCCGACGTGGCTTGACCCGTCGCGGCCTGCGATCCGGCAGCCTGCTGCTGCATCGACTGGTAGTCCTTCGACGCAGCCGTCGGGATCACCGGTATGTAGACCTTGCCGCGGTTGTAGCGATCCTGCGCCGCCTGCATCAGCTGACCGTTGGCGGCGAGCCGATTGTTGGTGCTGTTGCGCGGCCAAGGATCAATGGTCTGCGTGACCTTGTTGGACGCGACTGCATCGCCTGCGCTCAGCGAGATGGATTCGCGCCGGTCGAAGTAGATGTCCGAGCAACCTGCGACGGCCGTGCCGATCACGACGACGGCAGCCAGTGCCCTAGTTCCTGACTTCGACAACATTGGTGCCTCCCTTCGGCAGCTTGAGGATGTGCCCGCTGAACGGGACGCCATGGCCGATCATCGCGCGCTGATCCGTGCGCGAGAGCTCGGCATTGCCCGTGGTGAAGAAGTCCGGATCGTTTGCCGGCAGCGTGCTGTCGAGCGGCGTCGCCATGACGGAGCCCGGACGTGCCGGCCGCACCAGACGCGGCGTGACGATGATGGCGAGGTCGGTCTCCCGCTTCAGGTACGAGCGGCTGGAGAACAGCTGGCCGAGCACCGGCAGGCTGCCGAGCCACGGAACCTGCTCGACATTGGCCTTCGACTCGTTCTGCAGCAGGCCGCCGATCATGAAGCTCTGCCCGTCGCGCAGTTCGATCGTGGTCGCCGCGCGGCGGACGATCATCGCTGGGATGGGCGCCAGGCCGGCGCCAACCGTGACCTGGTTGTTCGGGTCAAGCTGGCTGACCTCCGGCTCGATTTTCAGATTGATCAGGCCGCCATTGAGGACGGTCGGTGTGAAGGCGAGGCCGACGCCATAGCGCTTCCATTCGACCGTGATCTGGTTGCTGCTGCCGCTCGAACCGACCGGGATCGGGATTTCGCCGCCCGCGAGAAAGCTTGCGGTGTCGCCCGACAAGGTCGTGAGGTTCGGCTCGGCCAGCGTGCGCACGAGGCCCTTCTGCTCGAGCGCGTTGATCAGCACGTCGACCGTGGTTCCGCCCGCGAGCATGCGGCCCAGCATGAAGCCGAACGGCGACCCGCCGGACAGCACGCCCGCCGCGACTTCGCCGACCGGAATGTTGGTCGGGCTGCTCGGCGCATTGATCGGCAGACGGCCTGCCGGCTGCCGCGAACCGATATTGGCGGCCACGCGGCTGTTGAACACGTTCCACTGCACGCCGAGCTCGCGGCCGGCCTGGCGCGAGGCTTCGACAAAGCGAACCTCGAGCATGACCTGCTGCGGCGACGACACCGTGACGGTGTTGATGATTTCGGGCGCGAACTGGCGCGCGATGGTCACCGCGCGGTCGAGCGTGACCGCGTCCAGAGCTTCGCCCGACAGCATGATGCGGCCGTTGACCGACGACACCTTGATGCCGGGGCCGGCGACCTTGAGGATCTCCGTCGCCAGGCGGGAGACTTCGTAGGTCACCTCGACGTCGAAGATGCCGACATGGCGCCGGTTCTCGGCGTAGACCGTCACGCGGGTCGTGCCGACCTTCTTGCCGAGGACCGAGATCGTACGATCGGTCAGCGGCGTGACGTCGGCAACGTCCGGGTCGCCGACGGTGATGTCGGTGAACGGCACGTCGATGCGCAGATCGTCGGTCTTGCCCACCGGAACCAGCACAGTCGCGGTCCGTTTGGCGGCGCTGATCTGCAGCACCCGTTGCGCGCTGGCCAGGTCGATGGTGAACGGTGACACCAGCCACGCCGATGTCACCGCCGCCACCGCGGTCAGCGTCGTGAAGAGCCGGCGCGCTCTGACGGCGCTTGCGGCTCCCCGATTGGCTTCTCCCGTCCACTCCCCACGCAACAGGCCGTGGCCTGCGGCATGACGCCCATGATCGTTGATCATCTTGAACTCCCCACCCATTTTCAGTTCCCCGAAACGGTCTTTGTCCCTATTGAGCGGCGGACCCCCGCCCGCCCGCTCCCAGCGTCGAACCTGCATCCTCGATCGGCACGCTCACATCGTCGCGCTTGCCGGCACGACGCACGCCGACGGTCGCGAACCGCGGCGTTTCGCCTTTCTCGACCTGCGGCGCACCGTTGGCCAAGTCGCCCAGCGTTACCCTGCGGGTGTCCGCGGATTTTGCTTCGCCGGCCCGCCGCAGCATCAGCGACAGCGTTCCGACCGTGGACGCGAGCGAGAGCTTCTGAGCGTCCGTGGAATTGACTTCGAGCGTCACAGCGCGGGCGATCGCCGGCTTGTCGGTGCGCTCGTCGGCGGTCTGATCGACCGCGAGAACCTTGATGCTCTGAAGGACAACGTCGTTGGTGTTGTTCTTGTCGGCCTGGCGCGTCAGCGCGACATCCACGCGGTCGCCGGGCAGAACGAAGCCGGCGACGCCGTCGACGTCGTTCACGCGAATGGTCACGGCGCGCATCCCGTCCGCGATCACGGCCGACAGCGTCGCACGCTGGCCCGAACCGGTGATCTTCGACGACAGGATCGGCTCGTTCGCCTCGATGGCGGTCAGCACCACGCGACGGCCGGACGACGTCAGGTCGGAAATCTTTGCGAATGCGCCGGCCGGCACGGCATCTTCCGGCCAGGGAATTTCACGCAGCGACGAAGCGCCGAGCTCGGCGCCGAAGCGCAACGGCCTGCTCGCGACGACGATGGTCTGCGTCGCGACGGGTTTCTGGTTTGCCTGAAGGTTGCGCATGCGCATCTCGGCCTGGCTGTTGAGCCAGGACTGCGCGATGAAAACGGCAAGCAGCCCGAACAGGACCGCGAAGCCGATCATGACGATGGTGCTGATACGCACGACTGCAGTCCTTTAGGTGCACGCGAGTCCTTCGCGTGTCATCGCGAGCCATATAGACGCGTTGGAGGTATTGAATTGGTGAAGCGTGTAGCGGTTCTGGCGCTATACTGAAGATTGCTTGAAGCGCTACGCTTTACGAGCGGTGTATCGACTTGCCCGAACGATCGAGTAACCTTTAGGAATATTCACAACACATCATTCACCACTGCGCTCGCCCGCGCATTCGCTCGCGCAACGCGGCGAATTCGCTGTCGCCCGTGGTCGCGGCGCGTACGCGTGGTTACCGCTTCATGGACGCGGTGACACGATAGAATTCGCTAATGATGATGCCCGGAAGCCACGCCGCGCCGCGTGGTAAACAATGCATGACCGGCGTTGATCCGGCTGCGATGATGCGGCAACATGCGCGCCTTCGCCAAAAAAACAGGCCCATGCCGGGAGATTCAACGATGAAGAAGCCACGGATCAGCTATATCGACCCCGCCACCACCGACCCCGCCATGCAGGCCGAATTCGCGCGTTGCGCCGCCTACGGCACGCCGCGGCCGGAGAGCCAGGCGGTGCGCGCGCACGTCCCGGCGGCGTTCTGGTCGTTCGCCAATACGTGGCGGGACGTTTTCCACACCGGCATCGCCGATCATGGCATCAAGGAGCTGTGCCGGCTGTATGTGTCGCGCTCGGTGATGTGCGAGTTCTGCGGCAACCAGCGTTCGATGAAAGCGGCGGGCGCCGGCGCGGTGATCGAGGATCACGTCAAGGACCTCATCAACTTCGAGACCTCGACCCAGTATGACGACCGGCAAAAGGCCGCCCTCTCCTACGCCGAGGCCATCACCTGGGACCTGCCGGTCGACGACAAGTTCTGGGCGCGGCTGCACAAGCATTTCAGCGAGCCGGAGCTGGTCGAGATCGGCTATTTCATCGCCATCACCATGGGCCAGCAGCGCTGGCTGCGCACCCTCGACATCGAGCACCACCAGGTTCTCGTGGGACAGAGCGGCTCGATGGCGCCGGGCTACGAAACCGAGGACGCGCTCAAGCGCACCAAGTCCGACCCCAATTACTGGGCCAACAAGAAGCCGGCCCGCGCCTCCGAGGCGGCGGAGTAGTTTCTCAATCCGCCCTCATCCTGAGGAGCGCCGTAGGCGCGTCTCGAAGGATGGGGCGGCCCCGGTATGCTGCCATGGTTCGAACGCCGCGCGTTCCGCGCGGCTCCTCACCATGAGGCGGTGGTGGAGGCGATAAGCGGGCATGGGTGACGTCTACGGGGTGGTGAAGGTCGCGGCGGTGCAGGCCGCGTCGGTGTTCCTCGACCGCGAGGGCTCGACCGCGAAGGCCTGCCGGCTGATCCGCGAAGCCGGCAAGAACGGCGCCCGGGTGATCGGATTCCCCGAGGGTTTCATCCCGGCGCACCCGGTCTGGTATCACCACCATTCCGCGACCGGCGCCATCTCCAACAAGCTCGCGACCGAGTTGTTCAAGAATTCGGTCGAGATCCCGGGACCCGAGACCGACGCGCTCGCCGCCGCCGCGCGCGACGCCAACGCTTATGTCGTGGTCGGCGCCTGCGAAAAGATCCCGGGCACTATCGGCACGATGTTCAACACCCAGATCTACTTCGCCCCCGACGGCAGCCTGATCGGCAAACACCAGAAGATCATGCCGACCGTGGGCGAGCGGCTCGTGCATATGGGCGGCTTCGGCGACACCTTCGGCGCGTTCCAGACCGAATTCGGCCCCATGAGCGCGCTGATCTGCGGCGAGAACTCGAACCCGCTGGCGGTGTTCGCGCTCACCGCCGAGAACACGCGCATCCACGTCATGAGCTGGCCCAACCACTTCCCGGTCAGCGGCGATCCCTTGCGCAACCGCGTCGCGATCGACGCGCAAGCGTTTGCGCAGATGAGCAAGGCCTTCGTGATCGCCGCCTGCGGCACCGTCGACGAGCGCATGATCGAGATGCTCCAGTGTGGGCCCGACGGCGAGAAATTCCTACGCGATCCCGATTGCTCGGGCGGCTCCTGCATCGTCGCCCCCAATAGCCGCATCATCGCCGGCCCCCTGGGCGCCGAAGAGGGCATCCTCTATGCCGACTGCAATCTCGAGATCGGCATCCAGATGAAGCTGCGGCATGATTTCGCCGGCCACTACAACAGGCCGGACATTTTCCACCTGCACATCAACCGCGCGGCGCCGCGGCTTTATTCGGTGCATGGCGAGCCACAGGCTTTGCCCGGCGCGGAGACGCCGGCACTCGACGGCCCGCGCAATCTGCTTGAATCGCCCGGATCGAAGGGCCAAGAATAACTCCCTCCCTCGCAAGGACTTCTCGTTCATGTCTTCCGGCGTCACCACCACCGATACCCGCGTCACCTCCGCGATCCACCATTGGGCGGCGCGCTTCGTCGCCCAGGGCGTCGTGCTCTCCGACTTCGAGGACGTCACCTCATCGCTGAAATCCTGGGACGACTGGTGCAGCGCGTGGTCGGCGCGCGCCGCCGTGCACGAGAAGCTCGGCCGCGCCGCCCTGGCGGACAAGAAAGCCGTCACCGCCGCCGAGCATTTGCAGCGCGCCGGCGTCTACTACCATTTCGGCAAGTTCCTGTTCGTGCAGGACCTCGCGCAGATGAAGACCGCGCATATGAAGGCGGTCGAGTGCCGCAATCTCGCGCTGCCGTATCTCAGGCCGAAGGGCGAGCGGGTCGAGATGCCGTATGAAGGCAAGTGGCTCGCCGGCATCCTGCGCAAGCCGGAAGGCGCCGAGAAGCCGCCGGTGCTGGTGTTCGCCTGCGGGCTCGACTCCTGCAAGGAGGAGACCGAAACCTACGAAAACCCTTATCTGGCGCGGGGTATAGCGACACTGGTGTTCGACGGCCCCGGCCAGGGCGAAGGCGAATACGACTTCGCGATCCGCGGCGACTACGAGGCGGCGGTGAAGGCGGTGATCGACTATGTCGAGACCCGCAAGGATCTCGACGCGTCGCGCGTCGGCATGGCCGGCATCAGCCTCGGCGGCTATTACGCGCCGCGCGCGGCGGCGTTCGAGAAGCGCATCAAGGCCTGCCTAGCGCTCGGCGGCCCCTATGACTGGGGCGAAAGCTTCGCCGGCGTGCCCGACCTCACCCGCGAAGCGTTCCGCGTGCGGTCGAAGAAGGCGACGCTCGATGAGGCCCGCAAGCACGCGGCGACGCTGACGCTCAAGGGCGTGGCGCAAAACATCACCTGTCCGATTTACATCATGAACGGCAAGCTCGACCGCATCGTGCCGGCGTCGGAGACCGAACGTCTTGCACGCGAGGTGAAGGGGCCGGTGACGCTGCACCTGATCGACGGCGGCAACCACATCGCCAACAACCGCAGCTATGAATGGCGGCCGCGCGCGGCGGATTGGCTGGCGGAGCAATTGAAGGCGGTCTAGCTCCGCCCTAATCCTGAGGAGCGCCGAAGGCGCGTCTCGAAGGATGGGGCGGCCATGGTTCGAGACGGCGCTTCGCGCCTCCTCACCATGAGGCCGAGAGAGGTTTTCGCCCGCCTCACACCCGTTCAAATCCCCGCGGATAGGCGTGCATCCGCTCGGTGCCATTCTGCGTGATCAGCAGGCATTCGCCGGTCTGCACGCCGGCCTTGCCGTCGCGCGTCGTCACGTTCGGCTGCACCACCACCATCATGCCGGCCTCGAACGGCTCCTCCGGCACCGAAGCGCCCGGGCGGCTTCTGGTGCCGAGGATCGGCGGGAAATAGCCGCCGCCATAGCCGTGCAGGATGTCGTCGATGACGGTGAAGCCGGCGTCCTCGATCACACCGGAGGCCTCGATCACCTGCGCCGGTGTCGCGCCTGCCCGCAGCACCTTAACGATGGCGTCGAACGCGGCGTCGGCCGCCGCATGCAGGTCGCGATAGAGCGGCGTCGGCTCCTCGCCGACGGTGAAGCTGCGCAACACCTGGCCGGAATGATCCCAGAACGTCGCGGTGATTTCCGAAAACACGATGTCGCCCACGGCCACCCGACGCGAGGAATGAAACTGCGACGGTGCCGCGACCTGGGGATCGCGCATCGGCGTCGTGCCGATGAAATGGATGCCGGTGGTGCCGCCCAGCCCGACATAACCGCGCTCGACGGCGTCGGCGAGCTCGCGCTCGCTCACGCCGGGCTTGATCGCATTGCGCAGCCCTTCCATGCCGCGGTCGCTCAGCCAGGCGCCGATGCGGAACCAGTCGAGCTCTTCCGCCGATTTGACGCGGCGCAGCTTCACATAGGCGCGGTTGAGGTTCGTCACCTTGCCGAAGCGCGCCGACAGCGCCGCATGCGCATCGAAATTCATTGGCCCGATCACGGCGATCTTGTTCTCCTGCGCACCGCGCTTTTCAAGCGCGGCGATCGCTTTGCGGATCGACGACTCGCCGCCCCATTCGACGATCTCCGCCTTGTCGGCGAGCTGGCGCGCGAGCGGCGGGTGATTGACGTATTGCAGGAACAGCGCGTCCGGCTTGCCCGGCGAGAACACGCCGACCGCCTCCGTGGTCACCGGCCATTGCGTGAGCCATTGCACCGACGAGCCGGCACGGTTGGCGCCGTAGAACACGAGATGGTCGCAGCCGGCCTCCGCCAGCACGGCCTCCATCGCTGCGCGCCGCCGCGCCATCTCGGCGTCTGTGAAGCGCGGATACTCGGCGTCGAGGATGCGTTGCAGATGCGGCGGGAGCGGAGGCAACGACATCGTCGCCTACTGCCAGAACTGAAACAGCCGCAAGCCGGCGAATGCGGCGCGCGCATCGAGGCCAACCAGGGCACAGGCCGCAAATACCGTTTGCCAGAGCCATCGGCTGAGGCCGGGCACAAAGAACAGCGCGGCCACGAGAACGAGGATCGCGAAGGGCGCGATGCGCCGGCCGAAATCGCGTACCGGCGCCGGCAGGAACGGCTCGATGATGCCCCAGCCATCGAGACCGGGGCACGGGATGAGATTGAAGATCAGCGCCGTCACCTGCAGCAGCGCCAGGAACGCGAGCGCCGTGTAAAGCACCGGCGCCGTCTTGGACATCTCAGGCACGGCGGCAAACACCGCCATCAGCAGCGCCAGGACGACCGCGGTGCCGAGCGGACCTCCCGCCGACACCAGCGATCCATAGATCGGCCGGCGCAGATAATGCAGGTTGATGTAGACGGCGCCGCCGGGCAGCCCGATGCCGCCCAGCGCCATGATGATGAGCGGAAAGACGATGCTGTATTGCAGGTCGGTGTAACGCAGTGGATCGAGCGTCAGGTAGCCCTTGTCGCGAACCGTGCGGTCGCCGCAGTGATACGCGACGATGGCGTGTCCGAACTCGTGCAGGCAGAGCGAGATCACGAATCCGATGAACACGAACGGGAACACCAGCATCCGCGCGTGATCCGGCCGGTAGAGCATCCAGACCGCGCAAAACAGGAAGGCCGCGATCAGCGCGAGGAAGGTCGAACTGATAGGCCAGCGCTGTGAAGACCGCGCCGCGTCCGATTGTTGCTGCTGCCAGTCCGACACGGGCGCCTAGACCGCCACCGGTGCCACCGGCGGCTTCGCGGCCACGTGCTCCTGCACCAGCTTGTTCAGGCTCATCATGTCGACCTTGCCGGAGCCGAGCATCGGCATCTTGTCGAGGATCATGATCTCGGCCGGGATCATCAGCTCGGAGGCGTGGCGTTCGCGCGCGAAGGCGATGAACTGCGAGCGCGTGGCGTCCTTCTGCTGCGTGACCAGGACCAGCCGCTCGCCCTTGCGCGGATCGGGCGCTGCGACCACCGCCGACGGCGCGTTCGGCCACAGGTCGCCGGCCAGCATCTCGACCGCCGCCAGCGAGATCATCTCGCCGCCGACCTTGGCGAAGCGCTTGGCGCGACCCTTGATCTGGACAAAGCCCTGCTCGTCGACGGTTACGATATCGCCGGTGTCGTGCCAGCCGTCGGCCGGCGGTTCGAGCACGCCCGGACGGTCGGCCTTGAGGTAGCCGAGCATCACGTTCGGCCCGCGTACGAACAGACGGCCGCCCTCTTCCACGCCCTCCACCTTCTCCAACCGCACCTCCATGCCCGGCAGCACACGGCCCACCGAGCCGAACTTGTTGAACATCGGTGTGTTGAGCGCGAGCACCGGCGCGGTTTCGGTGACGCCATAGCCTTCGAGGATGCGCAGGCCGAATTTCTCCATATAGACGCGGCGGGTGGATTCCTTGATCGGCTCGGCGCCGGCAAGGATGTAGCGCAGCGAACGGAAATCATAAGGATGCGCGACGCGCGCGTAGCCGTTGAGGAACGTATCGGTGCCGAACATGATGGTGGCGTTCACGCCGTAGATCAGCTCCGACACCGTGCGGTAATGCAGGGGCGACGGATAGAGATAGATCGGCACGCCGGACACCAGCGGCAGCATCGTGCCGACCGTCAGCCCGAACGAATGGAACACCGGCAGCACGCTGAACACCTTGTCCTGGCGTCCGAAGTCGATCCGTGCGGCAGCCTGCGCGGCGTTCGTCAGCATGTTGCGGTGGGAGAGCACGACGCCCTTCGGCACGCCCTCGGACCCCGAGGTGAACAGGATCGCCGCCCAGTCATCGGCTTTGCGCTCCACCAGCGGCTTTTTCCGGTTCAGCAGTCCGCGGATCTTCTCCGAGGTGGTGATGGTCGGGCGGATATCTTCGAGATAGACCAGCGACAGCTTCGCGCCGAGCTGAGCAGCAAGATTGTCGAGCCGGCCCTTCTCAATGAAGGTGCGCGAGGTCAGGATGGTCGAGACTTCGGCCGCCTTGCAGGCGGCGAGGATGTTGGACGACCCGGATGTGAAGTTGATCATGGCCGGCACGCGGCCTGCCGACATCAAACCGAGGATCGTCACCACGGCGCCGTTCGCGTTCGGCAGCATCACGCCGATCGGCCGGCCCTCCGGCGCGAACTGCATCAGCTTGGCGCCGAGCACCGATGCGGCGGTCAGTAGCCGCTTGTAGGTCATCGGGCCGGTGACGGGATCTTCGATCGCGACCCGGTTCTGCCCGTGACGATCGGCGGCCTCGATGACCGCCTGGATCATCGTCTTGTCGGTCGAGGTGGTGCGGAACACGAGGTCCGACATGATGCCGTAGAGCGCAGCGCCGGCCGCCTGCCGGCGCTTGCGGCCCTTGAGCGCGGGATCGACCGTGAGCTTGACCGGCTCCAGCACCGTCACCTTGACCTTGGGGAACCACTTGCGACGCACTTGGTCTTTCGACAGCCGGCTGAACGGCGTCTGCTCGAGCCCCTCGATGCGTACCGGCACGACCTCGGCGTCGGCCTTGTCGGCGATCATGGCGGCGCCGTCATAGACCTTCATCAGGCTGCCGGTGACGGTGATGCGCCCCTCCGGAAAGATGATCAGCGCCTTGCCGGCCTTCACCGCGTCGATCAGCGTGCGCACGGCGAGCGGCCGCATTGGATCGAGCGGCAGCGCGTCGGTGAGCTTGAGGAACGGCTTCACCCACCACATGCGCGCGATGCCGACGTCGATGGCGAACACCGGCTTGCGGCTGCGCAACGACATCGCCAGCCCAGCGTCGAGGAAGCTGACGTGGTTGAGTGCGATGATGACGTTCGGGCCGGCCTTGTGCAGGTTCTCCAGGCCCTCGACCTCGATCCGGAACAGCGCGCGATAGATGATCGACAATGCGTCGCTCAGCGCGCTCGCCGGCATGGTCTTGCCGATGGCGTAGGCGACACCGAGGCTGGCGACGCCCATCAACATGAACAGCGTGGGAGTCGAGGCGCCAATGGTGGGGGTCTGCAGCAGCGCAATCACGCCGGTGCTGAGCGCCATGGCGGCGGCATTGAGCACGTTGACGCCAGCGATGACACGGGCGCGGCGGTCGACGCCGGCCCAGGCCTGCACGGCGGCGAACACCGGCACGATGAATAGGCCGCCGGCAATGGCGAGGCCGGCGAGATCGATGCCGATCCGGATGCCGCGCAGCGAGCCGAACACGTCGGCGATGCCCTGGCCCTGCGCCGCCGGCACCAGGCCCCAGGTCGCGAAGCCGAGATCGAATGAGAAGATGCCCAGCAGCACCGCGCCGAGAACCGTCGGCAGCAAGATGATGCGTCCGGCTGCGAGCCATGCCGCTAGACCGGAACCGATCGCAATCGACACGGCGAAAATCGCAAGACAGAGCGTCGCGACCTCCTCGGAGCCGCCGAGCGTGTTCTTGACCAGCGGCGGCAACAGCACGAGCGCCACACCTCCGACGACCCAGAACCAGCAGGTGACGATCGCGCCCCACCAGATGCGCGTGTCTTCGCGAAGCTGTTTCAGAAGGTCAATGGTAGAGACGACGATATTGGTGCGCACGACGAGATTGGGCGCGGCCTCGCCGGTCGGCGGGATGAACAAGCTCGCAACCCAGCACGCCAGCGAGAACGCGATGATCAGGAACGCAAAGAAGATGGGATCGCTGCCGTCCCTCGCCGCCAGCCCGCCGGCGATGGTGCCGAGCAATATGGCGATGAAGGTCGCGCCTTCGACCAGCGCGTTGCCGGCCGGCAATTCGGACCGCTCCAGGTGATCGGGCAGAATTCCGTATTTGATCGGACCGAACAGCGCGGCGATCACGCCGAACAGGAACAGCGCGAGAAACAGAAGCACCGCCGAGTGCAGGAGGAAGCCGACCACCGCCAGGACAGCGACGCCGATCTCAACCAGCTTGAGCCGCTGGGCGACCCAAGCCTTGTCGTAGCGGTCGGCGATCTCACCCCCAAGCGCCGACAAGAAAAAGAACGGTGCAATAAAGACCGGCGCAGTCAGCGTGATCAATGACTCCCGGTGCGGTCCCTCGGTCTGGTACAGGAGGAGGAAGACCAGCGCGTTCTTCAGGAAATTGTCGCTGAACGCGGAGAAGAATTGGCACCAGAACAGCGGTGCAAAACGCCGCGTCAACATCAGGGAAAGCATCGCTCTGGCGCTCCGATCATACCGTCGGGTCGGCCGTCCCGCCCGGTGGCCCTAAAAGACGATATTTTTGGCGAAAGGACAATCGCTCACATGGCGCCCGGCGCGGGCGACGCGACCCCAAGACTTCTTGCATAGTCAAAGACATAGGAGCGATCCGGCGGATTGTCGACCGCCCGAAAGCCCGCCGGTCAGTAGTTTCCGAAGTGCCACGCGCCGGGATGGCGCACCCTGATCTCGGCCGCTTCCGCGACCGTGCGCGCGCCAACATGCAGCATCTCGGTCTTGATCTCGTCCATGAACAGATCGAACACGTGCGGCGCGCCCGCCGGACCCAGTGCGCCCAAGCCATAGGCGAAGCAGCGCCCGGTGAAGCAGAACTTTGCGCCGAGCGCGAGCGCGCGCACCACGTCGAGGCCGCCACGGATGCCGGAGTCGATCATGACAGGCACGCGCGAGCCGACCGCCGACACGATCGCCGGCAGGATGTCGATCGACGCGGGCGCGCCGTCGAAATGACGTCCGCCGTGGTTCGACACCCAGATGCCGTCGGCGCCCATCGCCACCGCGCGCTCGGCGTCTTCCGGATGCAGGATGCCCTTGAGCACCATGGGACGTTTCCACTTCTCGCGGATCCGCTTGAGCTCGTCCCAGGTGTGACTGCCGCCGGAGCGCAGCTGCATCACCTCGGCGGTCGAATTCTGGGTGGCCTTGGCCGCATAGGGCACGAGGTTGGCGGTGATCGGCATGCCGTTGCGCAGCAACTGCATGGTCCATGCGGGCGAGGTCAGCACCTGGTAGGTGGTCCAGGGATTGATCGGGAACGGCACCCGCGTGCCGTTGCGGATATCGCGCGGGCGCTTTGACTTTCCGGCGCTGTCGACCGTCGGGACCAGCACATGCGCGCCGGCTTCGTCGGCGCGGCGCACCAGATCGAACGTGATGGCGTGATCGTTGTACGGGAAGCGATAGAGCTGGAACCAGAAGACGTCGGGAGCGATCGCCGCGATCTCCTCGATCGAGGCGTTGCCCGGCGTCGCCAGCACATACGGAATCTTCTGACGCTGGGCCTCGGCGGCGAACAGTTTTTCCGCGCCCGGCCATATCAGTCCGGCGGAGCCCATCGGCGCCACGCCGATCGGCGCCGCATATTTGCGCCCGAACAGCTCCACCTCGGTATTGGCTTTGCCCTCGATGCAATAGCGCGGCAACAGCTCGATCGCCTGGAAGGCGTCGATGTTGCGCTTGATGCAGCATTCCTCGGTGGCGCCGCCGTCGACGAAGTCGAAGCCGAAACGCGGCACCCGCCGGCGCGCCTTGCTGCGCAGGTCCTCGATGGTGGGGTAACGCTGCCGCAGACGCGTGGTGGCGCCGTTTTTCGCCATTGACACCGGACCGCGCTCGACCATGGTTCCCTCCACGCGGCGACACCACCGACGCCTTGCCGTCACATTTACTTTGGACAACCCGCCCTTGGCTAGGGCGTAGCACGCTGCGCTGCTTTGCGCCCTTTGCCGCGGCGGCCCTGCCGTGGCATTTTACGGCCAGGGACGGAGCAACGCCGGCGAAAGCCGGCGATGAATTGGGGTTGCCGGTGTGACCGATCTGTCCGATCCGACGAACGTCGTCGAAAATCTCCTCCAAACCAAGAATTCCCGCGATCGCCACCTGTTCGGGCCTGGTCCGAAGCGGATCCTGTCGTTCGACGGCGGCGGCGTGCGCGGCGCGATCTCGGTCGCCTTCCTGGAGCGCATCGAGGCGATCTTCACGGCGCATCAGCGCAAGTTGCTCACCGAGTACATCGATCGGCAGGAACAGGAGGCCACGAGCGGGGTCAACATCGACGAACGCAAGCTCGCCATGGCCCGCGAGAAGCTCGCCGCTCCGGTCTGCCTCGCCGATTGGTTCGATCTGGTCGGCGGCACATCGACCGGCTCGTTGATCGCCGGCGCCATCGCGCTCGGTTTCAACACCAGCGACATCAAGGCGTTCTATCTCGATCGCGCGTCCCACGTGTTCAAGCGGCCGTTCTGGCGCATCCCCGGCCTGCAGGCGAAATTCGATGCCCGCGCCTTGCAGCAGGAGATCGATTCGATCGTCAAGAAGCGCACGCTCGACAGCGAGGATCTCATCACCGGACTGTCCGTGGTGTCGAAGCGTATGGACACCGGAAGCCCGTGGATTATCACCAACAATCCACGCAGTCCGTATTGGGAGACGAAGCCACCCACCAAGGACGATCCCGGCCATATCGGCAACCGCTACTACAAGCTCGCCACCCTGGTGCGCGCCAGCACCGCTGCGCCGCATTTCTTCGATCCCGAAATCGTGCAGATCATCGCCGACGAGGAGAAACAGATCGGAATGCACACGGCTGGGCCGGAAGACCGCGACTGGCTCGACCGAATGAATGACAGCCTGGGACGCTTTCCGCGCCTGACCATGCTGCTCACCAAGCTCCGCGCGCTCCGCATTGCCGGCGCCAAGGGCCCCAATCCGAAGACGCACGGTCTGTTCGTGGACGGCGGCGTGACGCCGTTCAACAATCCGTCGTTCGCCCTGCTGATGCAGGCGCTGGTCAAGCCCTATGGGATGTGTTGGCCGCTCGGTCCCGACAAGCTTACCTTCGTGTCGATCGGCACCGGCACTTATCGCGCGAAACTTTCGTTTACCGACCTCGGCTTCGCCGGTCCGCTCAAGCTCGCGCTGCACTCGCTGCTATCGATGATGGGCGACACGCAGACGCTGGCGCTGGCGCAGATGCAGTGGCTCGGCGACTGCCCGGACCCATGGCCGATCAATTCGGAGATCGGCAGTCTCGCCGACGAGTTGCCGCCGGAAAGCCGCTGGTTCCGCTTCATGCGTTACGATGTGCAACTCGAGCAGCCGTGGATCAAAGCGAAGCTCGGCAAGTCACTCACCGAAGAGCGCGTCGCCGCCTACCGCAACATGGACGATCCCAAGATCATCCAGCCGATCTATGAGCTCGCGCTCGAAGCCGCGCAGAAGCAGGTGAAGGTGACGCACTTCTTCCCGGAAAAACCGGCGATTTAGGCCGGCGCGGCGTGAATCGAGAGATCGCGGATGGTGGCCTGCGATCCCGACAGCGGATTGGCCGGGTCCCACGCGTAGCGCAGCGTCTCAAAGCGCATCGAGCGCGTATCGATCATGACCAGCCGCCCGACCAGGTTCTCGCCGAAGCCGACGATCTCGCGGATCACCTCGAGCGCCATCATGGCGCCGAGCATCCCGGCCATGGCGCCGAGCACGCCGGCTTCGGCGCAGGTCGGCACCGTGCCGGGCGGCGGCGCTTCCGGGAACAGGCAGCGATAGGTCGGATTGGGCGTGCCGTCCTTGGTGCGCTCATGCGCGCGGATCGTCGTCAGCGTCCCGTCGAACGTGCCCATCGCCGCCGACACCAGCGGCTTCTTGGCGAAGAAGCAGGTGTCGGACACGAGATAGCGGGTGGTGAAATTGTCGGAGCCGTCGGCGACCACGTCGTAGCGCGCGATCAGGTCGAGCGCGTTGGCGGCCGTCAGCCGTACCGGATGCAATTCCACCGCAACATGCGGGTTCAAGCGGCGGATCACGGCGGCGGCGCTGTCCACCTTCGGCACGCCGATGTCGGGCGTGCCGTGGATGACCTGGCGCTGGAGGTTCGAGAGCGAGACCGCATCGTCGTCCACGATCCCGATGGTGCCGACGCCGGCCGCCGCGAGATAGAGCAGTACCGGCGCACCGAGCCCGCCCGCGCCGATCACCAGCACACGCGCGCGTTTGAGCGCGTTCTGGCCGGGCCCACCCACCTCGTGCAGGACGATGTGGCGGGCATAACGTTCGAGTTCCTCAGGCGTCAGCATGGCCGTGTTTATAGCACCCCGCCGGATGAAGTTTCGCGAAATGACATTCGTGAAATGACGGATTGGCGCGTTTGAGTTAATGTCGTGTCGGGGCGTTGCAAGGGTTGGGGCTGGCATGCGTTTGCGCGGGCTTATCAGTGTGACCGCCGCGGCGACGATCATCCTGCTGGCCGCCGGCTCGCCGGCGACCCAGGCGCAGACCGGCGATCCCATTCGCCTGGCGGAGCAGACCAAGAAAGCCGCGCCGAAAAAGAACGACGCGCCCGGGAAGGACGCCAAGAAGAAGAACGTCGAGGCGAAGAAGGGCGCAGCGAAATCGCAGCCGACGCCCGGCGCCTATGCGACAATGCCGATTGCAGCGCGCGCGGCGATCCAGTTCGACCTCAACTGGACCAATCATTATTCCGGACCGGCCGACGGCGATTTCAGCGAGCGCTCCGTCAACGCCGTGAAGGCGTTCCAGAAGGATCGCGGCTTTCAGGAAACCGGCGTGCTCACCGCGAACGAGCGCGAGGCGCTGGCGACGTCGGCGTCGAACCGGCGCGAGCGCGTCGGCTTTCGCATGGTCGAGGACCGCGCCACCGGCGCGCAGGTCGGACTACCGGCCAACCGCGCGACGCATGAGACCCCCGCCCGCAGCGGCACGCGCTGGCAATCGGCGCAGGGCCAGGTGCAGATCGAGACCTTCCGCATCCGCGAGCCGGGCGCGACGCTCGCCACCGTGTTCGAGGACCAGAAAAAGGAGCCGCCGAACCGCCAGATCAGATCGAGCGCGATGCGCGGCAACACCTTCGTCATCACCGGCATGCAGGGACTGAAGTACTTCCTCGTCCGCGCGGAGGTGCGTGACCTGGAGATCCGCGGCATTGCCGTTCTCTACGATCAGGCGATCGAGAGCACGACCGACTATGTCGCGCTCGGCGTGATGAGCGCGTTTGCGCCATTTCCCGGCACCGGCGTGATGGCGCTGATCGGGCCGCCCGCGCGCAGCCGGATCGAATACGGCACCGGCATCGTGGTCAGCGCGTCCGGGCATGTCGTGACCGACCGGCAGATCACCGAAGGCTGCAGCGTCTTGCAGGTCGCCGGCCACGGCGACGCCAGCCGGATCGCGGACACCGGCAATCTCACGCTGCTGCGCGTGTTCGGCGCATCGGCGCTGACGCCCGCCGCGCTGGTGCATGAAGGCGCGGCGGCTTCCGCGCTGACGCTGGTCGGCATCGCCGATCCGCAGGCGCAGGGCGGCGAGCGCGCCGCCTCGATCGTCACCGCGACCCTCAGCGGCGACGGCCTCGAGCCGCCGCCGCGGCTCGGTTTCGCCGGCGCCGCCGCCGTCGATGCGCAGGGACGCATCTTCGGCATGGTGACGCTGAAGGCGCCGATCCTCGCCAGCGCCGGCGCCGCGACAGTGCCGGCGGCGACCGTCGTGCCGGTGAGCGTCATTCGCAAATTTCTGGAGTCGCAATACGTCACGCCCGCGACCGGCCGCAGCGGCATCGACGCGGCAAGGGCTTCAGTCGTGCGCGTGATTTGCGTACGGCGGTAGTTTCGCCCTCGCTACTTGTGCTTGAACTTCGCCGGCCGCTTCTCCACGAACGCCGCCATGCCTTCCTTCTGGTCCTCGGTGGCGAACAGCATGTGAAATACGCGCCGTTCGAAGCGAATGCCTTCGGCGAGCGGCGTCTCGAACGCGCGGTTCACCGCCTCCTTGGCGGCGATCAGCGACGGCAGCGACATCGCGGCGACGGTCTCGGCGAGCTTCATCGCCTCGTCCATCAGGCTCGCCGCCGGCACCACACGCGACACCAGCCCGGCACGCTCGGCTTCGGCGGCGTCCATCATGCGGCCGGTGAGGATCAGGTCCATCGCCTTGGCCTTGCCGACCGCGCGCGGCAGGCGCTGCGTGCCGCCAATACCGGGAATGATGCCGAGCTTGATCTCGGGCTGGCCGAACTTCGCGGTGTCGGCGGCGATGACGATGTCGCATTGCATGACGAGCTCGCAGCCGCCGCCGAGCGCGAAGCCCGCGACCGCGGCGATGACAGGCTTGCGGGCATTCGCGGTCGCATGCCATGAGCCGGCGAAGTCGCCCGCGAACATCTCGACCGCGGATTTGTCCGACATCTCCTTGATGTCGGCGCCGGCGGCAAACGCCTTCTCCGATCCCGCGAGCAGGATGCAACCGACACCGTCGTCGGCATCGAACGCGGCCACCGCCTGCGCCAGCTCCGCATTCAGCGCGGTGTTGAGCGCGTTGAGCGCCTGCGGCCGGTTGAGCCGGATGATGCCGACACGGCCTCTGGTTTCAGCCACAATATTCTCATAGCCCATGGACGCTCTCCGATGCCGGTTGTCGCGGCGAAACTACAGGAAACACGATGCTGCGTGCAGCCTTTCGGTGGCTCCTCATCGCCGCGTCGCTGGCCATGGCCACGCTGTTCGCCTTCGCGTTCCACCTGCAATATTGGCGCTGGCGCGACTGCTTCAATGAGCTTGGACGTTGCTACGATCCGGTCGAAGGCGTCGTCTATCTGGAGCAGTCCGGTGCGATCTGGGGCGGACTCGCATGCATATCGGCAAGCGTTGCGTTAGCGCTATGGCTGACCGGCCGGAAAGCACGGCGCTGATCGCGCCGGCTTCTATTCCCCCACCCTGCCGCCGTGTCCTAGGATGGTCGCACTCAGGGAGGTAACAATGAAAATCAATCCATCTATAGTGTCCGCGATCTGCGCGGCGCTCCTCGCCGCCGTGTTTGGATTTGCACCGATGACGACCGAGGCCCAGGACAACAATCCGCCGCTTAATCTCGCGCGCGACGGCTTCTTCTATATCGGCGGCAAGACCACGCAGATCAAAGGCAAGACGTACATGGCGGGCCAGATGTACGTCGAATACCGCATCCCGGCGAAGCAGACCCATCCCTATCCGATCATCTTCGTGCACGGCGGCACCCGCTCGGGCGCGAACTGGACCGGCACCTCCGACGGCCGCGAAGGCTGGGCGCAGTATTTCGCGCGCCGCGGCTACGCGGTCTATGTCGTCGATCAGCCCGGCCGCGGCCGCTCCGCCTATGTGCCCGAAGTCTACGGCCCGCCGCGCTTCGCCAATGCCGAGAGCGCGCAGCAGCGCTACCTCCAGCAGTCGAAATACAATCTCTGGCCGCAGGCCAAGCTGCACAATCAATGGCCCGGCACCGGCGAACTCGACGATCCGGCGTCGCACCAGATCATCGGCTAGTTCCTGCCGGAGATCGCCTTCCCGGCCTCGGTCGCGATCACGCACGAGGCGATGGTGCAATTGCTCGACAAGCTCGGCCCCTCGATCATGCTGGTGCATTCGCAGGGTGGCCCGATGGGCTGGCTGGCGGCGGAGGCGCGGCCCGATCTCGTGCGCGCGATCGTCGCGGTCGAGCCGAACGGACCGCCCGGACGCACGGTGCAATTCGTCGGCGCGCCGGACTGGTTCAAGGACGGCGGCGTGGAGCTGCCCTACGGGCTGACGCCGCTGCCGATCACGTTCTCGCCGCCGGTCAAGGACCCGTCCGAGATCAAATGGGTGCGCGAGGACAAGCCGGACTCGGCCGATCTCGTCACCTGCTGGAAGCAGGCCGATCCGCCGCGGCAATTGCCGAACCTGCAGCGCATGCCGATCGCGCTGATCACGTCGGAGGCGTCCTACCACGCCGCCTACGACCACTGCATCGTCAAGTTTTTGAACCAGGCCGGCGTGACACCCACCTGGATCAAGCTCGCCGAGCTCGGCATCCGCGGCAACAGCCACAACATGATGCAGGAGAAGAACTCCGACGCGATCGCGGAGGTGATCTTCCAATGGCTGGAGAAGACGCTGCCGGCATCGCGGTAAACTTCACAGGCCATCGTTACGGTGCCCTCTCCCGCAAGGTGAGAGGGCACATCAATTCGCACCTCACTCGCGGCGCCGATTAGGACTTTGGCAATGGCGATGCGGTTTGATGGGCCCATTCCTTAAAGGAACATCCCATGACCCAGACCCACCTTGCGTGCCGCGGCGCCCTCCTCACCTGCGCGACGGGCCTCGCCGTCCTCCTTTGCACCGATGCCAACGCCCAGGACCCCGGCATGGGCGCCTACATGACCCGGGTGCTCGCCTGCGACGGAGCGGACGCCAAGATGGAGGTCTATCTTCCGCAATCGCTCATCAACAAAGGCTATCAGGCCGTCCGCAAAATGAGGCCTACGATCGGTTGGTACACCCTCGACCTGACCTCGGCCGAGAAGGGCAAGATGATGGAGCCGGTGCGCGTGAGCATGTCGGCCGACGGCAAGACCGTCACGGTGAACCAATACACGCGCGGCCTGCCGCCCACGGCGATCCCCGTCGCCGGTGGCACGGTCGACTTCGATCAGCGCTTCGGCACGCAGGCGAAGTGCGGCCCGTTCAACAACGGTAATGGGAACGCGTAGCAGGCGCGCCAACCGGGACGGAGACCGCGGTCAGTACGGAGGGGCCTTGCGTTGCCGTTGCGCCTTCGCCGCTTCCACCCACCACATGAGATCGTCGGCAAAGCGCGGGAACGCCTGTTCAATCGCCTGGCCGCCCGCGCCCATGGGTTCGGCTTCGGCCGATAACGTCTGTGCAATGGGACCAACCGCGATCGTGCTGGAGACCACCACCATCCCCATCTCGGAGAGGGTGCCGTGCCAGGCGATCGCCGCCCGCACGCCGGCAAATCGTCCGGCCGAATAGCTGACGACAGCAGCAGGACGCCAGAACCACTCCTCAAGGAAATGATCCGTGAGGTTTTTCAGTCCGGGCTGGATGCCCCAGTTGTATTCGCCGGTGACGAACACGAACCCGTCGGCCTCGCGGATCTTGCGAGCCAGTTGTTCGAGGGCTTCGGGCGCTTCGCCCTTCGGATATTCCTTGTACATCCGGTCGAGGATCGGGAGATTGATCGCCTTGGCGTCGATCAACTCGGCGTCGTCGCCCCGGCGACGGAGCCGCTCGATCACAAATTGGGCGAGACGGATACCCATCCGGTCGGAGCGATAGGAGCCGTAGAAAACGAGGATGCGGTTGCCCATGATCGTAACCCTCTATTCGGATTTGCGAGGTTGATTGTGCCGGTCACCGGGGATGCACCCCGGCGACCGTCACGCTTCGTGCGTCACTGCGGCAGTTCCTTGCCGGCCTGCTCCGCCACCAGGTACGCAGCGTACCAGTCCGACCAGTTTGCATCCCGCACACCGGCCAACGCCCGCTTCTCGTACTCGCCGTGCGCGGCCTCGGCACGGCGCAGCGCGCTCGCCAGATCGGCCACCGAAGCGAATGCCGTCTGGTTCGCGTCCACGCGTCCGGGCGCCCGCGCGGTGATCTCCTGCAACAGCCAGCCGTTGCCATCTGGATCGCTGAACGAGGCGAATGAGCGGTAGGTGCGACGCTCGGGGTCCGCACCGGGGACGCGGATCCGCCCGAACAGGTACGGCGCGTCCGAGCCTGTGTGCGTGTCGCCTTCGTGGTGGAACACCTCGCTGACCGCGATGCCGCGATCAAGCAGTTCCTTGCGGGCGGCGTTGATGTCGGAAACGACCAGGTACAGGCCTTGGGCGGAGCCGGGCGCCGCCGGGGTGACGTTCTTGCCGAAGATGACCGAGGTCGCCGAGCCGGGCGGCGTGAACTGGATGACGCGGAAATCGTCGCCGGTGGCGAAGTCGGCGTCGAGCCGCCAGCCAAGCTTGCTGTAGAACTGCTTGGCACGATCGACGTCCGAAACCGGGACAACGGCGATCTCGAGCTTCATGTCGAGCGGCCGCGCATTTGCGATGGCGATGGTGGAGGGACGGACTTGAGCGTTCATGGTGGGCTCCTCAGGTTGGGCTGGCTGCCCGGTTAATTGTTAAGCGATTAGATCGCGCGATAAGTAATTGCATGGCCCTCTTGCCAAGTCAATCGCTCACGATTATATCGTGCATCAAGTATTTGTGAGATAGCTAATCGCGGGAGATTCGCCCGTCTTTGGAGGCACTTATGGCCCTGGCCAAGCAGAAACCGCCCGCCGCCGACCCCGACGAGGCGACAAAACTCGACGATTTCCTGTGTTTCGCGATCTATTCCGCGAACCTCGCCATGAACCGCCTCAACAAGCCTGTGCTCGACGAGCTGGGGCTGACCTATCCGCAATACATCGTGCTGGTCGCGCTGTACGAGCAGGATGACCAGACCGTCGGCGGCTCTCGGCGACAAGCTGTTCCTCAACTCGAGCACGCTCACGCCGCTGTTGAAGCGCATGGAGGCCATGGGACACTTGACCCGGCAACGCGACCCGGAGGACGAGCGGCAGGTGCGGGTGCGCCTGACGCCGCAGGGCCGAAACGTGCGCGAGCGGGCGCTCCCGTTTCGCGAGCGGACTCGTCAAGGCGATCGGGCTCAGCCCGGCGGAATTTCAGCGCCTCCGGGCGGAGTTGGTGAAATTGCGCGGCAACCTGTCGGATGCGGTGGGTGCGAAGCCATAGTCACTTCTGGCACCAAGCGTCAGCGCCAGCCAAGGCGAGGAGCGACGTGTTTAAGGATCGCCTCGATGACGTGGGCGTTGTAGTCGACACCAAGCTGATTGGGGACGGTCAACAGTAGCGTGTCGGCCTCCGTGATGGCTTCGTCTTTCGCGAGCTGCTCGACGAGAACGTCCGGCTCGGCGGCGTAGCTGCGGCCGAAAATCGCTTTTGTGTTGTCGCCGAGGAAGCCGATCTGGTCCTCGTTCTCACTGCCGCGCCCAAAATAGGCGCGGTCCCGGTCGTCCATCAGCGCGAAGATGCTGCGGCTGACCGATACCCGCGGCCCGCGCGTATGCGCGGCCGCTTTCCAGGCCGCGCGGAAGATCCGGATTTGCTCCGCCTGCTGGACGTGAAACGGGCGTCCGCTTTCGTCGATCTTCAGTGTCGAGCTTTGCAAGTTCATCCCGAGCTTGGCCGCCCACTCCGCGGTGGCGTTCGTGCCGGCGCCCCACCAGATGCGCTCGCGCAGGCCCTCCGAGTGGGGCTCGACGCGCAGGAGGCCGGGCGGATTCGGGAACATCGGCTGCGGATTCGGACGCGCGAAGCCTTGTCCGCGCAGCACCTCCAGGAAGACTTCGGTGTGGCGCCGGGCCATATCCGCATCGGTCATCCCCTCCGGCGGGGCGTAACCAAAGTGGCGCCAGCCGTCGATCACCTGCTCCGGCGAACCGCGGCTGATGCCCAGTTGCAGGCGTCCACCGGAGATGAGGTCGGCTGCGCCGGCGTCCTCCACCATGTACAGCGGGTTCTCATAGCGCATGTCGATGACCGCCGTGCCGATCTCGATCCGCTTGGTCTTCGCGCCGACGGCGGCCAGCAACGGAAACGGGGAGCCGAGCTGGCGGGCGAAGTGATGCACACGAAAGTAAGCTCCGTCCGCGCCAAGCTCCTCGGCCGCGACCGCCAGGTCGATGGATTGCAGGAGCGCGTCGGCCGCCGATCGCGTCTGCGAATGGGGCGAAGGCGTCCAATGGCCGAATGACAGGAAGCCGATCTTTTTCATCGACATGTATATGGGGATGATCTTCTCACTTCTGACACACCGGACAGAAAAACGTCGACCGCCCGGTCTGCACGATGCGCCTGACCTGCCTTTGCAGCCCGGCGTGACGCAGCTTCTCGCCTTCGCGGTCGTAGGCGCGGAAATTGTGCTGGAACATGCCGAGCGCGCCGTCGGTCAGGCGATGGTCGCGCAGTGACGAACCGCCGGCCTTGATGGCGTCGTTGAGCACCTGCCGGATGCCCTCGACCAGCCGCAGCGCGTGATCGTTCGGCGCGCCGGTGCGTGACGCGATGGTCGAGGCGCGGCGCTTCGGCGACAGCCGCGCACGGTGCAGCGCCTCGCAGACATAGATATTGCCGAGCCCGGCGACGATGCGCTGGTCCAGCAACGCGGCCTTGAGCGAGGTTTTCTTGCCTTGGCAGGCTTGTGCGAGCATCGCCGCATCGAAGGCATTGCCGAGCGGCTCCGGCCCGAGCGCGCGCAATAGCGGCTCCTCGTCGAGTTTGTCGCGCGCGACCAATTTCATACATCCGAAGCGGCGTGGATCGTTGAAGGTGACGGTCGCGCCGTTCGACATGTGAAAGACGATGTGGTCGTGCGCGGAGAGCTTGCCGCGCTCGTGATAGTAGCCGCCGGGCATGGCATCGCCGCCATTGAGCACATGGAACGAGCCTGACATGCCGAGATGCATCAGCAGCACCTCGCCGGACGAAAGATCCGCGAGCAGATATTTGGCGCGGCGGCCGAGCCCGCTGACGGTGTGACCTTCGATCCGCTTGACGAAATCCTTCGGCAGCGGCCAACGCAGATCGCCGCGCCGCGCCTCGACCTGCTTGAAGCGCGCGCCTTCCATCACCGGCGCCAGGCCGCGGCGGACGGTTTCGACCTCGGGCAGTTCGGGCATGGGTTAGTTCTTACGACCTTCGGCGCTCGAACGACAATAGCGCATCAAAGTCCCGGCAGGCGCGGGCCGCCGTCAAGATGCACGCCTTCGAGCGCGAGCAGTTTTGCCTTGGTCTTGGCGCCGCCGTGGGCGGAGAAACCGCCGAGCTTGCCGCCCGCCGCCAGCACGCGGTGGCACGGGATCACCACCGGCACCGGATTGCGCCCCATCGCTTCGCCGACATCGCGCGCGCCTTCCCAATCGGTCGAGCCGAGCTGGCGCGCCAGTTCGCCATAGGTCGTGGTCTCGCCCCAAGCCAATGAGCGCATCGTTTCGTAGAGCCGTTGACGGAACGGATCGAGGGCATCGAGATCGACCGCCACGGCGCTGAAGTCGACCGCCTCGCCCGCGAGGTAGCGCGTGATGCCGGCAATGACCGCCGCAACCCACGGCGGCGGCTCGGCGGCGCCGGCGCTCGCGGCCTTGGCGGCGAGGCGGCGCTCGGTCTCGGCGCGATCCTTCTCCGGCAACTGCACGGCGGTGAGCCCGCGCGCATTCCACGCCACCCCGCACGGTCCGATCGTCGTGTCGAAGACGTGATGGTGCGCCGATGTGCGGTCGTCTTGCATGATGCCGATTATGTGGTGCGCAAAGCGCGCAAATCCACCCGGATTCTGATTGATTTACCGCGTCAACGACCAGACGTAGCCTCTCCGCCATCCCCGCGCTATGGTCCGCAAACAGGCGCAATCGAGCCCGAATAGACCGCATGCCCGAGGACACCCATTTCGGATTTCGGCAAGTGCCGCTTGGCGACAAGCAGGCGCTGGTCGACGACGTGTTCCATTCGGTCGCCGGCCGCTACGACCTCATGAACGACCTGATGTCGGCGGGGCTGCATCGCGCCTGGAAGGACGTGCTGGTGACGGCGGTGAATCCGCCGCGAACAGGCGATCGGCCGTTCGCGTTACTCGACGTCGCCGGCGGCACCGGCGATATCGCCTTCCGGGTGGCGGACGCCGGCAACCACGCCACGCGCGTCACGGTCGCCGACATCAACCACGCCATGCTCGAAGTCGGCCGCGCGCGCGCCGTCGAGCGCGGGCTCGACGATCTCGTGACGTTCGTGGAAGGCAATGCCGAGGCGCTGCCGTTTCCCGACGGCGCCTTCGATGCGGTGACCATCGCATTCGGAATCCGCAACGTGCCGCGCATCGACCGCGCGCTGGCGGAAGCGCACCGCGTGCTGAAGATCGGCGGCCACTTCCTGTGTCTCGAATTCTCCGCCGTCGACGTGCCCGGCTTCGATGCGCTCTACGACGCCTATTCGTTCAACGTGATCCCCGCCATCGGGCGCGCGGTGACCGGCGACGCGGAAGCCTATCGCTATCTGGTCGAATCGATCCGCCGCTTCCCGCGCCCGGAAGCGTTCGCCGGCATGATGCGGACGGCGGGCTTCGGCCGCGCGTCGTTCCAGCGCTTGAGCGGCGGCATCGTCGCGCTGCATTCGGGCTGGCGGCTGTAGACCCGTGTTCTCCGCCCTCGCCCATCTCGCCCGCCTTGGCCGCGCCGGATTCGTGTTCGCGCGCGAAGGCGTGCTGGCGCTCGTCGATCCCAAGCCGTTGCCGCTCTCGGCGCGCATGGCACTGCGCATAGCGCGACTTTTTGAACGGCGCACCACCGGCGAGGCGACGACCCGGCTGTCGGCGGCGCTGACCCGGCTCGGGCCGACTTACGTGAAGCTCGGACAGTTCCTGGCGACGCGGCCGGACGTCGTCGGCATGGCGATCGCGCGCGATCTCGAGTCGCTGCAGGACAAGATGGCGCCGTTCCCGCAATCCGAGGCCGAGCGGATGATCGAGGAAGCGCTCGGCGAACCGCTGGAGAAATTGTTCATTTCGCTCGGGCCGGCGGTCGCCGCCGCGTCGATCGCGCAGGTGCATCACGCCAGCGTGGTATCGCCCGACGGACCGAAGCCGGTCGCGGTGAAAGTCCTGCGCCCCGGAATCGAGCGGCGTTTCGCGGTCGATCTCGATGCCTTCATGTTCGCGGCGCGCAATGCGGAGCGGTTCTCGGCCGAGGCAAGACGTCTGCGTTTGATCGACGTCGCCGACAACCTGCGCCGCACCTGCATCATGGAGATGGATCTGCGGCTCGAAGCCGCCGCGCTCTCCGAGATGGCGGAGAACACGCGCAACGATCCGGATTTCCGCGTTCCCGCCGTGGACTGGGACCGCACCGCGCGCACCGTGCTCACGCTCGACTGGATCGACGGCATTCCGTTGTCGGACCGCGCCCGGCTCGATGCCGCCGGCCTCGACCTCAAGGCGCTCTCGCGCGCGGTGATCCAGACCTTCCTGCGCCACGCGCTGCGCGACGGCTTCTTTCACGCCGACATGCATCCCGGAAACCTGTTCGTGGACTCGTCCGGCGAGCTGGTTGCGGTCGACTTCGGCATCATGGGACGGCTCAGCCCGAAGGAGCGCCGCTTCCTGGCGGAGATCCTCTACGGCTTCATCACCCGCGACTACAAGCGCACTGCCGAGGTGCATTTCGAGGCCGGCTACGTGCCGCGACACCATTCGGTCGAAGCCTTCGCGCAGGCGATCCGCGCCATCGGCGAGCCGATCCACAATCGCCCGGCCGACGAAATCTCGATGGCGAAGCTGTTGATGCTGTTGTTCGAGGTCACCGGCCTGTTCGACATGCGCACGCGGCCGGAGCTCATCCTGCTGCAGAAGACCATGGTGGTGGTCGAGGGCGTCGCGCGCTCGCTCGATCCGCAGCTCGACATGTGGAAGGTGGCGGAGCCTGTCGTGCGCGAATGGATCGAGCGCCATCTCGGCGCGCCCGGCATGATCGAAGGCGCCACCGACGGCGTGCGCGAGGTCGGCAAATTTTTCGGCGAGGTGCCGTCGCTGCTGTCGCGCGGCGCGTCGCTAGTCGAGCATATCGACACCATCACCCGCGACGGACTGGTGCTGGCGCCCGAGACCGTCGCCGCGATCGGACGCGCCGAAGCGCGCCGCAACCGCTGGACCGTCATCGCGCTGTGGGCGATCGCGGCGCTGCTGGCGATCCTGATCATCGCGGTGTGGTAAGCGGCCCGGCCTCAACCCGCCTCATCCTGAGGGCGAGCCACAAACACGTTTGCGCGCGTCCATAGCCCGTCGAAGACGGGCGTCAACGCCCTTATCGGCGCGCTATGGCGAGCGCCTCGAAGGATTGAGCGGCCCGCTTTCCCGGCCTATTCCCCGCGCCCGCCAATCCCATTTTCTGGCTTGCATTTATTCCTGAGATATGTTCCTGATTTGTTCCCGTGCTGATTCCGAAATGTGACCGGCGTTACGGGCGAGGGATCCGTGAGCAAAACAGTCCCCTTGGAGGCCTGCCAAGAGATCGAGGTCTGGTGGCATCACGACGATGGGCACGAGCAGGGCCCGGATGCCAGGCCAAGAGACATATCCGCGCCGGTGCCATTGCCGGCGCCCATCGTCGCGTCGCCGGCTCGCGCAAGGACCGTCGTTGGGCAGCCGGATCGCCGCGCGACCGTTCATTCGCTTTCCTCTGCGGGACCCCACCAGCGCGGCGCCGGCCGCATCATTCTGGCGCTGGTGCTGGGACTTTCCGCTGCCGGCCTCACCGTCGTCGGGCTTACCGTCAACACGCGCTTTGCGGCCTCGTTCGGCCAGACCGCGGAAGCCGCGATCCTGCTCGCCGCCATCGGGCTCACCATCGATCTCCTCGCCATCGTGCTGCCGAGTGCTGCCGCGCAGCTTTGGCGCGACCACAACATCGTGTCGGCCTCGGCCGCCTGGGCGATCTGGCTGATCGCACTCGGCATGACGCTGCTCGCAGCCATCGGATTTGCCGCGACCAATATCGGCGACGGCGTTGCCGGCCGCAGCCGGCTCGCTGCCGAGGCAAGCGCGCTCACCGCCGACGTGACGCGGCTGCGCCTCGAGCGCGGCGGCATCGCCGAGGCGCGCTCGGTGGCGAGCATCGAGGCCGAGATCCAGCGCGCGCAGCCGGCCGCCGCCGCGGTGTGGAAACAGACCGCCGGCTGCAGCGATGTCACGCTGGCGAGCTCAGGCGCGGCCTGCGCCGAAGTGCTGAAGCTGCGCCAGGCGCTCGGCGCGGCGCAGCGGCGCGACGCGCTCGATGCCGCGCTGCGCACCGCCGAAGCCAAGCTCGCGCCGCTGCCGGCGATCGTGACCAGCGATCCGCAGGCCACCATGGCCGCCGACATCCTGGGTTGGATCAGCGCCGGCCGCGTGACGCTGACGCCACACGACATTCACCGCCTGCGCGTCACCGGACTGACCGTGATCCCGGCGCTGGCCGGCATCATCTTCCTGTTCGCCACGACGCTGTTGCGAGCGGGGCGCCGGCGCAACGCCTGACGCTCCACCGTCGTGGCGCGATGGGTGCGTGGCCTACTGATAAAACTCCACCATGGCGTGGCGGAACCAGATGTTGTTCGGCGGCGCGACCGAGATCGGGCCGTTGATCGCAAACACCGCGATCTGAAATTTGTCGCCCGCCTTCGCCTGCGTGGCGAGCACGACACGATTGGGCATGTTGAGGCCCTGGATCGTCGCCGGCGACGGATAGCCGCTGCGGCGCGGCATCTCGCCATTGACCCAGACCTCCGCATAGTCGTCGACCAGCACATTGAGCACGGCCTGCACCGGCTTGGCCATATCGACGCCGGGCAGCGTCGATGGGATCGTGAGCAGCGCGCGATACCAGGCGAAGGCGACAAGCCCGCCGCTCCTTCGTGTGCCTAGATCTTTGACGATCTCCCATTTCGAGTCGTCGAAGTCCGGACCCATCGCACGCGGCTCGATCTGGTAGGTGGTCTTGTAGCGATCCTTGTTCACGGCCGCGGGCACTTCGACGATCTTGATGTCGGCCACGCGCCACTGCGCACCGAGCGCGGCCGCGCTTTCGGCCGTCATCAGGTTGACGACGTGTGACGGTGGCAGCGACGGCGGCATGATCGGCGGCGGCGACGGCACCGGCTGCGCGATCACGAATGTGGACATTAATAGCGAAACGGCCGCGATTGCAGCGCCCGCTGCAATCCGCCTCCGCGCTCCGCGCTTCGGCGGACTCATACTCATACCCGCCGAAGCTCCACCTGAGCGTAGGCGGGGCCGGCTCAAGCCTGACTGGCGCATAACTTCCTCCCGACTCTTGTTATCGCCGCTTTTGAAACGGAGTGCGGCGTCCGACTAGCGGACGCCGCAGGGAGGATGTTGTCAATAAGGTCGTGAGCGCTTCGCGATATCACCGCGCGTGCGCGGGCCGCAGCTTGCGCAACGCCTCGGGGATGTTCTTCTCGACCCAGGCAGCGATCGCCGCCTGGTTACGATGGTAGAGCAATCCCGCCGCGATGATGGCGACGCCGATCAGCGACAGCGCGAACGGGAACATCATCGAGTCGCGGAACACCTTGTAGGAGAGGTGGCCGAGATAGCCGGCGATGCCGAGCGTGCCGAACACCGCATAGACGCGTCGTCCGAGCACCACCGACATCAGCAGCAGGCCGACGTTGAGCAGGGCGTAGAGCAGCTTGCCGAACTCACTGCCGCTGTTCGAGAGGCTCAGACCGCCCCAGAACGCCATCAGTCCGAACAGGTGCAGCCAGAAGGCGAAGTCGCCGCCGCGCGGACGCCGGTCGATGAGATAGGCGACCACGAGCACGGCGAGACCGAACCAGAGCGAAACGATGCGGCGCTCATCCCAGGTGAATTCGGCGCGGCCGAAGATCCACGGCGTGAGGTCCATCGACAGGAACCAGAGCGCGACCGCGATGATCAGGACGATGAAGGGGAACGGATAGCGCCACAGCGCGATCACCGCCGCGACGATGGCCGCGATCTCCATGTAGACCCAGCTGCCTTTGATCCAGACATAGAAGTCATGCATCGTGCCCGGCCGGCCGAACTGGCCCCACATGCCCATGGCGTCCTGGACGCCATAGACCGCGAGCGGCGCCATCGACACCGCGATGGCGATGAGCAGACCGCCGGGCACACGCAGCTCCCGCTTGGTCCAAAGGTAATCGCCCGCGATCGCGAAGACGGCGGCGTAGACGACCGCTGTCGCTGTCAGCGCCCAGCCGCCCATGGCGGAGAAGGCGAGCGTCGAGAACAGGCCCATGGCGGTGATGACGATCAGCGCGCCCGCATACCAGAGCAGATGCGGAAGATCGAACATCGGCGCGGCATGATCGGCCGGCGCCACGGTGGCGCGGGCGCCGAGGAAATCGAGCAGCGGGTTGAGCCGGTCGGCATCGAGTGCGCCGGCCGTCACGGCGGCGCGCAGGTCTTGGTCGGTGAATTGCATGTGTTCCTCCGCCAGCGGCCCTAACGCTCGCCAAGCAAGCCGGTACCCCGGGGCGGCCGAATCGGCGGCGGGCCCGGGTGGGCCTATCGGTACCGTTCGTTGCCTCAGACGGCCACGAGGTTCAGTTTGCGGACGCCTGACGGGCCGGCCGGGCGTTAAATCGCCGTAAGGTGAATCCGGCCCTATTGCGCGGTGATGCCGAGCTTCGGCAGCAGCGCCGGCCATTTCCTGAAATCGGCGTCGAGGATCGCCTGGAGGTCCGCGGCGCCCTTGGGGTCCGCGACGCCCGACGTTGCAAGCTGCTTCACGACCTCCGGCGAACGCAGCACCGAAAGCACTTGCGCCTCGAAGGTCTTGCGCACGTCGGGGGCAGGCCCGCGGGCGCCAGCAGCGCGTACCACTGCGGCATCACCAGATCGGGAAAGCCGAGCTCCACGGTGGTCGGCACGTCGGGCAGCCGGTCGGAGCGTTCGGTGTCGAAGGTCGCGAGCGCCCGCGCGGTGCCGCCCTGCACGTAAGGCAGCACGCCGATCACCGACGTGGTGATGGCGTCGATGTGGCCGCCGACGATGTCGTTCAGCGCCGGCCCGAGCCCGCGATACGGCACATGCGTGATGTTGATGCCGGCGGCGTGGTTGAGGATCGCGCCAGAGATGTGCGGGCTGGTGCCGATGCCGGGCGAGCCATAGGTGAGCTTCGTGCCTTTCTTCGAGAGCGCGATCAGCTCGGCCAGCGTGCTCACACCGAGCGACGCGCGCACGATCATCGCGCTCTTCACCGACCCAACGAGCGCGATCGGCTCGAACGCCTTGGTGACGTCGTAAGGCGTCGTCTGCAGCCACGGGCTGATGACGATGTTGCCGGACGGGCTGAACAGGAAGGTGCGGCCGTCCGGCGGCGCTTTAGCCACCGTGCCCATGCCGACGATGCCGCCGGCGCCGCCGATGTTCTCGACCACGATCGCGTCGCCGGTGCGGAGCTTGCCGAGCCCGTTGGCGAGGATGCGCGCGAGCGGATCGAGCGCACCGCCCGGCGCATAGGGAATGACGATGCGGATGGTGTCGGCGGCGGCGGGCGTCGCCGACAGGCAGAGCGCAAGCAGGCAGGCAGCGATCCGCATCAGCGCTTGAACCAGTAGTCCGGGTTGGTCCGGAAGATCCGTTTCGGGATCGCGCCATACACGACCTGCACGGCGTCGACCACCTCGGCGATCCGGAAATCGATGGCGATGCTGGCCAGCGAATAGGCGTCGGCCGCCGACAATCCGCGGGTCTCCATCAGATATCGCACGGTCTCCTGCGTGGCGTTCTTCATCGCCACGTCGAGATCGAGGTCCATGCCCATCGTGTAGTAGAAATCCGCGTCCTCGGCGCGCGGCCAGAACATCGACTTGGCGCCGCCTTTGTGCACGATGAACTGGAACGTGCCGGTCAGCGAGGCTTCGATCGCGGTGCCGTTGACTTCGCCGTCGCCCTGCACCGCGTGCGAGTCGCCGGTGAAGAACTGAGCGCCCTCGTGGAACACCGGCAGGAAGAGCGTCGCGCCGACGGTGAGCTTGTTGAAGTCCATGTTGCCGCCCCAGCGCCACGGTGGCCGCGACGAGATCATCCAGGATTCTTTCGAGGGCGCCACCGCCATGATGCCCATGAACGGCTGCAGCGGAATCTCGATGTCTTTCGAGAACAGCGCGACGTTGCGCTTCATGTCGAACCTGATGACCTTGCGCGCCGGCGCCGAGAGCAGATCGGGCAGCACGCCAGTGCGGGGGCCGGAGCTGTTCACGCCATAGGGCACGCGGTGCTCGAGCGCGATGACGCGCACCTCGAGCATGTCGCCGGGCTGCGCCTCGTCGATATAGATCGGTCCGGTCAACACATGCGCGCTGCCGCCGCGCGGCCGGTTCACCTTGGCGCGGATGTCGAGCGCGTCCTGGAGGATTTCTTCGCGCGCGACGCCATGCTTGGCGAAGAACTCGACCGGGTCTTCGGGAAGATTGACGCCGCCATGGGAAACGGTGTCGATCCGCACCGTCTGGCCGGACTTGATCCGCAGCACCGGCGGGATGTCGGCGGCGAAGTAGCCCCACACGACCGTGTCGGGCGTCGAGCGCACGGTGTGGTCGGGCGTGGTCTTGAGCGGCACAGTCTGCGCGGCGGCAACGCCGGCAAACCCAACGACGAGCAGCGCGGGCAGCAACAAACGCAACAACGGCATGGCGCACCCTCCCTTGATCAGCGTCTCCGAAGGGAAGCCTAGAGACGTGGATGCCCCGCACAAGCCCGGGCATGAACGTGAGGGGCTTTGATTGCATTGATTGCAATGCAATCATTTGCTAGTCTGGCGACGCCAACATGCGGAGATTCCCCATGGCCAGCCTGACGGTCCGCCAGCTCGACGAGAAGGTGAAGAAGCAGCTGCGGCTGCGCGCGGCGCGGCACGGCCGCTCGATGGAAGACGAAATCCGCACCATCCTCGGCCAGGCCGCCGGCGCGACCGGACGCGACGCGCCCGAGACGATCAACCCGCCGCCGACGGCCGCGCATTCGCAGCCGGCGCCGCGCGCGGCCGATGCGCGTGAGGCGCGCGGCCGCGTCGTCCTCATCATCGGCGGCGGCATCGCGGCCTACAAATCGCTCGATCTCATCCGCCGCCTGCGGGACCGCGGCATCGCCGTGCGCTGCATCCTCACCAAAGCGGCGCAGGAGTTCGTCACGCCGCTTGCGGCCGGCGCGCTCGCGGGCAGACATGTGTTCACCGACCTGTTCGATCCGAAATCCGAATTCGACGTCGGCCACATCCGGCTCGCCCGCGACACCGATCTCGTCGTCATCGCGCCCGCCACCGCCGACCTGATGGCCAAGATGGCGGGCGGGCACGCCGACGATCTTGCCAGCGCCGTGCTGCTCGCCACCGACAGACCGATCCTGATCGCACCGGCGATGAATCCGTTGATGTGGTCGAACCGGGCGACGCAGCGCAATCTCGCGCAACTGGTCGACGACGGCGTCGCAATCGTCGGGCCCAATGCCGGCGAGATGGCGGAGCGCGGCGAAGCCGGCACCGGCCGCATGGCCGAGCCGATGGAGATCGCCGCAGCGGCAGTGACGCTCCTCAACAACAATGCGGGCGAGCGCCCACTAACCGGCAAGCGCGTCGTTATCACCTCGGGCCCAACGCATGAGCCGATCGATCCGGTGCGCTACATCGCCAACCGCTCGTCCGGCAAGCAGGGCCACGCGATCGCCGCAGCGGCCGCCGCGGCAGGCGCCGACGTGGTGCTGATATCGGGACCGGTGAACGTTCCCGATCCCATCGGCGTCAAGGTCATCAAGGTCGAATCGGCGCGGCAAATGCTCGAAGCGGCGGAGAGGGCGTTACCCGCGGATTGTGCGGTGTTTGCGGCTGCGGTCGCGGACTGGCGCGTCGCCGACGCCAAGCGGGAAAAGATCAAGAAGACGAAAGCTGGAATGCCACCGCTCTCGCTGGTCGAGAACCCTGACATACTGTCGACCATCGCGCACCGCAAACCCGGCCGGCCGCCGCTGGTCGTCGGCTTTGCCGCCGAGACCGAAAATCTGATCGCCAACGCGAAAGAAAAGCTCAAGCGCAAAGGCTGCGATTGGATCGTCGCCAATGATGTGTCATCGGAAGGTGGCGTGATGGGCGGCGACGTCAACACGGTGCATCTTGTCACCGCCGACGGCGTCGAATCGTGGCCGCCGCAATCGAAGGACGATGTCGCTCGCGCGCTGGTGGGCCGCATCGCTGCGGCGCTTGCAGGAGAATTCCTATGAATGCAGTCGAGATCCATCTGCAGCGGCTGCCGCATAGTGATGGACTGCCACTGCCGCACTATCAAAGTGCGCTCGCGGCAGGACTCGATCTTGTCGCTGCAGTGCACGCCGACGCGCCGGTCGTGATCGCGCCGGGTGATCGCGCATTAATTCCAACCGGCATCGCAATCGCGTTGCCGCCGGGATTCGAAGCGCAGGTGCGACCGCGCTCCGGACTCGCACTGAACCACGGCGTCACTGTGTTGAATGCGCCCGGCACGATCGATGCGGATTATCGCGGCGAAGTACAGATCATACTTGTGAATCTTGGACGTGAGTCATTCACAGTCGAACGCGGCGCGCGCATTGCGCAGCTTGTTGTCGCTGCTACTATGCAAGTCGTGATTTGCGTCGTTGCAAGACTTGAAGAAACCCCACGCGGTGAACGGGGTTTCGGGTCTACCGGTTCTGCTTCGGGGGAAAGAAAGTAGGAACCTCTCGACCCTATCGACAGTAATATATTACCGTCCACACCGTCCGGCCGCTCAGCCTGACCTCAAAAAAAGCAGTTTCGCTATGCTGCTATTGCCTCGCAAAGGCGTCCTCGCCATTGCCGCCGTCCTCGACATCGCCATGAACTCTCGTGGCAGGCCGGTCGCCGCTAAGTCACTCGCGTGTCGGCATCGACTGCCGCCGCGTCATCTCGAACCTGTTTTGCAAGCGCTGGTGCGCGACGGAATTCTGCGCGGCGTGCGCGGACCGCGCGGCGGCTACGAGCTTGCGCGCAAGGAAAGCGACATCCGCGCGGATGAAATACTGCGCGCGGCCGGCACCGTTGAGGACAACGACGAACCGCCACTCTCCGGTTCGTCGCTGCTCTCGGACATCGTGGTGCCGGCGCTCGCGCGCGCCGAGGAAGCGTTCTCGACCGCGCTCGCGCGCATCACCGTCGCCGATCTGGCAAAGTCGGCGCACGCGTCGCAGAAGTCTGACGATTGATGATCGGGCACGATCGCTGATGGCTCAGCCGAACGGCCGGCGATCTTTCATGCCGTCCCACCAGGGACAGACACCGGACATCTGGTTGAAATTGCCTTCCATCACCTGCACCGGGCGGCGCAGGCCGTTCGCGGCGTTGTCGAGCCGGAGCTTGCGCGCGGCTTCCTGCTGCTCGGCCGGCAGCCAGGCGCGGTCGTGGCCCCACATGCTCGGGCCTTCCTTGCGCTCATAGGCCTGCCAGGTGTCGGGATCGATTGAGCGCGCGCCCCAGCCGTACTCGACCATGAAGCCGGACGGCGTGAAGGTGTAGAACGACGTGATGAAGTCCGACGTGTGGCGTCCCATCGTGGTCGCGACGCGGCCGTCGCGCTGCGCGATGTCGTAGCCCTGCCCCATATCGTCGAGCGAGAACACTTCCATCATGATGTGATGCACGGCGTTCTTGCCGGTGCGGATCATCGCGAGTGAGTGGTGGCGCGGATTGACGTGCAAGAAGAACGCCTCGAACGGATGCGAATAGTAGTCGGTGAGCCGGAAGCCGAGCAGATCGCGGTAGAACGGCAGCAGCGTCTGGATCGTCTCGGAGGTCTCGACGTTGAGCACGATGTGGCCGAGGCCGAGCGGCCCGGTGCGGAAGCCCGACATCGCGCGGCCCGGCATGAACGGATCGGACGCGGTCTCGGCGCCGTGGAACGCCTCGAGCCGGTTGCCGAGCGGATCGCTGAACACGATCAGGTCGCGCACGAAGCGTTCGTCGGCGAGCGCGCGCGAACCATGCGCGACCTTCACGCCATTGGCTTCAAGCCGCGCCGCGAGTGCCTCGAGCGCGGCCGCGTCGGCGGTCTCCCAGCCGAACACCGAGATTCCCTCGCCGATGCCATCACCGTCTTGGGCATCGACGATGATGCGCTGCTTGCGGTCGTCCATGCGGAAGGCCAGCGACGTGCGGGACTTGTCGACGCGTTGCAGGCCGAGCAGGCCGGGGCCGAACGATCCCCAGTCGCTCAGGTCCTTGGTGCGGGCGACGACATAGCCCAGTGCGGAGACGGACATGCGAACCTCGATGACGGCGTGCGTCTGTTCGGGCTGGATATAGTACGCCGCCGGAAGCGCGTCAACTCCGCGTCAATCCGCCTTGATATTGGCGGCGGTGATGGTTTCCGTCCATTTCTTCGATTCCGCCGCCATGAAGGCGGCGAAGTCCTGCGGCGTGCCGGGCCGCGCCCGCGCGACAAGCTTCGTCAGCGTTTCCTGCATCGCCGGCGATTTCATCACCTCGTTGATCGCGCCGTTGAGGCGCTCGATGACCGGCGCCGGCGTTCCCGCCGGCACCAGCACGCCGACCCAGTAGCTCGCCTGCAGCTTGCCGAAGCCGGCCTCGACCGTGGTCGGCGTGTCGGGAAGCTGCGGCAGGCGGCTTTCGTCGGCGACCGCGAGCACTCGGAGCTTGCCGCTTTGGACATGCGGCAGCAGGAACGACGCGGAGTCGAAATACATCTGCACCTGGCCGGCGATCAGATCGGTGAGCACCGGCGCCGAGCCCTTGTAGGGCACATGCACGATATCGGCGCCGGTCATCAGCTTGAGCATCTCGCCGAGGAGATGCGGCTGCGTACTGAAGCCGGGCGACGCGTAGCTGACCTTGCCGGGATTGGCCTTGGCGTGCGCCACGAGCTCCTGCATCGATTTCGCCGGCACGTTCGGATTGACCACGAGGATCTGCGGCGAGGAGAACACCGCCGCCACCGGCGCGAACGCCTTCGCCGGATCGTAGCCGACGTTGCGGAAGATCGCGGGCGCCGTCACCAGCGGCCCGGGCGGCGTGAACAGGATGGTGTAGCCGTCGGGCTCGGCCGACGCGGCCGATTTCACGCCGACGGTGCCGCCGGCGCCGCCGGGACGGTTCTCGACCACGACGGTCTGCCCGAACAGCGACGACAAGCGATCGGCGATCAAGCGCGCGGCGCCGTCGGTCGGACCGCCCGGCGGGAACGGCGCCACGATACGGATCAGCTTGTTCGGATAGGGCTGTGCGAATGCGGGCGCAGCGGCAAACACGATCGAAGCGATGACGGCAAAAATCGTCGAGCAAGCAGGCCTGATGAACATTGTACCCTCCGGCTGCAGCGCACGGCGGATATTAGCAACGGCCCGCGGGCGCGCCTATGCCGCTTGTTTCAAAAGCGCCCCGGTGGTTTGCTTGGTGCAACCAATAACGACAACGGAGGAAATCATGCGCAATCGGCTCTTGCCGTCGGTCATCGCTGCACTGGTCCTGTCGCTGCCGGCCGGCACGCCCGCCCAAGCGCAATCCCAGGCGCAAAAGAGCCCCCGCGAGACCATCCACATCGGCATCATCGACCGCACGTTCTTCTACCAGCCGGTGCTGGTCGCGATCCAGAACGGCTTCTTTGCCGATGAAGGCCTCAACGCCAATATGCGGTTCATCCGCAGCGGCGAGGGCCAGGCGGAGGGCTTGCTGAAAGGCAACCTGCACTTTGCGCTCTCCTCGACCGAGGGCATTTTCCAGAATGTCGAGCGCGGCGGGCCGTTGCGCATGCTGGCGGCGAATTCCGGCCGGCTCAGCCACTTCATCGTCACGCAGAAGAAATTCAAGAAGGTCGAGGACCTCAAGGGCGCCAATGTCGGCATCCTCACGATGACCGAAGGCAGCTTCTTCAACTGGCAGGAGATCGCACTCAAGCACGGGCTGAAATATCCCGACGACTACAAGGTCACGCAGACCGCCGGCGCCGGGGCGCGCCACGGCCTCCTGCTCGAGGGCAAGATCGACGTGGGCCTGCAATCGATCCCCTGGGCCTTTGTCGGCGAGGACGCCGGCCTCAACAATCTCGGCGCCGCCAACGACTATGTCGGCGAATGGCAATTCACGACCTACAACGTCAACGGCGAGTGGGCGAAGGCCAACGCGGCCAAGGCCGAAGGCTTCCTGCGGGCGTTGTTGCGCGCGACCGACTGGATCTATCGCAACAAGCCCCTGTCGGCGGAGATCGCGGCGCGTGAGATGAACATCCGGATGTCCTACGCCGAGCGCGCCTGGGACTACTACACCAGCACCGGCACGCTCACGCGCGACCTCGCGTTCAGCCCGACCGGCTTGCGCAAGATATTCGATACGCAGATCCGGGCCGGGCTGTTGCCGGCGTCGTCCACGTTCGACATGTCGCGATACGTGGCGGGCGGCTATCTCGAACGCGCCCGCGCGGCGGTGGCGAAGGACTAGCTCGACGGCGCACCATTCGAGCTGCCGAAGAAGCAGAAGCCCGCGGGCCGGTACGGCGAGCCCGCGATCTCCTCTGTGCCGGCAAAGCGAACGAGCGACACGAGCTGCTCCGCCGCCGCGGCCGGCGACAGACCTTTCTCGAGGATCATGTCGAGATAGATGAACTCGGTGAACGCGCTCATCGCCCAGTCGACGCTGGTCTTGTAGCCCGAGACCGGGAACGGCGCCGCGATCAGCGCGCGCTCGCTGTCCTGCCCGACCAGGCAGGACGAGAAATGCAGAAGCTGCAGCCCGTCGGCGAATCGCAGCGACTCGAGAATACGCCCGACCGGGATGATCTTGCCGTTGACGGTGAGGCCGTTGGGCTCGCCATGGCCGGCGAGCATGAGCACCGCCGGCTCCGGCAGGAACAGAAGCTGCCGGCACCAGTGCAGCAGGCTCGTCTCATCGTGATAGTAGCGATGCCGCACTTGTACGCGCGGCAACCGTGCAAACAGCTCGCGCAGCATGTCGCCGAAGGCGAACTCGTTGTCGTCGAGCGCGCGCTGCCAATACGCCTCGACCACGACCAGCCAGACCAGTCCCGGCCGCGGCAGGATGCGCTGGCCGCTCAACGCACGCGACGGCTGCCCCTGCTCCAGCCATTCGCCGTTGAGCACGTAGCCGGTCGCATCGAGATCGAGAACACCGCGGCCCGTGAAGTTGCCGGCCTCGAGCGTGAACGTCAGCCGCCCGCCCTCGAACTTACCCGCGATGCGCGCGGCCGCATCGTATTCCGCGAAGCCGGACACGCGCCCCGCATCCTCCTGCACGAAGCGCAGGCGGCCGAGATGCGTATCCCAGAGGCCGTCGCAGTCGCGCCAGCCCTGCCAGGGCAACGCGCGCTGATTCCCTTCCGCGAGATACTCGCCGCCAAAGCTGCCGTGACGGCGAAGCCGGAACCGGCCGGTGCCGGTCTCCTGCGCCTCGGTGTAGCGGAACGCGAATTCATTCGCCGTCGCCGTCCCTTCGATCGGGTGCTCCGTGCCTTCCCGTCCGTAGGTGCCGCGCACGCGCGTGCCGTCCTGGGCAAGGACCATGGGCCCGAACGAAGTGGACCATCGGCCGGCAAAACTCACGAAGTTCCTCCCTCGCACGCCGAGGATTGTGGACAGGAGCCGCAGTCATAGATGATGGATGCATCAAGGCGGAGTTGGGTCTGCGGCAAAAGTGCCCGGAAACTGGCAAGAATTCACGCGCCATGGAATAACTTTGTCCGTCCACCCTGGGGGAATAAGACCCGTGCCCACCGGCTCAAGACCGCTCGCACTGCTGTATTGGAGCCTTGTCGTCGCGACCCTGCTGGCGGGGGCGGTCGTCCTGTCGACGTTCTGGACGGGAACGCGACAGCAGGCCGACGACGAGATGGTGCGGCACATCATGGCGGTGCGCAACCAAGTCGGCGTGGTGTTCGCGCTCCTGCAACGTGCTGAAAGCGGCCAGCGCGGCTACTTGCTGACCGGACGCGATCTCTACCTGCAGCCCCATGACGCCGCATTGAAGGCCCTGCCTGCGGCGCTCGACGAATTGGGGACGCTGGTCGCCGACAATCCGATGCAACAGCAGCAGGTCGCGCGCATGCGTCAGCTTGTCGGCGAAAAGCTTCGCGAGCTGGGCGATACCATCGACATGCGCAAGGCCGGAAAGACGGAAGCCGCGCTCGCTGTCGTCAACAGCGATGGTGGCCAGCGCGTGATGGACGATTTTAGCGCGCTCGTGACCACAATGGAGCGCGAGGAGGACCGGCTCCTCGCGCAACGGCAGGCGAGCGCGTCCACGTTCGGCACTCTGGTGCAGACGAGCGGCGTGTTTGCTTTCCTGCTGATCTGCGCGGCCGGCGCCCTTGGAAGCATACTGACGCGGCGATCCTTTGCCGAGCTGAGCGCCGCTCACGATGAATTGGTCAAGACCAACGAGGCCCTGGTCGAACAGGCGGCGCAACGGATGGCGGCGGAAAGTCAGCTTCGCCAGGTCCAGAAGATGGAGGCGATTGGGCAGTTGAGCGGCGGCATCGCGCACGACTTCAACAATATGCTCGGCGTGATCGGCGGCAGCCTCGAGCTCATCAAGCGACGCATTGAAAAGGGCGACTACGGCATCGAGCGCTACATGGATGCAGCCATGCAGGGTGTGAAACGCTCGGCCGCCCTCACCCACCGCTTGCTGGCGTTCGCGCGCCAGCAGCCTCTGGCGCCGGAACCGTTCGATGCCAACAAGATGATCAGCACGATGTCGGATTTGCTGCGCTCCACGCTCGGCGAGCAAGTCCGCATCGAAGCCGTCAATGCCGCCGGACTTTGGCTCGCCAAGGCCGACGCGCATCAGCTTGAAAACGCGATCCTCAATGTAGCGATCAACGCTAGAGACGCGATGCCGGAGGGCGGCCGCCTGACGATCGAGACCGCGAACACCTATCTCGACGAAGTCTATGCGCGTGAGCATGCCGATGTGCAACCGGGGCAGTTCGTCCTGATCGCGATCACGGACACCGGATCAGGCATGTCACCCGAGGTCGCTGCGCGCGCCTTCGATCCGTTCTTCACGACCAAGGAGACAGGCGCGGGCACCGGGCTTGGACTGAGCCAAGTCTATGGCTTCGTGAAGCAGTCGCGCGGCCACATCAAGATCTACTCGGAGATCGGCTCCGGAACCACGATGAAGATCTATCTGCCGCGCCACCACGGCGACGGGCCCGTGGCGATGAAGGACACGACCGCACCGGTCCAGGGCGGAAGCGCCGATCAAGTGATCCTCCTGGTGGAAGATGACCCGCTGATGCGGCGCATGGCGACGGAAGCGTTGCGAGAGCTCGGTTACACGGTGCTCGATTGCGAGAGCGCAGCGGTCGCTTTGGAGACGCTCGACGGCCGGCCCGACATCGCGCTGCTGTTCACCGATGTCGTGATGCCGGATGTGAACGGAAAGAAGCTGGCGGAGGAGGCCTTGCGCCGGCGGCCGGGGCTCAAGGTGCTCTACACCACCGGCTACACGCCCAATGCCGTTGTACACGGCGGCGTGCTCGATGCCGGGGTCTATTTGCTGAGCAAGCCGTTTACGCTGGAACAGCTCGCCACCAAGGTGAAGACAATGCTCCGCAAAACGTAGCGGCAAACTGCCGCGTGGCCGTGCCCGCCGCCCGCCACGACGTCGGCCGGCTTCCGGATGCGCTCCAAAGCCGATATTCATACGCTGATACTAGGCGGCTTTGGTCGCAGGCCGATCAGGAGAGAACAATGAAAAAACTGCTCGCTCTGTGCGCCGTCGCCGCAACGCTGGTTGCGTCGATTGATGTACCGTCCGCTGCCGCACAAGGATTTCCCAATCAGACGATCAAGATCATCGTGCCCTTCACGCCCGGCGGCTCGAACGACGTGGTGGCGCGCGAGATCGCAAACGGATTGCAGACGCGCCTCAAGCAGACCGCCGTGGTCGAAAACCGGCCCGGCGGCGGCGGCACCATCGCCTACCAGTTCGTCGCGAAGTCGCCGCCGGACGGACACACGATGATGATTGCGCCGGCCTCGTTCACGATGGGCCCGCACCTGTCGAAGAAGCAGCTCTATCATCCGGTGAAGGAATTCGCGGCGATCAACCTCGTCGCTGACGTGCCGTTCGTCATGGTGGTGCCGGCAAACCTGCCGGTGAAATCGGTGCAGGAGTTTGTCGCGCTCGCGAAGAAATCGCCCAACAAGCTGACCTTCGGCTCGGTCGGCCAGGGCACGCCGCAACATCTCGGCGGCGAGTTGTTCAAGATGGCCGCCGGGGTCGATCTGATCCACGTGCCGTTCCGCGGCGCGACCGTTGTCCTTCCGGATCTCATCGCCGGGCGCATCGACATGTTCATCGGCGCCGTCAATTCGCTGCTGGAGCTCATCGCGGACGGCAAGCTCAAGGCGCTGGCGACGTCGGGCAACAAGCGCATCGCGTCGCTGCCGGACGTTCCGACCATGGCGGAGGTCGGCCTCCCCGACGTCCAGGTCGGATCGGGCGTCGGGCTGGTGGCGCCCGCCGGTACCCCGCCCGCGGTCATAGCGACGCTCAACCGCGAGATCGCGGCGATCATCGCCGACAAGGGCTTCCACGAGCGCATGGCCAAGATCGGCGTCGACGTCGTCGGCACCACGGCGGCGGACTACGCGAAATTCCTCGCCGACGATTACGTCAAATGGGGCAAGGTGGTCGCCGCCGCCAAGATCGAGCCGCAGTGAGCGGCGAGACGAAAGCAAGTGCGGTCTCTGCCGCACCGGACAGCGTCCGTCCGGCGCCGTCTGGAACTACATGGTGAGCGCGGTGTGGATCTGGCGCAGGCGCTAGGCCCGCGCCCCGTCGCCGGCGCTTGTCGCTCCCGCGGTCGGATGGTATCCCGCCGTCGCAGATGCGGGGCTCGCAGCAAATCCTTGCCGACCCAAGCGGCGCGATCCCTGTTGAGGATCGAACGCGGCGCTACGCGCTCGCGATCGCCCTTCTGATCGGCATCCGCTTCGTCGCGGCCGGCTTGCTTCCGCTCTATTTCGGCGACGAGCCTTACTATTGGCATTGGTCGCAGAACCTGGCGTGGGGCTATGTCGACCACCCGCCTGGCATCGCCTTTCTGATCCGTGCCGGCACGACGCTGTTCGGCGACACCGAATTCGGCGTCCGCTTCTTCGGCCTCGCGCTGTCGATTCCTGCGACGCTGTGCGTGTGGCGCACCGGCACGCTGCTGCTCGGCGGATCGGAGAACGGCGCGCGCACCGCGCTGTTCTTCAACCTGACGCTGATGGTGCACGCCGTCACGCTCCTGGCGACACCCGACGCGCCGCTGATCTTCTGCAGCGCGGCCTTGATCTGGGCGGTGGCGAAGGCCGAGGCCGGCAGGAACGGGCGCTGGTGGCTTGCGGCGGGGCTGTTCGCCGGCCTCGGGCTCCTGTCCAAGTACACGATCCTGTTTGTCGGCGCGGGCGTGTTCTTCTGGCTGGTGCTGAGCGGGAGCGGACGGCGCTGGCTCAAGACACCGTGGCCCTGGCTGGGCGGCGCGATCGCCGTGCTCGTGTTCTCGCCCAACGTCATCTGGAACGTGACCCACGAAAGCGGCGGGGCGCTCGGCTTTCAATTCGGCCGCCTCGGCTTCACCGGCCGCGGTCGCTGGTACTACCTGCCGCAATTCATCGGCGAGCAGTTCCTGCTGGCGTCGCCGTTCATCCTGATCCTCGCCATCGCCGGCCTGTGGCGCGCGACCGTGTCCAGGGATCAACCGCGCTTCCTGCTCGCGACGCTGCTGTGGCCGCTGATCGTGTTCTTCGTCGTCTATGTTTTCGTCGACCGGATTCACCGCAACTGGTGCGACGTGGTGTATCCGGCGCTGGCGATCGCCGCCGCCGACGCCTTCCGGAGCGCCGGATCGAAATTCGTCCGCAGCGCGGCGGTGCCGGCGGCCTGCGTCATCCTCGCGATCGTTTATGGGCAGGCGCTGCTGCACCCGATCTCGTTCGCGCCGTACGATCCGCTCGACCATCACCTCGCTTCGACCATGCGGCAGCGGGCGGCGCCGATCGCGAAGGCAGTGTCGGACACGAACGCGCGGGCCATCCTGACCACGGATTTTCCGGTCACCTCGTGGCTCAAGTTTTATCTGCGGCCGGAGGTTCCGGTCATCATGGTCGCCGACGACTATCGCTTCCCGAATGCGCCGCGCGCGACCGCGGAGCATTTCCAGGGCACGCTTATCTACGTGGCGATCAAGGACGACATGCTCTACGTGCTCAACAAGGGTTTTTCCCAGGTCGAGCAGCTGAAATTGCCCACGCCCTTCTTCGTCTACCGCGTCAGCGGTTTCAAAGGCGAGCCGTACGGACGCATCCCGTAACTAGCGCTGGAACGGATAGAGCAACTGTTTCCAGTAGCCCGTCGGAACCGGATGGCCTTCGATCCCATAGCCCGCGGGCCATCGGCTTTCCGGCAGATGGTGCGTGCCGAACAGGCGGTCGAGAAAGGGGAAGTGAATCGCGAAATTCACGTCGGTCGCTTCCTTTTCGATGCCGTGATGCCAGTGGTGGAAGCGGGGAACTACGAGGATCTTTTCGATGAAGCCGAAGCTTCCCCGAACATTCGAATGGATGAAGGTCGAGTAGACGTAGACCAGCAGCGTGTAAGCCTGGATCGCGGACTCCTGGAAGCCGATCACCAGCATCGGCGTCGCGGTCACGCTGCGCAGGATGATGATCTCCAGGAAATGCATGCGCGCGCCCGCGATCCAGTCCATGGACTTCGCGGAATGGTGCACGGCATGGAAGCGCCACAATGCCGGCACCCGATGGAAGGCGCGGTGCAGCCAGTATTGCGCGAGATCGGTCAGCACCATGATGACGGCGAACTGCACGATCCACGGCAGCTCGCGCGCAAAGGCGCGGATGGAGCCGAGCTCCGGATTGTGGACGACGAAGTTCGAGGGCGCGAGCGTCAGGTAGGTCAGGAGCTGAATGAACAGCGACGATACGAAATAGTAGAACAGGTCCTCGCGCCATTCGTTGCGCAGCACCGGCTGGTCCGGATTCTGCGGGAAGATGCGCTCGATCGGAATGAACAAGAGGCCGGTGAACAGGACGTTGAGGATGAAGAAGTCGACGCCGAAGAAGACGCCTTCGATGGCGATGTCGCGATGCGCGGGAAGACTCCCGATCATGGTTGCAAGCAGCGTCACCGCCATCGCCGCGCCGCCAAGCGTCTTGTCCTTCCGCAGCACGAGGCTCAGCGCGGCCAGGACAAAGCCGGCGGCGAGAACGAAATAGATCGCCAGCCGGAACGGCACTTGCTGATAGGCGGCGGCGAGCTGGGGAACCGACGTGAGCGACGGATTCCGGAGCACGATGACCATCAGCAGACCAACGATCCCGGCCAGGAGCCCGATCGATCCCGATATCCATCCGGAGCCGAACGGCCGCGCTTCGCGCGGCGCCTCAAGCTCGGAACGGACCTTGCGAAGGAATTTCATTGAATACATGGACATGTCTCTGATGCGACCGCTTCCACCCCGGCGCACGGCGACACTCATAGGGGACGCGCGGCGGTGTCCGCAAGATCAAGCGTGCGGCAGTGGCACGAAACGTGCGGAACGTGAGCGGATTGCAATCGACGAGCGCAATCGCGAGCCCGGTCATCGCGTCGCGGGTTCCATTCCCATCGCCTTAAGCGCTTCGGCGGCCCCCGGCGCGGTGAGATGACTGATGAGCCCGCGGGCAATCTTCGTATCCTTGGCGTCAGTCAGCACTCCGGCAACGTATATCGTGTAGTTCTGCAATTCCGACGGCAGCACACCTGCGACTGACACGCCGGTCGACTGCACAATCTCGCTCGTCTGCGTCAGCCAAAGATCGACCTCTCCCTGCACCAGCGGCCGGGGGAACGTACCGGGCGGATACACCTTGATCCGCGATTTCAGTTCGGCGGTCATCCCGAGCCGTTCAATCGCGGCGGCAGCATTCACGCCACCGGCCGAGCCACTCGCAGGATCGGTGAAGCCGATCGCGTTGGCAGTTTTGAGAGAATTTTTCAGCGCGTCAATCGAGCCAAGGTCCGGTCTCGGCGCCCCGGCACGAATTGCGATGCCGATCCCGACGCGCGCGACCGGCGTGGCCGTGCCGGGATCGATCTTGCCCTGCCCGCTCAATTCCTTGAACAGCTCGGATGCAAGAATGATGGCGTCGAATTTTGCGCCACCCTCGAGCATCTTTTTGATCGCGGGCGCGGCGGCAAATTCAACGATGATCCTGTTGCCGGTCGCCCGCTCGAACTGCGCGGCAAGTTCAGTGGTCGCCGCCTTCATCGGCGTCGCGACGATGATCCTGGCCTCCATGCCATGTGCAGTGAGGCTTTGCCCCAGCAACAACGCAAATCCGACGATGGCTGAGCCGACGCGCGGCACATTGATCATGGAAGCTGTCCAGGCCTACGCGTTGCCCCGTGCCTGCTTGTCGATCTGCGCCTTCAGCCGCGGATAGACCTTGAGCGCGTTGCCCTCGAAGATCTTCTGCTTGTCGGCCGCGCTGAGCGTCGCGGCGCCGTCCACATAGCGCTTGGTGTCGTCGAAATAATTGCCGCTGTGCGGATCGATGCCCTTGACCGCACCGACCATCTCCGACGCGAACAGGATGTTGTCGACCGGCACCACCTTGGTGAGCAGGTCGATGCCGGGCTGGTGATAGACGCAAGTGTCGAAGAAGATGTTGTTGCCCATGATCTCGGCGAGCTCAGGACGCTTGTTGTCGAGCGCGATGCCGCGGAAGCGGCCCCAGTGATACGGCACCGCGCCGCCACCGTGCGGGATGATCAGCTTCAGCTTGGGGAAATCCCTGAACACGTCGGACAGGATGAGCTGCATCACCGCCATGGTGTCGGCATTGAGATAGTACGAGCCGGTGGTGTGCTGCGCCGGATTGCAGCAGCCGGAGACGTGGATCATCGCCGGCACGTCGAGCTCGATCATCTTCTCGTAGAACGGATACCACCACTTGTCGGTGAGCGGCGGCGCGTTGAAGTAGCCGCCGGACGGATCGGGATTGAGATTGCAGCCGACCATGCCGAGCTCCTTCACGCAGCGCTCGAGCTCCTTGATCGACGAGGTCGGCAATTCACCCTGGGTTTGGGGAAGCTGGCAGACGCCGATGAAATTTTTCGGGAACAGATTGCAGACGCGGTGGATCAGGTCGTTGCAGATTTCGGTCCACTCCTTCGACACCGCGAAGTCGCCGATGTGGTGCCCCATGCCGGAGGCGCGCGGCGAGAAGATCGTGAGGTCGGTGCCGCGCTCCTTCTGGAATTTGAGCTGCGCGCCCTCGATCGAGGCCCGGATCTCGTCGTCGGACATCTTCAGACCGGCGCGCGGCGGCAGCGGCGTCTTGTTCTTGACCGCCTCGGTCTGGTCCTTGCGGAAACGGTGCAGGTCCTTGGGCTCGGTCGTGTAATGGCCGTGGCAATCGATGATCATGACGCTTCGCTCAGTTCTTGATGGGCGGGGTCTCCGCCGCGGTGCTTGCGGTGGTGACGGCGAATACCGGGTCGTCTATAGAAGCGCAACGACCACGCGTGAAGGGGATAATTATGGCCGATCTGCCGCGTCTGAACAACGTCATCAAAGCGCTTGAGGGGGGCCAGCACGCGCTGACCTGCTTCGCGCCCGCCCACGTCGAATTCAGCAACCGCCCTGAGCGCGTCGAGATACGACGGCTGCGTGTTCGAGATGGAGCATAATCCGTGGGACTCCGGCAGGCTGCGGGACTGCCTGCAGTACATGCTCAACCGTGCGCAGATCGCCAAGGCGGGAATCGTACCGCCGGTGACGCCGATGGTCCGCATCCCGGTCAACGGCGTCGAGATGGCGCAGTGGCAGGCCAAGCAGGCGCTCGATATCGGCTGCTACGGCATCGTGTTCCCGCACATATCGACGGTGGAAGAGGCCGCCAACGCGGTCGGCGCCTGCCGCTACCCTCGCCTGAAGAACGCGCCGCTCTACGAGCCCGCCGGCATCCGCGGCGACGGTCCGACCGCCGCGGCCCGCTACTGGGGCCTGAGCCAGCAGGACTACTACAAGAAGGCCGATGTCTGGCCGCTCAACAAGGAAGGCGAAATCTTCTGCATCCTGCAGATCGAGGACACGCGCGGCGTCGAGAACCTCGACGACATGCTCAAGAACGTGCCCGGTATCGGCGCCATCCTGATCGGCGAAGGCGATCTCAGCCAAGAACTCGGCTATCCGCGCCAGTACGAGCACAAGGTCGTGCTGGAATGGATGAAGCGCGTGGTCGACACCTGCAAGAAGCACAACGTCGTGGTCGGCCATCCGCACGTGGAAGCCGGCAACTGCGAGCGCATCATCTCGGAGGGTTACCGCTTCCTGATGATGGCGCCGGTGCAGAGCTTCAATCACCTCACCAAGACGATGGAAGCCACGGGGCGGAAGTAGCTCTCGCTCTGCTCTCTCCGACCTCATGGGTGAGGAGCCGCGCACGAGCGCGGCGTCTCGAACCATGGCAACAGCACGGTGCTCGCGTCCATCCTTCGAGACGTTCCTTCGCTCACTCCTCAGGATGAGGGCGGTGTGCGATGCTGCCGTCACTGCGCCTTGATGCCGGTCAGCGACACCGCCTGGCTCCAGCGCGGCGCTTCCTCGGCGACGAGCTTGGCGAATTCCGCAGGCGTCGTCACGTAAGGCTCGATGCCGAGCTTCTCCAGGCTCGCGCGCATTTCCGCCGAGCGTAGTCCCTCGTTGATGACCGCGTTGAGCCGCTCGACCACCGGCGCCGGCACGCCCGCCGGCGCCACGATCCCGAACAGCGTGTCGTAGGGCGCGTCAAGGAAGCCTGCTTCCATCAGCGTCGGCACGTCCTTCATGTCGTCCCAGCGCTGCGCGGCGCTGACGCCCAGCGCGCGCACCTTGCCGGTCGCGATGTGCTGGCGCAGCACCGACTTGCCGTTGACGGTGGCGTGGATCTGCCCGCCGATCAGGTCGGTGATCATCGGGCCGCCGCCGCGATACGGCACATGGATGATGTCGACCTCCGCCTTGCGCTTGAACAGCTCGAACACGAAGTGCGGCCCGATGCCGATCGCGGAGCCGTAGTTGAACTTGCCGGGCGCGGCCTTCGCCTGCGCGACCATGTCCTGCACACTCTTTACCGGCCACGACGGCCCCACCACCAGCACGCCCTTGTCGACCACCAGCGTGGCCACCGGCACGAACGCCTTCACCGGATCGTAGTCGAGCTTGTAGAGCTGCGGCATGGTGCCGAACGCGCTGGTCGTGGTCATCATCAGCGTGTAGCCGTCGGCCGGCGCGATCGCGACCTGCTTCGCCGCGATCGAGCCGCCGGCGCCGCCGATGTTCTCGACCACGATGGTTTGCCCGAGCGCAGCCTGCATGCGCTGCGCAATCAGCCGCGCGGTGGTGTCGGTCGCGCCGCCGGCCGGGAAGCCGACCACGAGTTTGATCGGCTTCGCGGGATATGGCTGTGCGTGCGCAAGGTCGGCCGCACAAAGCATCAGCACCATCGACAGCAGGATGCGCACGCTCGTCATCGCTTCCTCACCCTTCTTGCTCTTCCCCGGCCTTGATGCCGGTGACCCCGGACGATCTCGGCCCAGCGCCATCGTATGGGCCCGGCAACAGGCTCGTATCTTACTAGCGGCCCCGCGAACGCTGAATGGATTCACCAGCGGCGCCGCGTCCCACCCTCCCCTGGGCGGGGTCGAAGCTCGCTGCCCGCCTGCGGATTCAAAATCGTCGCCCGCCAACGCGTTAGCCCATGCCGTTCACGGTCTGGACTCTTACGGCCGGAGTCACCTTGGGGTTAAAGTCCGTTGATTCGTGGGTGGCCGTGATTGGTGGGGTAACGGCAAGTCGGCGCTGCCCGTCTGAGGCTTTGGGGCTCGAGAGGCACACTTCGGGCCCCCTGGAATGCGGCGAATTGGGGCAATCGGGTATGCCGGACACGATCCGGACCTCCGGCGGGGGCCATAAGGCTCATCCGCGGCGCAGCGGATTCCGCATCGCCGCTGTCGTCGTCCTTACTTCAATACTGGTTGCGATCGGCGGCACCGCCGCCAACACGCAACCGACCGTGCCCGCCGATCCCGAACCGGCCGGCAGCGCGCCGTCGGTCATCGGCGCCTTGCTCAACGGCTTCGCGCTGCTCGACCGCCACGAGATCATCGGCATGGCGATCACGCTGTCGGTTATCTTCTTTGCGGTGATGACGGCGATCATGCTGGTGCGGACGCGCGAGCGGCTCGCCGTCACCGAGGCCAATGCGCGCGACGAGATCGTCGCGAGCCGCGCCGAGGTCGACCGCGTCTATGCGCTGCTGCGCGGGGAGCCGCAAATCCTGGTGGTCTGGGCCGCCGGTGACGATCAGCCTGAGATTATCGGCGACGTCGCGCTGGTGGCGGACGACGAGGCGCCGCAGCATGTGCTCGCTTTCGCGGTCTGGCTTGAGCCGGAAGCGGCGCGGGGCATCGAAACCGCGGTAACGGCGCTGCGCGATCGCGGCGAGAAATTCGCGATGACGCTCACGACACTCGCCGGGCGCCCGATCGAGGCCGAAGGTCAGGTGGTGGGTGGACGCGCCATCATGCGCCTCAAGGACGTGAGCGGCATCAAGCGCGAGCTCGCGGAGCTGGTGGTCCGCTTCCAGCGCCAGCTCGACGACGCCAACGCCATGCGCACCCTCATCGATGCGCTGCCGTCGCCGGTCTGGGCGCGCGACGAGGCCGGCAAGCTCATCACCGTCAACCCCGCCTATGCGCGCGCCGTCGACGCCAAGGACCCGGGCGAGGCCGTCGAGCGCGGCATCGAGCTGTTCGACCGCACCGCGCGCACCGACTTGTTCCGCGCCCACGAAACCGAGCAGCCGTTCGGCGGCCGCCTGCCGGCGATCGTCGGGGGCGGCCGTGTCATCTACGACGTGCTCACGGTGCCGACCCGCCGCGGCAGCGCCGGCCTCGGTATCGATGCGACCGAGGCGGACATCTTGCGCGCCGAGCTCGGGCGCATGGTCGACGCCCACCGCCGCACGCTCGACTATCTGACCACCGGCGTCGCGATCTTCGGCGCCGACCACCGCCTCGCCTTCTACAACACCGCGTTCCGATTGCTCTGGGACCTCGACACCGGCTTCCTCGATCAGGGCCCAAGCGACTCGTCCGTGCTCGCCCGCCTGCGCGACGCCCGCCGCCTGCCGGAACAGCAGGATTTCCGCAAGTGGAAGGCCGAGCTGCACGAGGCCTACCGGGCAACCGAGGCCGTGGCGCACGAATGGCACCTGCCCAACGGCCGCACGTTGAGCGTCGTCACCACGCCCAATCCCGAAGGCGGCGTGATCTATCTCTACGACGACATCACCGAGCCGCTCGACCTGCAGCGTCGCTTCGAGGCGCTGATCCGCGTGCAGGGCGAAACGCTCGACAACCTCGCGGAAGGCGTCGCGGTGTTCGCCAGCGACGGACGGCTGCGGCTGTTCAATCCGGTGTTCGCGCAGATGTGGAAGTTCGATCCGGCCGCGCTGCAGGAGCGTCCGCACATCGAAGCGGTGATCGGCTGGTGCCATGCGCTCGCCGGCGACAACCCGGTCTGGCCGGCGCTGCGCGCGACGGTTACCGCGATCGACGGCCGCGCGCCGGTGGCGGGCGACATCGAACGGCGCGACGGCAGCGTCGCCAAATGCGCGACCGTGCCGCTGCCGGACGGCGCCACGCTGGTCACGTTCCAGGACATCACCGACTCCGTCAATGTCGAGCGGGCGCTGCGCGAACGCAACGAAGCGCTGGAAGATGCCGACAAGATCAAGATCGACTTCGTCCATCACGTCTCGTACGAGCTGCGCTCCCCGCTCACCAACATCATCGGATTCGCGCATTTCCTCGGCGACGACTCGACCGGCCCGTTGAACGAGAAGCAGCACGAATACCTGAGCTACATCACGACCTCGACCAACGCGCTGCTCGCGATCATCAACAATATCCTCGACCTCGCGACCATCGACGCCGGCGCCATGACGCTCAACCTCGGCAACGTGGACGTCCGCAAAACTATGGACGCCGCGGCCGAAGGCGTGCAGGATCGCCTGGAGCAAAGCGGCATTTCGCTGTCGATCCGCACCGCGCCCGACATCGGGGCGTTCGTCGCCGACGAACGGCGGGTGCGGCAGGCTCTGTTCAATCTTCTCGCCAACGCCATCGGCTTCTCGCCGCCAGGCAGCACGGTGACGCTTGCCGCGCAGCGCCTGAAGGATGCAGTGGTGTTCATGGTCACCGACCAGGGGCCGGGCATCCCGCCCGACGTCCGCGACAAGGTGTTCGACTGGTTCGAGACCCACTCGCTCGGCTCGCGTCACCGCGGCACCGGCCTCGGCCTCTCGCTGGTGCGCTCGTTCGTGGAGCTGCACGGCGGGACGGTGACGATCGATTCCGCAGTCGGGCGCGGCACCACCGTGACCTGCATCTTCCCGACCGAAGCGGCGGGCCAGCGCGTGAGCGCGGCGTAGGTCTTCCGTGTCCCGGACGCGGTGCAGCGCGTCAGCGGTGCACCGCAGATCCGGGACCCCGGTTACCTTCTTAAATCCAAGGAACCGGGACGCCGGGTCTGCATCGCATCACTGCGTGCTGCGATGCGCCCGGGGAACGCACGAGCGCTCAATACCGCCAGGGATCGATCGTGCACAGCGGGAAAGCGCTGAACACCGACGGCACCGTGACCACCGGCGCGTTCAGGTGCAGATAGTTCCGGTTGAGGTCGGCGAAGGTGTTTACCCCGAGCAGGCCGAGCGAGCGCTGCACCTCGTCCTCCAGGATTTCGAGCATCCGTACCACGCCGGCCGCGCCGCCGGCCGCCAGCGCATAGCACTGCATGCGGCCCATGCCGACCAGATCGGCGCCGAGCGCGATCGCCTTGACCACGTCGCTGCCGCGATAGAAGCCGCCGTCGATCAGGATCTTCGCGCGTCCGGCGGCGGCGTCGACGACCTCCGGCAGCACATCCATCGAGCCGCGGCCGTGATCGAGCTGACGCCCGCCATGGTTCGAGATGTAGATCCATTCGACGCCGTGCTCGACCGCGAGCTTGGCGTCCTCCGCGGTGGCGATGCCTTTGATGATGATCGGGATCTTGTATTGCTTCTTGATGCGATCGATCGTGCGCCAGTCGAGTTGCATCTGGAATGCGCGGCCGGCCACGCGGCGGCGGCCCGCGGTCTGATAGCGCTTGGCGAGATCGCGTTCGCGCCGGCTGTAATGCGCGGTGTCGACCGTGAAGCAGAACGCGCTGAAGCCGTGCTTGATAGCGCGCTCGACATGGTCGTCGATGAAGGCGTCGTCGCCGCGGACGTAGAGCTGGAAGATGCGCAACGCGTCGGGCGCGGCCGCAGCGACCCCCTCAAGCCCGGGCTCGGTGACCGACGACATCATGTGCGCGACGCCGAAGGCGCCGGTGCCGCGCACGATCTCCGCCGCCGCGCCGGGATGGAAGCATTCGAGCGATCCGACCGGCGCCAGCATCACCGGCATCCTGAGCTTGCGTCCGAACCGCTCGACCGATGCATCGACCCTGCTGACGTCGGTCAGCACGCGCGGCCGGAACGCGATCGCGTCGAGCGCCATGCGGTTTCGCCGCAGCGTGGTTTCGGTCTCGGCCGCGCCGACGATATAGTCCCAGTGGTTCTGGCTAAGATTCTGGCGCGCCTTGGCGACGAATTCGTGCAGGTTGAGAAAATCCGCGACCGGCGATGCCTGGATTTGCTCGGTGGTCTGCGGTGCGGCGGTTTTTTCTTGCATGGTGTGCCCGGTACTCTCGACGGTTGAAGCGTTCCTCACACTAGTGGTCCGATTTTAACATTCGCATCCCTTCTCAGCGAGCAACATTGCGAATGTTAGAATCCAAGGACCACTAGCAAGTATTAAGTGCTAGTGGAGTTTTGGATTTGACATTCGCGTTCCGGACTCGCTGCAGGGTAGATAGCGAATGTCAAATCCACTCCACTAGGATGATGCTCATCCGCGCGAAGCGCCGTCAACGGCCCCGGAGCTCCGGGACGTCACTCGAGCTTGGCGCCGATCGAGCGGATCACCTTGCCGTATTTTTCGTTGTCGCCGCGGATGCGCGCGGTGAACTCGTCCGGCGTGGTGAAATAGGGCTCGCCCGAGCCCGAGGTCGCCAGCCGCTTGATCACGTCCGGCTCCTTGAGCACTTCGGTCACCTCGGCCCGCAGCCGTTCCATGATCGGCTGCGGCACGCCGGCCGGCACGAACAGGCCGTGCCAGATCAGCACCTCGTAGCCGGGATAGACCTCGTTGATCGTCGGCAGGTCGGGCGTCAGCGCAAAGCGCTTGGCGCCGGTGGCGGCGAGTCCACGCGCCTTGCCGGACTGCAGCACCGGCACGATCGAGCCGGCGCCGAACATCGCCGAGATGTCGCCCGCGAGCAGCGCGATGCCGGCCGGTCCGCCGCCGCGGTACGGCACATGCGTGAGGTCGATGCCGACATGCTGCTTGAGGATTTCCATCGCCAGATGGTGCTGGCTGCCGTTTCCGATCGAGGCATAGAACAGCGGCGGCTTGGTCTTGCGCGCGAGCTCGACAAACTCACGCAGCGTATTGGCCGGAACCGACGGATGCACCGCGAGCACGAGCTGGTTCGAGATCAGGCTCGACACCGGCACCAGGTCCTTCAGCGGATCGAACGTCATTCTGGCGTAGAGATGCGGGTTGGCCATGAACAGATTGTCGGGGCCGTGCATCATCGTGTAGCCGTCCGGCGCCGCCTTGGCGGTGGCTTCGCCGGCGACGTTGCCGCCGGCGCCGGGGCGGTTCTCGATCACGATCGGCTGACCGAGCCGCACCGACAGCGACTGGCCGATGACGCGCGCGACGATGTCGGCGGCGCCGCCCGGCGGGAACCCGACGTTCATCCGGATCGGGCGCGATGGATAGTTCTGCGCCCACGCCAGGCGCGAGACGGCCGGCAGCGCGACGGCGCCAGCCGCCAGGTTCAAGAATTTTCGGCGCGGAAGCCGCATGGCGTTTCCCTCTACCGCCCGCGGGCGGTCCCCACGTGGCAGCATCCGTTATGGCAGCTTTCGACAGCACCAAAAAGTGACGCAAATGCCGCGGTTTTCGTCGCCGGACGAGCCGGGCCCGGCCCCGGCGCTATCGAGTTACCCACGGATCGGGGCAAAGCCGCTTTTCCCCACCGCCGGGGACCGTTACGGTCGTGACCCGAATGCCAAGAAACCGACCCATATGCTGCTGACCACCACGGGCGGCGCAAGCTTCACGGTGGTGCTGCCGGACGAGCAGGCCACCATGCGGCTGATGGTGGACGTCGCCTCCGCGCTCGAGCCCGGCGATGTGCTGACGCTCTCCGGCGACCTCGGCGCCGGCAAGACCACCTTCGCGCGCGCGATGATCCGCTATCTGGCCGGCGACGAGACGATCGAAGTGCCAAGCCCGACCTTCACGCTGATGCAAACTTATGACCTGCCGCGCTTTCCGGTGGTGCATGCCGACCTCTACCGCTTGTCGGGATCGGCGGAGCTGGCCGAGCTCGGTTTCGACGATCTGCCGGACGGCGCGGTGGTGGTGGTGGAATGGCCGGATCGCGCCGCGGGCTTCCTGCCGGCCGATCGCATCGACGTGACGCTGACGCTCGCGCCCAAGCTCAAACCGGAGTTTCGCCACGCCCGCGTGACCGGCTATGGTACCTGTGCGAAGCGGGTCGATCGCATCGCATCGGTACGCCAGTTCATCGCCGAGGCGGGCTTCAGCGAAGCAACGCGCGAACGCATGCCCGGCGACGCCTCGACGCGGCGCTATCACCGGCTGATCCTCGGCAACCGGCGCTCCATCCTGATGGATTCACCGCGGCGTCCGGACGGCCCGCCGGTGCGCGACGGCAAGCCCTACAGCCAGATCGCGCATCTCGCCGAATCGGTGGTGCCGTTTGTCGCGATGGCCAAGGGGCTGCGCGACCAGGGCCTGATCGCACCCGAGATCCAGCATGCCGACATGCAGCAGGGCCTGCTCATCATCGAGGACCTCGGCAACGAGGGCGTGGTCGCGGGCGACCCGCCCGCGCCGATCGTGGAGCGCTACGAGACCGCCGTCGACGCACTGCTGACGCTGCACGGCAAGGAACTGCCCGCCGTGCTGCCGGTCGCGCCGCATGTCGAGCATGAAATCCCCGCTTACGACATGGATGCGTTCCTGATCGAGGTGGAGCTCCTGCTCGAATGGTACCTCCCGCGGCAGGGCATCGAGGTCTCCGATGACTCCCGTGCCGACTTCCTCGGACATTGGAGCGATGCGTTGGAGGGTGCGATCGACGTGGCGCCGACCTGGGTGCTGCGGGACTTCCATTCGCCCAATCTGCTGTGGCTGCCCGACCGCAAGGAGGTCGCGCGGCTCGGCATCCTCGATTTCCAGGACGCGGTGATGGGGCCGCCGGCCTACGACGTCGCCTCCTTGCTGCAGGATGCGCGCGTGGACGTGCCGGAAGAAGTGGAGGTCGCCCTGCTCGGCCGCTATGTGCGGCAGCGCCGGACAGCCGACGCCGACTTCGACCCCGGCGTGTTCATCCGCAGCTACGTCACGATGGCGGCGCAGCGCGCGAGCAAGATCCTCGGCATCTTCGCGCGCCTCGACATGCGCGACGGCAAGCCGCAATATTTGCGTCACATCCCGCGGATATCGAGCTACCTGAAACGCTCGCTGGGGCATCCCTCGCTCGAGGCGCTCAATGAGTGGTACGGCCGCCATGTCCCGGGGTTAAAGTCTGAGTGATTCGCGTCTCGATTTGACAATCCTGGAAAGGCCGATGGGGGATCAGGACCGTAACGCCGCGCCGCGGACCGCCATGGTGATGGCGGCGGGCCTCGGCACGCGCATGCGCCCCTACAACGGCCAGATTCCGAAGCCGCTGGTCACCGTCGGCGGCAAGGCGCTGATCGACCATGTGCTCGACCGGCTGGCGCAGGCCGGCGTAGCGCGCGCGGTGGTGAACGTGCACCACCTTGCCGACCAGATCGAACGCCACCTCTCAGGACGCACGGCGCCCGCGATCGTGATCTCCGACGAGCGCGCGGAATTGCTCGGCACCGCCGGCGGCCCGGTCAAGGCAATGCCGTCGCTCGGCGGCGGGCCGTTCTTCCTGGTCAACTCCGACACCATCTGGATCGACGGCGTGATGCCCAATCTCATCAGGCTCGCGGCTTCGTTCGACGCCGCGCGCATGGACGCGCTGCTGCTGATGGCGCCGACCGCGACCGCCACCGGCTATTCCGGCCGCGGCGACTTCTCGATGGCGGCGGATGGACGGCTCAAGCGGCGTGGCGAGCGCGACGTGGTGCCGTTCGTCTATGCCGGCGCCGCGATCCTCACCCCCGCCTTCTTCGCCGGTGTCGGGCCGGGCTCGTCGTCGATGACGCCGCTGTTCGACCGCGCCGCCGAATCCGGCCGGCTGCATGGGCTGCGCCTCGACGGCATCTGGATGCATGTCGGCACGCCCGACGCCGTGGCCGCGGCGGAGGCCGCGCTGGTCGCGAGCGCGGCGTAGGCAATCATCCGTTCGTCCCCGCGACCCGCCTACGCTCGGTTCGAGCTACGGCGGGTTCCAAGTCCGCCGAAGCGCGAAGGCGGAAAGCGAGGACCCAGAACTAAATAACGGCAAGATTCTGGATTCCCGCTTGCGCGGGAATGAGCGGAAGGTTGAGTCCCTCAAAATGTAAATTGTACTAGAATCACTCATGGCAACCCGCCCGCCTCGCGTCTTCACCATTCCGTCATCGGCGCCGTTCGTGCGGACGCTGATCGCGGCGCTGCGCGACGGCACCTTGGTCGAAGGTTTCACCGACACCGGCGATCCGCTGGCGCTCGCCTCCGCCACGATCTATTTGCCGACGCGGCGCGCCTGCCGGCTCGCCCGCGATGTCTTTCTCGACGTGACCGGCGTCGACGCCGCGATCCTGCCGCGCATCGTCCCGATCGGCGACATCGACGAGGACGAGCTGGTGTTCGCCGACGCCGCCAATCCGGGCGCGCTCGATCTCAAGGACGAACTCGGCGGCCTCGAGCGCCGGCTGCTGCTCACGCAGCTCGTCACCAAATGGGCGGCGTCGCAGGCGGTGCGCCGCGAAGGCAATGCGCCGCTGGTCGCCAACAACCCAGCCTCCGCGCTGGCGCTCGCCGACGCGCTGGCGCGGCTGATGGACGACATGACCACGCGGCAGGTGCCGTGGGACAAGCTCGACACGCTGGTGCCCGGCGAGCACGACGAATACTGGCAGCTCACGCTCCGGTTCCTGAACGAGATCGTGCGCGAGGCATGGCCGCTGATCCTTGACGAGCGCGGCAAGATCGAGCCCGCCGAGCGGCGCGATCTGCTGATCGCCGCCGAGGCGAAGCGGCTCGCCGCCCATACCGGCGGCCCCGTGATCGCGGCCGGCTCCACCGGCTCGATGCCGGCGACCGCGGCCTTGATCGAGACCATCGCGAAGCTTCCGCACGGCGCCGTGGTGCTGCCCGGCCTCGACACCGACCTCGACGAGGAATCCTGGGACGACATCGCCGGCCGGCGCGATGCCGATGGACGCGAAACGCTCGCGCCCACGATCGGCCATCCGCAATTCGCCATGCAGGCGCTGCTGCGGCGGATCGGCATCACGCGCGCCGAGGTGCTGCATCTCGGCGAACCGGCGGCGCACGGCCGCGAGGCGGTCGTCTCCGAGGTTATGCGGCCCGCGGACAAGACCGACAAGTGGCGCGACCTCGCGCAGGGCGGCCTGCGCCTCGACGACGCGCTCAAGCACGTGTCGGTCATCGCCGCGGCGAACGCCGAGGAAGAAGCGCTCGCGATCGCGGTGGCATTGCGCGAGACACTCGACGACGACAACAAGACCGCCGCGCTGGTGACGCCCGACCGCGCGCTGGCGCGCCGCGTGCTGTCGGCGCTCGCGCGCTGGGATATCCCGGTCGACAACTCCGGCGGCGACGCGCTCGCCGATACGCCCGCCGGCGTGTTCGCACGGCTCATCGCCGAGGCGGCAATCAAGGGGCTTGAGCCGGTCACGCTGCTCGCGCTGCTCAAGCATCCGCTGCTGCGGCTCGGTGCATCCGCCGGCGCACATGCGCACGGCATTTCCGTCATCGAGCAGGCGGTACTGCGCGGCCCGCGGCCAAAGCCCGGGACGGCCGGACTCGCCCATGCGCTCAAGACGCTGCGGGACAATTTTTCGAAGCTGCATCGCTCCGATCCGCGCGCGCGGCTGTCGCCCGGCCAACTGCAAGGCGCCGCTGACCTGGTCGCGGCGTTTGCCGCGGCGCTCAAGCCGCTTGAAGCGCTCGCCAAGGCCAAGCAGCCGTTGACGGCTTTTGCCGGCGCGCATCGTCAGGTCATTGAGGCGCTGTCGAAGGGACGCCAGGGCGACGGCGTCGCCTTCACCGGCGCCGACGGCACCGCGCTCGACAAGGCATTCCTCGACATCGCCGACAATGCGCAGGACGCGGTCGCGATCTCGGCGCCGGACTATCCCGATCTGTTCCGCGCCATTGTCGCCGAGAAATCGGTGCGCCGGCCCGACCGGCCCGGGGTGCGCGTGCGCATCTACGGTCTGCTCGAAGCGCGGCTGCAATCGATCGACCGGGTCGTGCTCGGCGGACTGGTCGAGAGCGTGTGGCCGCCGGAGACGCGCAGCGATCCCTGGCTCAGCCGGCCGATGCGCCATTCGCTCGGGCTCGATCTCCCGGAGCGGCGGATTTCGCTCTCCGCCCACGATTTCACGCAGATGCTGGGCGCCGGCGAAGTCGTGCTCGCCTATCCCGCCAAGCTGTCCGGCGCGCCGACGGTACCCTCGCGCTTCATCCAGCGATTGGCGGCCGTCGCCGGCGACGAACGCTGGGCGGCGGCGCTGGCGCGCGGCGAGAGCTATCTCGGCTGGGCGCGCGAGCTCGACCGGCCGCACGCGACGCCGCGACCGGTGCCGCGCCCCGAACCGAAGCCCGCGCGCGACACGCGGCCGACCTCGCTCTCCGTCACCGAGATCGAGACTTGGCTGCGCGATCCCTATTCGATCTATGCGCGGCACATTCTGCGGCTGCAGCCGCTCGACACCATCGACACGCCGCCCGGCGCCCGCGACCGCGGCACCGTCATCCACGGCGCCATCGGCACTTTCACGACAAATTTCAAAGATGCGCTGCCCAACGACGCCGTCGGCGAGCTGATCAAGCTCGGCGAAACCGAATTCGCCGCGCTCGAGGATTTCCCCGAGGCGCGCGCCTTCTGGTGGCCACGGTACCTCCGCATCGCGCGCTGGTTCGCCGATTTCGAAGCCCAGCGCCGCGCCAATGTCGCCGCGATCAGTGCGGAGATCGGCGCCAAGCTGGAGATTCCACTTGGTCACCGCACCTTCACGCTGCGCACGCGCGCCGACCGCATCGAGCATCTGCGCGACGGAAGCTACGCGATCCTCGACTACAAGACCGGCCGGCCGCCCACCGCGCCGCAGGTGTCGTCCGGGCTGACGCCGCAGCTCACGCTCGAGGGCGCGATCCTGCGCGCCGGACAGTTCGAAGGGATCCCGGCGGGCGCATCGATCGCCGAGTTCCTCTACGTGACGCTGCGCGGCGGCGATCCCGCCGGCGAATTGAAGCTGATCGATTTCGGCGACAGCACGCCGGACGCCAAGTCGGATGAGGCGCTTCGCGAAGCTGACCGAGCTCGTCACGAAATTCGAGGACGAAACCAACGGATATCTGTCCAAGGAGCGGCCGATGTTCATGCGCCGCGGCGGCGGCGACTACGATCACCTCGCGCGCGTGAAGGAATGGTCGCTGACCAGCGGTGCGGCCGAAGATGCGGGAGACGCCGAATGAGCGACCGCGTCATTCCGAATGCCGTCCTCGCCGTCCAGCACCAGGCGTCCGATCCCGCGGCGTCGGCGTGGGTCTCGGCCAATGCCGGTTCCGGCAAGACCTATGTGCTGGCGCAGCGCGTGATCCGCCTGCTGCTCGACGGCACCGATCCGGCGAAGATTCTGTGCCTCACCTACACCAAGGCGGCATCGGCCAACATGGCGAACCGCGTGTTCGAGCGGCTCGCGGGCTGGACGACGCTTGACGACGAGGCGCTTGAACAGGAAATCCGCAAGACCGGCGTCAAACGCGTCGACGCCAAGCGGCTGGCGCGGGCGCGAAAGCTGTTCGCCGAAGCGCTGGAAACGCCGGGCGGACTGAAGGTGCAGACCATCCACGCCTTCTGCACACGGCTGCTGCAGCAGTTCCCGTTCGAGGCCGATGTCGCGGCGCGCTTCCAGGTGCTGGACGAGACGCAGCAGAAGCAGATGCTGGAGACCATCCGGCTCGACGTGCTGCTCGCCGCGTCCGCGCACCCCGACAGCGCCGAGGGCCGCGCGCTGGCGACCATCATCACGCTGACCAGCGACTTCCAGTTCCAGCTCGCGCTCGCCGAAGCGATCCGCGACCGCGACAAGGTCACCGGATGGCTCGAACGCGCCGGCGGAATCGACGGCGCGATGGTCGAGCTGTCGCAGGCGCTCGGCATCGCCGACGACGACTCGATCGAGCGCGTAGAGCACGACCTGTTCGAGGCGTCGCACGTCTCGCCATCCGAATGGCCGGCCCTGATTGCGATTCTCACGCAGGGATCGAAAACCGACGGTGAGCAGGCGCAACGCCTTTCGGCGATGCGGACCGCGACGGGCTCGGAGCGCTTCGCGGCGCTGCTTTCCGTCTTCTGCACGGCCGAAGGCACGGCGAAAGCGAACATCGTCACCAAGCGGCTCCGTGACAAGCACCCGGACTTGTGTACCCGCTTCGTGGACGAGCAACGCCGCGTCTGCGTCCTGCTCGATCGCCGCCGCGCGGTCATCGCCCGCACCCGCACCGGCGCGCTGCTGACGCTCGCCAGCACCGTGATCGCGCGCTATCGCACCGAAAAGGAGGCGCGCGGCCTGCTCGACTACGACGACCTCATCGCCAAGACGCGGGACCTGCTCGCGCGCGTCAGTGCGGCATGGATCCACTACAAGCTCGACCTCGGCATCGACCACCTCCTGATCGACGAGGCCCAGGACACAAGCCCGGACCAGTGGAACATCATCGAGCGCCTCGTGGCCGAATTCGCGGTCGGTGCGGGCGCGCGCGGCGCGCTCTCGCGTTCGATCTTCGCGGTCGGCGACGACAAGCAGTCGATCTTCTCGTTCCAGGGCGCCGACCCGCGCGAATTCCACGAGAAGCAACGCCGCTTCAAGCAGACCTTCGAGGCCGCTGCGATCGAATGGCGCGACGTTCGCCTCGCCCATTCGTTCCGCTCGAACGACAGCGTGCTGACCGCCGTGCAGCATGTGTTCCACGCGGCGGCCGTTTTCCTTAGCGTGACCACCGATGAAGCCGGAATTTCCGCGCACCTCGCGTTGCCCGACGCCGCGCCCGGGCTGGTCGAGATCTGGCCGCTGGTCGAGCCCGAGAAGAAAGAACCCGATCCCGGCCTGGGATCAGCCGTTCGACAAGACCTCGGAGACGAGCCCGCGCGTCAAGCTCGCGCGCCAGATCGCCAAGGCGGTTCGGCTATGGATCGATCGCAAGGATCGCGTCGGCACCGGCAAAGAGCGCCACGCGGTGCGGCCGGGCGATATCCTGGTGCTGGTGCGCCAGCGCGGACCGCTGTTCGAAGCGATCATCCGCGCGCTCAAGAACGAGGACATCGACGTCGCGGGCGCCGATCGGCTGGTTCTGACGGAGCATATCGCGGTAATGGACCTTTTGGCGCTCGCCGACGCGCTGCTGCTGCCGGAGGACGATCTCGCGCTCGCGGCCGTGCTCAAGTCGCCGCTGTTCGGCCTGACCGAAGAAGAATTGTTCGCGCTCGCCTGGGAGCGCAAGGGCAGCCTGCGGGCGGCCCTGACGGAGCGCAAGCCGGAGATCGCGGCACGCCTTGAAGCGATCGCGCGCGATGCGCAGCGGCTGCCGCCGTTCGCGTTCTACGCCAATCTGCTCGGCGCCGACAAAGCGCGGCAACGCTTCCTCTCGCGGCTCGGCCCCGAGGCAAACGACGTGATCGACGAATTTCTCAACCTCGCGCTCGCCTATGAAAGCCGCGAGACGCCGTCGCTGCAGGGCTTCGTCGCATGGCTGCGCACTGCGTCGGCGGAGATCAAGCGCGACATGGAGATCGCGCGCGACGAGGTGCGAGTCATGACTGTGCATGGCGCCAAAGGCCTGGAGGCGCCGATCGTCATCCTCGCCGATACCACGACCGAGCCGCAGGGCCCGATCCAGCATCAGCCGCGGTTGTTGAACCTGCCGGCGCAAGACGCCGCGCCGGATACGCCGGACAGGCTGGTGTGGATGCCGACCAAGAAGGACGACACCGCGCCGATCGCCGCCGCGCGCACCACCACCGTCGGCGAAGCGGTCGACGAGTACCGCCGCCTGCTCTATGTCGCGATGACGCGCGCCGCCGACCGGCTGATCATCTGCGGCTCCGTCGGCCAGAACCGGCGGCCGGCGGGCTGCTGGTACGACCTGATGGCCGAGACGCTGAAGCCGCATTGCAGCGAGGAGCCGGCCGACGTCGGCGAAGGCACGGTCCTGCGCTATCGCCAGACACCATCCAGGCCGGAGACACTGTCGCTGTTCGATCTGCCGCCGGAGAAGCCGGCCGCCCCGAAGCCTCCCGACTGGCTCACGCACGCCGCGCCGCGCGAGGACGTGGGCGTCGCGCCGCTGTCGCCGTCGCAGCTCTACGACGACACCGCGCCGGTGGCGCGGGCGGGCGGCGCGGCGCGCCGGCAGGCGCTGGCGCGGGGCGTCGTGATGCATCGGCTGCTGCAATCGCTGCCCGCCATCGCCCCGGAACATCGCGCGGAGGCCGCGCGGCGTTATCTCGCCGGCAAGAGCCGCGACTTCACGGCGGACGAATGCGAGGACTTCGCGCGCAAGGCGCTGGCGCTGATCGAACACCCACGCTTCGCCGCGCTGTTCTCGCCGCAGAGCAAGGCCGAGGTTCCCATCGTCGGGCGCCTCGTTCACGGCGGCCGCACCCGCAGCGTCGCCGGCGTGGTCGATCGCCTGGTCGTGACCGAGGACGCGATTCTCATCGCCGACCACAAAACAAATCGCGACCCGCCGCCGACACCCGAGAAAGTGCCTCACGGCTATGTCGCGCAGCTCGCGCTCTACCGCGCCGTGCTCGCAAAGCTCTACCCCGGCAAGCCGGTCCGGGCCGCCCTGGTCTGGACCGAAGTGCCTGATCTGATGGAGATTTCCGCCGAGGCCATGGACGCGGCGCTTAACACCGTCACCTCGTCGTGAAGCCTGCTTGACGCTGGCGGGGGCCGTTCATAGGTTCGAACTCCGCAAAATGCCCAGCCCGCTCTTTCCGCAAAGCAACGAGGTACTCCATGGCCGTCGGCAAAGTCTCTGATGCCACCTTCGAATCGGAGGTGTTGAAGGCCTCGGGCCCCGTGGTCGTGGACTTCTGGGCGGAATGGTGCGGCCCCTGCCGGATGATCGCGCCGGCGCTGGAAGAGATCGCCGGCTCGCTCGGCGAGAAGGTCAAAATCGTCAAGCTCAACGTCGATGAAAATCCGCAGACCGCGGCGAAGTACAACATTCAGTCGATCCCGACGCTGATGATCTTCAAGAACGGCGACATGTCCTCGCGCCAGATCGGCGCCGCGCCGAAGCAGAAGCTCGAGCAGTGGATCACCTCAGCGGTTTAGGTAACGCCGAGTCGTTGCGCCACTCTCCGCTCATTCCCGCGTAAGCGGGAACCCAGGAATCTTCTTTCTGGCTGGGTCCCCGCTTTCGCGGGGACGGGCGGAAGCATTGCCTACATCGGCGGCGTGCCGTTCGCATCGAGCACCGCGCCGGCCAGATAGAGCGATCCCGTAATCATCACCCGCGGCGGCGGATCGAGGCCGAGCTTGGCGGCGTGCACGAGTGCGCCTGCAATGTCGCCGCTCACCTGCGCCGGGATGCCGGCTGCACGCGCGAGCTCGGCGATCGCGTCAGGCGGGATGCTCTTTTGCTGATCGGGGATCGGCACGGCCACAAGCCGCCGCGCGAGCCCGGAAAAATTCTTCAGGAACGCGCCGGCATCCTTGCTCGCGAGCATGCCGACGATCAGCACCAGCGGACGCGACACCCGCTCCTCGAGATCGGCGAGCGCGTCGGCGACGGCGCGGCCGCCGTCGGCGTTGTGGCCGCCGTCGAGCCACAGCTCGCTGCCAGCGGGAAGCAGGCCGGGCAGCTTGCCCTGCGACAGCCGCTGCATGCGCGCCGGCCATTCCGCTTTCGCCACCGCTTCGAAAACCGCCGGACGCAGCGAGAACGACGGCAGCGCGCGCAGCGTCGCGATGGCGACGCCCGCATTCTCGAACTGATGCCGCCCCGGCAGCCGCGGCGCCGGCAGGTCGAGCAGCCCGGCGTCGTCCTGATAGACCAGCCGGCCACGCTCCTCGGTGGCGGTCCAATTCTCGCCCGCGATCCTGATCGGCGCACGGGCGTGCGCCGCGGCGCGCTCGATCACCATGAGCGCCTCGCGCGGCTGCGCGGCCACGATAGCGGGAACGTCGCGCTTGAAGATGCCGGCTTTCTCGGCGGCGATCTTCGCGATGCTGTCGCCGAGATAGTCAGCGTGGTCGAACGAGACCGGCGTGACCACCGTCGCCAGCGGCTCATCGACCACGTTGGTCGCATCGAGCCGGCCGCCGAGCCCGACTTCGAGCAGCAGCACATCCGCCGGATGCCTTGCAAACAGCAACAGCCCGGCCGCCGTGGTGATCTCGAACACGGTGATCGGCTCGCCGGCATTGGCGCGCTCGCATTCCTCGAACGCGGCCGCAAGCTCGTCGTCCGATACCAGCACGCCCTCGCCGACCCGGCCGAGCCGGAACCGCTCGTTGAAGCGCACGAGATGCGGCGAGGTATAGACATGCACGCGCAGTCCCGCCGCCTCGAGGATCGCGCGCATGAACGCGATGGTCGAGCCCTTGCCGTTGGTGCCGGCAACGTGGATGACCGGCGGCAGCTTGCGCTCCGGATGTCCCGATTGCCGCCAACACCCGCCACATGCGATCGAGCGAGAGGTCGATCAGCTTGGGATGCAGCGCCAGCAGCCGCGTGACGATGGAATCGATGGAAGGCATTGCGCGCAGTATACCGGATCACCAGCGCGCGCGGATGACGCTCATGCGCTGGCCGGCACCGTCAGCTCATCGCTTTCCGGCAGAGTGGTGACGGCCAGCACCGGCGTGGGTACGGAGGCGGGCGCCTTGGTGAGCAGCCGGCAGATATTGGAGAGCGTCGGGCGCAGCTCATGGCGTGGCACGACCATGTCCACCATGCCGTGCTCCTGGAGGTATTCCGCGCGCTGGAATCCCTCGGGCAGCTTCTCACGGATGGTCTGCTCGATGACGCGCGGCCCGGCGAAGCCGATGAGCGCGCCCGGCTCCGCAATGTGGACGTCGCCGAGCATGCCATAGGAGGCGGTGACGCCGCCGGTGGTCGGGTTGGTCAGCACGACGATGTAGGGCTTGCCGGCTTCGCGCAGCAACTGCACCGCCACCGTCGTGCGCGGAAGCTGCATCAGCGACAGGATGCCCTCCTGCATGCGCGCGCCGCCGGAGGCCGCAAACATGATGAAGGGCGTGTCTTTCTCGACCGCCGTCTCAAGACCTTTGACGACGGCTTCACCGGCCGCCATGCCGAGCGAGCCGCCCATGAAATCGAAATCCTGCACCGCGACCACGACCGGCAGGCCGTCGAGCTTGCCGTAACCGAGCTTGATCGCATCGGTGGTGCCGGTCTTGCTGCGCGCGTCCTTGAGCCGGTCGGTGTAGCGGCGCTCGTCGCGGAACTTGAGCGGATCGGTGGGCGCAACCGGCACCGCGATGTCAAACCAGGTCTCGTTGTCAAATACCGACTTGAGCCGCGCGGTTGCGCTCATGCGCATGTGATAGTTCGAGCCGGGAATGACGAACTGGTTCGCCTCGACGTCCTTGTAGAAGACGAGCTGCCCGGTTTCGGGGCACTTGATCCACAGGTTCTCCGGCGATTCGCGCCGATTGAGGAAGCTGCGAATCTTCGGCCGGACGACGTTGGAGATCCAGTTCATGTCTTCATCCGCACAAGGTAAACGCGGCTATTGGTAGGGCCGCTCACCGATCACGCTCATCCGATAGCAAATCCGGCGGTACTTGTCCTTCTCATAGGACGTCGCCGTATGCATCAGGCCGCGATTATCCCAGATCACCAGATCCTTGGGACGCCACTTGTGGGAGTAGATATTTTCCTTGGCGGTCACTTTTGCAAGGAGGCTCCGCAGCAAAGTCGTGAGCTCCGCCTCGCCCATGTTGAGCGGCTTGGACGCGCGTTCGGCGCTGAAATAGAGGAACTTGTCGCCGGAGATCGGGTGGGTCCGCACCAGCGGATGGATCACGTCCGGGAGCTTGTCGAATTCCGATTCGTCGACCGGCTTGCCCTCTTTCGCGCGCACCTCGTTGAGCTTCGTGTGGCTCGCGACGATGCTCATCTTGCCGTAGGTCTCTTTCTCGGCCTGGGGCAGCGACTCGTAGAGCTCGCGCGTGCTGACGAATTGGGTGTCCGCGCCGACCGGCGGCGTCTCGATGCCGTAGAGGAACGTGTAGGCGGTGGGGCGCTCGAAATAGTATTGATCGGTGTGCCAGAAGAAACCATCGTTCGGATTGCCGATCGGCTTTCCGTTCTCGACGACATTCGAGATGACATAGATTTCGTTCTGCTCGGGCAGCCAGTAGCGTTCGCGTGTCGACGGCTCGATTTCACCGAACAGTTTTGCGAACGCAACATATTGCGCCGGCGTCAGCTCCTGATCGCGCAGGCAGACGACGCCGTGCTTCGCGAGGATCTTCTGAAGCTCGCGCACATCCTCGGCGGTTGCCCGGCTCGCCTGCAGCGAATTGATTTCCGCGCCAAGATTGCCGCTGCTCAGCGGGCGGACGCCAAGGTCGATGTTCGGCATCGCCGGTCCTTTCTCCTGCAAAGATTTCCGCACGGCCAAATATTTCTTACACAGCCAGGTGCCTTCTGACGCACAATAGCGGCTCAGCCCGCAGAGCGAAATAACATCGCCGTAACGGGAACGGCCTCGCGGATTGGTACGGTTGATGCATCGCGCAGCGTAGACTGGACGAACGAAAGGACCGCCATGCGCGTACGACGTGAGATGCATGCCAGGATTGCCGCCTTGTCATTCCTGTCGCTTTTCGTGCTCGCGGTTCCATCGGCGCGTGCACAGCCGGACCTCTACAAGGGCAAGACGATCCGCCTCATCGTCGGCCAGGCCGCCGGCGGCGGCTATGACACCTATGGCCGGCTGCTGGCGCCGTTCCTGACCCAGTTCCTGCCCGGACAGCCCGCCGTCACCGTTCAGAACATGCCGGGCGCCGGCAGCATCCTGATGGCCAACTACCTCTATTCCCAGGCGCCGCGCGACGGCACCGTCATCGCACTCGGCGGCGGCAGCATCGCGCCCGCGGCGCTGTTCGGCGCGACCGGGGCGCGCTTCGACTCACGCCGGTTCAGCTGGATCGGCAGCATGAACAGCGAGAAGGGCGTCGCGGTCGCGTGGCATTCCGCGCCGATCAAGAAGGCGCCGGATATCTTCGAGCGCGAGTTCGTGGTCGGCGGCGCCGGCGTGAATGCCGACAGCGTGATCTTCCCGAATGCCGTCAACCGCGTGCTCTCGACCCGCTTCAAGGTCGTCTCGGGCTATCAGGGCAGCGCCGAAATGGTGCTCGCGATGGAGCGCGGCGAAGTGCAGGGCATCGGCAACTGGCACTACTCGTCGATCCTCGCCAATCGACCTGATTGGCTGCGGGAGAAGAAGATCAATCTCATCCTCCAGCTCGGCCTCGGACCGCATCCGCAGCTTCCCGACGTACCGACGGTGATGGATGTCGCCCGCAGCGACGAAGAACGCGACGTGCTGCGGATCGTGTTCGCCCAGCAATCGATCGGGCGGCCGGTGCTCGGTCCGCCTGGGATGGCGGAGGACGCGCTGGCGCTGCTGCGCAAGACCTTCGATACGATCATGCGGGATCCGCAGTTCCTGGCGGAAGCCGACAAGCGCAAGATCGAGATCAACGAACCGATGCCAGGCGGCGACTCGGCGCAGGTCGTCGAGAAGCTCTACGCGGCGAACCCGGCGCTGATCAAGAAGGCGAGCACCGCGGTGCATCCGGGTGGCGCCAGCTCGCAGAACTGAGTTGGACTAGGCACGCTTGGCCGCACGGACGCCGGCCGCGAGGCTCGCGACCAGCTTGGTGACGGCGCTCACGGAATCCTTGCCGGCCTTGCCGTTCGCATCGAGGGTTGCCCGCAACGCGTCGATCAGCGCGGAGCCCACCACCACGCCGTCGGCGCCCTGTGCAATCGTCTTCGCCTGCTCGGCGGTCTTCACGCCGAAGCCGACGGCAACCGGCAGCTTGGTGTGGCGCTTGATCCGGGCGACGGCGCCCGCGACCGCGGAATTGTCTGGCGCCGCCATGCCGGTGATGCCGGTGATCGAGACGTAGTAGACGAAGCCCGACGTGTTCATCAGCACCGCGGGAAGGCGCTTGTCATCGGTGGTCGGCGTCGCCAGCCGGATGAAGTTGAGCCCGGCCTTCAGCGCCGGCAGGCACAGCTCTTCATCCTCCTCGGGCGGCAGATCGACGACAATGAGCCCGTCGATGCCGGCGGCCTTGGCGTCGGCGAGGAATTTGTCGACGCCGTAGATGTAGATCGGGTTGTAGTAGCCCATCAGCACGATCGGCGTCGCATCGTCCTCCTTGCGGAAGGTGCGGACCATGGCGAGCGTCTTCTTCATGTCCTGCCCGGCCTTGAGCGCGCGCTGCGACGACGCCTGGATCGCGGGTCCGTCCGCCATCGGATCGGTGAACGGCATGCCGAGCTCGATCACGTCGGCGCCGGCGGCGGGCAACGCCTTGAGGATCGCAAGCGAGGTCTCGGTGTCGGGATCGCCGGCGGTCAGGAACGTCACCAGCGCCGCGCGGCTCTGGCGTTTCAGGTCGGCAAATCGGCTGTCGATGCGGGTGTTGGACACTTGGTTGAAATTCTCCCCCTTCGATCTCAATCCCGCCGGTTCCGCTCACGCATCGCCGCGAGCCGCACATTGGCCACGCCGACGATCAGCACGGCGACGGCCGTGATCACGTTGAACCAGTCCCTGCCGGTCAGCAACGGCCCCGGCATCATGACTTTGATGCGCAGGAAGTACGCGATATAGGCCGCCGAAACGGTGACCAGCACCCATCCGGTGATCTTTTGCCGGTTGTACAACACGCCTCGCTCCCTAGCTGTCGCGCGCGGCTGAAACGCCGTCGGTGGCCGCCTTGGGCGACGGCGCGACGGCCTGGCGCGCCCGCACCAGACGGCTCGCCTTGAGATACTTCAGATACGTGTAGCGGTACGCGAAATGCCCGAGCGTCAGGCCCAGGCGGCCGTCCCGCCAGCCGCCACGCCGGCCATACCACTTCATGAATGCAAACGGCCCGCGCGTGAGCGCCTGCAAGGTCAACAGCCACGGTGCGCCGCCACGGTCCGCGATATCCGCCGCCGCCAAGTCGGTATAGAGCTGCAACTTTTGCTCCAACTCGACGAGATCGGCCACGGCCCGGTGCTCGATGGTCGCATCGACAAGCGCACCGTCGCGGAGTCCGACCGCGAGCTCATGCACGCGGTGGGTCGGCGCATAGCTTGTAAGACTGCGGCGGACCAGCCGGATCTGATAGTCCGGCGAGATCGACGGATAGAAGGTATGGACCATCTGGCCGCAAATGAAGGTCTCGCGCCGGATCAGATAGCACTCCCGGTCGAGGCCGCGCTCCTTCATCGCCAGCAAGGTCTCGACCAGCGCATCGCTCATGATCTCGTCGCTGTCGGGAAACAGCACGTAGTCGTGCCTGCACAGCGACAACGCCCAATTGCGCTGCTCGCCAAAATCCGTGAACGGCCGCGTCTCGACGCGGCATCCGGCGGCACGCGCGATCGCGACGGTCTGGTCGGTGCTGCCGGAATCCGCAACGATGACCTCGTCCGCGACGCGCTTGAGCTGCGTCAGCACGCGCGCGAGGTAGCGGGCGCTGTTGTATGTCAACACATAGGATGACAGGGGCGTCGCCATCGCGCCTAGATTCTTGAACCGAGATGCTCCGCCACCGAGGCAAGATCCTTGTCGCCGCGGCCGGACAGGTTCAGCACCATCAGGTGATCCTTCGGCTTCTTCGGCGCGAGATCGATCACGCGCGCGAGCGCATGCGCCGGCTCCAGCGCCGGGATGATGCCTTCGAGCTTGCAGCAGAGCTGGAACGCGGACAGCGCTTCCGCGTCGGTCGCGGACAGGAACGTCACGCGGCCGATGTCGTTCAGCCAGGCGTGCTCAGGGCCGATGCCGGGATAGTCGAGGCCGGCGGAGATCGAATGCGCCTCGTTGATCTGGCCGTCCTGGTTCATCAGGAGATACGTGCGATTGCCATGCAGCACGCCCGGCCGCCCGCCCGCGACCGATGCCGCGTGCATGCCGGAGTTGAGCCCGTGGCCGGCGGCCTCGACGCCGTAGATCTCGATATCCTTGTCGTCGAGGAAGGGATGGAACAGGCCCATGGCATTGGAGCCGCCGCCGATACAGGCGATCAGCGAATTGGGCAGCCGGCCTTCGAGCGCGTGCATCTGCTCACGCGTCTCGTTTCCGATCACGCACTGGAAATCGCGCACCATCATCGGATAGGGATGCGGCCCGGCGACCGTGCCGATGCAATAGAACGTGTTGGCGACGTTGGTGACCCAGTCGCGCAACGCCTCGTTCATGGCGTCCTTGAGCGTCTTCGAGCCGGACTCGACCGGAACCACCTTGGCGCCGAGCGCCTTCATGCGCAGCACGTTCGGCTGCTGCCGCGCGACGTCGACCGAGCCCATGTAGACGATGCATTCCAGCCCGAACTTCGCGCACATGGTGGCGGTGGCGACGCCGTGCATGCCGGCGCCGGTCTCCGCGATGATGCGCGGCTTGCCCATGCGCTTCGCCAGCATGATCTGGCCGAGCACGTTGTTGACCTTGTGGGCGCCGGTGTGGTTGAGGTCCTCGCGTTTGAAGTAGATCTTCGCGCCACCGAGATGCGCGGTCATGCGCTCGGCGAGATAGAGCGGTGACGGCCGGCCGACGTAATGCGTGAGATGCCCGTCCATCTCGCGCTTGAAGGCGGGATCGGCCTTGGCCGCGTTGTAAGCTTTCTCGAGATCGAGAATGAGCGGCATCAGCGTCTCGGCGACGAACCGGCCGCCGTAGATGCCGAAGTGGCCGCGGTCGTCGGGCCCGGTACGGAACGAGTTGGGCTGCCGCTGGACGGTCATGCGCCGCTCGCGGCTTTCCGCTCGCCGTCGCCGGTCGCCTGGCGGACGGCGCGGACGAACGCACGGATCTTGTCGGGATCCTTGACGCCGGGCGCTCGCTCGACGCCGGACGACACGTCGACCGCCGGCGCGCCGGTGATGCGCAACGCCTCGGCCACGTTCGATGCATCGAGCCCGCCCGACAGCATGAACGGCACGCGGTTGATGCCCGCGAGCAGCGTCCAGTCGAAGCTCTTGCCGAGCCCGCCGGGCCTGGTGGCGCCGCGCGGGGCGCGCGCATCGAACAGCAGCCGGTCCGTGACATCGGCGAACAGCCGGATCGGCGAGAGGTCCGAGCGTGTCTCGATCGGCAACGCCTTGATCACAGGCAACCCGAAGCGGGTCCGCACCACGACGACGCGCTCGGGCGACTCGCGGCCGTGCAGCTGCAGCATGTCGGGTTTGAGCGCATCGATGGTGGCCGCCAGGAAATCGTCGTCGGCATCGACCGACAGCGCGACCTTGCGTGCGCGGCCGCGCACGCGGGCGCCGAGCGCTCGCGCGGCCTCGAAGCCGATATGCCGGGGCGACGGCGGAAAGAACACGAATCCGACGAGGTCGGCGCCGGCGTCGAGCGCGACGTCGACCGCGTCAGGCGTCATCAGGCCGCAAATCTTGATCTCTACGGGCATTTTTGGGGCTCTCTCGCCGCGGTTCTAGCGCGGCCTGAGGTCTTTGTCTTGCCTGTCAGTTCGTTGATCCGGCGGGCAAATCCTCATCCTGCCGGCGGCGGGATGCTGAGCCGCGGCGCATGATCAATCGCCGCCGGCGACCCGGGAGGCACAACGGTATCCCGCCGCTTGAGCTGGTCGTTCTCTGCACGCAGGTGATGCGCCTGGGTTTCCGCCCGCCGGGCCCGCCAGCGCCACTTGCCCTGCCGCATCCAGGCCGCGACGCCGCCCACGATCACGCCGGCGATGACCAGCGCCAGGATGAGGACATAGAGCGGCACTGCCACCGAGAAGGCGGGGTCTACCCGGTCGAACGGGTCGAAGGAGACGGTGACGGTCTGCCGGTTGGCGACCGCAAACGAGACGATGACGATCGCCAGGGGGATCAGGATCAGCGCTCTGACGATCTTCTGGATCATGCTGCTTTGTTCGCGACACGATCTCGTCCGGACGCGGTGCCCGCGTTTCGGGATCGTGCCTTATGTCGCCGAGCGATTAAGCCGCTCGCGCATTTCCTTGCCGGTCTTGAAGAATGGCACCGCCTTCTTGCCGACCGAAACATGAGCGCCGGTGCGCGGATTGCGTCCGGTGCGGGCCGGCCGGTTCTTGACCGAGAACGCCCCGAAACCGCGCAACTCGACGCGGTCGCCACGCGCCATGGCGGCAATGATCTCGCCGAGAATCGCGTTGACGATGTTCTCGACGTCGCGCTGATAGAGATGCGGGTTCTGTGACGCAATGCGTTGCACAAGTTCGGACTTGATCATCGGATGCCGTCCCCCCTCCGCCCCGCCACACCAGGTTCGCCTAGTTGGCAGCCGGAGGGTGCCAAAGCGCCAGTAGACCGTCAAGGTTGAGCCGCTCCATGGCCTGGACCGCGCCCAACTCCTCGAAGCGGCGGGCAATCGAGCCAAGTCCGACGCCATCGAGCAGGCTGATCGCGGCGGTGTGCAGGAACGGCAGGTCGCCGAATCGATCGCGCAACCGGAAGTCGCGGACCGGAGTTTGCGGGTCGATATTCTTCTCTTTCGCCAGCCAGGCGATCGCGGCCCGCTCGTTGCCGAGTTCGTCCACAAGCTTGAGCGCAAGGCCCTGGCGGCCGGTAAACACACGTCCGTCGGACACTTTCGCCAGCGCGGCGGCATCGAGATTGCGCCGCTTCTGCACCAGGTCTTTGAACCAGGCGTAGGAGTCCATCACGATCTCCTCGACGGCCTTGCGCGCCTCGTCGCTGGTCGGCTCGAAGCCCGAGGGCGCGGCCTTGAGCGGCGACGACTTGATCGCCTCGACCTGGACGCCGATGGTTTTCAGAAGATCGGAAACATTCGGATACTGGAACAGCACGCCGATCGAGCCGACCAGCGCGGTCTCGCCCGCGACGATGTGGTCGGCGCCGAGTGCCGCGATGTAGCCGCCGGAGGCGGCAAGCCCGTCCACCACGACGACCGTCGGCTTGGCTTCGCGCAGCCGCATCAGCGAGTTGTAGAGCTCTTCCGAGCCCGACGTCGTGCCGCCCGGACTGTTGATGTGCACGATCACCGCCTTGGCCTGCGACTTCGCCAGGCGCTCGAACGCCTCGACGCGTTGCCGGTCGCTGCGGATCAATCCGGTAAGCGTGACGCGCGCGATGGCGCCGCCGCTGACACCGGTCAGCACCCCGGTGCCGGGCGCGCGCAACGCCACGCCGACAGCGGCCACGGCGATGATCGCCAGCAGCACGGCGAAGACTCGCCACACGGTAAGTTTGCGCCGCATCCGGCGTCGATCGACAATGGTATCAGCATCGAGCGACATGATTCGTCTCCCTCGACGATTGGGCGACGACACTGCCGCCGGCCGTCATCCTGGTCAATGGCCGCAGCAAACAGACGCAATTGTGGCAAACGGCGCCCTAACGACGCCGTTGCTCACACTCTCATCAAATTGTCACCAGCACGCCTGGATGGCTAGAGCATGATCCCGACCCGAAGCGCCGCGCGCGAAGGCGGAAAAAGCGGGTGCCGCTTTCCGGGCCGGATCATGCTCAACGCATCATTCCTCGTCGGGCTTGTCGGCCTTCTCGCCGGCGCGCTTGAGCGCGGTGCCCAGGATATCGCCAAGCGTCGCGCCGGAATCGGAGGAGCCGTACTGGGCGATCGCCTCCTTCTCCTCGGCGACTTCGAGCGCCTTGATCGACACCGAGACCTTGTGGGCACGGCGGTCGATCTGGGTGACGCGGGCGTCGACCTTCTGCCCGACCTGGAAGCGGTCGGCGCGCTGGTCGCCGCGGTCGCGCGCGAGGTCGGCGCGGCGGATGAAGGTTTCGAGATCGGTGCCGACGATCTTGACGTCGATGCCGCCCTCTTTCACCGCCGTCACCTCGCAGGTGACGACGCTGCCCTTCTTGACATCGCCTGCGGACTCGGCCGCGAACGGGTCGCCTTCAAGCTGCTTGATGCCAAGCGAGATGCGCTCCTTCTCGACGTCGACGTCGAGCACCTGGGCACGCACCTTGTCGCCCTTCTTGTATTCCTCGATCACCTGCTCGCCGGGACGCTTCCAGTCGAGATCGGAAAGGTGAACCATGCCGTCGACATCGCCGTCGAGGCCGAGGAACAGACCGAACTCGGTCTTGTTCTTGACCTCGCCCTCGATGACCGTGCCGGTGGGATACTTCTCGACGAAGACCTCCCACGGATTGCGCATGGTCTGCTTGAGACCGAGCGAGATGCGGCGCTTGATCGGGTCCACTTCGAGGATCTGCACCTCGACTTCTTGTGAGGTGGAAACGATCTTGCCGGGATGCACGTTCTTCTTGGTCCACGACATTTCAGACACGTGGATGAGCCCTTCGATGCCGGGCTCGAGCTCCACGAACGCGCCGTAGTCGGTGATGTTGGTGACGCGGCCGGTGTAGCGCGCGCCGACCGGATACTTCGCCTCGATGCCCTGCCACGGATCGTCGAGCAGTTGCTTCATACCGAGCGAGATACGGTGGGTCTCGTGGTTGATCTTGATGATCTTGACCTTCACCTGCTGGCCGATGTTGAGCACTTCGGTCGGGTGATTGACGCGCCGCCACGCGATGTCGGTGACATGCAGCAGGCCGTCGATGCCGCCGAGGTCCACGAACGCACCGTAGTCGGTGATGTTCTTGACCACGCCGTCGATGACCTGACCCTCTTCGAGATTCTGCACCAGCTCCTGGCGCTGCTCGGCGCGGGTCTCTTCGAGAACGGTGCGGCGGGAGACGACGATGTTGCCGCGGCGGCGATCCATCTTCAGGATCTGGAACGGCTGCGGCACGTTCATCAGCGGACCGACGTCGCGGATCGGACGGATGTCGACCTGGCTGCGCGGCAGGAACGCGACCGCGCCGTCGAGATCGACGGTGAAGCCGCCCTTGACCTGGCTTGAGATAATTCCGGAGACCTTCTCGTTGCCCTGGAACGCCTTTTCGAGCTTGCCCCAGCTCTCTTCGCGGCGCGCCTTGTCACGCGAGAGGACGGCCTCGCCGAGCGCATTCTCGATGCGCTCCAGATAAACTTCGACGGTATCGCCGATCTTGATATCGGCCTGCCGGCCGGGGCCCGCAAATTCGCGCAGCGCGACGCGGCCTTCCGTTTTCGCCCCCACGTCGATGACCGCAAGGTCCTTTTCGATGCCGACGACCTTGCCCTTGACGACGGTTCCTTCGGAAGGGCTGCCCTGGGTGAACGACTCCTCGAGCATTGCAGCGAAATCTTCGCGCGACGGCGTGGCGGAACCTACGGTGGCGTTTGCCATGAACTCTCCTGGTCTACGATCGGCCGGTTTGGTGTGAATGAGCGTTTCGAGCGCGCGGGCCGAAAGCCTTTAAACAGGCCTTCGGCACCGCTGATGCATCAGCGGCCCGGCGTAACCGAGCGATCGAAACGATGGTTCAGGTTTCGGACGCGCCGTCACGAATGCGGTCGGAGCAGGCTATCCTCCACAAACGGCAGCGCGGTCAGCGCGCTACCGGCCTGCTCGGACGGCTTCGACGATGTCGATGGCGGCCCGGAATGCGGCGTCTATATCCAAATGCGTGGTATCGAGCAAGTGCGCATCTTCCGCGCGCTTCAGGGGCGAGGCGGCCCGGCCGGTGTCGCGCTCGTCCCGGCGCAGGATGTCGGCCAGCACGTCGGCCTCCTGGACCGGCACCCCGGCGGCCTTGAACTCCAGCGCCCGCCGGCGGGCCCGCACCTCCGGCGACGCGGTCACGAAAATCTTAACGTCGGCGTCAGGAAAGATGACCGTCCCGATATCGCGCCCGTCCAGCACCGCGCCGGGCGGCGTGCGGCCGAAATCGCGCTGAAAATCGAGGACCGCCGCGCGAACCTCGGGGATCGCCGACACCACCGAGGCGGCCTCCCCGACCCGGTGGCTTTTGAGCAGCTTTTCTTCGAACCGCGAGGGGTCGAGCGACCGGGCCGCTCGACCCGCACACGCTACGTCGCCGAGGGGGGCGCCGGCATCGAGCACGGCCTGCGCCACCGCACGGTAGATCAGGCCGGTATCGAGGTGCCGCAGCCCATAGTGGCCGGCCAGCCGCTTCCCCAGCGTCCCCTTGCCCGACGCCGCCGGTCCATCAATCGCGATGATCATGACAGCTCGGCGCCGAGGGAGCGCATCATCGGAACGAAGCTCGGGAAGCTCGTCGCGATGAAAGTCGAGTCGTCGATGCCGACCGGCTTTTCGCTCGCGAGCCCCATCATCAGGAACGCCATAGCGATGCGATGGTCCATGTGCGTGGCGACCACGCCGCCGCCTCGCGCGCGGCCCTTGCCATACACGATCAGGTCGTCGCCTTCGATCTCGAACGCGACGCCGTTGACCCTCAGGCCGTCGGCGACGGCTTGCAGGCGATCGGATTCCTTGACACGCAGCTCCTTCAGGCCGCGCATGCGCGTGGTGCCCTCTGCAAACGCGGCGGCCACCGCCAGGATCGGGTATTCATCGATCATCGACGGCGCCCGCTCCGCCGGCACATCGACGCCTTTCAACGACGACGCCCGCACCCGGAAGTCCGCCATCTCCTCGCCGACGTCGCTGCGCAGATTGAGCGTCTCGATATTGGCGCCCATCTCACGCAGCGTCGTGATGAGGCCGGTGCGCAGCGGATTGGTCATGATGTCGGTCAGAACGACATCGGAGCCCGGCACGATCACCGCCGCCACCATCGGGAAGGCGGCCGACGATGGATCGGCCGGCACCACCACCGGCGCCGCGTTGAGCTCGGGCTCGCCCTTGAGCGATATCTTCCGGCCGTGCGGGCCGTCCGGCGTCACGGTGACGTCGGCGCCGAAATGCGCGAGCAGCTTTTCGGTGTGGTCGCGGCTCGCCTCGGTTTCGATGACGGTGGTCTCGCCGGGCGCCGCCAGCCCCGCGAGCAGCACCGCCGACTTGATCTGCGCCGACGGCACCGGCGTGCGGTAGACGATCGGGATCGGATCGCGGGCGCCTTCGATGGTGACCGGGAGCCGGCCGCCTTCGGCCATGTCGGCCGCCCTTGCGCCCATCAGCATCACCGGATCGAGGATGCGCTTCATCGGCCGCTTGCGCAGCGAAGCGTCGCCGTCGAAGGTCGTCGTGATCGGGCAGCCCGCCGCAGCGCCCATGATCAGCCGGCATCCGGTGGCGGAATTGCCGAAATCGAGCACCCCCTGCGGTTGCCGGAAGCCGCCGACCCCGACGCCATGCACGCGCCACGCGCCTTCGCCGGTACGATCGACCACGGCTCCCAGCGCCCGCATGGCCTTGCCGGTGTTAAGCACGTCCTCGCCTTCCAGGAGCCCGGTAATCCGGGTCTCCCCCACCGCCAGCGCTCCGAAAATCAGCGCGCGATGCGAGATCGACTTGTCGCCGGGCACGCGCAGGCGGCCCTTGAGCGGGGAGCCGGCACGGGCGGCAAGCGGCGACTGGACGGCGGCGTGGCTCACGGGGACCTCATAGAGTAACGGTGCGACCTCCTACCATGGGAAAGCCGCAAGGGTCACCACCGGCAAGCCAAATCGGGCCCTAAGCACTATTGACAGCAGCATTTCGACTGTCCAAGTGAAGCACCTCATTTCCGACCCTGCGCCTTAAGGAACCCGGACCGTGGCAAAACCCGAGCTTGGCACCAAGCGGCTTTGCGGCAATTGCGCCGCGAAGTTTTACGATCTCAACAAGACCCCGATCACCTGCCCGAAATGCCACACCGTGATGGAGATCGCGGCAGCGCCAACGCGGCCGCGGCCTGAGCCCGCGGCGGCGCGTGCCGCCGCCGCCGCACCGGCCAAGGTCGAGACTGTGGTGCCGGAGACGCAGGACGCCGAATTCGTGTCGCTCGAGGACGCCGACGCAGAGGCGCAAGGCAAGAAGGTCGCGGGCGACGACGCGATCGCGGGCGACGACGATATCGAGATCGACGACGAGCCGATCGACGATGCCGCTCTCATCGAGGAGACGGAAGAGTCGGACGACGACGTCACCGACATTATCGGCGAGCGCGAGGACAACGAGGAGGAACCCTGAGGTCCTGTCGCGACTAGCATCGACGGTCGGATAGCATTAAGATTGAGCGACTAGAGTTCAGACGCGCGGCCATTCCCAACGCCGCGACCGGAAATGGGGCCATAGCTCAGTTGGGAGAGCGCTTGGATGGCATTCAAGAGGTCGTCGGTTCGATTCCGACTGGCTCCACCAA
>CAWAWR010000023.1:0-134996 GCA_963785745.1 uncultured Alphaproteobacteria bacterium
CGTCCTGAAACGACGCGTGAGACGTTGCAAATGTTGCTACCAAGGAGAGGGACCATGGCGTTTATCCTCAGGTACATCCGGCTGATCGTCGGCGCATGGGTCCTCGTCGGCATGGCAATCGTCGCGGCGCCTTCGGGCGCGCAGCACATCAATCCGACCGCCGAGTCGGTCAAGGAAGATCAACTGCTCAAGCAGACCAAGCGCATCTCTGGCGAGTGCACCCTCCCGGACCGGAAGGCCTGCACGCTCGAACAACCCCGCGGGCGCGACTGGCGCGGTTGGTATCAAGGGGCGCTACGCTGGATTGGCGGCCTGGCGATCCTCGGCATGATCGCTGTCGTGGTTGGATTTTACTTTGTACGAGGCCCAGTGCGGATTGCGCACGGCAGGACGGGGCGCGTCATGAGGCGTTTCAGTGGGTTCGAGCGCTTCGTGCACTGGATGGCGACGGTCTGCTTCATCATTCTTGCGCTCTCCGGTTTGAACCTCACCTTCGGCAAGGAGCTGCTCCTGCCCATAGTCGGGCCAGAGGCGTTCACCACGATGGCGCGGTGGGGCAAGTACGCTCACAACTACCTGAGCTTCCCATTCACCCTCAGCGTCATCTTGATCTTCCTGATGTGGATTCGCTGGAACCTTCCGAGCCGCCTCGACATCCAGTGGATGATGGAAGGTGGCGGCTTCGGTGAGAAGCATCCGCCGGCCGATCTGTTCAACGCCGGTCAGAAGTCGATTTATTGGGTGGTCGTGCTCGGTGGCGCCCTGGTCGCGGCCACTGGCTACGTACTGATGCTTCCGTTCTGGGTGACCGGCATCGTTGGCATGCAGATTGCCCAATTGGTGCACGCCATGGTCGCTCTGCTGTACATCGCCGCCATGATATTTCACGTCTACATGGGCACCGTCGGCGAAGAAGGGGCATTCGAAGGAATGTGGGACGGGACCGTCGACGAGAATTGGGGGAAGCAGCACCACTCCGTCTGGTACGAACGGGAAGTCGGTAAGGGCAACATCCCGACTGCGCCACCACCGCCGCCGCCGGAAGGCAAGGTGCAGCCAGCCGAACGAATGTCGTGAGGGCTTGGAAACGAAGGAGCGGCGGCTGACGTTTTGTCCGGCGTAGCTCGTCGACCAACTGTCCAGTCATGAAATATGTTGAGCGCATTCATTCGAAACACACGCCGGCGCAACTATTCGATTTGGTGGCGGACGTGGAGCAATATCCCAATTTCGTACCGTGGGTCATTTCCGCCAGAGTTGCCGGCCGCAAGGACAGTACGATGTGGACGGACATGACCATGGGGACGGGTTTTCTTCGCAAGCAGTTCACCACGGTGGCGTCGCTCGACCGGCCACGCCGCATGGAGATCAGAAGTCAGGACCCTATATTTGAAAAATTCGAGCAGATATGGACGTTCGACCCTGCAGCAGGCGGGGGCACGGATGTCGAGTGCCAAGTCGAGTTAAGCGTCCGGTCGCCGATTCTGAAAGTTGTCGTTGGCGTATCCGTCGGGGAAAGCACGAAAGCAATGGTGAAGGCCTATATGCGACGGGCACAGCGATTGTACGGAACGCCGCAATTGTCCTCCGTCCCCAACCAGGCTCAATCGGGTGAACGTTTGTGACGGCGTAGGGATCGGAAATGAACGTAGTCGCATTTTCCGTTACGCGTCGTCAGTTGTTGAACTCGGCCATGGGAGCTTGCGCGCTCGTTACCGTGCCCACGGTCGCCAGGGCGCAATCCTTCCCGACGCGTCCGGTTCGCCTGATCGTCGGTCAGGCCGCCGGCAGCGGTTCTGATGTTCTCGCGCGTCTGATCGCCCAACGGCTGTCTGACCGGCTTGGCCAGCCGTTCGTCGTTGACAACCGCCCGGGGGCAGGGGGCAATATCGGTGCCGAAGCGGTGGTCCGTTCGCCCGCCGACGGGCATACGCTCCTGTTGATTACCTCGACCAACGTGATCAATACGGCGCTCTACGACAACCTGAGTTTCAATGTCGTTCGTGACATTGCCGCAATCGCGAGTGTCACTCTCACCCCGTATGCCTTGGTGGTAAATCCTGGCTTCACGGCTAAGACGGTTCCCGATTTGATTGAGTACGCCAAAGGCAATCCGGGCAAAGTCAATATGGCATCCGGGGGCAACGGCAGCGTGTCTCACGTTTCCGGCGAGTTGTTCAGACAAATGACCGGAGTTGACGTGGTGCACGTGCCTTACCGTGGGTCAACACCTGCCCATATGGATCTGATCGGCGGGCAGGTGCAGGTCATGTTTGATGCGATGACCTCATCGCTCGAGCACATCAAATCCGGCAGGCTGAGGGTTCTTGCTGTTACGTCGGCCACGCGCTCTGAACTTCTCCCGAATGTCCCGACTGTCGGCGATTTCGTTTCGGGCTACGACGTGAGCGCATGGCTTGGTATCGGTGCTCCAGTTGGCACGTCCGTCGAGGTCATCGATCTGCTCAACAAAGAGATCAAATTGGCGCTTGCCGATCCCAAAATTCGTTCGCGACTAGTTGAACTGGGCGGCAGTGTCCTCGCAACGTCACCTGACGAATTTGCACGATTGATCGCTGATGACGCTGAAAAGTGGCGCAGGGTCGTGACCGTTGCCGGTCTCAAACCACAGTGATGTCCAAACTCAGCGCGATTCCGATCCCGACACGTGCATCCACAGAAATGTCGTGCACACAAATGAAAGGCCACTCCGTTTCCGGAGTGGCCCTTTCGTTCAGAACAGCCGTCACCGGCGATTAGGAAATACAGACGGCTCTATGGCGTCCAGCACCAGCGCCGACCGCTCTCTTCGAATCTGCACCATCTTCCTGTGTTCGGGTTCACGATGAAGGAGCCCTCGACCGGCCCGGGTCCATAGTTTTCGGTTGATGCAGCACCGAAAATCCCAAAGAGACCCGCACCAGCGTAGGCAGTGCCAACAGCCGCTCCACCGGCGACTGCGTCACGGCGGGCCGCGCGACGGTCCGCCCGGCGCGCCATACCTACGGTCCCACCATAGTAGCCAGGGGCGCCAACAGCCGCTCCACCGACGACTGCGTCACGGCGGTACGCTCGACGGTCCGCCCGGCGCTCCATACCTACGGTCCCACCATAGTAGCCAGGGGCGCCAACAGCCGCTCCACCGACGACGGCGTCACGGCGGACCGCTCGACGGTCCGCCCGGCGCGCAACACCCGCGACGCTTCCTGGCGTCATTGGATTCCCAACCTGCGCACCTGCTTGCGTGATCAGACTGGATTCTTGGGTCGACGACAAATTGTCGTTGACGAACAGACTGGTGACACCAGCGACTGTTGCCAGCGCCAGTCGCGGCAACTGTGAGTGTTCGAGTTGTCATGCGAATCTCCTTCGCAAATCAACCCCCTGGTTAGTTCTATCGCCCGATCGTCCAGCGCTATATTGTCCTTAGGGATCGGTGGCCTTGAGCTTAGGTTCAGAAATTGCTCTTAGGTGTAGTCTCGGTTTGTTCGGCGCTTCGCGCATTTCTGCCATCAATGTGGCTGGCGAATATGCAGAAGCTGGCGGCTTGATGACCTACGGCGCCGGCCTTGCGGACGCCTGCCGGTAGGCAGCTACAACGCCGCGCCTGGAAGCCACGCCAAGGTTAGATCTTGTAGTTGATGCGCGCCGCGCCCCAGTGCTTGCCGAACACACGGATCGGCGCCGAGATCGAGCGAACCATGGTGGTCGAGTGCTCGATTAAATATTCCTGGATCAGATACGGTCGTGTGCTGCGCGCGGCTGCCAGCCTGGCGGGATCGTCATAGATGCGCCGATTGCGGGAGTTGGTTTCGTTCCAGGCGACCTCACCAGGCCGCTGTGGCTTTGATTGGCTGGGACGGTGGACGGGAAGATAGCCGTTACGATCGATGGCCGCGCACACCGTCACGTTGGCGTTGCTATCGAGCGCGAATTTCTGGATCGGTGGCAAGAGCTCTTCAAACAAGTCGAGGAAACCAGTGCGGTACTGGACCGGATTGGTGCCCGGGACCGGGACATAGTTGCTGTCGAACAATGCGTCGAACGTGATCCGCCCGCCTGACACAGCCGCCTCGAAGGCAGCTGACATTTGTCCGGCGACCGCAATGGCACAGTGAATCGCGTCGCCATTTTCCGTACGGATGGCGGCTAGTTTGCTCTCGAGCGCAGCTCGCGTCGCAGGCTCCAAATCTGTGAATTCAAGATGCAGCCCGTGCGTCGATCGGTTGGCCAACCGAACGCGCAAGCTGCCGAGACCGGGAATTGTTCCGTCCAGGATATTGCCGACGACCAGCGCCTCAGGTGCCTCCGCGCGCACCAGCATGCCGCCCTCTGAGATGTCGGCCATCCGCCCGCTTAAGGTGCCTCCCGGATATCTGAGCGTCACCGGAAGATCGCACGGCAGCCGGTCGTGGCGGCGGCGGTCTCCAATTTCGGTCTGGCGCAGGAAGATGACGAACCGGGTTCTGAGTTCCGAGGCAAGCTCGACCGTTGTCTTGCTCGCGTGGTCGACTGCGTCGCTTTGGCCACTCGCGTGCGCCGCTGCCCGCTCGATCTCGCTTACGCCATCGGCGACAGTGGTGACGAATTGCGAGGACACCGAAGCGTTTCGCGCAAGCTCGCTGGTGGTGGCCGTTTGCTCGATTGCAGCCGCGGCAACGGACTGGAACAGCGGCTGGACCGCCTCTATCATCTCGGCAATCCGCGTCACAGCGGCAATCAACTCGGCTGTATCGCGCCGCAACTGATCGATCTTGCGCGCGATCTCGTCGGTCGCCTTCTGGGTCTCGACTGACAGCGCCTTGACCTCGTCCGCGACCACGGCGAAGCCGCGTCCGGCGCCGCCCGCGCGCGCTGCCTCGATCTTGGCATTGAGTGCCAAAAGGTTGGTTTGTTTGGCGATGGCCGCGATGAGGCTGACGACATTGCCGATTTCGCCGGACGATATTTTCAAGCCGTCGAGCCTACGGCCGGCCTCGCTCGCGACCTGGCGAACCTCGGTGCTGAGCGAACTCGCGTTGTTCACCTGGCGGCTTATCTCGGTGGAGGACGAGGCCAATTCCTCCGTGGCTCCTGCGAGTTGAGTGGCATCCCGCTTGGCATCGTCCGACTGCCGCGCGAGCAATTCGCTGCGCCCCCGAATGGAATCGAGGGCTGTGGCCGTCGATCTGATTCCCTCATGCACGGCTTTGGTCGAGGTTTGTACGCCCCGGAACATGGTGCTGAGGTCGGCCTCGAGCAGATCGATGGTCTCGCGAATGACCTCGAGCCGAGCGCCGGTTTCGGGCCCGGGAGGGTCGAGCGGAGGCGCTTGGACAACGGCTAAACCGTCATCCGCCTTGGTCGCACTGCGGCGGCCCAGGCGGGGAAGGAAGGCAAGCGACATCACCATGGTCGGCTTGGCAATTCTGGCTGGGGCGACGACGCGAGTTCTGAACGGACAGTATTGTACGCTCAGCGCATGTGGAGAAGTTGACACCCAATTCTTTCGGGAAGGTGAAGGACCGGGATCGGCTGCGCCCCCCAAGGCCCCGCCACCCAACGGCTTACCTCTGTTCCGCCACCGCATCGCCCCAGGGCGACATGATCTCGGTGCAGCCCATGTTCTGCTCGCCGTCGCGCAGCACTGCCGCCGGACACGCAAACGCATAAGGGAAATTGGTGCGCACCGCCGTCGTGGTCGGGAACGCCGCCGCCAATGCGTCGAGCACGCCCTGCGGCAGCGTGCGGTCGGCGGTGGCTTTGCCGCCTCCGCTCATGTCGATGCGCTGCTGGTGGAAGGCCTCTTCCAGTGTCAGGCCGTGGTCCAGCAGGAACGAGGCGATCTGCATCACCGCGCCGATGATCTTGCGTCCGCCCGAGGCGCCGAGCGCGAAGCGCCGTCCGCCGCCTTCGCCGATGATCGGACAGAAATTACCCAGGCAGCGTTTGCCCGGCCCGAGCGAGTTGGGCTTGCCCGGCTCCGGGTCGAACCACATGATGCCGTTGTTGAGCAGCAGGCCGGTCGACGGCGACACCACGCGCGAGCCGAAGATCGACAGCAGTGTCTGCGTGACCGAGCACATGTTCCCGTGGCGATCGACGACGCTGAAATGCGTGGTGCAGGACGGCGCGTGCGCGGCTTCGGCGATGCCGGCGGCGTCGCCCATGCCGGCAAGCCGTGTGTCGAACGCCTGGTCGAGCGCACGCGCGTAGGCGAGGTAGCTCGCGGCGCCGGGCGTGCCGCGCGCGGGCTTCAATTCGGCTTCCAGAATGTTCAGCGCGTGCGCCAGCGTCGGTCCGCCGGTCAGGCCGGGCGCGACATAAATGCGCCCGTCGCGATACGGCACGGTCTGCGCGTCGACGATGCGCGCCTGATAGCCGGCGAGGTCGGCCTCGGACATGCGGCTGCCTTTGGCTCGCAGGTCGCGCACCAGCGCGCGCGCCACCTCGCCCTCGTAGAATTCGCGCGGGCCGTTCTGCGCCACCCGCTCGAGCGTGACCGCCATCGCGCTCTGGTCGAGGTGGCGGTCGCAGACCGCCGACCAGCCGCCGCTGATCGGCCAAGTGCCGTCGTCGAGGAACATGCGCGCGGCGTCGGGATCGGCGGCGAGCGAGCGCGCCACCGACGTCGTGAGCAGCGTGGAGAACCAGTCGACCAAGAGGCCTTCCTTCGCGAGCGTCACGGCGGGCGCGACGAGGTCGCGCCACGGCATGCGACCGTACTCCGCATGGGCGAGGCCCATGCCGGAGACCACGCCCGGTACCGCGACCGCGGTGGCGCCTTCCACGTTGCGATCGTTAAGCACCGCGGGCCAGGTGAATAGCTCCTTCGGCAACTCGCCGCCGGTGAGCGGATAGTCGGCCGGATCGAGCGCCATCGGCGAGCGCATGCCGTAGTCTACCACGCGCGCGCGGTTCTCGCCGGCGCGCCACAGCACCATCGCGCCGCCGGCGGCGGGCCCGCTCATCCACGGCTCGACCACGCCGATGGCGAAGGAGACGGCGACGGCGACGTCGACCGCGTCGCCGCCGGCGTCCAGCACGTTCGCGCCGACTTCCGCCGCGCGACGATGCGCGGCGGCGACCACACCGCCGCGGGTGGGGATCACGACTTTGCGGATGATTTGCGAACGGGAGAAGTTATCCATGCGGAGTGCTTCTATGCGGCACTCGTCAGAATTCGTAAAGCCGCCCCGGATTGTCAACGAGGATTTTCTTGCGCACCGCGGCGTCCGGCGCCCAGGTAGGCAGCAGATTGAGCACCAGCCCATCGTCGACCGGCCAGAGCGGCGTCACCTTTGAGGCGCTGCCGCCGACCGAATTCGGGTGTGGCCAGTTAGTGCCCCACAGGATGCGGTCGACGTTGGCGCTGATCAGCATCTGGGCGAGCGGCGTGAAATGGCCGTAGTTCTCGCGCGGGCCGGCGGTGACCGAAATCTTCACGTAGGCTTTGCCGGATTTCACCAGGCTCACCAGATCGGAGAAGCCGGGCTGCCCGACCCCAAGCTCCTCCTTCGCGTTGCCGTAATGATCGAACACCAGCGTCACCGGCGACGCGGCAAACGTGTCTTTCATCGCGGCGATCACCGGCAGTGTCGTGTTGAGCTGGACATGCCAGTTGCGGCTCTTCACGCGCTCGGCGGCGGCGAGGAAGCGCTCGGCCACGACTTTGGGATCGTTGATGCCGATGGTCGAGAGATTGAGGCGGATGCCCTTGAAGCCGAGCGACGCAAGCCGGTCTAATTCGGCGTCGGTGGTCTTGTCGTCGATGACCGCCACGCCGCGTGCATCCTTGCCGCGCGCCGCCATGCCATAGATCGTCGCGGAATTGTCGGTGCCGTACACGCTTGGCGTCACGATCACCACGCGCTGCATCTTGAGCGCCTTGTGGAGCGCGGTCATTTCTTCCGGCAGCGCCATCTCGGGCGTATAGGTGCGCCCCGAAAACCACGGAAACTTGGCCGGGTCGCCATGGATATGGGTGTGGCAATCGCACGCGCCTGCGGGAACGTCGAAATTGACGGCGGTCGCCGGCTGCGATGCTTTGGTATGACCGGAACGAGGTTGCATCAGCACGCCGGCAGCCGTTGCGCCGAGCACGAACTCGCGACGCCCAATCATGATGACCTCCCTGTTTATGGCCTGTCGTTGCCGGATGGTCGCTGCCGCTACGGCATGCTCCGGTGCAGCCATTCGATGAGGAGGCTATCTCAAACGCAGGTCTCTGCGAATGGGCATGCGGCGCAATCTATTGGGCGTTGTCACGCGCGAAGCGGACGATGTCGGCATGGGTGGCGAACCAGACGCTGCCGCGGGCCTTGGCGTGGCGGATCAGCTCGTCCAGGACCCAGACCCGCGAACGGTAGCCGGAGTGGTGCGGGTGCATGGTGAGCTGGAAAACTCCGCCTTCCTCCCAGGCCATGTCGAATTCGCGGCGCCAGATATCGAACACGTCCGACGGCGCCACATTGGGACGCAGCCCGGCGAAGCGGTTCATGTTGTAGTAGACCGCGTCGTCGCGAATCCACTCGACCGGCAGCTCGACCACGCCGGTCGGCTTGCCGTCGAGCAGCAGTTCATAACAGTCGTCATCGGCCATCATCGAGGAATCGTATTCGAGCCCCATGTCGCGCGTGATGGCGAGCGTGTTCGGGCTGAAGTCCCATGAGGGCGTGCGGATGCCGACCGGGCGCACGCCGGTGATCTTTTCCAGCGTATCGGCCGAGCGCATCTGCAGGTCGCGCTCGGCGTCCAGCGGCAGCACCGCGTTGCGCTCGTGGATCCAGCCGTGGATGCCGACCTCGTGCCCTTCGGCGACCACGCGGCGCTGCTCGTCCGGATAGAGCAGCGCGACGACGGCGGGCACATAGAAGCTCGCCGGCACGCTATGCCGTTTGAGGACGTCGAGGATGCGCGGCACGCCCTTGCGGTTGCCGTACTGGCCCTGCGACAGCTTGCTGATGGAGCCGCCGCCGTCACGCAGCTCGTTGGTCTCGTGGTCGGAGTCAAACGAGAAGCCGACCGCGCAACGCGCGCCGTCCTTCCAGGCCTTGGGTTTCAGGGTGCGGCCGGCGCGCACATGATCGACGATGCCGCGCCAATGCGCCTCAGGCCATTGCCAGGGTTCGATCGCGGGGGTGCCGCTCATTTCTGGCGTCCTTCGATCCGGCGCGCGACCTCCTGGATGGTCGCTGCATCCTTGGCCACGAAGCGCGCGAAGTCTTCCGGGCTTGATCCTACGCCACGCAGGCCGAGCGTATCGAATTCCTTCTGTACGTCCGGCTCCTTCAGAACCCGCGCAATCTCGGTGTTGAGCCGCGCCACGACCTCCGGCGGCGCGCCCGCCGGCAGCCAGGCGCCGAACCAGTTGACGATGTTGTAGTCCTTGAAGCCCTGCTCCTGCATGGTCGGCACGTCGGGCATGCCGCTCCAGCGCTCCTTGCCGGTGACCGCGAGCGCGCGCAGCTTGCCCTCCTGCACCAGGGGCAGGGCGATCTGGGTGCCGATGAAGAAGATGTCGATGTGGCCGCCCAGCAGATCGGTGATGGCGGACGGCGTGCCTTTATAGGGCACCTGCAACATGTCGATGTTGGCGGCGCCGAGCATCACCTCCGCCGGTATGTGGCTGGCGGTTCCGAGCCCGGCCTGGCCGTAGCTGAGCTTGCCGGGCTGCTTGCGCGCCAGCGCCACCAGCTCTTGCACGCTCTTCACCGGCAGCGTGGGGCGCGTGACCAGCACCTGGCCGAAGTTCTCGGCGAGCAGGGTGACGTGCGTGAAGTCCTTCACCGCATCGTAAGGGGTGTTGGGCGTGAACGCCGGAATGGCGGTGTGCGACGCCGTGGTGATCAGGATGGTGTAGCCATCCGGCGGCAGCTTGGCGACATAGCCGGTGCCGACCATGCCGCCGACGCCGGCGCGGTTCTCGACGATCACCGTCTGCCCGAACGCGATCTGCAGCTTGTTCGCGATGATGCGGGCGATCTGGTCGGGCGGCCCGCCCGGCGGCGAGGGCACGATGATCCGCACCAGCTTGTTGGGGTAGCCGGACGTTGGCTGCGCCTGCACGGACCCTCCCGCGCACGAGAGCAGCAGCGCAGCGGCGACGGAAGCAAAAAAGCGACGGGACAAACGCATGGAATGTTTCTTCAGGTTGGGATGGAAACGGGGACGCCCTTGCGCGCCAACTCCACGATGGCGTCCAGCACGGCGACATTGTGCACCTCGTCGCCGCCGGGCACCGCCAGCGCTTGGCCGGCCTTGATGGCGCGCGCGAAATGCTCGAGCTCCGCGCGCTCCGTGCTGACGGTTTCGAATGTCGTCAGCTTCGGCTTCTGCTTGACGAAAATGTTCGCGGGATCGAGGAAGCAGACCTTCATCTGCCAGGTGGTGAGGTGCTCGACGTCGCCCACCTCCACCCAGCCGTTGGAGCCGAACACCTGCATGCGCCATGTTTCGGCCGATGCGATGACCGTGCCCAGGTAGCCGGTGGCGCCGCCTTTGAAACGGAACAGCATCGAGGTGGTGTCGTCGGCGCCAAAATCCTGCGCCAGCCGGAAGCTCTGCGCGTAGACCTGCTCGATCGCGCCCGCGAGATAGAGCATCGCATCGACCACATGCACGCCGCGGCCGGTCATTCCCCCGCCGGGGGCTTCGTCGCGGTCCTGCCGCCAGTGGTCACGGCCGAAGCGGTAGACGCTGGGTCCGCAGAAATTGCCCTCGATGTGCAGCAGCTTGCCGAGCCGGCCGTCGGCGAGCATGCGCGCGATCTCCTGCAGCGCAGGCTGGAAGCGCCAATTGTAGCCGACGGCCAGCGTCACCTTGTGCTTGGCGCAGGCTTCAACCGCGGCCGCCGACTGCGCGGTGGTGAGGCCGAGCGGCTTCTCGGTGAAGACATGCTTGCCCGCGCGCGCGGCGGCAACGATCTGCTCGGTGTGCATGGAGTGCGGCGTGGCCAGCACCACCGCATCGATCGATGGATCCGCCAGCACGGCCTCGAAGCTCGCCTGCACGGGAATGCCATGCCGGCGGCTGAATTCCTCGGCGCGCCCCGGCGTGCGCGTGGCGCCGGCAACGAACCGGATCAGCTCGCTTTTGCCCTGAACGCTGTTGACGAGGTTCTGGCCCCAGCTGCCCATGCCGACGATTGCGGCGCGCACCGCGGAGGACTGACCTGCATGGATGGCCGTTGTTTGCCGCTCGTTCATTTCGCTCCTGCCGCCGTTGCGCGGCGAGTGCCCGCCAACAACCCAAGAAGGATCATATCCGGCGCGGATTCAACTGCAATCGCGGAACGTGGCAATGACAGCGATGCGTGATGTCGTGTGAATTCAACCGTGGCGATGAACAACGCTCGCCGCTCGCCCCCCAGCGTCGTGCGGACCGCATCGGCCCGGCACGTCATCCCTGCATCAGTTGAAGGAAGGGGAGTGCGAAGCCGATGGCGACGCCGGCCGCGGCCTGTGCAACGTAGAGGTATAGGAAGAGTTTTGCCAAGCGCATCGCCAATACCCACGGACTTACTGGAGTGCCTGTCGGCGATCCTCTTCCGCGACCGGTTCGCTGTACAGCGGTTGTCGGTCTTAACGTTAGCGTCGGCGGCGGCGCCGCAGCCGCGAAGCGACGCCGGCATGTTCAGGTGTTTCGATTTGCGTCGAAGGCGGGCGCCGATTGACCGGAATGGTACAAACCCAGGCTTTGTGGACCGTATCGGTCCATGCGACGGCCTAAGTTCCACGGCTCCCGCTGACGTCGAGATTGACCACCAACGCCCCCAATAGGGTAAGTTGTGTCCCATGATGGATATCGATGGTCTACGGAATCTGTGCTCCCGCGTTGAGGCGCTGGCGCCCGGTTCAATTGCCGGAATGACCATCAGCAATGAGGGGAAAACCCACATTGAGCGCGCGTTGTTTCCGACGCTCCCGTTCTCATTCGCGGCCGCGATCACGCACGTCCCGCTGGAGCCGTCCGGTTTCGGTTCCTGTGTGAAGGCCATCGCGCGCGGCGAGACCATTACATGTCCGGACATTGCACGCGACACGCTGTTCGACCCGCGATGGCGACAGGTCTGCCTCGATCATGGTCTGGAGGCCATTCAATCGCGGCCGGTATACGTGGACGGCAAGCCGCGGGGCACGTTCGTGCTGGCTTACAGGCATCCCAAGCCGGAGTCGGAATGGGACGCAACGCTGATGACGTTCGCGGCCGACGCGGCCAGCAAAGTATTGAGCGGGCAGGGGGCAGCTCAGGCGGGACTTTAGGACGTGTACGCATGAACGCGCAGGAAGGGGGGTAAGCGGACATAAAATCAAGAACGGAACGTCAGCTTTTGACCCAAAGCGGACATCGAGATCCGCTCTCGGATTACTTTATGGACGATGCGCTTTGGCAGTCACTGTCGAGCGGGTCGCGGCCTCCGAAATAGCTTTCGCGAGCAGCTTGGCAAGGCAAGCATAGCTCCAATCATTCATGTGAAGCTGATCCGGAGACAGGAACGTCTCGAACGGAATACCCGCAACCTCGTGCCAATAGCGCATCACCGCGAACCGATGAAACACACCAACAGTATCTTGCTTGATAATGGTGTCATACAAACTCATGAGAGTACCGATGTCGGCCTTGGCAAGCACTTTCGGTGCAAACTGTGGGTCAATGAGCACGACATCGATTGCGCCCGCCGCTTTCAGCCTCCGCAAGCCTTCGCGGATGAGGGCGCCGGCGGGACTAAGAGGCCGGTCGAGCAGCAAGGAATTTGTGCCGACCTGCCAGAGCACAAGGTCGGGATCCTCTGCGAGCACGCTCTCTTGCATACGATCGAGCATCTCGCGGGCGTCCTCGCCATTGGCACCTTGGTTCACAACCCGAATGGTCCCGGCTGGGAAGTAATCTTTGAGTTCGACGGCAAGCCTGCTGGGATAGGATGCGGCGGGCGAACTTGCGCCTGCGCCGCCGGTTGACGAGGAGCCAATGGCGACGATGGTCAGAGTACCGCCGGTCGCAAGCCGGCGAGCGGTTCTTGCGAGCGCGTAATCGAGCCGGGTGAGGTCTGGTGGGGCCGCGCAGATGGGCGGCTGCACGGGTTTGGCAACTTGGGACATGACCGGGCCAGCGGCCAACGTAACCGCCAGCAGCGCGAGTATCCTCAAGTTCCACAGCGGGGAATAACGTGCTCTCACTGAAAGACCTTGGTTCAATCTTGCCACGACAACCGGATCATCATCATTCTGGTTGATATTTCGGCGTACCCTCCGACCGCGCTGAACTCGTCGCCCCGGCTGTGATGCTTTCCCACCATCGTGGAACCTGAGCCCCAGGCGCATCCCGCGGTTCGCATCAACTGTTTTTTCCCCCTATCACCCGAATTCGCATCCGGTCGAGAGGTATTTTCGACGCAGGTTTTGAAATGGCTGGCTGCGCCACCTTTCATCCACAGGCGGGCGCAATACCGCGGTGCACAATGGAGGCGTTAGACGTCCCCACCGGCAATGTCGGCGTCCGGCGGCTGTTGTCGCGAAGCGGGGCCGCGTTTTTCCATGGTCTTGTACCAAGTGATCAGGGCCGCTGTTGCCGTCATCAAGACGATGCCGATCGCGCTCATCAGGATCTGCATTCCTATGCCGCCGGATATCTCCACCAGGATGAAATGAGCGGTGAATGACAGGAACACCCCGAGACAAAAAATTTCGAGCGAGTGTTCTCCACAAATGGTGATCGGACGAAGCAGCGGAGATTTCCAGCTGCTCAATCCGGCAGGAAGAAACCGAACCGCCACGATCGCGAGCGCAATGAAATGTATGAACCGCAGCGGGTCGAGGTTGCCCTTGTCGATCGGATACATGAAGTCCTCCAGCCATCGCGGAACGAGGAGGTGGAGCGCAGGTACGTACCAGCTTGTGACGATGGCGAACGCGAAGACGAGATATCCGATGGCGAGTGCCACGACGATGGGGGAGCGGTAGACGTGGGTGAGATGCTCGGCTCCATAAAGCGCGCACCAGGCGCCGAACACAAACAGCAACTGCCAGCAGAGCGGGTTAATGACCCAGGCGCCACTTGGATAGCTCGGGACATTCCAATCGAACGCTACGGAGACCACATAAAGGGCGACTGAGCCGACGAGCGCAAGCGTGGGGGAACGAAGCAACAGCCACAAGATTGGCGGGAAGCCGAGCAAAAGAACGATGTAGACCGGCAATATGTCCATGTTGGCGGGCTTGAATTTGAGCAGCATCGCCTGGAACAAGGTCTCATATGGCTCGCGCAGGAAGTCGAGGATGTTCATTTCCTCGGCAAAGAGTGGGTTCTCAAAGGTGCGCGAAACATAGGCGATCTCGGCCACGAAAATCACGAACAGAAAAACGTGAGCGACATAGAGCTGCCAGACCCGCTTGAGGATACGCGCGCCTGCCACGATAAAGCCGCGCTCGCGCATCGCGCGGCCATAGACGAACGCGGCGGTATAGCCGGAGATGAAGACGAACAGCTCGGCTGCGTCGCTAAACCCATAATTGCGAAGCGTGAACGAGTTGATGACGTTGGTCGGGATATGGTCGAGGAAAATGAGCCAAAGCGCGAGGCCACGGAAAAAATCGAGCCGCACGTCACGTTGAGGTTTGACCATGGTGGTCATCGCGAATGATCGTCCTGTGCCGGCTGCACCGGCCGCGCTGTTGACCAAAGGAATTGGCCCGGGCTCAATAATTTGAATGCGCAAGCGGCGCATTTTGGCAAATCGCATGCAGATGCGACAAGTGGCCGCGTTGAGCGGGAGTTCCGGTCATTATTCAGCCGATCCAGTCGATTTGCATGCTTGCTTGACTGGCCTAACACGGAGTTGGCCACGATCCTGCGTTCGCGGCGTCGTTTGGGAACTGGGCGATCACGCAACTGAGAGCCATAGGTTGAGTACAAATCCCGACGAGGACCAAACCTATCTGTCGCAGCCGGACACCGCCTTCTTGTCAAAGGCCAGGATCACGGCCTGGGAAACGGACAAGACGTTCTCAACCGACTGGGCCGGGAACCATTTCTTCCTTTGGGCGGAATTGCTGCATCAGTTGCGCGAGAAACCGGTCCGAATTCTTGAAATCGGTTCGTGGGAGGGTCGCTCAGCCCTGTTCTTCCTGAATTACCTTCCCTTGAGCCGAATCGTCTGCGTGGACACTTTCGGTGGAAACGTGGAACACCACCTCGACCCGCATTTCCAACGGCTCGCTCTCAAAGCCGAGGCGCAATTCGATTTCAATCTTGCCGCCTTTGCTGGCCGTGTCGAGAAAATCAAAGGAAGTTCGACAACCGTGCTGCCGACTCTTGGCATTTCCGGACGGCGTTTCGATCTCGCTTACATCGATGGCAGTCACGTAGCTACCGACGTCTACAGCGATGCGATCCTGACGTGGCCGATGATCGAGTTGGGAGGGATTGTCATATTCGACGATTACGAATGGATTTTGATGGACGGCGAAGACCAGCGGCCCAAATTGGGGATCGATGCCTTTCTCGCGGCCTTCAGGGGCCACTACGACGAACTCCACCGCGCCTACCAGCTCGTGATCGCCAAACTATTGGCGTGACGTTTGACGAAGCAGGACACTTATCCCGTCGCGGCCGTCTTGGATCAAAAGCCGAATATTGGTGCAGAAGCCTTGATGTCCGCTTCTGGCCCAAAGCGGACTGCAGGTGCGCCGCATAACAATGTCCGCTTTGAGAAAGAGAGCTCCCGCCGAGTTTATGCGTGCACGCCCTAGCGCCGTAACGGCCAGGCTGCGCGGGTCGCCCGATCAGCCTTTGTGGATCGGATCGATCCACGCGACGGTCTCCGGTTTCTCGACCCCGTCGATGTCGAGGTTGACCACCACCGCTTCGTTGTCGCTGCGCACCAGCACGCATTCGAGCGGCTCGTCCGCGCTGGCGTTCATTTCCTGATGCGGGACGAAAGGCGGCACGAAGATGAAATCGCCGGGACCGGCCTCGGCGGTGAACTCCAGCCGCTCGCCCCAGCGCATGCGCGCCCGGCCGCGCACCACATAGATCACGCTCTCGAGCTCGCCGTGATGATGGGCGCCGGTTCTGGCGTTGGGGTGAATGGCGACGGTTCCGGCCCACAGCTTCTGCGCACCGGCGCGCGCGAAATTGATCGCCGCCTTGCGGTCCATGCCCGGCGTCTGCGCGGTGTTGCCGTCGAGCGAATGGCCCGGGATGACGCGGACGCCGTCATGCTTCCATTTCGGTTCGCTCATGGAGTCCTCGCGATATTTGCCTCGTCATGCCCGCGCTCGTCGCAGGCATCCACGTCTTATTGCTGGAAGAAAGCAAGACGTGGATGGCCGGGACAAGCCCGGCCATGACTTGGAAAGGGTATCACTCAATCTCGACGAGCTCGATCGCCTCGCGGCTCGGGCCCTCGATCATCACGGCGCGGGTGTCGCCCAGCCGATAGGGCTGGTCCAGAAACGTAACACCTTCGCCGCGCAATTTCGCGACCCAGGCGTCGAGGTCGGCGACGCTGAGCGCAATGTGATCGTAGAGATGCCCGCGCGTGCCGACGAGCGGTTCGTCGCTCTGACGGGCATACCAGGTCAGCATCACGTCATCGTACTCGACCGCCGCGCGCGGCGTCCGGTAGAGGCCCCCGCGCTCCATCGCCGGCCAGGACGGCTCGCCGCGCGGCACCTGGCAGTTCGCTTCCGTCATGCCCGGCGGCGGCGTGCGGCCTGCGACCAGCGGCGCATTGAGGTGCTTCTGGTACCAGAGCTGCGCGCAGAACGGATGATCCTGGAACATGTGGACGTGGTTCATCCGCTCGCCCGGGAAGTTGCCGAGATATTCGACGATCGCGCCGTCCGGTCCTTGCAGATAGGCAAAGCCACGCTCGCGCAGTGGCTCGACACCTTTAGCTTTTGCGTCGGCGATCTCGGCGCGCGTCAATCCGAGCGCCGGGCCGGCCGGCCAGGTGTCGCTGCTGATCAGCACCGTGCCACCTTCGTCCGACGTGTAGAGCGGGAAATGCGCGACGTCCGACCGGGCCTTGTAGGTTTCGAGGCTCTTGCGGGAGTCCTGCACATGCCAGCCGAAATGCCACAGCGCGGTTTGCGGCGACGTCGGCGGCGGCGTGTCGACCTTGGTGAACAGGATCAGCACATTGGTCGGCGACTTCAAGGTCGGGATGCCGGCCCAGCTCGTCTTTGACGTGCTCGGAAATTGCCGCACATAGAAATCGATCGCGGCGCTGGGATCGACGGAGTTGAGGTGCAGGTGATGGAAGCCTGGTGTGGCGAGCATGATGCGGTTCCGGAATACGCTCAACTCGGAGTGGCTCTATCCTCCGCTCATGCCCGCGAAAGCGGGCATTTTGCTGCACTGAAGCAAAGCATCAGACTGCTGGCTATCTGTCTCGCAATTGGAAAGTTACAAGCCTCGCCAAAAGCGTAGCCGGATAAAGTTGACCAATTACGGCTTCGATATTGCAAAGACTTCGCGCCAGCGGATGGACCGGTACGATATCGCCATAGCCAGTCGACGTCAGGGTCGTAAAACTTAGGTAAAAAAGTTCACTGGCAAGGGCTGCGTCGTCTTCAAACGAAACTCCCTTAAACGCATTGGGTACCGATAGGCCGACGAACATGAATAATGTCGCAAAGCCTATCGCAATCAGCAAATACAAAAGAACCGCGCCAACAATTCGGTGATAAGTGACGCGACCTTGCCTAAACACCGCGCCGGCAACGATCGTCCCGAGAGTAATCGCGATGATCAGCCAAGCCGCAGCTAGTAAGTGCAGGTTGTAGGGCCAAGCGGGTGGAGAAAGCCGCAAAATAAACACAGCAACATTGGCAACGAATGCGATGCACATCAACGCCAGCGCAATCGGGTTTGTAGAAATAACTAACGCACTACCGATGACCACCAGCAATCCGCCAACTGCAAAACCTTGGAATGCGTAAATTCCTTCTGCCTGCAGCGGGGCGAAGACAAATATCATCAACGCTAGCAAAGCTGTCAGAAATGTCAGCAGCCAATCACCGTACTTACTGCGCAGGTGTTGAAAGTCAGGCACGGGCCCCCACTATCCTGCTGCTCTAAAGTCACCGGTGGTCATCGTAGGGTACATAACGTCCCGTTCAGCCGGGCAAATCCTTTGGTGTGGGCTTGGCACACCTTTGGATGATTGTTGCCCTGACCCGGCCCTTGATCACGTCGGGCGTCTGGTATCCAGTAGCCTAGCCTTAATCCTGGGTCCCTGCTTTCGCGGGGACGAGCGGACGAGTCTTCTCGCCCTAGCCGAAGTCCAATTCTACTGCCCCCGCTTGGCCGTGCTGGCGAAGCGCTTGGCTTCCTCGGCGGCGCGGAACAGCGCCTTGGCTTTGTTGACGCACTCGATCTGCTCGGACTTCGGATTTAAATCGGCGACGATACCGGCGCCGGCCTGCACATACATCATGCCGTCCTTGACCAGCGCGGTGCGCAGCACGATCGCGGTGTCCATCTCGCCGGCGGCGGAGAAGTAACCGACCGCGCCGGCGTAGAGCCCGCGCTTCTCCTTTTCCAGTTCGTCGATGATCTCCATCGCGCGCACCTTCGGCGCGCCCGAGACGGTTCCGGCCGGGAAGCCCGCCGCCAGCGCGTCGATTGAATCGTGCTTGCTGGACAGGCTGCCTTCGACATTGGAGACGATGTGCATGACCTGGCTGTAGCGCTCGATGAAGAACTGGTCGGTGACCTTGACGGTGCCGATCTCGGAGACGCGGCCGGCGTCGTTGCGGCCGAGGTCGAGCAGCATCAGGTGCTCGGCGCGCTCCTTCGGGTCGGCCAGCAACTCGGCTTCGAGCGCCTGGTCCTCGTGCGGTGTCGCGCCGCGCGGACGCGTCCCGGCGATCGGGCGGACGGTCACCGTGCCGTTGCTCAACTTCACGAGGATTTCCGGGCTCGATCCGGCAATGGCGAATTCGCCGAGGTCGAGGAAGTAGAGGTAAGGGGAGGGGTTCACGCGGCGCAGCGCGCGGTAGAGCGAGAACGGCGGCAGCTCGAACGGCGCCTCGAAGCGTTGCGACAGCACCACCTGGAAGATGTCGCCAGCGGCGATGTATTCCTTGGCGGCCTTCACCATGCGTTCGTATTCGGCGGGCGTCGTGTTCGACGCCGGCAGCACCGTCAGCGAGCCGGTCTTTGCGCTTGCGGCGGCATGATCGAGCGGCTGATCAAGCGCGTCGACGACGATGGAGAGGCGGTCGCTCGCACGCGCCAGCGCGGTCTTCGCCGACACGCCCTTTTCCGGACGCACCGGCGTCACCACCGTGATGGTGTCTTTGACGGCGTCGAACACCACGACGATGGTGGGGCGCACCAGCACGGCATCGGGCAGGCCGATCGGATCCGGATTGGGTGACGGCAGCTTCTCCATCAGCCGCACCATGTCGTAGCCGAGATAGCCGAAGATGCCGGCGGCCATCGGCGGCAGCACGTCGGGCAGTTCGATTGCGCTTTCGGCGACCAGCGCGCGCAGCGACTCGAGCGGCGCCTCCTTGCACGGCGTGAAGCGGCCTCTCTTGCCGCGCGCGCTGCGGTCGATTTCGGCCTTGCCCGCGACCGAGCGCCAGATCACGTCGGGCTCCAGCCCGATGATCGAATAGCGGCCGCGCACGGCGCCGCCTTCGACGGATTCGAAGAGAAAGCTCAAGGGCCGGCTGCCGGCGATCTTGAGGAATGCCGATACCGGCGTTTCGAGGTCGGCGACCAGCGTGGTCCAGACCACCTGCGCCTCGCCGCCTGCATAGCGCTTGGCAAAGGCCGATGCCTGCGGCTCGATCTGCATTCTAGTGCCCCGTTTCCGAAGTTCGTACGATTTCGCGGCGGCCTCTTATACGAACTTCGGAAACAAAGGGGCACTAGCACTTTATAGTTCTAGTGCCGCTTTTCGATTCGAAGTTCCTAGCCGAGTTTGTTGCAGCCGCTGTAGGAACTTCAAATCGGCGGCACTAGTCTCAATCGATCAATTGGTGCTGGGACTCTGCCCGGTGACGACCTGCTTGAGCGCATTGTCGTTGATCGACACGCCGATCTGACGCTGGAGGTAGCCGAGATATCCGCCGAACACGTCCTCGGTGAAGCTGCGATTGAGCGCTTCGCGGACGCGTGTGGCCTCTTCCGACTTTTCGTCGACCTTCGCCATCGTGACGCCGACGACGCGGAACACAATCTGCTCGACCGGCGCAGCGGCTTCCGCGCTCCCATACCCGCCATCGGCGGACCTGAAGATCGCGTCGATGGTGCGGACCGACAGCGGCGGCAGCGCGTTGCCGCGCTTGATGTCGGCTTTGGTCTCGACCTTCAAGCCCGCGGCCTTCGCGACTTCGGCGAACGCCGCGCCGGCCTTCAGCTTCTCAAGCATTTCGGCGGCCTTGGCGCGCAGCAGGTTCGCAACCTGGTCGTCACGCCAGCGCGTCATCAACTGGTCCTTGACCTCGTCGAGCGTCCGCTCGCGCTCGGGCGTGATGCCCGTTACCTCGTACCAGATGTAGCCGCCGGCCACTTGCAGCGGATCGTTCTCAACGCCGGCTTCGGTAGCGAAGGCGGAGGTGAGCACGCGCTGCACCTCGGGGATCCCGCTCAACGTCTCACCCGCCGGGCCGACGCCCTGGCGGTTCACCTCGAAGGTGCGCACCGCAAGCTTGAGGTTTGCGGCAGCCTCCGACAGCGTCCGGCCGATCGAGCGCTCGTCCTCGATCTTGTCGTAGAGCGGCAGGATCTCGGCGCGGGCGCGCTCGTTGGCCAGTTCCTTGCGCAGCTCGTCGCGGAGTTCGTCGAACGGCCGGACCTGCTCGGGCTCGATCTTCAGCACGCGCACCAGCACGGTCCCGAACCGTCCTTTGACGGGCGCGCTCACTTCATCGTCCTTGAGCGCGAAGGCGGCGGCAGCGATGCCCTGGTCGACCATCGCGGCCCTGGTCAGCGTGCCGAGATCGATCTCCTTTTCGCTGAGCATGCGCTCCTTGGCGATGTCGAGGAACAACTCGCCCTTGGCGATCCGGTCTGCCGCCGCCTGAGCGTCCTGCGGATTGTCGAAGACGAGCTGTTGCAGCGTCCGGCGTTCGGGGGTGAGGTAGCGCGCGCGCCGGGTCTCGTAGGCGCGCTTCAGATCGTCGTCGGAGATCTCGATCCACGCCGACTGCTCGCCGGGCAACAGCGGCAGCACGACGATCTTGCGATATTCCGGTGCGCGGAACAGGACTTTGCGCTCTTCGAAATATTTCGCGAGCACTTCCGGCGTCGGCTCGGGAATCTCTCCGGCCTGCGCCCGGTCAAGCAGTACGTATTCGATGGAGCGCTGTTCGTTCTGATAGCGCTCGGCGGCGTCCATCGCCGCTTTCGGCAGTTGCGTTCCGTTGAGAACGGTGCCGGCCAATTGCCGCCGCAACAGCAAGCGGCGCTGATCGTTGACAAAGCGCTGCTCGGTGGTTTGGTTTTGGCGCAGCCGCATGTCGAAGAGCGTGGGGTCGAACTGGCCGGTCGGACCGAGGAATTCCGGAACTCGTCGTGATCCGGCGCCTCATCTCGGCATCGGAGATGCCGAGCCGCAGCGCCTTCACGCGCTCGTCGATCGTCGCTTCGCCGATGAGCTGCCCCACCAGTTGCTGGTCGAGGCCCATCTGGCGCGCCTGATCCAAGGTGATCGGGCGGCCCAGTTGACGGCCGAGCTGCTGCAGCCGCTCGCTATAGAGCTGGCGGAATTGCTCGATGGAGATCTCGGTACCGCCGATCCGCGCCAGGTGCGAACGGCCGAAGCCCTTGAAAATGTCGCCGATGCCCCAGACCGCGAAGCTGATCGCGATCAGGCCGAGCACGACGCCCATCACAATTCTGCCGAGCCAATTGGCGGAGGCGGTGCGAATACCTCGAAGCATGTAGCCGGTTCCGGGTGATTTGAGTGCGCCGGTGCTTTAGGGCGTTTTGCTCCTGCGCCGGCAAGGCGTTACGGTCATCCTAGGTTAGATTTCGTCCTCGGTCACGAGATTGCGCCGCTGCGCCGCAGGAAGAACCTAACCAACGGAATCCGCAAAGGATTTAGGTGCTCCGGCGAAGGCGGTCAATGGTAGGGATGGGGGGCCGGCAATTGCATCAATAGCGTGCTGACAGACACTAACCCGCGCCTGCCCGCAAGGGCGGTGCCGATCGTTTATATCCCCGACAGGAACCATCATGGCCGAAACTCCGCGTCCCCTCGTGGCGGGCAACTGGAAAATGAACGGATTGCGCGGCTCGTCGGCCGAGCTCGCCAAGATCATGCGCGGCGCCGGCGAGGTCGCGGCGCAGACCGACCTGATGGTCTGTCCGCCGGCCACGCTGCTCGCCACCTTCGCGACCTTGGTGCAGGGCACGCCGGTCATGGTGGGTGCGCAGGATTGTCACGCCGAGGCGTCCGGCGCTTTCACCGGCGACCTGTCGGCGGAAATGCTTCGCGATGCAGGCGCGAGGGCGGTCATTGTGGGGCATTCGGAACGGCGCATGTATCATCGGGAAACCGACACGGAAGTGAACGCCAAGGCGCGAGCCGCATGGCGCGCCGGGCTGATGGCCATCGTCTGTGTGGGCGAAACCAAGGACGAGCGCGAGGGCGGCAAGACGCTCGACGTGGTGCATGTGCAGACACAGACCTCGCTGCCGGACGGCGCAACCCCGGAAAACCTGGTGGTCGCGTACGAGCCGGTGTGGGCGATCGGCACCGGGTTGACGCCGACGCCGGCCGACGTGGCGGCGGTGCATGGGTTCATCCGGCGCCATCTCGAGACGCGCTTCGGGCCTGCGGGACGGCAAATTCGCATCCTCTATGGCGGCTCGGTCAAACCGTCGAACGCCGGCGAGCTGATGCACGTGCCGAACGTCGACGGCGCGCTGGTCGGGGGCGCGAGCCTCAAGGGCGAGGAATTTCTCGGTATTGCGAGGGCGTACCTCTAGCATTCGTGCACAACAACATCCGGTGGGGAGTCCAGCATGGCCAAGCGAACGATCCGGCGGCGAAACTTCTTGTCCGGGGCGGGCGCTGCCAGCGCCGCGGTGGTGGCGGCTGCGGTGAAACCGGAGCAGGGCGAGGGCGCGCGTGCTCCCGCCGCAGCGGCGACGGCGGCTGCCGATCTCGTCCTCCGTAACGGCAAGATCATCACGATCGACGGGGCGTCGCGCGTCACCGAGGCGATCGCCGTGGCGAACGACCGGATCATCGCGGTCGGCCCGAACGACGCGATGGCGGCGCACACCGGCCCGGCCACGCGCGTCGTCGACCTCAAGGGCAAGGCGGTCATTCCCGGCATCACCGACGGCCATGCGCATATGGACCGCGAGGGGCTGCGCAACGTCTTTCCGTCGCTCGGTCGTGTGCGCTCGATCCGCGACATCCAGGACCGGATCGCGGAGCTCGCGCGCGGCAAGAAGCCCGGCGAGTGGATCGTGACCATGCCGATCGGCGATCCGCCGTATTATTTCGACGTTCCCGACATGCTCGCCGAGAAGCGCTGGCCGACCCGTCAGGAGCTCGACGCAGCGGCGCCGAACAACCCGGTCTACATCCGCTCGATCTGGGGGTTCTGGCGCGGAACGTTCCCTATCGTGTCGTGCGCCAACACCGAAGCGCTGAAACGCGCCGGCATCACGCGCGACACCGCGTCGCCGGTGAAATCGCTGACCATCGAGAAGGATTCAAACGGCGATCCGACCGGCGTCTTCGTCGAGCAGGAGATGCAGCCGATCACGGAGCTGCTGTGGTTCCGCGATGCGACGCGGTTCTCGCATCAAGACCGGATGAAAGCGCTGCAGGAATCGCAGCGCCTCTATCACGCCGTCGGCACCACCGGCATTTTCGAGGGACACGGCGCGGCGAGTGAACTGATCCGCGTCTACAAGGAGACGCACCGGGACGGCGCGCTCTCCATGCGCACGACGCTCGCCTTCAGCCCGGACTGGCTCGCCGCAGGCAAGGCGCCGCTCGGGCCGTTCGTGGATTCATGGGCGGCGTGGCTCGGCGAGCCCGCGCTCGGCGACGACCGCCTCAAGATGAGCGGCGCCTATCTCAGCCTCGGACAGCCACCCGCCGGCGACCTGCGGACCGCCGCTGCGGGGGCCTACACCGGCTGGGCCGGGTTCAACTACACGTCGGGGCTGCCGCGCGCCCAGCTCAAGGAGGTCCTGGTGCGCTGCGCGGCAAACGATATCCGCGTGGTCATGAACGGTCCGCCCGTGCTCGACATCTACGACGAGGTCGATCGCGAGGTGCCTCTCAAGGGCAAGCGTTGGGTGATCGCGCACATCAATGACTTCTCGCCCAAGGACGTCGAGCGCATCGTGCGCATGGGTCTGGTGCTCACCACCCACACCAACAACTATCTCTACAAAGGGCTGCACGTTCACGCCAAGCGGCTGCCGCCGGAGCGCCACGATGAGATCGTGCCATTGCGCAGCCTGCTCGATGCCGGGGTGAAGGTGTCGCTGGCGACCGACAACGTGCCGATCTCGAACTTCTTGCCGGTCTCGCAGGCGATCCAGCGCACGAGCTATGTCACCAAGCAACGGATCGCGCCCAAGCAGGCGCTGACGCGCATGGAAGCGCTGCGCTGCGCCACCACCGACGGCGCCTATCTTACGTTTGACGAAAGCAAGCGCGGCACGCTGGAGGTTGGGAAATACGCGGACCTCGCGGTGCTCAGCGCCGATCCGTTGACGATCGACGAGAGCGGCATCGAAGGCCTCACGTCATTGATGACGTTGATCGGCGGCCGCATCGTGCACGAGACGCCGAACTGGGCCGGCTAACGGTTGCCAACCGCGCCAACCCTCGGCCGCCATTGCAACCCGACGCCGATACCAGCTTCTGCTCTTACGATCGCAGCATCTGCTGGCCGAAGGGTGCGGCAGATCGCACGCCGACCCAATCGGCAATCGTGTCGTGCAGTGCGATGGCCGACATCTCGATACTGACGCGCTCACGATAGTCCCTGACCGGACGCGGCAATCGCGCCTGCGTAACGCCGATCAGCCCCGCGACAACGATCATGGTCGCTGCCGGAACAGCCCTGTGACGCATGGTGTTGTTCCCCCAACCCCATTGGATTTTGGGGACAACCATAGAGACAATTGTCTGAGATCTCGTTGAAAGCTCGATTCAAATGCGGCGCATCGGCGCAGGGATTTGTTAACCGAAACCGATGGGGCGCGGCGCGTGTTCTTCACGCCGTTCGGCGGCGTCAGCCGCTATCTCGGATGAAGCCACTTCGGCAGGAACGAATAGGCGTTCACATTGTCGGCCGGTTTGAATTTGATACCGAGATCGCGCAATAGTTTTTGCAGCCTTCCATCATTGAAAGCATCAAAGGCTTCGGTGCATCCACCGATGTGCTGGTTGCCAACGAAAATCTGCGGAATGGTGGGGGAATTGATGCGAGCCTTCAACACGTTGCGAATTTGGCCGCCCCAATTGTCCTTTTGATAGTCGGCGGAATCCAGATCGATCGCACGATAAGGAATGTCGAACTGCTTGAACAGCTTGCGCACCGACCAACAAAATTCGCACCACTCAAGCGCAAACATGACAATCGGCTGGCTGGGATCGGACGTGACCCCGGTCACGAATGCTTCTGCTTCCGGACTGAGTTGGGAGGGTGCCTCGGCTTTGGGCTTTGCCGGCGGCGACGAAGGCTTGAGGTCAAATCGGTAGCGTGGCGTCGATTGAGAGATTTCGATCTCTTCGTCGGTCATTTCGGCCGGAACGTCTTCGAACAGCGGGGTGCTCAGGTAGCGTTCGCCGGTATCCGGCAACATGCAGAAAATCTTCGCACCCTTCTCGGCTTGGGCGGCGATTTGCAGAGCTCCGGCGAAGGTGGCCCCGCCGGTTATCCCGGTGAAGATTCCTTCCTTTTGAGCCAGCTCGCGCGCGAGCCGCAACGCGTCACCGCCCTTGATTGGCAACACCTCGTCTATCAGTCCGGCGTTGACCGCATCCTCGACCAGCTTCGGGACAAAGTCCGGCGTCCAGCCTTGCATGAGGTGGGGGCGGAAGGAGGGATGGCTTTCCGAAGGCGCACCGTCGGCGCCGCGCGCCTGAGCAATGCCGCTTCCGACCACCGATGAATTGTCGGGCTCGCAAGCGATGATCTTCGTTTCCGGTCTTTCCTTCTTCAGGACGCGCGCGACGCCCTTGAGCGTACCGCCGGTGCCCATGCCGGTGACCCAATAGTCGAGTCTGTCGCCCTCGAAGTCGTGCAGAATTTCAACCGCGGTGGTCTTGGAATGAAAGTCCGGGTTAGCTTCGTTCTCGAACTGGCGGCAGAGAAACCAGCCGTGGGTTTGGGCGAGCTCCAGTGCCTTGGCGACCATTCCGCTGCCCTTCTCGGATGCCGGAGTCAGCACCACCTTCGCACCCAGGAACCGCATGAGCCTGCGCCGTTCGACGCTGAAGTTTTCCGCCATCGTCACCACGAGCGGGTAGCCCTTTTGCGCGCACACCATCGCCAGGCCGATTCCGGTATTGCCGCTGGTTGCCTCGATCACCGTCTGTCCGGGCTTCAGGGCTCCGCTTCGCTCCGCCGCTTCGATAACGCCCAAGGCCAGCCGGTCCTTGACGGAGCCGAGCGGATTGAAGGCCTCCAATTTCACGAAGACCTCCACACCGGGCGGAGAAAATTTCGCAACCTTGACGACGGGCGTGCGCCCGACCGTCTCGAGGATATTGTTGAACCGTCTTGTCATCGGTTGCTCCGCGATCCCTTTAGGCAGATGCGATCGCGCCGAACGCCGGCAAGGCTTGCTCGACCATTCGATCGGACGCGGTGAGGCTGATCCGCAGATAGCCGGGCGAGCCCATGATCGAGCCCGGCAGCACGAAAACCTTGCGATCAGCAAGCGCATTCCAATGCCGGTCGGGGTCGCCCGTCGGCCATTTGCTCCACAGGTAGAATGTGCCCTCCGGCGGCAGCACATCGAAGCCCGCGCGCGCCAGCGTTCCGGTGAGTTGGTCACGGCGGTGCGCGAGCGCGGCCTGGTCGATCGACAGCGCTTCCAGGTCGGGCAACGCGTACTGCATCACGGCATTGGGGAAACACCAGCCGAGCGCCATTTGCGCCGAGAACATCGCGTCGCGCAGCGCCTGCCGATCGCCCAACGGCATCAACGGAGAAAGAGCGAGATATCCCACGCGCTGGCCGGGAGCGAGCAACACCTTGCCGTAGCTGTAGGAGATGAGCGTCCAGGGATAGACCGCGGCCGGACTGACAAAGCCGCGTCCATCGAACCTCAGCCGCCGATAGGGTTCGTCGGACAGCAAGAAGATGCGCCGACCGAATCGAGCCGAGGCGCGCTCAAGCAAATCAGCTAAGGCGTTGAGCGTGTCGCGACCATAGATGCGGCCGGTGGGGTTGTGCGGCGTATTGATGATCACGAGCCGGGTCTTCGGGCCGATCGCCGACTCGATCGCATCGAGATCAAGATCGAATGCCGGGCCCTTCAACCGGACCTTGCGCGGTACCAGATCGGCGGCCAGCAACATCGGCTCGTAGCAGAACCAAGCCGGCTCGGAAAACACGACCTCATCACCGCGGTCGAGCACCAGGTGGAACGCCACCATGATCGCCGCGAAGGCACCCGCGGTAAGGGCAATGTCAGCGGGCTCGAAGGCGAGCCCGAGTTCGCGCCCAAGGCGGTCGGCCAAGAAAGCCTGAGGTTCCTGCTCGCTCGTCTTGTAGGCGAACCAGTTCTTGTCTTGCGGCACCGCGCGTTCGCGGATCGCGGAAACGAGACCGGCGAGCGGCATTTCATGCGGATTGCCGAAGGTGAAGTCGCAAATATCGGGATCGTTACGATGCTGTGCGTAGCGCGATGTGACGTAAAAATCCCGCACGGCGGCAAAGGCGGCATCGGCCAAATGCGTCCGCGTCGATACCGCGGATGGCATCGTCCGAGGCGGATGGGTTGTGGGTAATGCTAGTGCCATTGTCTCCATACCCTCAAATCCGCGCGGCAATCTGTGACGCGCGGCCACCGAGATACCGAGGATGCTCGCTGAGGTCGCGGGTATCGTCGCCCCGCGGCCGATGGATCCGCCATGGAACAAGGCGTGATGCGCTTAGTCGCGCGAGCATGCTCCTTGGTTCAAATGGCCAACAAGAAAGATTGCTTGAGGAATTGGCGGTAAATGTTGCCGGCCGTTGCCGTATGACGCCCGTCACTCCGGCAATCCAGCCTTTCGCAGCCCGTCCGCGAACGTGGCGAGATGCTCCGGTCGCTGGAGCGGGAGCCAGTCCTTGAGATTGGCGATGCGCAGCGCGGGATCGAGCTTGCGCACATGCTGCATTGCTCGCCGCGCTTCATCGGTGCGGCCGGCAAGAGCGTGGCTTGCAGCGATGACGGCGACCACCATGAGGAAGCTCGGCAACTCCCGATACGCCTTCTCCGCCCAAGACGATGCGATGTCGAAGCGCCCCGCCAACAAGTGCGCCATCGCCGTTCCGGCCTGCATTCGATACATCTCCGAATCCAGGGGGCTCAGGCGCATGGCGTGCGCAAAGCGTTCGATGGCATCGTCCGGTTCGCCGCGCCAGAGTCGGAGGAAGCCGCCAAGGAACCAGGCAGCCGCTAGGTTCGGATTGAGCACCAGCGCCCGGTCGATCAATGCGATACCGCCATCGAGATCGCCGACGAGATGGCCGAGCGCGTGACCGCTTCTCGCGAGCGCAACCGCATCGTCCTTGCCCAATTCCACGGCCCGGCGGACCAGGCGGGCGCCCTCGGCCATCTCTCTTGCGTGGTCCGTCATCCAGCCGTTGACCTTGCGCCAGAAATAGCACCACGCGGCCATCGCGAGAGCCGACGCGAAATCCGGATCGAGCTCGATCGCGCGATGGAACGACGCAAGCGCCGCATTGATGGCCTCCTTTGTTCCTCGGTGCAGGTTTGCCATTCCACGCAGATAGTAGTCATACGCGTCGAGGCTTTCGGTCGGTTTGCGTTTTGCGCGTTCGATCTCCGCTCGCTCCAGCTGCGGCGCGATCGCGCCAACGACGCTTTCGGTTATCTGATCCTGCAGCTCGAAGATGTCGTTGAGAGTTCCTTCGAAGCGGTCTGCCCAGAGGTGCGCCCCGGTTGACGTGTCGATGAGCTGCCCCGTGATGCGCACGCGGTTTGCGGCCTTGCGCATGCTGCCTTCCAGCACGTAGCGCACGCCCAGCTCGCGGCCGACCTGCTTCACGTCGACGGCGCGGCCTTTGTAGGTGAAGCTCGAATTGCGCGCGATGACGAACAGCCAACGGATGCGTGACAGTTCCGTGATGATGTCCTCCACGACACCGTCGGCAAAGTATTCCTGTTCCGGGTCGCCGCTCAGATTCAGGAATGGGAGGGCGGCGATGGATGGGCTGTCGGGGAGAGCCAGCAGAGGTGCAAGAGGCTCGTTTGGTCTTGCGCTCTCAGCCTGCAAGGCGCCGGTCGGCGGCGGCGCTTCCCTGACGTCGCCGACGAACCGGAATCCCTTGCGGGGAACGGTTCGGATCAGGCGCTGTTGCTCGCCATTATCGCCGATAGCCTTGCGTACCGCATTGATGTGACTGGTCAGGGTCGATTCCGAAACGATCCTGCCGCCCCATACCGCGTTCAGCAGGTCATCCTTGGTGACGACGTGCTCGCGCTGCTGCACCAGGTAGAGGAGCAGGTCGAAGACCTGCGGCCCCATGGCAACCGGTTCGGACCCCCGGGTGAGCTCGCGCCGCTCGGGGTCAAGCACGTAGTCTTCGAATAAAATTTTCACGTCGGCGCTCCGCGCGACCCGTCATGGACAGGATAGCACCTCCGCTTGGACGAATAACCAAGACAAACTGAAGCGCAATTGGACGTCACCGCAAAGTCTTTCGGCCTGCGGGCAGGCATTCTCCGTTCACACATCACAGCCCGATGACGGGCCAAACGGAGAGCAGGCCATGAAGATCGTCGTCGTCGGAGGCAGCGGCCTCATCGGATCGAAGCTCGTGAACAGGCTCCGGCAGAAGGGCCACGAGGTCGTAGTGGCGGCGCCCAATACCGGCGTCAACACCATCACCGGGGAGGGGCTGGCCGAGGCGCTGGCCGGCGCTCATACGGTCGTCGACGTGGCGAACTCGCCGTCGTTCGAGGACCGGGCGGTCATGGAATTCTTCGTGACGTCCGGCCACAATCTTCTGGCGGCGGAAGCGGCCGCCGGCGTGAAACATCACGTTGCGCTGTCGGTAGTCGGGTCCGACCGCCTTCCGGACAGCGGCTATCTCCGCGCCAAGATGGCGCAAGAAGATCTCATCAAGCGGTCCACGATTCCGTACACGATCCTGCGCTCGACACAGTTCTTCGAATTCGTCAACGGCATCATCAAGTCGGCTGGTGAAGGAACGATCCGCCTGTCACCCGCCCTTCTGCAGCCTATCGCGTCGGACGATGTCGTCGCTGCATTGGCTGATCTTACGGTCGGACCGCCGCTGAACGGCACTGTCGAGGTGGCTGGTCCCGAGAAGATTCCGCTCGACAAGCTCGCCCGCAAATATCTGGCCGCAAACCACGACGAACGTCAGGTGGTCGCCGACATTCACGCGCGCTACTTCGGCACGGAGTTGAACGACCAATCTTTGACTCCCGGCCAGAATCCGCGGATCGGCGCGATCCGTTTCGAAGAGTGGCTCGGCCACTCGTCGGCGCCAAGGTAGGCGAGAGCAAGACGAAGACCAATCCGGTTTCAACACATCAGAAAAGGGAGACAACCATGAACCTACATTACACCTCACACTCCGATGCACCGGGGCGCGACGAGCTGGTTCCGTCCCGCTACGCGCTGAAGGTCGGCGAGATTGACGTGCTGGTGGTCAGCGATGGAGTGCTGCCGATACCGGCCAAGACGTTGGCCCACAACGTCGAGCCGGCCGTCCGGGCAGCCTGGCTGGAGGACATGTTCCTGCCGCCGGAAATGCTCGACTGGCCGCTGAACGTGGTCGTGGTGCGTAGCGGCGGCCGGACCATACTCATCGATGCTGGGCTGGGGGCGGACCCGGACTTGCACTTGCCGCAGGCCGGGCGGTTGGCCCAGCGACTGGAGGCAGCCGGCATCGATCTCGCATCCGTGACCGACGTGGTGCTGACCCACATGCACATGGACCACATCGGCGGGCTGCTGATCGACGGGGTGAAGGAGCAGCTGCGTCCGGATCTGCGGATCCACGTGGCAGCCGCCGAGCTCAAGTTCTGGGAGGCGCCCGATTTCTCCCGCGCCGTCATGCCGCCGGGATTCCCGGACGCGCTTCGGCGGGCGGCCAAGCGGTTCGTGAACCTGTACCACAACCAGCTGCGGCCGTTCGAGGAGGAGTACGAGGTGGCGCCGGGCGTGATCGTCCGTCGCACCGGCGGCCACACCCCCGGGCACAGCGTGGTCCGCCTGGCGTCCGGCGGCGACCGGTTGACGTTCGCCGGCGACGCCGTGTTCCAGGTCGGGTTCGACCAGCCCGAATGGCACAACGGCTTCGAACACGACCCCGAGGAGGCGGCCCGCGTCCGCGTCAATCTTCTGCGGGAGCTGGCGGCGACCCGCGAGCCGCTGGTGGCCACTCACCTGTCGTTCCCGTCCGTCTGCCATGTGGCGGTCGCCGGCGACGCCTTTCGTTGCGTACCGGCGGTCTGGGACTACTGAACGGCCGTTGCTATTGCCCGGAGCCAGCGGCTCCGGGCGTAGCTATTTTCAGTGTCGGCCTAACCGACCGGGTTCAGTTTCTCATACGCGTCGATGATCTCACCGCCGGTCGCGAACCACACCTTGTCGTGCTTCTTCATCTCGGCCAGAGCGCGCTGCAGATATTTGGCGCGCAGCGGTTGCCCGATGATCATCGGATGCAATGGAATGCCCATCACGCGTGCATGTTTATCGCTATCCGCCAGCAATCCTTCGAACTGGTCCATCACCGATCGGTAGTACTGCTCGCCGGTGTAGCCCTTGCGGATGAACAGCGGGATGTCGTTGATCTCCATGCAGTAGGGGATCCCCATCATCTTCCCGCTCTTGACCTTCATGCGGTACGGCTGATCGTCGTTGTTCCAGTCGCCGCAATAGGTCACGCCTTCCTCGGCGAGGATGTCGAGGGTGTTGTTGGTCTGCGTGAGCCCGGTGCCGAGCCAGCCGCGCGGCCGCTGTCCCGTCGCCGCGCCGATCGTCTTGAGCACGTGCGCGATGACTTCCTTCTCCTTTTCGGGAGCAAGACCGGCAAGGCTTTCGCTGTTGGTGGTGCCGTGCCCCATGAACTCCCAGCCGCGCTTCTTCATTTCCTCGACGGCTTGGGGATGCTCGTCGCAAACCTGCGAATTCAGCGCGACCGTCGCCTTGACGCCGGCGCCGTCGAGGACGTCGGCGAGCCGCCAGAGTCCGATCCGCATGCCGTATTCGCGCCAGGCGTAGTTGACGACGTCGGGCACGCGGTTGGTGGGGTTGGGCGAGACGCCGGTGCCGACCGCTGAATCGTAGTGCCACACCTCGACATTGGGGGCGATCCAGATCGCCAGCGTCTTGCCGCCCGGCCACGAGAACGGCTTGCGCTGGTGGATGAAGGTGTCGTCGTAGCGGTTTGAGCGGCGCATCTTTCCGAGCGTCTGTGCATAGCTGGCGACGGGCGCGAGACCCGACGAAAGCAGGCCTGCGGTTCCGGCGAGGAAGAGACCTTTCTGGATGAAGTCCCTGCGGTCATTGATTTGCATGAGCGCCGTCCTTCTGTGAAGAGGTGGTTGTCTTTGCCCGGCAAGCCTAGCACTCTTGCGCCGCGAAGGAATACGACGCGACGCGCACGTGGCATGCCGATGACGGCGTCTCAGACCCATACCGCAACGATCGTGCTCGACGATCCGGCACCAGTGGAGGTGCCGGTCGGCGCGACCTTTGTCGTCAAGGTTGCGGTGGCATGTGCGGACGGCTGCGATCTGCACGGCCTCGCGCTGGATATCGCGGTTCCCGCCGGCGCCGAAGCAGCACGGCAGGCGCCATCGGCTGACGCCGCCGAAGTGCTCGAACTCACCTTGCGTGCGCCGCCTCAGGTCGGCGTCCATGTCTGGCGCATCTCGCTACCGCAGGACCAGGCATCGGGCGTTCGACACGACGCGGAGCCGCTATCGATCAACGTCAGCGTGAAGCCACAGACGAGCAGCCTGGCGGTCTGGGATATTCCGTCGCCGGTGGTGATGGGGCAGGCGTTCGACATCAAGGCCGGAGCGAAGTCGGCCGGCGATTTCAAACTGAGCGGCCGAACGATCGAAGTCTGCGACGACGCCGGCGCGGTTCTCGCGCAAGGACGTCTGGGCGATGCGCCGTGGCCGGGCACGAGCGGGCTGTATTGGACGCAGCTCCAGCTTTCGGCGCCCGATCGCGAAGGGCCCTGCGCATGGTCGGTCCGGTTTGCCGCCACCGACGTCGCGCTGCCGCATGAGGGAGCGACCTCCAATTTCACCGTCGTGATGGCGCGGCCGGCGGAACACCGCCTGACGGTGAGGGTCACGGAAAAGGATACCTCCAATCCGATCGAAGGCGCCGACATTCGCCTCGGGCTTTATCGCGCGACGACCGATCCGGCCGGAATGGCCGCGGTCGATGTGCCCAAGGGGACCTACGACCTCGTGGTCTGGAAGGTGGGATATGACGTCCCGATTCAGAGCACCGAAGTCCATGCCGACCGGGTGCTCCAGGTCGAGGCCATTGTCGTGCCCGAGGAGGACCCGGACGCGGTCTGGCAGGTCTAATCCTGGATAAAGGATGGAAAACCGCCCCGGGATTGTGTAGGACCCCGGCGACTTCCTATATGGGACAACGAGGCGGCCCGCCCGAAGGCCTCCTAGCGGACAGGTCCGATGCTGACGTTCATTATTGTTATTCACTTGATGATCGTGCTCGCCATGTGCGGGCTCGTGCTGCTCCAGAAATCAGAGGGCGGCGGGCTTGGGATCGGGTCGAGCGGCGGCGGCGGCTTCATGTCCAGCCGCGGCACGACCAACGTGCTGAGCCGCAGCACCGCCATCCTGGCGGCCTGCTTCTTCGCGACCAGCCTGCTGCTGTCGGTCATCGCCGGCTGGAGCCGCAATCCGGCCTCGATCGTGCGGACGCCGGGTTCTGCCCCGATTTCCACCCCCGGGGCGCCGGCGCCCAAGGCTCCCGGCGGCAATCTGCTCGAGCAGCTCAAACAGCAGGAAAAAGGGCCCGCCGGGCCGCAGGTTCCGCAATCGAAGTGAGGATACCTTCAAGGGCCGGGCAACCGGCCCTTCGACTTTGTGGCTAGTGCCGCCGATTTGAAGTTCCTACAGCAGTTGCCGCAAACTCGACTAGGAACTTCAAATCGAAAAGCGGCACTAGAATCATAAGCTTGCTAGTGCCCCTTTGCTTCCGAAGTTCGTGTTCAGGGGTGCTGCGATGTACCACGAACTTCGGAAGCGGGGCACTAGCCATGCAGGTGGCGAATGGCCGCTTTTGAAAATGCCTGATGAAACGAGGCCAAAGATTTGTGCGGACAGGACAAACAGGGTTGGAGATGAACGCTTCGCCGGCAATCCACAGGGCCACAAGGTCCTCGTCGAATTCGACCCTCGGGGGCTAAAGGTTAGGCCCCATGGCGCGGTACATCTTCATCACCGGCGGCGTGGTCTCCTCCCTCGGAAAAGGCCTCGCCTCAGCGGCGCTCGGCGCATTGCTGCAGGCGCGCGGCTACAGCGTCCGCCTGCGCAAGCTTGATCCGTATCTCAACGTCGATCCCGGCACGATGTCGCCGTATCAGCACGGCGAAGTGTTCGTCACCGACGACGGTGCCGAGACCGATCTCGACCTCGGCCACTACGAGCGCTTCACCGGCCGCCCGGCGTCGAAGCAGGACAACATCACCACCGGCCGCATCTACCAGGAGATCCTCGCCAAGGAGCGGCGCGGCGACTATCTCGGCGCCACCATCCAGGTGGTCCCGCACGTCACCAACGCGATCAAGGAATTCATCCGCGACGGCAACGACGGTTATGACTTCGTGCTGTGCGAGATCGGCGGCACCGTCGGCGACATCGAAGGCCTGCCGTTCTTCGAGGCGATCCGCCAGCTCGGCAACGACTTGCCGCGCCATCACGCTATCTACATCCATCTCACGCTCTTGCCGTTCATCACCGGCGCGGGCGAATTGAAGACCAAGCCGACGCAGCACTCGGTGAAGGAGCTGCGCTCGATCGGCATCCAGCCCGACATTCTGCTGTGCCGCTGCGACCGGCCGATCCCGGCCGAGGAGCGCCGCAAGCTCGGGCTGTTCTGCAACGTTCGTCCGAGCGCGGTGATCGAGGCGCGCGACGCCGACAACATCTATGCGGTGCCGGAGGCCTATCATGCCGCCGGCCTCGACGGCGAAGTGCTCGCGGCGTTCGGGATCGAGCCCAAGGCGGAGCCCGACCTTTCGGTCTGGCGCACCATCAACGAACGCATCCGCAATCCGGAAGGCGCGGTCACCATTGCCGTGGTCGGCAAGTACACCGGCATGAAGGACGCCTACAAATCGCTGATCGAGGCGCTTTCGCACGGCGGCATTTCCAACAAGGTCGCGGTCAAGCTCGACTGGATCGAGTCCGAGGTGTTCGAGCGCGAGGACCCCGTGCCGTTCCTCGAGCACGTCAACGGCATCCTGGTTCCGGGCGGCTTCGGCCAGCGCGGCGCCGAGGGCAAGATCAAGGCGGCGCAGTTCGCGCGTGAGCACCGCGTGCCGTATTTCGGCATCTGCTTCGGCATGCAGATGGCGGTGATCGAGGCGGCGCGGAACCTGTGCGGTATCGAGGACGCGAATTCCACCGAGTTCGGCCAGACCGCAAATCCACTGGTCGGCCTGATGACCGAATGGATGAAGGGCAACGAGCTCCAGAAGCGCGGCGCCGATACGGACCTCGGCGGCACCATGCGGCTCGGCGCCTATCCCGCGGTTCTCCAGCGCGGCAGCCGCGTCGCGGAAATCTACGGGACGTCGGAAATCGCCGAGCGGCACCGGCATCGCTACGAGGTCAACACCAACTACCGTAACCGGCTCGAGCAGCACGGCATGCGCTTCTCCGGCATGTCGCCGGACGGGCTGCTGCCGGAGATGATCGAATACGAAGATCACCCCTGGTTCGTCGGCGTCCAGTTTCACCCGGAACTGAAGTCGCGGCCGTTTGAGCCGCATCCGCTGTTCGCCTCCTTCATTGAGGCCGCGGTGGAGCAGAGCCGGCTGGTCTAGCCGCCGCGATCCGACCACCTTGGATCGCTTGACGCTGCCGGGGCCGGCTTGTGCTATGCTCGGCGCGTTACAAAAAACAGAAGCTTCAGGGAGGTTGCCTATGGCCCAGATCACGCTGGTGGTCGACGGCGCATCGCGCACGGTCGACGTCGACGATTCCGACATGCCGCTGCTCTACGTCCTGCGCGACGACCTTGCTCTGAACAATCCACGCTTCGGCTGCGGCCTCGGCCAGTGCGGCGCCTGCACGGTGCAGATCGACGGCCGCGCGGTCCGCTCCTGCGTCACGCCGCTGTCGTCCGTCGCCGGCCGCAAGGTCACGACGCTGGCCGGGATCGGCACGCCCGAAAAGCCGCATCCGGTGCAGGCCGCCTGGATCGCGGAGCAGGTCAACCAATGCGGCTACTGCATCAGCGGCTGGATCCTCACCGCTGTTGAATTGCTCGACCGCAATCCCAAGCCCACCGACGCCCAGATCAAGGAGGCATTCAACGACCTGATCTGCCGTTGCGGAACGCACGCCGCGGCGATCAAGGCGGTCCACCGCGCCGCGCAGCAAGCGTGAGGGGGGCGTCATGACCGACACGACATTGAACCGCCGCGCCTTCCTCAGCTCGACCGGCGCGCTGGTCGTCACGCTCGCCGCCTCGGCGGATTTCGCCGAGGCCTCCACCAACGGCGTCGCCACGCGGCCGCCGCTGAAGGGCGATCAGCTTTCCTCCTACATCAGCATCGATGCCGACGGCTCGGTCGTCGCCTATTACGGCAAGATCGACGGCGGGCAGGGGCTCGGAACCTCGATCGCGCAGATGGTGGCGGAAGAGATCGACGTCGCCTACGAGCGCGTGCGCGTGGTCATGGGCGACAGCGCGCTGACGCTCGACATGGGCGGCGCGAGCGCGGCGATTGGCGTGTCGCATGGTGGCACGATGCTCCGCCGCACCGCCGCGGAAACCCGGCGTGTCCTGATCGAGATGGCAAGCGCGAAGCTCGGCGTTCCGGTCGACCAGCTCACCGTAACCGATGGCGTCGTGCATGGCGTTGCGAACGCAACCAAGCGCGCGAGCTATGCAGAGCTGATCGGCGGCCGCTATCTCGACCGGACGGTGAAGTGGAACGGCCGGTTGAGCAACGGCTTGCAGGTCGAAGCTCCGGCGCCATTGAAGAAGCCGGCCGATTTCAAGGTCATCGGCCAGTCGCTGCCGCGCCGGGATTTGCCGGGGAAGGTCTTCGGCACGCTCGAAATGGTCAACGACGTCCGGCTGCCCGGCATGCTGCACGCGCGGATGATCCGCCCGACGGTAGCCGGCGCGGTGCCGGTGACGGTCGACGAAGACTCGATCAAGCACATTGCCGGTGCCCGGACGGTCCGGATCAAGGATTTGCTCGCCGTCGTCGCGGGCAAGGAATGGAACGCGGTCAAGGCCGCGCGTGCGCTCAAGGTGACCTGGTCGGAGTCAAAGCCGAACTTCCCCGGTCACGAACGGCTGTTCGAGCACATCCGCAAGGCGCCGATCGTCAAGCGTGAGTTCCAGCGTCAGAACGGCAATTTCGAGGAAGGCATCAAGCAGGCCGTCCGCGTCGTCGAGGGTGAGTACGAATACCCGACGCAGTCGCATGCCAGCATGGGACCGGCCTGCGCCGTCGCCGACGTACGCGACGGCGAGGCGACGATCTGGACCTCCACGCAGAAGCCCTACAACTCCGCGTACTGCGTCGCCGAGCTGCTCGGCCTGCCGAAGGAGAAGGTTCGCGCGATCTGGATGTTCGGCACCGGCTCCTACGGCCGCAACGATCAGGGCGACGCGACGGCCGATGCCGCGATCCTGTCAAAGCATCTCGGCCGGCCGGTGCGCGTGCAATACATGCGGCACGAAGGCCTCGCCTGGGACCCGAAGGGCACGGCGTCGATCAACCGCAGCCGCGCCGGTCTCGATGCCGGCGGCAAGGTCATTGCCTACGAGAACATCAGCAAGGCGTTCTCCCGGCTCGACAACAACACGCGCGAGACGCGCGCCGCCGACGTGCTCGCCGGGCAATTGACCGGGCTGCCGCTCAACCGGGCCGAGGGTTTCGAAATCCCGGTCGCCTCCTACACCTTCGATCACGGTCGGCTCGGGTGGGAGACCATTCCGCCGCTGATGGAGCGCGCGTCGCCGCTGCGCACGACGCATCTCCGCGATCCCTACGGCCCGCCGATTCTGTTCGGCAGCGAATCCTTCATCGACGAATTGGCGGTTGCGACCAACGCCGATCCGGTCGAGTTCCGGCTGCAATATCTCAAGCATCCGCGCGACCGGGACGCCGTTCGGATTGCCGCCGAGAGCTATGGCTGGCAGAAGCGCCCGTCACCGAACAACGACCAGAAGGACAAGGACGTGGCGATCGGGCGCGGCATCGCGTTCCGCCGGCACTTCACCACCTTCATCGCGCTGATCGCCGAGGTTCGGGTCCATCGCCGGACCGGCAAGCTCGATCTCCTGCGTTACGTCTGCGCCCACGACGTCGGCATGATCGTCAATCCGGATACGCTCCGGCACGTCATCGACCGGCAGCTCGTGTACGGCACCAGCCGCGCGATGGTCGAAGAACTGAGGTTCGACGAAAACATGGTGACCAGTGTCGACTGGGAGAGCTATCCGGTCATGCACATGGACGGGCTGCCGGAGAAGATCGACATCGTGTTGATCCGCCGGCCCGAGGAAGCGCCCTCCGGCGCGGCCGAAATGGCGCTCGGACTGGTGCCGGCGGCGATCGGAAACGCCGTGTTCGACGCGACCGGGGTGCGGCTGCGGCGGGTTCCGTTCACGCCGGAGCGCGTGAAGGCCGCACTGGCGCGGGCCTAAACCTCCCGGCCACAGGTCAGCAGGCATGCGCTATGCGGGCCCGCCGGGCCCGCATACCACCGTTGACCGTGGCGGCTCTCGCCGTCATGGTCCGGCCGCGAGGGATTCCATGTTGAAAACCAACCCTGAGCCCAACTCAACCGTCGTTGTCGGCAAGACGGAATTCGGCAACCACCTGCCGTTTACGCTGATTGCCGGCCCCTGCGCGCTCGAAAGCCGTGAGCATGCGTTCGAGATGGCGACCGCACTCAAGGAAATCGCGGCACGGCTCGACATCGGGTTCGTCTACAAGACGTCGTTCGACAAGGCCAACCGCACCAGCGCGCGCGGCGCGCGCGGTCTCGGCCTGGAGGCCGCGGTGCCGATCTTTGCCGAGCTCAAATTGCGCCTCGGCATCCCGGTTTTGACCGACGTGCATGAGCCCGACCAGTGCGCCTACGTCGCCGAAGCCGTCGACGTGTTGCAGATTCCGGCGTTCCTGTGCCGGCAGACCGATCTGCTGGTTGCCGCGGCGAAGACAGGACGCGTCGTGAACGTCAAGAAGGGACAATTCCTTGCGCCGTGGGACATGGCCAATGTCGTCGCCAAGATCACCGGCGCCGGCAATCCCAATGTCCTGGTGACGGAGCGCGGCGCTTCGTTCGGCTACAACACGCTGGTGTCCGACATGCGCGCGCTGCCGATCCTCGCGCGCACGACCGGCGCGCCGGTGATCTTCGACGCCACCCATTCGGTGCAGCAGCCGGGCGGGCAGGGAACCTCCTCCGGCGGCGAGCGTGAGTTCGTGCCGGTGCTGGCGCGCGCCGCCGTGGCGGTCGGGGTGGCGGGCGTCTTCATCGAGACCCATGCCGATCCCGACAAGGCGCCCTCCGACGGACCGAACATGGTTCCGCTCAAGGAGATGGAAGCGCTGGTGCGTACGCTGATGGAATTCGACCGGCTGGCGAAGCGCCGGCCGCACTAGTGCCGCCGATTGTTGCGGACTTCTGAACCGCCACACGAGCCGAGAGAACGACCATCCCGCCCGTTCTGAAAATCGTTTTCCTGGTCGTCTTCGCATCGACGCTGTTCAGCCGCGTCGTCGATCCGGTGGTGCCGCAGATCGCGCTCGATCTGCTGGTCGACGTCAAGACCGCGGCGTTGCTGTCGACCGCGTTCACCCTGCCGTATGCGTTGACCCAGCCGGTGCTCGGCACCATCGCCGATTTCTTCGGCAAGACGCGGCTCATGAACATGAGCCTGCTGATCGTATCGATCACGGCGTTGATCTGCGCGTTCGCCACCAGCTTCTCGCTGGTGTTCGGCATGCGCGTCGCGGCCGGGCTGGTCGCGGGCGGCGTCTTTCCGGTCGCGATGGCGCTGGTCGGCGACCTGGTGCCGATCCATCAGCGCCAAGTCATGATTGGCCGGCTGCTGGCGGTCGGCCTGACCGGCAACGTGCTGGGCGCCGCCATCGCCGGCGTCATCGGCGACCTGTTCGGCTGGCGCGGTATCTTTGCCGTGATCGGCACCTTTGGCCTGATCGTCACCGTCGCCGCGTTCTACATCCTGCGCAGTTTCCCGGTGCCGAAGCCGCGGCCCGTGTTCAATCTGCCGGCCGTCAAGGCGAACTACCAAAGCATCTTTGCCGATCCGCGCGCGAAGTTCTGTTTCGGCGCGGTCTTTTTCGAAGGCATCTTCATCCACGGCATCTTTCCGTATGTCGCGATCCTGCTGCTCGCCAGCGGCGAGGCGCGCGCTTCGATTGCCGGGCTGGTGATCGGGGCCTTCGGCCTGGGTGGCGTCATCTATTCGCTCTCGGTGCCGGCCTGGGTGACTTACTTTGCGGAACGCAAGCTGATGCTGATCGGCGGCACACTGGCCGCCATCGCGCTGGCGCTCGCGGCCCTGCATTTCCCCTGGTACGTCCAGGTCGCCGTCTTCGGCATGTTCGGGTTCGGCTTCTACCTCCTGCACGGCTGCATCCAGGTGCACGTCACCGACCTGTCGGTGACGGCGCGTGGCGCGGCCACCTCCGTCCATTCAAGCTTCTTCTTCATGGGGCAGGCGACCGGGCCGGTCCTTTACGGCTACGGCTATGCGCATGGCAGCCTTGAGCTGCTGATGTTCCTCGGCTCGGCGGTCATCATTGCCGTCGCCGTGGTCTGCTCGCGGTTCCTGCGCCACCGCAACGCGCCACCGCCGTCTCCACAGCCGCCGCCGGCTTGACAGCGGACTTGTGAAACCGCACCAAAATGCCCATTATGAAGGGTATTCGGCCTGGGGTGCCGCGTGACATCGCGGCTGAGATCATACCCACTGAACCTGTCTGGGTCATTCCAGCGAAGGGAGCAGCCTCTTGACGTCGGGTCCGGCACGTTTCGGCAAGTCGCCCAAGGTCGCCATCATCGGCGCCGGGGTGATCGGCCTTGGCATTGCGTGGCGGCTTGCGGCCCAGGGCGCGACTGTCGAGGTCTTCGACCGCGGAGCGGCGGGCAGCGGCGCAAGCCATGCGGCCGCCGGCATGCTCGCCGCCTGCTGCGAGGCCGAGCCGGGCGAAGACGCCCTGGTCGCGCTCGGCCGTGAAAGCCAGGCGCGCTGGCCGGCCTTCGCGGCGGAATTGCTGCAGGCGTCCGGGGTCGACGTCGAATTGCGCACGGAAGGAACGCTGGTCGTTGCGCTGACTGCCGACGACCAGGCGCGTATCCACCATCATCTGGCGCATCAGAAAAAACTCGGGCTGCCGCTGGAGTGGATCTCGGCCGCCGAGACACGCCGACGCGAGCCGCATCTCGCCGGCAAGCTCGCGGGCGCGCTGTGGTCGCCGGAAGATCATCAGGTCGACAACCGCAAACTCGCGGCCGGCCTGCGTGTCGCGGCTGAAGCCGCGGGCGCGGCCATCCACGAGCACAAGCCGGTCAAGGAAATCTCGATCACGAACGGGCGCGCCGACGGCATCGTTCTTGACGACGGCGTGAAGGTCGCCGCCGATGTTGTTGTCCTGGCGGCCGGCGCCTGGTCGCGCACTATTGGCGGTCTCGCGCCCGAGCAGCGTCCGCCGGTGCGGCCGATCAAGGGCCAGATGCTCTCGCTCAAAATGGATCCGGCTGCGCCGCTCACCACGCATGTGATCTGGGCGCCCGGCGTCTACATGGTTCCGCGGCTCGACGGCCGTTTGATCATCGGCGCGACGGTCGAGGAGAAGGCGTTCGACACCTCGCTCACCGCCGGCGGACTGCTGACCCTGCTGGAAGCGGCGTGGCGCACGGTGCCGGCGATCGAGGAACTTGCCATCGACGAGATGTGGGTCGGGCATCGCCCCGGCAGCCGCGACGACGCGCCGATCGTTGGGCCGGGACCGGCGCCGGGGCTGATCTACGCCACCGGCCACCACCGCAACGGCATCTTGCTCACGCCCGTCACCGTCGACGCCGTCGCCAAGCTGGTGCTGGAAGGAACCGTCGATCCGGCGATCCGGCCGTTCGGGATCGAGCGGTTTGCCCTGTTGCGGGCTGCCGAATAAGGTCAAGACCATGACGCAAGCCACTCTGAACGCTCAGATTCGGGTCAACGGCCAGGACGAGCCGCTCACCGCCACCACGCTCGCATCGCTGCTCGACGAGAAGGCCGTCGACACTGGGCAGAAGGGCATCGCGGTTGCGCTCAACGGCGCGGTGGTCCCGCGCGCGGAGTGGCCGACGACGCCGCTGAAGGCGGGCGACAGCGTCGAGATCGTACGGGCTCGTCAGGGCGGCTGAGCGTATGAATTGGGAGTTGTTCTGATGTCCGATCCGCTGATCATTGCCGGCCGCGAGTTCCGCTCCCGGCTGTTCCTCGGCACCGCCGGCTATCCGAACCGGAAGATCATGCTCGACTCGGTGGCCGCCAGCGGCAGCGAGATGGTCACCGCATCGATCCGGCGCATCAGCCTCGCCGGCGACGACGAAAGCCTCGCCGACCTGATCCCGAAGAACATCCATTTCCTGCCCAACACCGCCGGCTGCCAGACCGCGAAGGACGCGATCCTCACCGCCGAGCTGGCGCGCGAGGCGCTCGGTACCAACTGGGTGAAGATCGAGGTGATCGGCGATCGCGAGCTGCTCTATCCCGATACCGACGAGCTGATCAAAGCGACGGAAGCGTTGGTGGCGAAGGGTTTCGTCGTGCTGCCGTACTGCACCGAGGATCCGGTGGTATGCCGCAAGCTCGCCGATGCCGGCGCCGCCGCCGTGATGCCGCTTGGTTCTCTCATTGGGTCCGGCCTTGGCATCTCGAACCCGCATTTGATCGAACTGGTCTGTGCACGTTCGCCGGTGCCGGTCGTGCTCGATGCCGGCATCGGCACCGCATCCGACGCCGCGCTCGCGATGGAGCTCGGCTGCTCGGCGGTGCTGCTCAACACCGCGGTTTCGAAGGCGCAGGACCCGGTGCTGATGGCCAAGGCGATGCGCGCGGGTGTCGAGGGCGGACGCGCGGCGCGGCTCGCCGGGCGTATCCCGAAGATCGCCCATGCCGAGCCGTCGAGCCCGCAATTCGGCCTCGTCGGAACGTGAGGCTTCCGCACCCGCCGCTGCTCCTGGTGACCGACCGCCGTCAGGCGCGCAAGCCGCTGGTCGAGGTGGTGGGCGCGGCACTTGCCGCCGGCTGCCGCTGGGTCAGCGTGCGCGAAAAGGATTTGCCCGAGGACGATCAGATCGCGCTGGTGCGCACGCTGCTGCCGCTGGCCCGGCGCAACGGCGCACGCCTGACGCTGCACGGCGACGCGGCTTTGGCGAAGGCTGCCGGCGCTGACGGCGTGCATCTGTCGGCGCACGGCGACGCGGCGGCGAGCCGGGCGTTGCTGGGCCCCGACAAGCTGATCGGCGTGTCGATCCACACCGCGACCGAGGCGGCGGCGGTCGATCCCGCCGTTGCCGACTATGCGATTGCGGGGCCGGCCTATGAGACCGCGAGCAAGCCGGGCTACGGACCGGAGATCGGCCGCAAGGGCCTGGCCGATCTCGCCCGCAGCGCCCGCGTCCCGCTGGTGGCAATCGGTGGCTTGAATGCCACCCGCGCCGCCGAGGTGCTGGCGGCCGGCGTCTCGGGGATTGCGGTGATGGGCTCGATCATGCGCGCCGCCGATCCGGGTGCGGAGACGAAGGCGCTGCTGGCGACGGTGGCAGGGGCGGTACGCTAGGGCGTGTACTTATTGCGCCGGAGCGGACATTCGACATTGCCACGGTAACGCTGTAACGTTCTCCCGCGGTCAAGCAGAGTGCTTGGCTGATAGCTGCCCAAAAAACGGCGACGTACCGAAGTCCCCGCTTCCTCAATTGGCAGCTCTGGTGCCGTCGGTTGGCACGGTTTCAAACCTGAATCGATCTTGTTCGTATCGCGGCTGCCCGCCGGGCCTCCGTTCATACGTGCACTGTTCCAATCAAGGCTCCAGTCCGGGAGGACACACGCCATGCTGCTCATCGTCTACTACATCGCCATTATGCTGATATTAAATGTAGCCACCGTCTTGATAGGATTTGCAGTAGAAAACCAATTTGGCTCCGTCGTTAGCCTGATCGTTTTTCTGTCACTCTATTTCTCGACGCTCTGGGGGGCTTGGGTGATTTCGGTGTGGCTAACCAGGCCAAGGGTCGTGACTGTCCCTGCGGCCGTAGTCGCGAAAATATAAGTCTGCTGCTTCGAAGGCGGCGACTGGTGGGTACCGTTTGGCACGCGCGCAGCGCTCGGGATCGCTATCCCCGTCCGCGATACGGCGCGACGCCCTGGTCAGGCACCCAGATGTCCTTGGGCAGTTTGCCCGCCTGCCAGAACACGTCGATCGGCATGCCGCCGCGCGGATACCAGTAGCCGCCGATGCGCAACCATTTCGGCTTGAGCAGCGCGAACAGCCGCTTGCCAATCGCGACCGTGCAGTCCTCGTGGAACGCGCCGTGATTGCGGTAGCTGTTGAGGTAGAGCTTCAGCGATTTTGACTCGACCAGCCACTTGCCCGGCACGTAGTCGATGACGAGGTGTGCGAAATCCGGCTGGCCGGTGATCGGGCACAGCGTCGTGAACTCGGGCGCGGTGAAGCGCGCGACGTAGTCGCTGTCGGCATGCGGATTCTGCACGCGGTCGAGCACCGCTTGCTCAGGCGACGCGGGGATCGCCGACGGCTTACCGAGATGAGTTGGGGCTTTGGACATCGTGACTGTGCGAGACGCCGGTGATGCTGTTACGAAGCTCGATCGGCTTGGCGACGCCAGAGAGAGCTTCCAGGCCCGCGCCGGTGCCGGTGATCGTCACGGTGCCGTAGTCGAGAATGCGGCCGAGTATGGACTGGTCGACTTCCACGCTCTCGACCTTGTCCATGTTCATCTCCTTGGTCCTGCGCTGGACAAGGCCGGTCTTGTAGATCACGCGCAGGTTGGTAACAGCGATCTCGGTGGTCCACCAGCCGAACCATTCGCGGACGAGCAGAAACAGGGCGATGACCGCCAACAGCCCGGCGAGTCCCTGCATCCAGACCAGCAAAGATTGCGGCAGGAACCACGCCCAGATGAGGACTGCGCCCGCGGCGATCAGGAAGACAACCCCCGGCCAATAGACGATCCAATGGGTCGCAGGCGGTGTGGCGCACGACCTCGCCGGGCTGCAGGACGCGCTGGACATAGCTCATGAGAATCTCCTGCCGCTAAGATAGTGGAGCCGGACAGCCCGTACCACCGCGGCCGGCGCTTTGCGCGGCGACGGCCGATCCTGTAGAAGCACGGCGCCATCAGCGCCAGTCGCACCAGCCCCTTTCAAGGACGTCATGACCGCCATTGTTGACCTCACCGGCCGCGAAATCCTCGACAGCCGCGGCAATCCGACCATCGAAGTCGACGTCCGTCTGGAGGACGGTTCCCTGGGACGCGCCGCGGTACCCTCGGGGGCTTCCACCGGGGCACATGAGGCGGTCGAGCTGCGCGACGGCGACAAGAAGCGCTACCTCGGCAAGGGCGTGCGCAAGGCGGTCGATGCCGTGAACGGCGAGATCTTCGACGCGATCGGCGGCATGGACGCGGAGGCACAGGCCAAGATCGACGAGACCCTGATCGCGCTCGACGGCACGCCCAACAAGGCGCGGCTTGGCGCCAACGCCATCCTCGGCGTGTCGCTCGGGGTGGCGAAGGCCGCCGCTGCCGCCAACAACCTGCCGCTCTACCGCTATGTCGGCGGAACCGCGGCGAGGCTGCTGCCGGTGCCGATGATGAACATCGTCAATGGCGGCGTGCACGCCGACAACCCGATCGACTTCCAGGAATTCATGATCATGCCGGTCGGCGCGGAGAGCTTCTCCGAGGGCCTGCGCATGGGCGTCGAGGTGTTCCAGACGCTGAAGTCGGCTCTGAAGGATGCCGGCCACAACACCAATGTCGGCGACGAGGGCGGCTTTGCGCCGAACCTGAAATCGGCCGACGACGCTTTGGGCTTCGTCATGAAGTCGATCGAGAAGGCCGGCTACAAGCCCGGCGACGACATCCTTCTGGCGCTGGACTGCGCGTCGACGGAGTTCTTCAAGAAGGGCGTCTACGATTACGAAGGCGAAGGAAAAAAGCGCTCCGGCGAGGAGAACGCAAAATACCTCGCCGATCTCGTGTCGCGCTATCCGATCGCCTCGATCGAGGACGGCATGGCGGAGGATGACTTCGCGGGCTGGAAGGCGCTGACCGATCTGATCGGCAAGAAGTGCCAGCTCGTGGGCGACGATCTGTTCGTCACCAATGTGGTGCGGCTTGCCGACGGCATCAAACGCGGACTGGGCAATTCGATCCTGATCAAGGTCAACCAGATCGGAACGCTGACGGAGACGATCGCCGCGGTCGAGATGGCGCACAAGGCGAGCTACACCGCTGTCATGTCGCACCGCTCGGGCGAGACCGAGGACGCCACGATCGCCGATCTCGCGGTCGCGACCAATTGCGGGCAGATCAAGACCGGCTCGCTGGCGCGCTCCGACCGCACGGCAAAATACAACCAGTTGCTGCGCATCGAGGAGGATCTCGGGCCGCAAGCCAAATATCCCGGCCGGGCGGCGCTCACGGCGCTGCGATAAGGCCTTGTCGCAACCAAAATCCGCGGGCACCCTAGGCCGGGACGTGACGCAGGGAACTCGGGAACCATCGTTGTCGGGACAAGCAGATGGACCAGTCGACATTTCCGCAGGGAAGCGAGCGCCGGGTTGCCGTTGAAAACCTCGGTCGCTTTGTCGCCGCGTCGATCGACGCGGCGCAATCGGGCGACGCACCGTTCTATCACCTCGTGTTGGGACACGTGTTCCCCGAAAACACCTACGCCGCGATGCTGGCGGCGATGCCGCTGGCGTCCGATTACCGCCCGATGTCCGGACGCGCCAAGGGCAACGACATGGCGGACGGAACCCATACGCGGGTGAAGATCGACCTGTTCCCCGAATACATCCGCGGCTTGCCGGCGGAAAAACGTGCGGTCTGGGACGTCGTCGGTGGCGCACTGTGCTCGGCGGCCGTGCGCGACGCCTTTGTGCGCAAGCTCGCGCCGGGGCTTTCCGCCCGCTTCGGCGCCGGCTTCGCCAAGGTCGGAATGTATCCGGTGCCGATCCTGACCCGCGATATTCCGGGCTACCGGATCACGCCGCACCCCGACACGCATTGGAAGGGGATTACTGTTCAGCTCTATCTGCCGCGCGACAATTCCGCGACGCACATCGGCACGATCTTCCACGAGCGGCTGCCCGACGGCAGCATGCCGAAGCGCAAGCAGATGCGGTTTGCGCCGAACACCGGCTATGCGTTCGCCGTCGACAAGGAAACCTGGCACTCGGCCGATCCGGTCGGCACCGAAGTGACCACGCGCGATTCGATCCTGCTGACCTATTTCGTCGATGCCGGCCCGTTGCGCTATCTGCGCAATCGCGGCAAGCGCGTCGGCAATTTCGTGCTCAACGAGTTCCGCCGGACCTCGGGCTGAACCGCCACACTGGGCGGCCCCGCCTTCGCCGCCCGTTAAAGCGCTCTTAACGACCGCGGGCCATCGTGGCGCAATGGTCACTCGCAGGCAACTCCGGACCGTCCTGACCACGCTCGGCCTCTATCTCGCCGCGGCGCTGCTCATCGGATATTTTGGCGTCAATGCCTACACCGGCAACCACGGCATCAATGCCCGGCAGGGGCTCGATCTGCAGTTGGCGCGGCTGACGTCGGAGCGCGATACCCTCAAATCCGAGCGCCAGCAGTGGGAGCGGCGGGTTGCGCTGCTCAAGTCTCAAAGCCTCGACCCGGACATGCTGGACGAGCGGGCGCGCGCGCTGCTTGACTATGTCGATCCCCGCGACCTGACGTTGATGCGGCGGCCGTAGCGCCGCAGACGCAGTTTATTCAACAAAAGCAATCCGTTTGGCCGTCTGCTGCGCTTTCGTCGCGCCGGGATTTCGGCTAAGGGGAGGGCGGCCAATGGCCTAGTTCGGGCCGGCAATCTTCGAGGAGCTATATGGCCGTCGCCAGCAGCAATGCCGCTACCCAGCCGGTTTCAGGACGCAAGGAGGCCGGAGGGCCGCACGACAAAGGCGCGCCGCCGGAATTGACCAAGGAGCAGGAGCTCAAGGCGTTCCGCGAGATGCTGCTGATCCGCCGCTTCGAGGAAAAGGCCGGCCAGATGTACGGCATGGGCCTGATCGGCGGGTTTTGCCACCTGTATATCGGCCAGGAGGCCGTCGTCGTCGGCATGCAACTGCCGCTCAAGGCCGGGGACCAGGTCATCACCGGCTACCGCGATCACGGCCACATGCTGGCCTGCGGCATGGACGCCAAGGGCGTCATGGCCGAGCTGACCGGCCGCCGCGGCGGGTATTCCAAGGGCAAAGGCGGCTCGATGCACATGTTCTCCGTCGAGAAGGGCTTCTTCGGCGGACACGGCATTGTCGCCGCGCAGGTGCCGCTCGGCACCGGCCTGGCGTTCGCCAACCGCTATCGCGGCAACGACAATGTGAGCCTGACCTATTTCGGCGACGGCGCCGCCAATCAGGGACAGGTCTACGAAAGCTTCAACATGGCCAAGCTGTGGAAGCTGCCGGTCATCTACATCATCGAAAACAACCAGTACGCCATGGGCACGTCATTGAACCGGGCGTCGGCAACGACGAATCTGGCGACCCGCGGCAGCGCGCACGGCATCCCCGGCGAGCAGGTCGACGGCATGGACGTTCGTGCGGTCAAGGCGGCGGGCGAGAAGGCGGTGAAGTGGTGCCGCGAAGGCAACGGGCCGATCATTCTCGAAATGCTGACCTACCGTTATCGCGGCCATTCGATGTCGGACCCGGCGAAATACCGCTCCAAGGAGGAGGTCGACAAATATCGCACCGAGCACGATCCGATCGAGCAGGTGCGCGCGCGGCTCCTCGCCAAGAAGTGGGCCACCGAGGACGCGCTGAAGAAGGTCGACACCGAAGTGCGCCTGGTCGTCAACGAAGCGGCCGAGTTTGCCACGCACGACCCCGAGCCCGACCCCTCGGAACTCTACACCGACGTGTACGCCTGACATGGCAACAGCCGCATATATCGTGGCCGGTCTTGCGGTGGCGGGAGCGATCGCGTGCTGGATCGTGGGCGCCGTGTTCTACGTGAGAACCTTGCGAGCAATCTCCCGGGCGTCGGAGCGCGGCCTGATGCTGCGCGCCATCGTCGCCTGGCCGTTCGCCGTCGGGCGGCTGCAGGGCGTCGCGGCTGCCAACGCTACCAACGTCAACAAAGCTCTTGTCGCTTTCTTCGCCTGCCTGCTTGTCGCCTTCTCGGCGATATCGCTGGCGACCAATCTCGCGCGGGTCTCCCGCTAGTCCGCCCAACGGAAAGCTTTCATGCCGATCGAAGTCCTGATGCCCGCGCTCTCGCCGACGATGGAGAAGGGCAACCTTGCCAAATGGCTGAAGAAAGAGGGCGACGCGGTCAAATCCGGCGACGTCATCGCCGAGATCGAGACCGATAAGGCGACCATGGAGGTTGAGGCGGTTGACGAAGGCACGTTGGGCAAGATCCTGGTGCCGGAAGGGACCAACGACGTCGCGGTCAACACGCCGATCGCGGTGATCCTGTCCGAAGGCGAAGACGCCGGGGCGCTGAAATCCGCGAAGCCGTCATCGCGCAAGGCGCAGAGCGATCCGGCGACCGCCGAGCGTGTCGCGGAATCCCGCGCACGCGTCGAGGAGCCCGGCGCGCTCAAGGCGCCGCCCGCGGCGCCGCGGCAGTCGGTGCCCGAGGAGCTCGACCTCCCGGCCGGCACCGAAACCGTACCCATGACGGTCCGCGAAGCGTTGCGGGACGCGATGGCCGAGGAGATGCGCCGCGACGCCAGCGTGTTCGTGATGGGCGAGGAAGTCGCCGAGTACCAGGGCGCCTACAAAGTCACGCAAGGCCTGCTGCAGGAATTCGGCGCGATGCGCGTGATCGATACGCCGATCACCGAGCACGGCTTTGCCGGCGTGGGTGTCGGCGCGGCGATGGCCGGGCTCAAGCCGATCGTCGAGTTCATGACCTTCAATTTCGCCATGCAGGCCATGGACCAGCTCATCAATTCCGCCGCCAAGACGCGCTACATGTCGGGCGGCCAGATGACGACGTCGATGGTCTTCCGCGGTCCCAACGGGCCGGCGGCGCGGGTGGCGGCCCAGCACAGTCAGGATTTCACATCCTGGTACTCGCACATCCCGGGCCTCAAGGTGATCGCGCCCTACAGCGCCGCCGATGCCAAGGGCCTGCTCAAGTCGGCGATCCGCGACGCCAACCCCGTCATCTTCCTCGAGAACGAAATTCTCTACGGGCAGAGTTTTCCGGTTCCGAAACTCGATGACTACCTGGTCCCGATCGGCAAGGCCAAGATCGCACGCAGCGGCAACGACGTGACGCTCGTCGCCTGGTCCATGGGTATGAGCTATGCGCTCAAGGCCGCGGACGAGCTGGCCAAGGACGGCATCAGCGCCGAAGTGATCGACCTGCGGACGCTCAGGCCGATGGACATCGACACCATCATTGAATCGGTCAAGAAGACGAGCCGGATCGTCACTGTCGAGGAAGGCTGGCGGCAATCCGGCGTCGGCGCCGAGATCGCGGCCCAGGTGGTCGAGCACGCCTTCGACTGGCTCGATGCGCCGGTGCTGCGCGTCACGCAGAAGGACGTGCCGATGCCCTACGCCGCCAATCTGGAAAAGCTCACGCTGCCGTCGGTCGCGGAGGTGGTCGCGGCGGCGAAAGCGGTTTGTTATCGGTGACGACCATGCGGATGCTCGCATTGGCATGGTGCGTCATCTGCGTCGCGGGCTGGAATATGCCGACACGCGCTGTTGCGGAACCGAACGTGCTTCATCCGCACACCAGCATATTGCATCCGATGAGCGTCGAGACCTATCGGGTGTTGCAACGGGTGTCACGGAATGCGGGGTGGGCCTCGACCGCCTATCGGAACTATCTCATCGGCCTGTTCGAGGGGCTCTTGAGCTCGGAAGGGGAGGCAGCAGGAGACCGCTACGGTCGGCTGTTCTGCCTTCCTCCCGAACGTGGCCGCGGCTCGCTCGCTGAAACGTTCGAGTGGATGGAAATAGAACTGAACAACGTCGTCGCAAAGGCCCAGCCTAATGCTTACGTCGCGCGCATCTTCGTCACCCACCTGACCACGAGCTATCCATGCCAGGGCTAGATGACAGGGGAGAGAATATGGATCCGGGAAACGAAGCGCCGGTTTTCGATGCGCTCCATATTCCACCCACGGTGCTGGAGCGTGGCGGGATCGAAGTTCTGCGCGCCGTCATCGTCGACGGCGATCTGCATGTCTCGTTGCGGCGGGCGTTCGACGATCCCGACCCGTGGGGGATGTTGATCGCCGACATAACGCGGCATATCGCACGCATCTATTCGACCGAGAGCAAGCTGACCCAGGATCAGGTGATCGAACGGGTCCGCACGATCTATGAAGCCGAAATGGAACGGCCGACCGACCTCGGCACCACCAGCGCGATCAGCTAAAGCGCATGATCCCAAGACCGAACCGCCAAGATTGAAACCAACATGCCCGTGAACATCCTCATGCCCGCGCTGTCGCCCACGATGGAAAAGGGCAACCTTGCGCGTTGGCTCAAGAAAGAAGGCGACAAGGTCAAGGCCGGCGACGTCATCGCCGAGATCGAGACCGACAAGGCGACGATGGAATACGAATCCATCGACGACGGCGTGCTGGCCAAGATCGTCGTGCCCGAGGGTACGCAGGACGTGCCGGTCAATCAGCTCATCGCGGTGCTCGCGGCGGAAGGCGAGGACCCGAAGGCTGCCGCGGCGGCGGCCGGAAAGAGCGCCGCGGCCAAGGACAAGGCGCCGGGGCCGGCAAAGCCGGCGGCCGCGCCTGCAACGGCTGCGCCTGCGCAGCCCGCAACAGTCGCCCAAGGCGTCGGCTTCAGCGCCGGCCGCCCACGGCGCCAACCGCGTCTTTGCGTCGCCGCTGGCGCGGCGGCTCGCCAAGGACTCCGAAATCGACGTCGGGCGCATCCAGGGCTCGGGGCCGCACGGCCGGATCATTGCGCGCGACGTCGAGGCTGCGAAATCGGGCAAGGGCCTCGCGGCCGCCGGCACGCCGCTCGCCATCCAGGCGCCGTCCGATGACAAGATCCGCGCCCTGTTCGAGCCCGGCAGCTTCGATGTCATTCCGCACGACAATATCCGCAAGGTGATCGCGCGCCGGCTGATCGAAGCCAAGCTGACGATCCCGCATTTCTACCTGACGCTCGACTGCAATATCGGGAAGCTCCTGGCCGCCCGCGAGGAGATCAACGCCGCGGCGCCGAAGGACAAGGACGGCAAGCCCACCTACAAGATTTCGGTCAACGACTTCGTCATCAAGGCGCTGGCGCTCGCGCTTCAACAGGTGCCAGACGCCAACGTGACCTGGACCGAAGGCGGCATGCTCAAGCACAAGCATTCCGATATCGGCGTGGCGGTCGCGATCCCGGGCGGGTTGATCACGCCGATCGTGCGCCAGGCCGAAATGAAATCGCTGTCGGTGATTTCCAATGAGATGAAGGACTACGCCGCCCGCGCCCGCGCCAGGAAACTCAAGCCCGAGGAATATCAGGGCGGCTCCAGCGCGGTGTCCAATCTCGGCATGTACGGCATCAAGGATTTCGCCGCGGTCATCAACCCGCCGCATGCGACCATCCTCGCGGTCGGCGCCGGCGAGGAGCGCGCGATCGCGACCAAAGGAAAGATCGAGGCGGCCTGGATGATGTCGGTGACGCTCTCGACCGACCATCGCGCGGTCGACGGCGCGCTCGGCGCGGAAATGCTCAGCGCGTTCAAGAATTTGATCGAGAACCCGGTGATGATGGTGGTGTAGAGTTGAATTTCAGACGGGCTGCTTAAGACGGCCCGCATGAGGGAGGACGGCTATGACGACTGAAAAGACACGCCGCCAGGTTCTGGCGGGGACGGCGGCGCTCGGCGCATCGACGATCATCGGCAAGCCGGCCTTGGCGCAAGCCTGGTCGCCGACCAAGACCATCCGCATCATCGTGCCGTTCCCGGCGGGCGCGACCACCGACATGCTGGCGCGGCTATTTGCGCAGCGCATGACGGAGACGCTTGGGCAGACTGTGCTGGTCGAGAACGTCGGCGGCGCCGGCGGTGCGCTCGGTGCCGATCAGGTGGCGAAAGCGGCACCCGACGGCCATACGCTCCTCTTCCACAACATCACCTTCACGACGACGACCACAACTTATCAGCTTGCCAAGAAGTCCCGCCACGACATCGAGGCGGACTTCGTGCCGATCTCGGTCGGCGCCTACGTGCCGTTCTGGCTGCTGGCGCATCCCGGCGTGCCGGCGAACGATCTCAAGGAGTTCGTGGCCTGGGCGAAGCAGACCAAGGACAAGCTGAACTACGGCTCGACCGGCCCCGGCAGCATCATGAATCTGATGGGCGAGGTGCTCAAGCGCGACGGCGGCATCCAGATGCAGCATGTGCCGTTCCGCGGCGCGGCGCCGCTGGTCACTGAAATGCTCTCCGGCCGCATTCAGTTCGGCGGCGACCAGCTCTCGAGCTCGTTGCAGCATGTGCGCTCCGGCGCGCTCAAGGCGATGGCGGTCGCGACGCCGTCGGCGGCCATGCCGAACGTGCCGACCGTGCGGCAGCTCGGTTTTCCAAACCTGGAGCTGCAAGGCTGGAACGGCTTCCTCGCGCCCAAGGGCACGCCGGCGCCGGTGGTCGCGCGGTTGCACCAGGAGATCGCGGCCGCCAGCAAGCATCCGGACGTCCGCAAGCGCATGGCCGAGGTCGGCGCCGAGCCGTCCGGTTCGACGCCCGACGAGATGCGCACCATGCTGCGCGACCAGATCGCCAAGGTCCGGCCGATCGTTGCCGAACTGAAACTGACCATGGAGGACTAGCGGCTCCGCGGCTGCTTCGCCGCCGGATGCGGCAATTGACGGCGGTGCGCCGGAACGGCCATTGTCCGGGGCGCCGCCGCGAACTTGCGCGCCGATGGAGAGGAGTCCTGCATGTCCCGTGTCCTGCTCGAAGGCAATCTGGACCATCTGATCACGCCAACGCACTCGGACGCGCGCGGTCCGGTCGTCCGTGGTGCGTCGATCGAAATCCAGAAAATGCATTGGCGCGCCGGGGACAGCGCGCGGCCGCATCAGCATCCGGAAGAACAGGCGATCTATGTGATCTCAGGCCGCATGCGGATGACGTGCGGCGGCGAAACCTATGACGTCGGGCCCGGCGAGGTGAGCTATCACCCGTCGAACGTGCTGCACTCGGCCATGGCGATCGAGGACACAGTCGCGCTCAGCTTCAAGAATATCGTCGCGCCCTTCTACGAAGCGACAACAACGCTCTGATCTCAAATGAGCGACCGCGAAACCAGGATTCGAACGATCCTCCTCAGCTACTTCCCGATGTTCATCGCGACGCTGTCACTGGTGACGTCGATCTACAATGGCTATCTCAACAATCTGTTCGTCAATCTGATCCAGCGCAACGTCGGGCGCACGGAATACATGCGGACTTGCAAGGACGTGATCGATGCCTATTTCCAGGTGAAATTCCGCGCCTCCGTCGTCAGCAGGAACCGTGAGAATGCCAGCGCCGGTAGCGCCGCGATGACCCCCGACCAGATCGAAGCCGCCAATGCGGTCGCCCGGCTGGGCGCGCTCGGGACTTATCTTGCGAATTTGCGGGACGAGTCGGTGCGGGTGCGCTACACGGAATTGTCGGTGGCGGTGGACAAGGCCGTCAGCGAAGCAAGGCAAACGCCGCCCGCCGCACTCGAAAAGCTGTTCGAGCCGGCGGATCGGATATTTGCCGCTCTCAACGCTGATTGCGTGAAGACGGCGCTGGACAAACCGATGTGATCGCCCCGGTCGCGTGGCGCAGTCGTCGTCCGACGATGACGCGCAAACCAACTGATCCCATGCGTGGACTTGAGGAACATGGCTGATACGAGTTTCGACATCATCATCATCGGCTCCGGCCCCGGCGGTTACGTCGCCGCGATCCGCGCCGCGCAGCTCGGCTTCAAGACCGCGATCGTCGAACGCGCGCATCTTGGCGGCATCTGTCTCAACTGGGGCTGCATTCCGACCAAGGCGCTGCTGCGCTCAGCCGAGATCTTTCACTACATGCAGCACGCCAAGGACTATGGCCTGACGGCGGAGAACGTCTCCTTCGATCCGGCGGCAGTGGTGAAGCGCTCGCGCGCGGTGTCGAAGCGCCTCAACGACGGCGTCGGCTTCCTGATGAAGAAAAACAAGGTGTCGGTCATCTGGGGCGAGGCGACGATCGATGCGCCCGGCAAGGTCTCGGTCAAGGCGGGCAAGACCGAAGCGCCGAAAGGCGCGCTCGGCCCTGGCGCCTATCAGGCCAAGCACATCATTCTGGCGACCGGGGCGCGGCCGCGCGTGCTGCCTGGGCTCGAGCCCGACCAGAAGCTGATCTGGACTTATTTCGAAGCGATGGTCCCGGAGCGCATGCCGAAGTCGCTGCTGGTGATCGGCTCCGGTGCAATCGGGATCGAGTTCGCGTCGTTCTACCGGACGCTCGGCGCCGAGGTGACGGTGGTCGAGGTGCTGCCGCAAATCCTGCCGGTCGAAGACGCGGAGATTTCCGCCTTCGCCCGCAAGGCGTTCGAGAAACAGGGCATCAAAATTCTCACCGGCGCGAAGGTGACGAAGCTCGACAAGAAGGGCGACAGCGTCACCGCCACCATCGACGACGGCAAGGGCGCCACCCAGACGCTGACCGTCGAGCGGGTGATCTCCGCGGTCGGCGTGGTCGGCAATATCGAGAATCTCGGGCTCGAGAAGGTCGGCGTGAAGACCGACCGCGGCACGGTCGTGGTCGACAATCTGAGCCGCACCAATGTGCCCGGCATCTATGCCATCGGCGACGTCGCCGGGGCGCCGCTGCTCGCCCACAAAGCCGAGCATGAGGGCGTCGTCTGCGTCGAAGCGATCAAAGGTCTGCACCCACATCCGATGAACAAGCAGCTCATTCCCGGCTGCACCTATTGCTCGCCGCAGATCGCATCGGTCGGCCTGACCGAGCAGGCCGCGAAGGAGAAGAAGCTCGACGTTCGCGTCGGCCGTTTCCCGTTCGCCGGCAACGGCAAGGCGATCGCGCTCGGCGAAGACCAGGGCCTGGTCAAGGTGATCTTCGACAAGAAGACCGGCCAGCTCCTGGGCGCGCACATGGTGGGCGCCGAGGTGACCGAACTGATCCAGGGCTACGTGGTGGCGATGAACCTCGAGACCACGGAAGAAGAGCTGATGCACACCGTGTTCCCGCATCCGACGCTGTCGGAAATGATGAAGGAGGCGGTGCTGGATGCTTATGGGCGGGTGCTGAACGCCTAGGCATGCCGCCACACGCCGTGGCGTCGTTGGAATGCGCAAGCACCAGCTGAAGAGGGCGGCGCCGCGGGCGGTCATGTCGGTGGGTGGTGAAGCGGGTGAGGCACGTACCCGGCGGGACGACCGCCGGACTCTGTGACATCCGGAATGGTCGAAATCGACCACCCTTAGCGAACGACGGGAACTTCGGCTGCCAGCGGCCGTCCGGCGCCTCGCTTACCCTGAAAGTGGGGGCGAAACACTTAAGTTCAAGAATTGGCGAGCAGCTTTTTATCCATAGATTGCGGAGCCCTAACTGAAGAGGGCAGAAGAAATGCAGCAATCGAAGGGGGCGTTCGCGAACGCGAGCGCGAAGGAACCTAGTCGCGGGACCGATCATACGGTGGCGATCGTCGGAGGTGGTCCGACGGGGTTGATGTTGGCGGGCGAGTTGGCCTTGGCAGGCGTCGATGTCGCCATCCTCGAGCGGCGTATCAGCCACGACCTCGCCGGCTCGCGCGCAGGTGGCCTACACTCACGTACCATCGAGATCCTCGATCAGCGCGGAATTGCCGATCGGTTTCTCTCGCAGGGGCAGACGGCTCAAGTCGCGGGATACTCAGGAATCTCTCTGGACATCAGCGACTTTCCTACCCGGCACAACTACGGGCTTGCGCTGTGGCAGAATCGCATCGAGCGCATACTCGGCGGCTGGGTCAATGAGCTGGCAGTTACGATCTATCGCGGCCGCGACGTAACGGGTTTCGCGCAGGACGACACTGGCGTCGACGTTGAGTTGTCCGACGGCCAATCGCTGCGCACGGAATATCTTGTCGGGTGCGACGGCGGACGGAGTCTTATCCGTAAAGCAGCCGGCATCGATTTCCCTGGCTGGGACCCGACAATCAGCCACCTAATTGCCGAGGTAGTGATGGCCGAGGAGCCCGAATGGGGCATTCGCTATGACGTCGTCGGGCTCCAGGGCCTAAGCAGGCTGGAGGGCGGATCGGTGCGGGCCGTCTTGACCGAACGGCAGCCTGCCCCGGAGGGCGAACCCACCCTGCGCTATCTCAGCGAAACGCTCATCGCTGTCTACGGGACCGATTATGGGGTCCATAGCCCTACATGGATCTCGCGGTTCACCGACATGAGTCGACAAGCGGCGTCCTACCGCAAGGGACGGGTGCTGCTAGCCGGCGATGCCGCCCATGTGCATTACCCGGCGGGTGGACAGGGCCTCAATACGGGTGTGCAAGATGCGGTGAATTTGGGATGGAAGCTCGCCCAAGTGGTCAAGCAAACATCGCCGGAGAGTCTTCTCGATACCTACCATGCTGAGCGGCACCCGGTCGCGGCTCGCGTATTGCGCAACACGATGGCACAGGTCGCTCTGCGCCGCCCGGACGATCGCGCCAAGGCCTTGCTTGACACGATGTCCGAACTCCTCAGCATGGACGAGCCCAGAAAACGTTTCGCCGCGATGATTTCTGGGCTGGACATTCGTTATGAGCTCGGTGAGGGACACCCTCTGCTTGGGCGCCGCATGCCTGACCTTGAGCTGGTCACCGCCGCCGGTCCGCTGCAGATCTTCACCCTGCTGCACGGTGCCCGGCCGGTGCTGCTCAATCTCGGTGAGCCCGGCGATTTCGACATCACACCATGGGCGGATCGGGTTCAGTTGATCGACGCCAAATATACCGGCGCGTGGGAGCTTCCGGTACTTGGCGCCGTCGCTGCTCCTACCGCCGTGTTGATCCGCCCCGACGGATATGTGGCCTGGGTTGGCTGCCCAACGCCGATCGGACTCGCTGACGCCCTAACCACTTGGTTTGGACCGCCCACTGCAGCGTAGCGGCGCAGAACCGGTGGGGCCGGTCCGCCCCTTGCCGGGGGGCGGGCCGGTCCGTAAGTAGAGGTGGCAAAAACCTGTGAGATTCCATGGTCGTCGTGCTCGACACCATCAATTCGGACAAGCGCTTGCGCCACCCGGAAAAGGCGCATCGCGCCGACACGCCAGTGACGAAGAAGCCGGACTGGATCCGCGTCAAGGCGCCGGTCTCCAAGGGCTATGTCGAGACGCGAGAGATCGTCCGCGCCAACGGCCTGCACACCGTTTGCGAGGAGGCGGGCTGTCCCAACATCGGCGAATGCTGGGAGAAGAAGCACGCCACCTTCATGATCATGGGCGACACCTGCACGCGTGCCTGCGCCTTCTGCAACGTCAAGACCGGGCTGCCGGCGCCGCTTGATGCCGGCGAGCCGGTGCGCGTCGCCGAGGCGACGGCAAAGCTTGGTCTCGCCCATATCGTCATCACGTCGGTCGATCGCGACGATGTCGAGGACGGCGGAGCCGCGCATTTCGCGGCCACCATCCGCGCCATCCGCGCGCGCTGCCCGGCGACGACGATCGAGGTGCTGACGCCCGATTTCCTGCGCAAGGACGGCGCGGTCGACATCGTGACGGCCGCGAAGCCCGACGTGTTCAACCACAATCTGGAAACGGTGCCGTCGAAATATCTCACCGTGCGGCCGGGGGCGCGGTACTTCGCCTCGATCCGGCTGTTGCAGCAGGTGAAGGAGATCGACCCGACGATGTTCACCAAGTCGGGCATCATGGTCGGGCTCGGCGAGGAGCGAAACGAGGTGATGCAGGTCATGGACGACCTGCGCGCCGCCGGCGTCGATTTCCTCACCATCGGACAATATCTGCAGCCGACCCGGAAGCATCACGAGGTGGTGCGCTTTGTGCCCCCCGATGAGTTCGAGACCTACGAGACCATCGCCTATGCCAAAGGCTTCCTGATGGTGTCGGCGTCGCCGCTGACGCGCTCCTCGCATCACGCGGGTGAGGACTTTGCCCGGCTCAAGGCGGCGCGCGATGCCAGCCACCGCCGCGACTGATGGGCGAATGCGCCGCGTCATGGTCGTCGGGTGTGCCGGCGCGGGCAAGACAACTTTTTCATGTCGGCTGGGGGCGATGTTAAAGCTGCCTGTGGTTCACCTCGATCGCCACTTCTGGCGCCCGCGCTGGCAACTTCCTGACACGCAGGAATGGCGCGAGGTGTTGGTGCAGCTCGCCGCCGGGCCGGAATGGGTCATGGATGGAAATTATTCGAACACCTATGACGTGCGGATGCCGCTCGCCGATACACTCGTCTGGCTCGACTATCCACGTTCGGTTTGCATGCGCCGGGTGGTGGTGCGCACGCTGAAAGGATACGGCCGCTCACGGCCGGATTTGCCCGAGCAGTGTCTGGAGCGATTTGACCTCACCTTCTTGCGCTACGTTTGGGATTTTCCGGTCAAGCATCGTCCGCGAATTGCGAATGCGATCGACCGGCTTGGGAGGCATCTTCGGGTCATCCAGCTTGGAAACGATCGCGACGCCGGCAATTTTCTGTCGACGCTTGGGTCCGCCTGATGCCGCAGTTCACCGACAAGCGCCGTGTCCGCCATACCGCCGCCGACATGTTCGACCTTGTCGCCGACGTCGAGCGCTATCCCGAATTCGTGCCGATGTGCCGCGCGCTCAAGGTGCGGCGTCGCACCCAGGAGCCGGAAGGCGTCGAGATCATCGTCGCGGACATGACCGTCGCCTACAAGCTGGTGCGCGAGGCGTTTTCCAGCCGGGTGACGCTCGACCGGCCGAACCTGCAGATCCTGGTCGAATACCTCGAAGGGCCGTTCAGCCATCTGGAGAACCGCTGGACCTTCCATTCGGTGGGCGAGCGGCTGTGCGACGTGGAGTTCTTTATCGACTACGAGTTCCGCAACCGGATGCTCGGCATATTGATGGGATCGATGTTCGACATCGCTTTCCGGCGTTTTGCACACGCCTTCGAGCAGCGCGCCGACCGCATTTATCGCGGGTAATCGGTATTTAACGCACTTCGGCTAGGGGTGAGGTCCCCCATTCCCCGGGACCCGGCATGACCACATTTGATCCGCCCCTATCGCAGCCTGCGTCGCCGGCCAGCGTTTATCTGCGGTTGGCGCCCGCGCTGTTCGCGATCACCCTGTTCCTGTCGGCGCTGCTGCTGTTCGCCGTTCAGCCAATGTTTACCAAGATGGTGCTGCCGCGGCTCGGCGGCGCTCCCACCGTCTGGTCCGTGGCGATGGTGTTTTTTCAGGCGGCGCTGCTCGTGGGCTACCTTTATGCCCATCTGCTGATTCGCTTCCTGCCCCTTGGTGCCGGTGCACTGGTGCATCTGGCGGTTCTGGCGGCGGCCGCCATGACGCTGCCGATCAGCATTGCGCTCGGGTTCGACGCGCCACCGACAACCGACATTGCGATCTGGCTCATCGGATTGTTCGCCGTCTCGATCGGTCTGCCGTTTGCAGTGCTGTCCGCCAGTGCGCCCTTGTTGCAAGGCTGGTTCGCGGCCAGCGGTCATCCGCAAGCCGGCAATCCCTACGTTCTCTACGCCGCCTCGAACCTCGGCTCGTTTGCCGCCCTGATCGCCTATCCGATCGTGTTCGAGCCGTTGTTTACGTTGAACCGCCAGACGCAGATGTGGTCCGGCGGTTTTGCCGTCCTTGCGATGCTGGTGGCGATATCGGCGCTCTTCATCGCCGGCCGGCCGAGTCTCACGACGGCGGCGGCGCCTGCCGCGCCTGTATCGACGCGGGATAGGCTGGCCTGGGTCGCACTGGCCGCGATTCCGGCCGGCCTCGTCATCGCGGTCACGTCCTTCATGACCACCGACGTTGCAGCGGCGCCGTTCCTGTGGGTGCTGCCGCTCGCGCTCTATCTGTTGACGTTCGTGGGTGTGTTCCGCAACCGCCCGTGGATTTCGCACCAGACCATCGTGATGGCCGTCCCGTTCGTCGTGGCGCCCCTGGCAGTCGGCCTGCTCGGAACCGCTCAGATCGCCTGGGCCTGGATGATCGCGCTGAACTTGATCGCGTTCTTCGTGCTCGCAATGTTGTGCCATGGCGAGGTGTATCGCCGTCGGCCGGCTCCCGCACGCCTCACCGAGTTCTACCTGTTCGTGTCGCTGGGAGGCGTCGTCGGCGGGATATTCGCCGCGCTGATCGCGCCGCACATCTTTTCGCGCATCCTCGAGTATCCGATTCTGATCGTGGCCGCGCTCCTCGTTCTGCCGGGCGCCTGGCCGGGTGGGATGCGGCGTCTTTTGATCGAAGCGGGGCCGGCTCTCCTGGTCGCCGCCGTCGTGGTCGGTGCCACGTATGCTTTCGACGTGAAACTGCCGGAGTCGGCCGTGCTGCCACTTCGGATCGTGCTCGTTTCCCTGGTCGCCGTGATGTTGCTGCAGCGCCGGCGGCCGGCGCGCTTTGCCTCGCTGGTCGTTCTCGCATTCGTCCTGTCCGGCTTGTGGCAACCCGGTCTCTCCAACGTCGAAACCGCGCGCAGCTTCTTCGGCGTTCATCGGGTGGCTGAAACAGCCGATGGACGCCATCGCATGCTCATTCACGGCACGACGCTCCACGGTGCGCAGCAGCTCGACGGCCAATCGCCGCCGGAGCCGCTGACTTACTTTTATTTCGGCGGCGCGATCGCGCAGACTGTCGATGCCGCGCGGAACGCCCGGGGAGGGCTCGGCCGGGTTGCCGTCGTCGGCCTCGGCAGCGGCAGCCTTGCCTGTCACCGGCGTAGCGGCGAGGCATGGACGTTCTACGAGATCGATCCCGAAGTTGTGCGGCTCGCGAAGCGCTACTTCAGCTTCCTGTCAGCCTGCGCGCCGGAATCCAGCATCGTTCTAGGCGACGCGCGGCTGACCCTCGCCGCCGCGCAGCAGCGCTACGACATGATTGTGATCGACGCATTCTCGTCCGACGCCATCCCGGTCCATTTGATGACGCGTGAGGCCGTTGCGGGATATCTGTCGCGCCTTTCGGACAACGGCGTGCTGGTCATGCACATTTCCAACCGGCACATGGAGTTGGGCCGCGTCGTCGCCGCCATCGGTGCGGCCCATGGACTGGTCACCTATCTCAACGAGGAAGACCGTCCGGCCGTATCCCCGCCAGACTACAAGCTGCAGGCCTACGTCACGGCGCTTGCACGCAACCCTGCGCATCTTGGCGATCTGCCGCAGCGACGCGGCTGGAAAGAGATCAAGCCGGATCCCTCCGTGTCGGCATGGACCGACGACTATTCGAATATCGTCGCCGCGATCATTCGAAAAAAGTTCGGACACTGACCAACCGCCGCTATTGCGCTTCGGCGAGCACGCGAAGCATGTCGAGCGCTTCGACCACCGACGCGTGGCGCACTTGTGACCGGCCGATCTCGCCGAAACGCTTCTCGCGATGGACGAGGCTGCCTCGCTTGGAGGCGGCGGCAAAATGGACGAGCCCGACGGGCTTCCCGGGCGTGGCACCACCGGGACCGGCAATTCCCGTGACGGACACCGCGAGCTCGGCCATTGAATTCGCGAGGGCGCCGGTCGCCATCGCCTCGGCGGTCTCGCGGCTGACTTCTCCGAATTGACCGAGCACGGCCGCGGGAACGTCCAGCATGGTCTGCTTCGCCGCGTTGCTGTAGGTCACAAAGCCGCGTTCCACCACGTCGGACGATCCCGGGATCTCCGTCAATGTCGCGGCAATGAGGCCGCCGGTGCAGGACTCCGCGGTCGCGATCCGGAGCTTCTTGCGGCGGCAAAGCTCGAGCAGGGCGGTGGCTTGCTCGATGAGCGTCGCCATCAGTCCCTCCAGGGCAACCGCACCGTGGCGGTCGCGAAAGCAACGATGCCTTCGCCGCGGCCCGTGAATCCCATCTTCTCGCTGGTGGTGGCCTTGATCGCCACGCGTTCCTGCGACACGCCGGCAATCTCGGCGATCCGCGCCCGCATGGCGTCGCGATGCGGCCCGACGCGCGGCGCTTCGCACACCACCGTAATATCGAGATGCGCGATCAGCCCGCCGCGGGCGCGCACGCGATCGACCGCGAACGCAAGGAAGCGATCGGAGGAGGCGCCCTTCCATTGCGGATCGCTGGGCGGAAAGTGCACGCCGATGTCGCCGTCGGAAATCGCGCCGAGGATTGCGTCCACGAGGCTGTGCAGCACCACGTCGGCGTCCGAATGCCCGGTGACCCCGTGGCTATGCGGAATTTTCACGCCGCCGAGCCAGATGTGGTCGCCGGCGATGAACTGATGGACGTCGGTGCCGAACCCGGTGCGAACGTCGCCAAGATCGGACAGGTTTGCGTTCTCTGCGCGCAGGAAATCCTCCGGCGTGGTGAGCTTGATATTGCCGGCCTCGCCGGCGAAGGTCGAGACCGGCATCCCGGCCCATTCAGCGAGCGCGGCATCGTCGGTGAAGTCGTCGCGGGCGGCTTTCAGCGCCCGCCGGTGCGCATCGACGATCGCCGCAAATCCGAAAGCTTGCGGCGTCTGCACCGCGCGCAGCAGCGAGCGATCGAGCGTACCGGTGACGAGTCCCTTCGCGTCGACCGTCTTGACCGTATCGGCAACCGGCAGCACCGGCACCGCGGCGCCGTTCTTCGCCGCCGCGGCGATCGCGCGGCTAATCAGGGAGGGCGATGCAAACGGCCGTGCCGCGTCGTGAATCAGCACGATATCGGGCTTATGGGCGGCGAGCGCCTCGAGTCCCGCGCGCACCGAATCCTGCCGGGTCGCACCGCCGAACACCGGCGCCAATAGCCGGAACGCCGCTGTCGACCGGCGGAACGGGTCCTGGTCCTCGGGATGGATGACCGGCTGGACGAGCGCAATCTCTTGATGACCGGAGAACATCGCGAGCGACCGCTCGATCGCCGTCCCGCCGGGCATCGGCCGGTACTGCTTGGGGACGGCTCCGCCGGCGCGCAGGCCGCGCCCGGCGGCGACCACCACTGCTGCGACCGTCGTCATCTGTCCGCTGCACTCCAGTCATCAGGCCGCGGCCCCGCCAGGGCTGCGGCAACGCCTGCCTGTAGCTTGGATGCCGCACCGGCGCAAATGGAACGGGTCAACGGGCGGGCAGTATGCATTCGGTGTTGATCCGCAGCCGCTGGTCACCGGCAACGATCTCCTTGTAGGCCGGTGGCACAACGTCGAACCGGCCGGCGCGCAACGCATCGCGGGCGCCCGCGCAGCCCAGGTTTGCAATCGTCCCTAGAAACCGCCATGTGCCGTCATCGTTCTGGGCGAAAGCGCTCCCCGTTGATGACGGTCCAAAAACAAGCACCTCCGATTTTCCATCGTCGTTGATGTCGACGAGGACCGCTTCGCATTTTGCCTGCGTGGCGGCGGTGAGACAGACCGGAAGCAGCCATCGCCGTGGCAAGGCGTTCCAGTCCTGCTCAGCAAATCCGGCAGGCAAAACAGCGCCGGCAGGATGAACGACCGTGATGCTGGCCAACCGGTTTTGCGGCGTGGTTTGTATCGGCTTTGGTTGCGCCTGCCAGCGGACTTTGAGCTGCTGCGCCTCTTTGGCCCGTTGAGCGATTGTCGTGGCCTGCGGTCCGTCGGTCGAAGCGGCCAGCCGGTCGAGCGCGGCACGCCCATATCGGCCGGAATCGAAGCGCAAGAAACCGAAGTCGAACCGTTCGGGCGTCACTGCGCCGCCTTGCAAGCGGCTCAGTTGATCAGCGACGGAAATCCGCGCGGGATCTGCGATCGGCGAAAACAGGCTGAGCACGGCCGCGACAATGATGCAGGCAACGACAATGTTCGTGCGCTCCAACCCGTTCATGGCGAGCGGGGCGCGTGCCGCGGCCAGCAGGTAGCCCGCCGCATAGCAGCTTGCCACGACGATGCAGGCACACACGACGACGCGCTGCGGCGTCCAGCCATATTGCTGGACGCGGACGAAAAGGCCGTAGCTGGCGAGCGCGACCAGTGGAACGATCACGATCGCTCCGACCACGCGCGCATAAGTCAAAAGCCGCGGTAATGCGCCGTCGGTCTGACCGTCCTGGTAGGCCGCGTTGATCAAAAAGACGAGCGCCGCAACGGCGCAAAGCAGGATTGTGGTGGCGCGGCGCGTATTCCACAGCACCTCCAGGCCGGTGAACGGCAGGGCCAGCACAAAGGCGACCGCCAGGCAGACCATGATCGGCAGCAGCCATGAGAGCAGCGTGAGCTTGAGTGTGCGCACGCCCTGCACAAGAACGGCGCGCACGTCGGTGACGTGAATGGCGTAGCTGAGTGCCACGCTGGTGACCGGAATCCAGAACCAGTTTCGTTTGATCAAGTCGGCAAGAAACTCGATCTTGATCAGCCGGAACAACTCGGCTCCAAGCCACAGCAGAAGCCACATCGCGCCGACAAAGACACCCGCAAGGACGAATTGAATCGCCTGCTTCCATGAGACATCGAAATAGGTCTGGTATTTCGCAACGACCTTACGATCCAACTCGCCGGCCGCGACGAGGGCGTGGGCGATGAAGAGCGCGGCGCCGAGCGCCAGCCAGAGGCCGGGCGTTGGCAGGTTTCGACCCGTTGCCGGCGCGACCGGGCCGCCGATCGGATCGCGAAAGATGTCGTACCATCCAAGGCCGGCGCACACCGCAAGCGCGATAATGATCCAGACCACGAGCGTGAGCGCCCGAAAATGTCCGAGCGCAGCGACCAGCATCGGCGGGACGTACACCGCCGGCACGAGAAGAGCTGCGAAGACCAATCCGTCGGTCGCAGGCCAGCTCTTCGTCTCGTGCGCAAGATAGAGGAGGTAGAGTCCGAGCCCCTGCAACAGGCCTATGACCGTTCGGGACAACGCCAAGGATTGCGACTGCATTCACTGCTCCCCGAGATTCGATGCAGCGGACGGTAGCGTGCATGGCCAGCATCCGCGACCAGCGGTTGCCTGAAAGGCGGTTGCGGACCCCGCCGCGTTGACCTGCGAATGAGCGATTTTGGAATGAAATAGGCCGCCGGACCCCGATCCCGGGAATGTTAACAATCTCGGGCCCTTGTTGCACTGCAGCACTTGCCCCGCAGCACGGAATTGGCTAAAGTCTAAGCACAATTCGGGTTCGCCTAAATGATGTGCACGCCGACAAGCGGTCGAAAATGAAGGATTTTCCGCGGACGCCGCTGGAGATTGGCGACCACAGTTTGCCCAACCCGGTGGTGCTTGCCCCCATGTCAGGCGTCACCGACGCCCCGTTCCGCCGCCTGGTCGCACGACTTGGGGCGGGCCTCGTGGTGTCGGAAATGACCGCCTGCTGCAAGCTCATTGAGGGGCGGCGCGATGCGCTGCTGCGCGCTGAAGGGCAGGGCGTCGGTGTCCATGTCGTGCAGCTCGCGGGCTGCGAGGCGCACTGGATGGCGGAAGGCGCCCGCATCGCCGAAGCCAACGGCGCCGCGATCATCGACATCAACATGGGCTGCCCGGCGCGGCACGTCACCGGCGGCGAGTCAGGCTCCGCCCTGATGCGCAATCTGGATCACGCTCTGACCCTGATCGACGCCACCGTGGACGCGGTATCGGTCCCGGTGACGCTCAAGATGCGGCTTGGCTGGGACGACCGGACGATAAACGCGCCCGAGCTCGCGCGCCGCGCCGAAGCCGCGGGCGTGCGCATGATCACGGTTCATGGCCGGACGCGCTGCCAGTTCTACAAAGGCCACGCCGACTGGACCGCGGTTCGCGCGGTCAAACAGGCGGTCGCCATTCCGGTTGTCGTGAACGGCGACATCGAAACGTTCGACGACGCCGACGCGGCGCTTGCCGCCTCCGGCGCCGACGCCGTCATGGTCGGCCGCGCGGCACAGGGCAAGCCATGGCTGCCGGGCCAGGTCGCGCGCTATCTCGCGACCGGACGCCGCGAGAGCGCGCCGGCGCTTGCCGTTCAGCTCGCGCAGACGCTTGCGCTCTATGACGAGATGCTCACGCATCACGGCTTCATCGGCTTGCGCCACGCGCGCAAGCATCTCGGCTGGGCGCTTGATGCGGCGGCCGAGACCGCGGGCGCGCCGGCCGCAAGACTGAAGGCGCATCGCGAGAGCGTGCTGACACAGAACGATCCGCGCGCCGTGTGCCATCGGCTGACGGCGGCCTTCGACGAATTCTCCGAACCGGAGAAGGCCGCGGCATGAGCAGCCTGGAGCCCATGCCGACGCTGCCGTCGGGAACCGCCGATGCGATGCTCGACGCCTTGCCGCATCCCGTCATCATGGTCGCGGCGGACGGCCGCGTGGCCAACGCCAATGCCGCGGCTGAAATCCTTCTTCGAGGCTTCGCTGCCGATGCTGCGCCGCCATTCGCTCGGCGACCTGGTGCCGTTCGGCAGCCCGCTGCTCGCGCTGATCGACCAGGCGCGCGTCCGCGGCGCCGCGGTCAATGAATACAAGGTCGATCTCTCGACGCCGCGCAATCCGGGCGAGCGGCTGGTCGACCTGCACGTCGCGCCCCTGCCGGAGCGGCCCGACAACGTGGTCGTGATGCTCCAGGAGCGGACCATTGCCGACAAGATGGACCGCCAGCTCACCCATCGCGGCGCCGCCCGTTCGGTGACCGCGCTCGCCGCCATGCTGGCGCATGAGATCAAGAATCCGCTGTCGGGCATCCGCGGCGCGGCGCAATTGCTGGAGACCGGCGCCAGCGATGACGACCGCACGCTGACGCGGCTGATCTGCGACGAGGCGGACCGGATCGTGAAGCTCGTCGACCGCATGGAAGTCTTTACCGACGAGCGGCCGATCGCGCGCGAGCCGGTCAACATCCATGTGGTGCTCGATCACGTGAAGCGGCTGGCGCATTCCGGCTTCGCGCGGAACATCAAATTCATCGAAGAGTACGACCCGTCGCTGCCGCCGGTGTTCGCCAATCGCGACCTGCTGATCCAGTTGTTCCTCAATCTGGTGAAGAACGCTTCCGAGTCGGTCGGCGAGGCGACCGACGGCGAGATCCAACTCACCACCGCGTTCCGGCCCGGCGTGCGCCTCGCGCGGCCCGGCAGCAAGACGCGGGTGTCGCTGCCGATGGAATTCTGCGTGAAGGACAACGGGCCCGGCGTGCCCGAGGATCTCCTGCCGCACCTGTTCGATCCGTTCGTGACGACGAAGCCGACCGGTTCCGGTCTCGGCCTCGCGCTGGCGTCGAAGATCGTCGGCGACCACGGCGGTATCATCGAATGCGAGTCGCAACCGCGACAAACGATCTTTCGCGTACTCATGCCCATGTATCGAGACAACGTCGCCGAGCCGGGCGGCGCTGCCTAGAGGGGATGCTGATGCCTGCCGGAAGTATTCTGGTGGCCGACGACGACGCCGCGATCCGCACGGTGCTGAACCAGGCACTGTCGCGGGCCGGCTACGAGGTCCGCTCGACCAGTAACGCCGCCACACTATGGCGTTGGATTAGCCAGGGCGACGGCGACCTCGTCATCACGGACGTCGTGATGCCGGACGAGAACGCCTTCGATCTGCTGCCGCGGATCAAGAAGCTCAGGCCCGATCTGCCGGTGCTCATCATGAGCGCGCAGAACACCTTCATGACCGCGATCCGCGCGTCGGAACGGGGCGCCTACGAGTATCTGCCGAAACCGTTCGACCTCAAGGAACTGATCGCGATCGTCGGACGCGCGCTTTCGGAGCCGAAGGAGCGTACGCGAACCGCCGCCAAGCAGGAGGATTTCGACTCGATCCCGCTCGTCGGCCGTTCGCCGGCGATGCAGGAAATCTACCGCGTGCTGGCGCGTCTGATGCAGACCGACCTTACGGTGATGATTTCGGGTGAATCCGGAACCGGCAAGGAATTGGTCGCACGCGCGCTGCACGACTACGGCAAGCGCCGCACCGGCCCGTTCGTTGCGGTCAACATGGCGGCGATCCCGCGCGACCTGATCGAGTCCGAACTGTTCGGACACGAGAAGGGTGCGTTCACCGGCGCCAATGCACGCAGCGCCGGGCGCTTCGAGCAGGCCGAAGGCGGGACGCTCTTCCTCGACGAGATCGGCGATATGCCGATGGAGGCGCAGACGCGACTCCTGCGCGTGCTGCAGCAGGGCGAGTATTCGACCGTCGGCGGCCGCACGCCGATCAAGACCGACGTCCGCATCATCGCGGCCAGCAACAAGGACCTGCGCATCCTGATCCAGCAGGGTCTGTTCCGCGAGGACCTGTTCTTCCGTCTCAATGTCGTGCCGCTGCGGTTGCCCCCGTTGCGGGAACGCCTCGAGGACGTGCCCGACCTGATCCGCCACTTCCTGGTCGTGGTGTCGCGCGAGGGGCTGCCGCTGAAGCAGATCGATAACGCCGCGCTCGACCGCCTCAAGCGCTACCGCTGGCCGGGCAACGTGCGTGAGCTCGAAAATCTCGCCCGGCGCCTGGCCGCGCTCTACCCGCAGGAAATGATCACGACCGCCGTCATCGATGCCGAACTGGCGCAACCGGCGACGCTGCCGGCAAGCGAGGAGGCGCGCCCGGACGAAGGGCTGTCGGCGGCGGTCGAACGGCATCTCGCTGCCTATTTCGCGAGTTGCGGCGAGCAGCTTCCGCCGCCCGGGCTCTACCACCGGATCCTGCGCGAGATCGAATATCCGCTGCTGACGGTCACCCTGGCGGCTACGCGGGGCAACCAGATCCGCGCCGCCGATCTCCTGGGTCTCAACCGCAATACGCTGCGCAAGAAGATCAGGGACCTGGACATCCAGGTGTTCCGCACCAGCGGATGAGGCCGGGCGGCGCTTGATGCACCGCGGCCACACATAGCGATCAGGCGACTGGCGGCGGTCCCACAACGGCACAGGCCGCAGCCAACCTTCTGTGATCGGTCGCCAAATGCGCCCCGGAATTGTCGTAATCCGGCAACATTGTTGTACAAAAGCATCACTCTGGCGGGCAGGGACGCTCGCCGTCGCTTCGCTGCAACACATCCCGCATCTGTTTCAATGGTCGTGAGTTGATGACCCACGTCGGCCAGGCCGCCACTGCCGAACTTGCCGTTGCCGCCACCGCCGCGCCTGGACGGCTGGCGCGTCTGCTGGGCGTGGTGGCCGTCGGGCTGGCGCTGCTGTCGGCGCTCATGACCTTCCTGGTACTGGCCAACCTCACCCCGATCCGGCCGACCGATGAAGCCGTCACCGCCGTTCTGGTTTGCAACGCGGTCACGGTCCTGTTCCTGGTCGGCATCATCGGCTGGGAGCTCTGGCGGGTGTTCCAGGCGCGGCGCCGCGGCCGCGCCGGCTCACGGCTCCATGTGCGCATCGTCGCGCTGTTTTCGGTCATCGCCGCGGTACCGGCGATCCTGGTGGCCGTCGTCGCCAGCGTGACGTTCGACCGTGGCCTCGACCGGCTGTTCTCCGAACCGACCGAACGAATGATCCAGAACGCGCTGATCGTGGCGGAAGCCTATTTGCGCGAGCAGGCCCGGATCGTGCGTTCCGACACCATCGCGGTCGCAATCGAGCTCACGCGCGCCAAGCCGATGTTCGACGACAACCGCGAGGAGTTCCATAAATTCGTGAACTTCCAGGCCGGCGTCCGTGGGCTGCCCGCGATCATGATGTTCGATCGCGACGCCAATGTCGTCGATCAGGCCGACGTGAAGGTCGAGAACCAGAATTTCATCAAACCGTCGCGGCAGGCCCTGACCACCATCAACGAGAACGAGCCGCAAATCGGCATGTTCCTCGAGGACCATCATGTCGGTGGCCTGATCAAGCTGCGCGGCTACCCCGACACCTATCTCTACACGGCCCGGCTGCTGGACCCGCGCGTGGTGTCGCAACTGCATGCCACCGCCGAAGGGGTTAAATGGTTCAGCGACATGCAAGGGCAGCGGCCCGGCTTGCAGATCGCGTTCGCCCTCGTGTACGCGCTCATTGCGCTGATCGTGCTGTTGTCGGCGATCTGGATCGGGTTGAACTTCGCCAACTATCTCGTCGCGCCGGTGCGGCGTCTCATCGGTGCCGCCCAAGTGGTCTCAACCGGCAATCTCTACGTCCAGGTGCCGACGCGGCGCTCCGAAGGCGACCTCGCCCAGCTCGGAGAGACCTTCAACAAGATGACCCAGGACTTGCGCACGCAGCGCGACGACATCGTGCGCGCCCGCGACGTCATCGACAGCCGCCGCCGCTTCACCGAGGCGGTGCTGGCCGGCGCCAGCGCGGGCGTGATCGGCGTCGACGCGGAGGGCCATATCGGCATCCTCAACCGCTCCGCCGAGCGGCTGATCGCGCAATCCGAGACCGAAGCGCTCGGCAAGCCCCTCGACGAGATCATTCCGGAGCTCTCCGAGCTGTTCGAGAGCGCCCGCTCCGGTCAACGCCTGGTGCAGGGGCAGGTGACGCTCAGCCGCGGCAACCGTGAGCGCATCCTGTCGGTGCGCGTGACCAGCGAGCAGTCGGCCGAATCCGACCACGGCTACGTGGTGACGCTCGACGACATCACCGAACTGGTGAGCGCACAACGCACCTCGGCCTGGGCCGATATCGCCCGCCGTATCGCGCACGAGATCAAGAATCCGCTCACGCCGATCCAGCTGTCCGCGGAGCGGCTGCGCCGCAAGTACGGCAAGTCGATCACCGAAGATCCGGCGGTGTTCCAGCAATGCACCGAGACGATCATCCGTCAGGTCGACGACATCAAGCGCATGGTGGACGAATTCTCGCAATTCGCGCGCATGCCGAAGGCGGTGATCGGAAGTGAGGACGTCGCCGACACCGTCCGCCAGGTGGTATTCCTGCAGCGGGTCGGCAATGCCGATATCGAGATCGACGCCGAGGTTGCGGAAGATCCGATGCCCGCGCGGTTCGACCGCCGGCTGATCTCGCAGGCACTGACCAATATCATCAAGAATGCGACGGAAGCGGTCGGCGCGGTGCCTCCGGCAGAGCGCGGAAAGGGCGGCCATATCCACGTGTCGGCATTTCGCGAGGGCGCCGATATCGTCATCGACGTGGTCGACAACGGCATCGGACTGCCGAAGGAAAGCCGCAGCCGGTTGCTCGAACCCTATGTCACGACACGCGAAAAGGGCACCGGCCTCGGCCTCGCCATCGTCGGCCGGATCGCCGAGGAGCACGGCGGGCGCATCGAGCTGAACGACGCCTCCGCCAAGGTGCCGGGTCAGCGAGGAGCCTGGATACGACTGAGATTTGCCGCCGAAGCCGTGCCGGTTGAGGCCGGCAGTGAACCAAAGACCCCGCAGCTAGCGACCAATCCGTGAGCGAAGTTCGTAAGCCATGAGCGCCGAAATCCTCATCGTCGACGACGAAACCGACATCCGGGAGCTGGTCTCTGGCATCCTGCAGGATGAAGGCTATACGACGCGCACTGCGCGCGATTCGGACGACGCCCTGGCCGCGGTCGCGACCCGGCGCCCGAGCCTGGTGTTCCTCGACATCTGGCTCCAGGGCAGCCGGCTCGACGGGCTCCAGCTTCTCGACGCGGTGAAGCAGCAGCATCCGGACCTTCCGATCGTGATGATATCCGGCCACGGCAACATCGAGACCGCGGTGGCCGCGATCAAGAAGGGCGCCTACGACTTCATCGAGAAGCCGTTCAAGGCCGACCGGCTCGTGCTGGTGGCGGAGCGGGCGCTGGAGAACTCGCGGCTCAAGCGCGAGGTGAGGGCGCTCAAGCAGCTTGCGCCGCTGCCGACCACGCTGGTCGGGCATTCACCCTCGATCAACCAGTTGCGGGTGACGGTCGAAAAGGTGGCGCCGACCAACAGCCGCGTCCTGATCGTCGGGCCGTCCGGCTCCGGCAAGGAGCTTGCCGCACGTACGCTGCACGCCCAGTCGGCGCGCGCACAGGCGCCGTTCCTGGTCATCAATGCGGCAGCGATGACGCCGGAACGGATGGAAAGCGAGCTGTTCGGCGCCGAAGCGTCCGACGGCGCGCAGGAGCGCAAGATCGGCGCGCTCGAGGAGGCGCACGGCGGCACGCTGTTCATCGACGAGATCGCCGACATGCCGCGCGAGACCCAGAACAAGATCCTCCGCGTGCTGGTGGACCAAACCTTCCTGCGCGTCGGTGGATCGAACAAGATTTCCGTCGACGTGCGTATCGTGTCGTCGACCACCCGCAACATCGAGGCCGATATCGCGGCCGGAAAATTCCGGGAAGACCTTTATCACCGGCTGTCGGTGGTGCCGGTGCGGGTGCCGCCGCTCGCCGAGCGGCGCGAGGATATCCCCGACCTCGTGCTCTATTTCATGGAGCAGATTTCAGCCGCCACCGGACTGCCCAAGCGCGTCATCGGCGAGGACGCCATGGCGGTGCTGCAGTCGCACGACTGGCCGGGAAACGTGCGCCAGCTTCGCAACAACGTCGAACGGCTGATGATCCTGGCCGGCGGCGAGCCCGATGCCGTGATCACCGCCTCGATGCTGCCGCAGGACGTCGGCTCGATGGTGCCGGCGATGCCGAATGGCAACGGCGGCGAACAGCTCATGGGCTTGCCCCTGCGCGAAGCGCGCGAGGTATTCGAGCGCGAATATCTGGTCGCGCAGATCAGCCGCTTCGGCGGCAACATCTCGCGCACCGCCGAATTCGTCGGCATGGAGCGCTCGGCGCTCCACCGCAAGCTCAAGGCGCTGGGGATCGACTAGCTGATCGACTAGCTCTAGGCGCCTGCCGGCCGCTTCGAGCCTTCCATGGCCCAGCGGATCAATGCCCGGAGGCTGCCGCCGGTAAACATTCCAAGCACGTAGAAGACCGCAATCAGGACGGCCAATGGCGCGCTGACCCGGAAATTGAGGAAGGCCACCGTCACGCTCTGCAGGTTCTGCAAGGCGAAAATCAACGTCACGATGGCCAAGACCGTGATCAATGTCATGTGGAACCAACGCATGTCTGCCTCCCTGTCGTTGTCTGATCCTGAAGCTTCTTGCGCCTAAGACTTCCCGGCCGAATTGGACGGATCCTCCTCCCGCCAGAAGCCGAGCTTCTCTTGCGCGGCGCGATCCGAGAGCGCGAACAGCACGCAGTCTTCTGCGGCGGTGAGGTGATACGGCGTCCAGGCCGGCACCACGAACACGTCGTGCGGCTCGAAGTCGAACGTCTGGTCGCCGATATGCGCGGTGCCGCGACCTTCGACGACGTTGAACGCAGTGCCGTCGGTCGAGCGGTAGGTCTGCCCGGAAAATCCCTTCGGCAGGTATTGGATGAACACCGCGATCGTCGGGTAGACGTAGCCGCCGTCGAGCGGATTGGCGTAGCGCATCTTGATCCCGTGCGAGGGATGCAGCGCGCCTGAACGGGCGAGCCGCAGCAGCGCCTCGCGCGTGCGGTCGTAAGGATAGACCAGCAGCGGCGAGGACGTCCGCCCGGTCGGGTATTCGACCGGCATCAGGTTCGAGCCGTAACGCGCCGCGGCGTCGCCTTCGGCCAGCGATGGCGCCTGCGCGTCGTCCGGATAGTTCTCGCGGAAGATCGCGCCGAAGAACTGCCCGAACGGATTGTCGAGCGCATCGAGCCAAATGACTGGCGCATCGCCGAGATGCCCGTGGTCGTGCCAGGTCCATCCGGGCGTGAGCACGAAATCGCCCGGGCGCATGACCACGCGTTCGCCTTCGACGGTGGTGTAGGCGCCTTCGCCTTCGATGATGAAGCGCAGCGCATTGGGCGAGTGCCGGTGCGCGGGCGCGATCTCGCCCGGCTTGATCACCTGGAGGCCGCAATAGAGCGACGTGGTGATGTAGCCGGTGCCGGGCAGGCCCGGATTCTCCAGCATGAACACGCGCCGCTCCGCTTCCTTGGCGGTGATGAGATCGATCGCGCGCAGAAGCTGCGGCCGCATGTCCTTGTAGCGCCAGATGGTCGGCACCGCGGGGGTGCCCGGGCCCATGCGCTGGGTGCGCTCCCACAGCGGCCTGGCGTTGAGGCTCTGGATGTCGCGGGAGAGCTGCGCGAGGTCGCTATTTTGGTTTGACGCCGTCATGCACCACCATTTAGCAGCGAACGAAGATTTGCAATCGCGTCATCTGCGTCAGCGAGATAGCACCGCGACCTGCGCCGGCGGCGTCGGTGCAGACGGACCTCCCAGTCCGGTTGTTGCCAAGGCGCCGGAAGCGGCATTGAACAAAATGAACGTGTTCACAATGCCCGCCAAGATCCGCAAAGGTAGCTTCGGCACGGGCGCTCTGTTCGGATCGGATAAGTCGGACCAAAGCAAGCAGATACCGAGCGCGACGCTGATGGCCAGGCCGAGCCAAAGGCTGTGTGGCATGCCCGAGACGCGTTCGATCACGCCCCAAACGACCGTAATGCCGGCCGATCCGCCTGCGAACGTGGCGAGCGAATCTCCCGACACCAGGCTGCTGACATTGCCGGTCGTATTCTCGACTTTCGCATCGCCAGCTCCCGCCGCTTCGGGGGCGCCTTTCTCGGCCGGGACGGCCCGCTGATAAACGACCTGGTGCTTAAACCATGATCCTAGAGACATCGCGTCCTCCCCCTAAGATGCTGCAACTGGTGCGCCGAACCCCGGGGTTCACACACCCGAGGCTGAAAGTGCGATTGCCGAACATATCCCGGAAAAGGGCCGTTTTCGCGCCCCCGGCATATTCTACCAATGCATTGATTTGGTGCCGACATTTTCCCGTCGTGAGGCCGCTTTTTGGCCAGCGAAGGAACCGTTCGGTGAGAACATCGAGAAGTGATACGAGCGTAGGAATTGCAGCGGGCTGCAAACGGGGCCGCGTTGATGTTTCTGCGCCGGTCATTGGAAGCACCCGTCAGAAAACGGTAATGCATGAATGCTTTTCCAACTATATCAGAGGTTGCAGTGGAAAAACTCCTCCGTCTGCGCCCGCCGCTGGTCTTGCCCCCGATTTGAAATGAGAGTGTGAGAGACAATCCATGTCCCGCATCGCCTATGTGAACGGCCGCTACCGGCCGTGGCGCGGCGCCACGGTCCATATCGAGGACCGCGGCTATCAGTTTTCCGACGGCGTGTACGAGGTCTGCGAGGTGCGGGACGGCCGCATGGTCGACGAGCGCCGGCACATGGCGCGGCTCGAGCGTTCGCTCGGCGCGCTGCGCATGGCGATGCCGATGTCGCCCGCGGCGCTGGGTGTAGTCATGCGCGAGACCATCCGCCGCAACAAGGTCGGCAACGGCATCGTCTATCTGCAGATCAGCCGCGGCGTGGCGCGACGCGATCATGCATTCCCGCCCTCGGGAACGGTGCCGGCGGTGGTGGTGACGGCGCGTTCGCTCGACGGCGCCGGAAACGAGGCCATGGCCGAGAAGGGCATCGCCGTGGTCACCGTGCCCGACAATCGCTGGGGCCGCCCCGATATCAAATCGATCTCGCTGTTGCCCAACGTGCTCGCCAAGCAGGTGGCGCGCGAGCAGGGCGCCCGCGAGGCCTGGTTCGTGGGCCAAGACGGCCAGGTGACGGAAGGGTCTTCGAGCAATGCCTGGATCGTGACCGGGGACGGGAAGGTGGTGACGCGCGCCGCCGACACGGCAATCCTGCGCGGCATCACGCGCGACGTGCTGATCGGTGCGATTGCCGCCCGGGGCCTGACCTTCGAGGAACGCCCGTTCACGGTTGCAGAGGCGTTGGCCGCCCGGGAAGCCTTCCTGACCTCGGCGACCCAAGTCGTGATGCCGATCGTCAAGATCGACGGCAAGCCGGTCGGCGAGGGTCGGCCTGGGCCGGTTGCCCGGGCCCTGCGGCAGGCCTTCCATCACCACGCCGAATGGGCCTAACACCCCCGCTTTTGGTCGAATTCGACCGGTTTTCCCCCAACTTGTGCTTGCGCCGCCTCACGGGGTGCCCTGTAATGCCAGGGTCCAGAACCGCCGTGAGCTAACATCCAATAACCAGGGGCACGGCGGACTGGCAATAAGCCTGCGGGAAGGGGCCCGCGGGTAATAAACTGGGACAACGACAATGGCGGCCGACCGCTCACAAAACTTACAGGACACCTTCCTCAACCATGTTCGCAAAGGCAAAACACCGCTCACCATCTTCCTGGTGAACGGCGTGAAGCTACAAGGCGTCGTGACGTGGTTCGATAATTTCTGCGTGCTGCTGCGGCGTGATGGTCACTCGCAGCTCGTCTACAAACACGCCATCTCGACGATCATGCCGGGTCATCCGATCCAGCTGTTCGAAGGGGCCGAGGAGGCGCCGGCGGTCGGGGACAAAGTCTAGTTGGAACCCCGCCGGTTCGACCAGGACAACGATCGTCCGAGCCCGCGCGAAGGCTCGGCGACCGGCCGCGCTATCGTCATCGAGCCGCACCTGCGCGAACGCTCCAAGAGCGGATCGCGTTCATCGCGAAGCCAGCGCTCCCCCGAAGCCAAGCTCGACGAGGCCGTCGGCCTCGCGCACGCGATCGATCTCGACGTGGTGTCGTCGGGCATCGTGCAACTCGGCGAGATCCGGCCCGCGACGTTCGTCGGCAAGGGCAAGGTCGACGAGATCGCCGGTGTCGTGAAGGGCGAGGAGGCCGGCATCGTCGTGATGGACTGTGCGCTCTCGCCGGTGCAGCAGCGCAATCTCGAAAAGGCCTGGCAGGCGAAGGTGCTCGACCGCACCGGCCTCATTCTCGAAATCTTCGGGCGTCGTGCTCATACGCGCGAAGGCTCGCTGCAGGTCGAGCTCGCCCATCTGACCTACCAGAAAAGCCGGCTGGTCCGGTCCTGGACCCACCTCGAACGCCAGCGCGGCGGCTTCGGCTTCCTGGGCGGGCCGGGCGAGAGCCAGCTCGAGACCGACCGCCGGCTGATCGAGGAGCGCATCGCGCGGATCGAGAACGACCTCGAAAAGGTCAAACGCACCCGTAAGCTCCACCGCGACAGCCGCAAGCGTGTGCCGTACCCGATCGTGGCGCTGGTCGGCTACACCAATGCGGGGAAGTCGACGCTGTTCAACCGCTTGACCCGGGCGCGCGTGCTGTCGGCCGACATGCTGTTTGCCACCCTGGACCCAACATTGCGCGCCGTCGACCTGCCGCATGGCGCGCGGATCATCCTCTCGGACACCGTCGGATTCATTTCCGACCTTCCCACCATGCTGGTCGCGGCGTTCCGCGCCACGCTGGAAGAAGTGATCGAGGCCGACGTGATCCTGCATGTGCGCGACGTCTCGCATGAAGACGCCGAGGCGCAGCAGCATGACGTCGAGGAGGTGTTGCGGCAGCTCGGAATCGAAGCGGGCGAGGCCGAGGGCCACCGCGTGATCGAGATCTGGAACAAGACCGACCGGCTGAGCGCCGCCGATCGCGAGCGGCTCTCCAATCTCGCCGCACGCCAGGATGCGGAGCGGCGGCCGGTGCTGGCGTCGGCGATCACCGGCGATGGCATCGACCACATCATCGATGCGATCGAGGAGCGCATCGCGCAGAAACGGGTCGTTCTGGAGCTCGTGGTCGACGGCTCCGACGGCGCCGGCCTTAGCTGGCTGCACCGCAATACGGAAGTGCTGTTGCGGACCAACCGGGATGACGGCAAAGTCGTCATGAGCGTGCGCGCCGATCCGGCCAAGCTTGAAAGGGTGCGGGCGAAATTCGGTGCCATCAAGAGCGCCGGTTAAAAGGGGAGGTTGCTCATGAGACGCCTGCTGGCCGCGGGCCTTGCCGCGCTGACGACGATCGCCGCCGTCCAGGGCGCGGCCGCCCAGACGACGCTCCGGTTCGGAAAAATCCCCTCGACCGTGCGCAATGTCGGTTCGCTCTACCTCTTTGTCGCGGAGCGCAAGGGCTTCTTCGCCCGCGAAGGGATCAAGCTCGAATCCGTGCTGATCGAGGGCGGCACCGACCGCATGGTCGCGGCGATCGATGACGGGAAGGTCGATCTCGCGCATTCCTCGACGCCGTACCTGATCTCGGCGGTGCTCAAAGGCTCCAACGCGGTCGGGATCGCGGGCGAGGTGGGCAATCCGGTCTACACGCTGATCGTCCGGCCGGAGATCGCGAGTTATGCCGACCTGCGCGGCAAGGTGATCGCGCTGTCGGTCGCGGCCGACACGATCTCCATCACGACGCGAAAGCTGCTGGCGAAGAACGGCGTGCAGGACGGCGAGTTCAAGGTGAAGCAGCTGGTCGGGACGCCGGTGCGCTTCGCATGCCTTAAGAGCGGGGAATGCGCCGGCGTTCCGATGGGGCAGCCGGCGGACATCGAAGCCGTGAAGGGCGGCTTCCGCCGGCTTGGCGACACCACCGAGGCGGTGGGGAATTTCCAATTCCAGCTTATTGTCGCGCACCGCAAATGGGCTGCCGCCAACCCGGACAAGGTGGTGCCGTTCGTGCGCGCGGTGGCGGATGCGTTCCGCTTCATCCGCGATCCCAAAAACCGCGACGAGACGATCAAGCTGATGATGGAGCAGACCGGATCGTCGGAAGAGATCGCGCGCGCCGTGATGGCGCTTTATTTCGAGCCCGATCGCGGCGTGATGCCCCGTCAGGCCGAGATCGATCTCAAAGGCTTGGCGCAGGTGATCGCCTTCATGGGCGAGGCCGGGAGAACTGACCGCGCCGCTGCCGCCGGTCGAGCGGTTCGTGGACCTGCAATTCCTGAAGGCGGCGGGCGTGAAATAGTCGACTACTTCTCCGCCGCCTTCGCCGCGTCCCACAGAGCGTCCATCTCGGCCAAGGTCGATTGCGCCGGCGTCTTGCCGCGGGCCGCGAGCGCGCTCTCGATCGAAGCGAAGCGCCGCTCGAATTTCTGGTTGGTGGCGCGCAGCGTCGTTTCCGGATCGGCATCGAGGTGACGCGCGAGATTGGCCACCGCAAACAGCAGGTCACCGACTTCGGCGGCCGCCGCTTCACGTTTGCCGTTCTTGAGATCGGCCTCGATCTCGTCCGCCTCCTCGCGGATCTTCGCCAGCACGGCCAGCGGATCGTTCCAGTCGAAACCGACCTTGCCGGCCTTCTGCTGGAGCTTCAGAGCGCGGGTCAGGGCAGGGAGCCCGATCGGCACGCCGGCGAGCGCCCCGGTGTCCCGGTCGGGCTTCGCCGCCTTCTCCTCGTTCTTGATGCGCTGCCAGAGCCCTTCGACCGCCTTGGCCGAAAGCCCGCGCTGATCGCCGAACACATGCGGATGACGGCGCAACAGCTTCTCGGTGATAGCCTCGACGACGCTGCCGAAGTCGAACGCGCCTTGCTCCTCGGCCATGCGGGCATGGAACGCGACCTGCAGCAGGAGGTCGCCGAGCTCCTCGCGCAAGTCGTCGAGATTGCCGCGCGAAATCGCGTCGGCGACCTCGTAGGCTTCTTCGAGCGTGTAGGGCGCGATGGTCGCGAAATTCTGCTCGAGGTCCCACGGGCAGCCGGTGCCGGGCGTGCGCAACGCCGCCATGATTTCGAGAAGCCGATTGATGTCGCGGGATGCTTGCATCGCCGATGTCCTGTTTTCCCTGGGTCGCCGGCTACCTAGCACTTTGCCGGCGCAACCGCATTGAGGTTGGCTATCGGCGGGACTAGACTGTGAATCAACGACAAAACATTCTTGGGAGGTACGCCATGCGCAATGCCAGGCTACGGGCCCTTTTGGTTTCGGCACTTGCTGCTGGACTGCTTGTTTTCAGCGCCCAGACTGCGGCCGCGGCTTCCTCGCTCATCTATGTGACCAACAGCGGCGGCGACAACATCCATGTGGTCGATCCGCGGACTCACAAGGTGGTTTCGACCATCAATGGGATCGAGGCCGCCCACGGAGTCGCGTTCTCGCCCGACGGCACGCGCGTCTATGCCAGCAACGAGGCGGACCATACCGTTGACGTTTTCGAACAGAAGACCGGCAAGCTGATCAAGAAGGTGGTGCTTAGCGGCCGGCCCAACAACCTCGCCGTCGCGAAGGACGGGCGGATCGTGGTCGCGATCGCACAGGAACCGGGCGCGCTCGACATCATTGATCCGGTCAAGCTCGAGCGAAAGGTCTCGATCCTGACCAACGGGCGCCTGCACAACACCTATGTGACGCCCGACAGCCGCTACGCGATCATGGGCTCGACGCGGACCAACATCTTCACCGTCATCGATCTCCAGAAGGAGGAAATCGCCTGGGAGCTCAATCTCGGCAAGGGCGTGCGCCCGATGACGATGGAGACCAACCCGGACGGCTCGACCAAGCGGGTGTTCATGCAGCTATCGGACCTCAACGGCTTTGCGATTGTCGACTTCGCCTCGCGCAAGATGGTCGGCAAGGTGGAGTTGCCCACGACACCAGGAATCGACGTGATCCATCATCGGCTGACGTCGCCCTCGCATGGCATGGGCGTGCAGCCCGACAACAAGGTGCTGTGGGTCACGAGCATCCTCGCCAACGCGGTGGTTGCCTATTCGCTGCCCGACCTCAAGGTCATCGGCCAGGTGTCGTTGCCGACGATCAAGGTCGCCGGCCGCACACCGATGGCGGCGGTGCCGAACTGGGTGACGTTCACGCCCGACAGCCGGCAGATCTACGTCTCCAACGCCGCGCATAATTCGGTGTCGGCGATCGACACACAGAAACTGCAGGAGATCGCGGTGATCGGCGTCGGCCAGGCACCCAAGCGGATCGGCACACTGGCGATCGACTAGAACATGGCGGCGCGTGAGTGGGAGAGGGCGGTCATCCGCCCTCTCTCTTTTTGTGATTGTGCCTGCGTCGCTATTTCTGTCCGTTGACCCAGCGCGCAATGGCCTGCCAGTTCGGATCGCTCTTGCTCGGCCACTGCCGGCCGCCGGAATGATAGGCTGCGCCGCCTTCGTCCGGCACCAGCGGATACATCAACAGATGGCTGTCTTCGGGCTTGCCGGGCACCACCAGTGCAGACACGACCTCGAAGTTTTTGCGTGACTGCGCTTCGGTGTACGTGCTCACACCCGGGCGCAATCGGATCAAATTGAATGAATTGTTCGCGCCGCCGTGACAAACCACGCAGCGCGTATAGCCGGCACGTTTGGTGAGGAAGATCGGCTCGACGCTTGATTGATAAACGGCGAAATCGAGCGACTGCGATTTGGCCGTACCAGGCACAGCGAGCAGGGCGGCCGCAGCCGCCAACAGGACGACTCGACAAGACATGGGCGCCTCCCACGCGGAGCTTCTGATGGCCCCGCATTGAGCAAGCATAGCAGAAGGCGCCCTGCCGGTCAGCGTGATTTATTAATGGCCGCTGCGATCCGCGCCGCGGCTCGCTTCGAACAGGAACCAGCAGCGCTTTTCGGCCTCGTCGATGAAATTCTCGAGCAGGCTTGCGGTCGCTACGTCGTCGTGCTCGTCGGCGATCTCATGCGCCTTGCGCATGTTCGAGATGTGCGCCTTGTTGTCCGCCATCAGTTCGCTCAGCATATCGCCGGGCAGCACGAGCTCTTCGTCGTTGTCCTTGACGCGCTGGAGCTTGGCGATGTGGCCGATCGACCGGATCGTCGTGCCGCCGATCTTGCGGACACGCTCGGCCAGGATATCGACGCTGTCCTCGATCTGCGCCGCTTGTTCGTCGAGCAGCAGATGGTAGTCGCGGAAATGCGGGCCGCTGACGTGCCAGTGGAAATTCTTGGTCTTCACATAGAGCGCAAACGTGTCCGCCAGCAGGCCGTTGAGCGCCTTCGAAACCTCCTGGATGGCGTCGTCCGACAGGTCGGTCGGCGTGTTCAGCCGTGCGGCTGCCTGCGGTTCGAGCTTTCTCACCTTGTTGCTCACGGGTTTGTCCTCTCACTGGTGGCTTGGAAGCAGGGGATGGCAGCATGGCGCGCAAACCGCACGCCGTGATGACGATCAACGCTACGCCGGAACCAAAGTTCCGGCCATCGCAGCCAGCACGTCGGATTCGCATAAGGTATATTATGGAATATATTAGTATGGTCGAATCCAGCCTGGGATAGGCCTCAAAAGCCCTGAAACGACGCCACAACTCACGTTTCTGGAAGTTCGATGCTCAGCCCGTCATAGGCCGGCTCCACATGGCTGGGCAGCCTGCTGCGCAACTCGTCATAGTCGAGATCGGTGTGGAGATTTGTCAGGATCGCGCGCTTGGGTTTGAGGCTCTCAATCCAGTCGAGCGCCTCGGAGACGCTCAGGTGGCTTGGATGCGGCTTGTCGCGCAGCGCGTCGATGATCCAGACGTCGAGGCCTTCCAGCGCCGAGACGCTGTCTGCCGGCAGCCCGCTGAGGTCGCAGGAATACGCCAGCGAGCCAAAGCGGAATCCGAGCGAGGTGATGTCGCCATGATCCTGGAGGATGGGCAGGGCAGTGATTACGCCTCCCTGCCCCTCGACCGTGACGGCCTTGTAGGCCTCCATGCGGTGCTCGCGGACCATGGGCGGATATTCGCTGCCGGGCGCGGACGTGAAGCAGTAGCTGAAACGGGCGTTCATGATGTGCGAGACACGTTCGTCGAGCCAGACCGGAACGCGCTTGCGGCGGTTGATGAAGAGGCCGCGCAGATCGTCGATGCCGTGGGTATGGTCGGCATGCTCGTGCGTGAACAGCACGGCGTCGACCCAGTCGACCTCGGCGTCGAGAAGCTGCTCGCGCAGGTCCGGCGACGTGTCGATCAGCACGCGCGTGACGCCATCCGGCGTGCGCCGCTCGGCCAGGAACGATGTCCGCCGCCGGCGGTTCTTGGGGTTGTTGGGATCGCATACGCCCCAGCCCAGCGCCGGCCTTGGTACGCCGCCCGATGATCCGCAGCCCAGAATGGTAAACTTCAGCGTCATGCAGGACGCTGCGCAGGATGTGTAAAATTGTCTGCATCTGCCGCAGCAGGCCGCGGCACCTTGCTGAACAGCCGGAAGAAGTTGTCGGTGGTCACCCGCGTCAGCTCGTCGAGACTGACGTTGCGGGTATCCGCTAGAATTTTAGCGGTTTCCACCACATAGGCCGGCTCGTTGCGCTTACCGCGAAACTTGCCGGGCGCGAGATATGGCGCGTCGGTCTCGACCAGGAAACGGTCATCCGGCAGCGACGCCGCAATGGCACGCAGATCATTGGAGTTCTTGAACGTCACGATGCCGGTGAAGGATATCGACAAGCCGAGCGCGATGGCGCGCCGCGCAAGCTCGGGACCGCCGGTGTAACAGTGCAGGACGGCGGGGAAGGCGCCCTTCCCCATTTCCTCTTCCAGGATCCGCGCCATGTCGTCGTCCGCTTCGCGCGAATGGATGACCAGCGGCAAGCCGGTCTCGCGCGCGGCGGCGATGTGGTTGCGGAAGCCCCGCTCCTGCGCATCGCGCGGGCTGTAGTCGTAGTGATAGTCGAGCCCGGCTTCGCCGATCGCCACCACCTTGGGATGGCGCGCGATCGCCACGAGGTCCGCGGTGGTTACGTCGAGCTCCTCATGTGCGCTGTGAGGATGGGTTCCGACCGAGCAGAACACGTCGTGGAATTTGTCAGCAATTGCAAGGAGATCGCCGTGTTTCTTCACCTTCGTGCAGATTGTCACCATGCGGCCGACGCCGGCATCCCGGGCACGGCCGACAATGGCGTCGAGCTCGCCGGCAAAATCCGGAAAATCGAGATGGCAATGGCTGTCCACCAGCATGGTCACGCCTGTGCGCTCGCTTCGGTGTCGACATAGCGCGGGAACACCCCGGTGGGCGCCGGCAGCGCCGTTCCCTGCGCGATGCGCTGCGCGCCGCCGAGCGCGGCAAAGCTTCGCTCGTCCGCCGGGATTGCCAGGAGATCGAGCAGCTTGCCCGCCGACGCCGGAATGAACGGCTGGGCGAGGATCGCGACCTGCCGGATCACCTCGGCGGTGACGTACAGCACCGTGCCCTGCCGCGCCGGATCGGTCTTGGCGAGCGCCCACGGCGCCTCGCCCGCGAAATAGCGGTTGGCGTCGGCGACGACGTCCCACACCGTATTGAGCACCTGATTGAGCTGCTGGTTCTTCATCGCCTCGCGGGCCTTGCCCACCATGGCGTCGGCAGCCGCCAGGATGGTCTTGTCGTTGTCGCTGAACGCGCCCGGCGTCGGCAACACACCGCCGAGCTGTTTACCAATCATCGACAACGAGCGTTGCGCCAGGTTGCCGAGATCGTTGGCAAGCTCGGCGTTGATGCGATTGACGATGGCCTCGTGGCTGTAGTTGCCGTCCTGACCGAATTGCACCTCGCGCAGGAGAAAATAGCGCAACTGATCGACGCCGTAGGCGTCGGCGAGCGCGAACGGATCGACCACGTTGCCGACCGACTTCGACATTTTCTCCCCGCGGCTCAGGATATGGCCGTGGCTGAATATCCGGCGCGGCAGTTCGATCCCGGCCGACATCAGGAACGCCGGCCAGTAGACGGCGTGGAAGCGCACGATGTCCTTGCCGATCACATGCAAATCGGCCGGCCAGTAGCGACGGAATTCCTTGCTGTCGGTGTCCGGAAATCCGACGCCGGTGATGTAGTTGGTCAGCGCATCGATCCACACATACATGATGTGCTTGGCATTGGTGCCGGGCTGGGCCGGCACCGGAATGCCCCAATCGAACGTGGTGCGCGAGATCGAAAGGTCCTTCAGGCCGCCTTTGACGAAACTTGCGACCTCGTTGAGGCGCTCCTTCGGCAGCACGAAATCCGGGACGCGCGTGTAGAGGTCGATGAGCTTTTCCTGATAGGCGGAGAGCTTGAAGAAGTAACTCTCCTCCTCCACCCACTCGACCGGCGTGCCCTGCGGACCGAGCCGTTGGCCCTTGGCGTCGACCGTGGTCTCGTCCGCGTCGTAGTAGGCTTCGTCGCGGACCGAGTACCAGCCGGAGTATTTCGACAGGTAGATGTCGCCGTTCTTCGCCATGCGATCCCAGATCGCCTGCGACGAACGATGATGCCGTCCCTCGGTCGTACGGATATAGCCGTCGTTGGAGCAGTTCAGCCGTACCAGGAGCTCACGGAAGCGCGGCACCGTTCGATCGAGAAGCTCGGGCGGCGTGACGCCTTCCTTCGTCGCCGTCTGCAGCATCTTGATTCCGTGTTCGTCGGTGCCGGTGAGGAAGAACACGTCATAGCCATCCAGCCGCTTGAAACGCGCAATCGCGTCGGTCGCAATCAGCTCGTAAGCGAATCCGATGTGCGGCGCGCCGTTGGGATAGGCGATCGCGGTGGTGAGGTAATAGCGGGGCTTCTCGGCCATGGCTGTCTGTTTCTTCGTCATTCCGGCGGGCGCAGCGAGCCGGAATAACCAAAAAGGCCGGGGATCAGCCCGGCCATGACGATTCCGCCTCTAGGTATCAACGGCGCTCGGCCTCGGCAAGCCAGCCGAACACCGCGAAAACCAAGGGCTTGCGGTCGAGATTGTAGGTGTCGGCGTCGCGCGCCGCCTGGTTGACCTTGTCCCAGGCGTCCGCCAGCCGCACCAGCCGGCGGTTCTCCTGCGACCCCCTTGCCAAATGCGCCGCGAGCCACTCGTTGACGGTGTCGACAAAGGCTTCGAGGCGCTGCGGCTCGGTGCCGCCCAGTGCTTCGCCCAGCGCATGCAGCGCGCGCGGATCGAGCGATGGGAGCCGCTCAAGCTGCGCGACCACCTGCCGGCGCAGCTCAAGCGCCGGTCCCTCCAGCAACGAGAGCGCGCGGCCGATGCTGCCTTCGGCCTGCGCCGCCGCTTCGCGCAACTCCGGATCGCCGGCGTCGCGGCCGAGGACACGCGCAGCGCCCGCCGCCACCTCGTCGACCGGCAGCGGACGCAGGATGAGACGCCGGCAGCGCGAGCGGATGGTCGGCAGCAGCCGCGCCGGCGCGTGGCTCACCAGCAGCAGCAGCGCGTTCTTGGGCGGCTCTTCGAGGATCTTCAGCAGCGCATTGGCCCCCTGCGGGTCTTGCAGCTCGTCGGCGGTATCGACGATGCACACCCGCCAGCCGCCCTCGCCCGCGGTCGATCCGAAAAACGAAACCGTGCGGCGGACGTCGTCGACCCGGATCACCGTGAACAGCTTGCCGGTCTTCTCGTTGACCGCGCGCTCGAGCACGAGCAGGTCGGGATGCGCCTGCGCGGCGATGCGCTGCGCGACCGGGTTGTCCTCCGCCACCGCAAGCGACTTCGCCTTCTGCACGTCACTGGCGGCCGGATCGGGATGCGCGAGCGCGAACCGCGCCATCCGGTAGGCGAGCGTCGCCTTGCCGATGCCGGCCGGGCCGCCGATCAGCCAGGCATGCGGCATGCGCCCGGAGCGATAGGCGTCGAGCATAATCTGCTCGGCCTCGGCGTGGTCGATGAGTTCGCTGGTCTGGCGCGGATGGGGAAGCTCGCCCTCGTCGTCGTCCGCATCGGCGGGCGTCACGATGCGATGCCCTCGAGCGCGACCGGCGCGGTTGCCGGGTCGAGCCGCTTGGTGACGACGGTCCAGATCTGGTCGGCGACCTCCGTCCGCGTCCCGCTCGCGTCGACCAGCACGCAGCGGTTCGGCTCGATCATGGCCAGCATGCGGAAGGCGTCCCGCAGCTTCTCGTGAAACTCCTTCGACTCGCTCTCGAAGCGGTCGCCGGCGGCGTCGCCGCGGCGCTGCTCGGCGCGGGACATTCCGACCTCGACCGGCGCGTCGAGCACGAACGTGAGATCGGGCTTGAGGTCGCCGACGGTGACGCGTTCGAGCGCCCGCAACAGCTTGTCGTCGACCCCGCCCAGCTCGCCCTGATACACGCGGGTCGAATCCGTGAAGCGGTCGCAGATCACCCAACGGCCGCGCGCCAGCGCCGGCGAGATGGTGTTGCGGATGTGGTCGTCGCGGGCGGCCGCGAACAGGATCGCCTCGGCGGCGGCGCCGAGCGGCTTGGCGGCGCCCGACAGCAGGACATGGCGGATGATCTCGGCGCCCGGCGAGCCGCCCGGCTCGCGCGTGAGCACGACGCCGATGCCAAGCTGGCGCAGCTTCTGCGCCAACAGCGCGGCATGGCTGGACTTGCCGGTCCCCTCGCCGCCTTCAAAGGTGATGAATCGTCCGCGCATCAAGCGGACTATAGCCGTTGGATGCCGGCCCGGAACAGCCCGTAGAAAAGCTCTGTCACCGCATCGAGCGCCCGCCGGGGCAGAGCGCCTTGCGCCACAGGTTCCGCGGCCTGTAGCGGAACTTCGAGCGCCAGAAGTTCGCCGCGCCAGACCTTCAGCGTTCCGATCCGCTGCCCTTGCTGGACCGGCGGCCGCACCGGTCCGTTATAGACGACGCGGGCCAGGATGCGTTCGCGCACGGCGCGCGGGACCATCAGCTTGACGTCGCGCCCGGCCACCAGCGGAACCGAGCCGCTGCCATACACCTTGGCGTGGGCGATCACCTGACCGTCGGCGAACAGCGTGGTGGCCTGGAAATTGTTGAAGCCCCATTCGAGGAGCTTGCGCGCCTCGTCGGAGCGTTCCTTCTCACTCTTGAGCCCGTTCACCACGACGATCAGGCGCAGATCGTTCTGGACGGCGGAGCCCACGAGACCGTAGCCCGCTTCCCGGGTGAAGCCGGTCTTGAGCCCGTCGGCGCCGATGTTCAGCGGCAGCAGCGGATTGCGGTTGAACTGGCGGATCTTGTTGAAGGTGAATTCGCGCTCGCTGTAGATCTTGTAGAAATCCGGATAGGTCTGAATGATGTGCCGCGCGAGCCGCCCGAGCTCACGCGCCGTCATCAACTGGCGGGGGTTCGGCAGCCCGGTCGAATTGCCGAAGGTCGACTTCGAAAGGCCGATCTCACGGGCGCGCGCCGTCATCAGCGCGGCGAACTTGTCCTCGCTGCGCGCGATGCCCTCGGCCAGCGCGATGCAGGAGTCGTTGCCCGACTGGATGATGACGCCGCGCAGGAGGTCTTCGACGCTCACCCGGCTGTTGATCGGCGCGAACATGCTCGAGGTGCGCGACGGCGCGCCGCCGGTGCGCCAGGCATTGGTGCTGACCAGGAGCTCGTCCTCGAGTTTCAGACGCCCCTGCTTGATCTCGTTGAACACGACCTCCGCGGTCATCAGCTTGGAGAGGCTCGCGGGCGCGACCAGCTCGTCGGCGTTGCGTTCGAACAGCACCGTTCCGCTGTCGGCTTCGATCAGGATGGCAGTCGGCGCCGCGGTGTTGAACTCGCCCTCCCGGCGCGGCGCGGGTGCCGCCCAGGCGGCGGCGGTCAGGCACGCGATCAGGCCTGCGACGAGCCAGGTCTTGAGCGTGGGTCGTGTCCGGCTGCATTTCATGGCGTGCCTGCTTAGCACTCGAATTGCGCAAATCAATGCCGGCAATGCGGCACAAGCCGCAAAAATAGTTGATGTCTAGTAGAGCCCTCGCCCGCTCGTCAGGCCAAGCGAAGGCGCGCGCTCGGCCGGCGCCGAGGGCACCGAAACCACATATTCGGGCGCGACCGAGGGCGGCGCGCTGGTCCGCCGTGGCGCGGGTGGCGGCGCAGCTCTGGGCGGCGCCGGTGATGGTCGGAGCGATGCGTCACCGAGGGCAAAGGGTCGCTCCGGCGGCATCGGCGTCGCGTCCGGATCGCGCGTGCTGCCCACAACCGTGGGCCGCGACGTCGCCAGCCGGAAGGCCGATGGCGCGGGCGCCGGGCTGCCATGCCGTAGGCTCGCCAGCAGGGCCGCGTCGTCGCTGCCCGCAATCGCGGCGCGGCCGACATATTCGACCCGGACCCGCGCCAGCCCCTGCCCGTAGCTGTCGAGCGCCCTCGCTGTTCCGGTCGACAGATCGATGACCCGGTTGTGGGCATACGGGCCGCGGTCGTTGACCCGCACGATGATGGAGCGTCCATTCTCCAGATTGGTCACCCGGGCGTAGCTCGGCAGCGGCATGGTCGGGTGCGCCGCCGAGATGGCGTTCATGTCATAGACTTCGCCATTGGCGGTCTGGCGGCCATGGAAATCGCGGCCATACCAGGACGCAATGCCCTCCGCCCGATAGGCCGGATCGTGCGCCGGGTAATAGGTGCGGCCGTTGATGGTGTAGGGATTGCCGAGCTTGAAGGTGCCGCCGCCGCGCGGGACCGGCTCGCCGTCGGCAACGACCTTGGGACTGTAATTCGTGTTCTTGGCGCGCTGACCGGTACCGGCGGCGCAATTGGCGAGCAGCAGCGCAACGGCAATTGTCGCGCAGGCGCGCGCAAGCCGCCCCAGCCCAATCCTTGCGGATTGCTCCCCCATCGACCCAGTACACCCCACGTGTGCTGAATATATCGCCTGCCGATCACGGCTGGAATGGGGCTAGCGGTGCGGACGCATCGACTGTTGGTAAACAATTGGTTTGCATCTCGTGCCGCCGATGCTCGGCGTTTATGGATGTAAAGATCGGACGGCGAATGAAAAGCGCTGTGCACTGCCGCGCAATTGGCCTTGTAAACGCGCAATCCACAGGCGCAGGATCGTCGTGCCGATCGCAACGACGATCAGGGAGGTATCTGTTCATGAAACTCAATCCGATCAAGATCCTGCAATTGTCAGCCGCGGCGCTCGTGCTCAGCGCGTTCGTCTATGGTGACGTGTCCGCGGCCGAGAAGAAGAAGGAAGTCGCGAAGCGGCCGGTGGCCTGCAACACGATCAAGGAAGAGAGTGCTTGCACCCCACGTGAGGACTGCACCTGGGTCGACGCCGTCAAGGACGCGAAAACCGGCAAGCAGAAGCGCCGCGCCTATTGCCGCGCCAAGCCGAAAGCCCCTGCCAAGAAGACCTGAGGCCGCGAAGTTTCCGCGCGCACTCTCCGCTTCAGACACAAACTGCAGCCGGCGCGGCTCATGCCACGCCGAGCGTGCTCACGCCTGTTTGTCGTCGGACGCGCTCTCGAGCTCAAAACGCTCGACCACGCTCGGCTGGATGACGCGCGCGTGCAGCGTGAGCAGTACCAGTTGCGCGTCGAAACTGTCGCCGGTCACGAGCGCCGCCTCGATCCGCCGCTCGACGGCGAGTGCAAGCTCGACGCCGTTCACGCCGGCGAAGGCCTCCGCCCCGATCATGCAATAGGCGATGATTTCGGCGGCGGGCCGATAAACCTGCGGCGGAGGATCGTTGCTGTTCGCCTGATCCTTGAGCAGCGCGCAGGTCGTGAGCTTCACCGCTTCCGGCACCATCTTCGGATGCAGGTCGAGCGCGCGCAGCGCGGCATCGAGCTGGCGTAAGTCGCTCGAGCGTCCGAAGACGCCCATGAAGCCGATCGAGGAATTGCGGCGCGCCATGGCGGTGTGACCTAGCTGGCGGGAGGGCGTTCGTCTAACGGTTTCGGTGGCGACCATCCTACCCCGCGAGCCTCGTGCATTGACACTCCCTTAAGGCTGGCAAGCGCATCATCGGTGCGAATTGCCCCTGAAACGGCCCCGGCCAAACCACGATCAAAGCCATGCGACATCTCCCGCTGTTGAAGCTTGCCGGCGCTGCTGTCGCCGGCCTGGCGGTCACGTTCTTCATCATGAGCCGGCCGCTCACCGCGCCATTGCCGAACACGGTTCAAATCGCCGACATGACATGGGTCGAGGTTCGCGCGGCGCTGGAGCAAGGCTTCACGACGGTGATCGTACCGAGCGGTGGCATCGAACAGAACGGCCCGCACATGATCCTCGGCAAGCACGACTACATCGTGAAGCACGCGGCCGAACGCATCGCCGGCGAGCTCGGCAAGACGCTGGTCGCCCCGGTCATCTCGTATGTCCCCGAAGGCGACTACGATCCGCCGACCGGCCATATGCGCTTCCCCGGCACGATCGGCGTGCCCGAGACGGTCTATGCCGGCATCGTCGAAGGGATTGCACGCAGTCTCAAGGCGGGCGGTTTTCGCACCATCGTATTCATGGCCGATCACGGTGGCAGTCAGGCGCCGCAGGCCGCGACGATTGCACGGCTCAATGCCGAATGGGCCGGCAAGGGTGTCCGCGTCATTCACGGCGACGCCTACTATTCAGACGATGCGCAGATCGCACTGTTGATGAAGCAAGGCGAAACCCGCGCCGCGATCGGCCAGCACGCCAGCATCATCGACACATCGGAATTGATGGCGGTGAACCCGCGCGGCGTCGATCTTGGCAGGCTCGGCGGTCTCAAGATGCGCAGGCAGGCAACGGGCATCGCCGGCGACCCGGCCCGCGCTTCCGCGGAGCGCGGCAAGGAGTTGCTGGAGATGCGGATCCGCGCGGCGGTTGCGCAGATACGAGCGGGGATGGCGACGCATTGAACTGCCTCGAATCTGACTGGTGACGCCATGTTCGCGCTCTTTCGATACGGTCTACTTCCTGTGGTGGGTTTCTGCTTCGTCGTCATCGCGGCCAGCGTTGACACCTACTGGACCAACACCGTCCAAAAATCCACCTGGTCCCAGACAATCGTCTACTGTGATGCAATCGCAAGATCTTGGCCAAGTGGCGGCCGAGTTCCGCGGCACACCAAACACTTTTCCCGATCCCCGGGGAACGCTGACATACGTCATCGATGGGAAGACCTATACGTGGCAAGGCCGCGGCCGCGACATCGGCGTGACCGCGATGAAGCCCGGTGACAAAATCAACGTCTACTACAATCCTGCGAACCCACGGGAGATCAACACGCTGGTCCTGCTCGGGGCGGCGACGGGCAACATCATACTTTCAGCGGCGCTCGCATTTCTTGCCTTCTATTTTTGGTTCTTCTGGCTCCGTGGATTTCTTCGCCGTTCGGGCCCACACGATTTTGACGGCGATGCGGCCGGGTCTTTCGCGGGTCCTACGGCAATCAACAAAAGGCCGATGGGACAATCCTTCGACCGGGGGCGCGGAGCGACTTTCGGCAAGCGATAAGCGCTTTGCGCGACCGACTTGATAGGCATCATCAGCAGGCTGACGCCCGCAAGAAGATTCATATTGGCACGAAGCAATCGATCAATTGAGGCGACTTGTCTTCTCATCAGGAGATGAGTTGGCACATGATCGAATGTTTTGATTTATTGTCATCTAACGTCTCTCCCACAAAGTCAGACACCGACTTTCCGTGAGTGCGCCCTCGTGCTGTCCGTGGGGATCGCAGGATGGTTTGCGAGCTCATCGAGTTGACCAAGCAACAGGAGAGGCGTCCATGAAACGGATACTCGCTTTGGCTTTTGCGGCAACGTTGATAACGGCGCTTGTGCCCACCGATGCTGACGCGCAGCGCGGCGGCGGACGCGGCGGTGGTGGTGGCGGCATGGGCGGCGGCGGCTTCGGTGGTATGGGCGGCGGTGGCATTGGCGGCATGGGTGGAGGCAACTGGGGCGGTGGCATGGGCGGCGGTAATTGGGGCGGCATGGGCGGTGGCAACTGGGGCGGCATGGGCGGTAACTGGGCCGGCGGTGGCGGAAACTGGCACGGCGGGAATTGGCGTCCAGGCTACGGCTGGGGCGCGGCGGCGCTCGGCGCGGGAGCGGCCGCGGCGTATCCTTGGGGATATGGCTATGACGCCTACGCCGCCGATGACTGCCTGCAACAGCGGACCGTCAGGCGGGGCGGCGCCTACCGCACCGTCTGGGTCAGGGTGTGCTAGCAGCGCCATCGTCAGCGCACGGCCGGATTGAAGGCGTTCCTGCGGCCACCACGGCTCAGTGGGCGCCTCTTTCCTCAATCACACCCTGCGAAGCGGCCTGAAAAATCTGTTGGTCGAGCGTGCTCATCACGGCGGCCGCCTCGTCCGAACCGACGCCGGCGACGCGCAGCGCCTCACTCAATGCGCGTTTCTCAGCCGCACAAGCTCCCATCGCTCCCTTGACGATACTCTCGGTCGAGTCGGGCGACCCCGCAAAGCTCCTTGCGCGATCGACGACACAGCTCTGGTAGGCATCAAGTGTGGGCTTGGTCGCTACGAGTACGGACTTTGAAATCTCAGCGGCGCCGAGGCTGTAACTCATAACGAGTGCTATCGCTGCGAAGGTCGTCCGGGACATCACCGACCTAGTCTTTGTTCGTTGCATTTCTGGGTAGGTTACCCTTGAGCAACGGGCGCGGTGCCGATACGTGCCGAAATGTCGTGCGGTTTGCAACAGCTGAGAGCTGTGGCATCGTCCAGGGCCAAGATTGCCCGGGAGGAAACGGATGCACCGGCTCGGCCTGGCAGCGATCGCCGCGGCGGCGATGCTCCTTGTCACGGATGCGAGCGCGGCCGACCGCATCCGGCTCGCCGTGCAGCGCACCGGAACGCTCGCCTGGGAACTCGATATCATCAAGGCGCACGGGCTCGACCGGAAGTTCAATCTCGACATCCAGCGCATTGAGTTGGCTTCGACCGAGGCGGGGAAAATCGCGCTCAAAGGTGGCTCGGCCGATCTGATGCTGTCTGACTGGCTATGGGTCGCGCGCGAGCGCTCGCTGGGCGACAAGCTGGTCTTCTATCCGTCATCCTCAACGCTCGGCGCCGTGATGGTGCCGGCGCAATCGCCGATCAAGAGCATCGCCGATCTCAAGGGCAGGAAGCTGGCGATTGCCGGCGGTCCGATCGACAAGAGCTGGCTCCTCCTGCAAGCGCTCGCGCTGCGATCGGGCCTCGACCTCAGGCGGCAGGCAAGCCTCGTCTACGGCGCTCCTCCCCTGCTCTCGCAGAAGGCCATCAACGGCGAGCACGATGCGACGCTCACGTTCTGGAATTTCTGCGCCGATCTCGAGAGCAAGGGGTTTGCGCGCGCGATCACGGTCGATGAGGTCATGCGCCAACTGGGCGCCAAGGCCCCGGTTGCGATCGTCGGCTACACCTTCGACGGCGGATGGGGCACACGAAACAAGCCGGCGGTTGACCGCTTCCTCCAGGCGACCCGCCAGGCCAAGGAAATCCTCGCCGCTTCCGCCGACGAATGGCAGCGGCTTGCACCGCGCATCGGCGTCAGCGACTCCCAGGCGCTTGCGATCTACCGCCAGCGCTACGGCGAGGGCATCTGGCGCCGCCCGCTCGCCGAAGAAATTGCCGACGCGCGCGCCCTCTACCGCGTTCTTGCCGAGGCCGGCGGTTCCCAACTGGTCGGCACCGCCCGCGAGCTCGACGCGGGCACGTTCTACCACCCGGGGGAATGACCGTGGTGGTGAGGATCGTCTCGCTCGCGCTCTTGATTGCGGCCTGGTTCGTGGGCTCACAGCTTGCAGGGCCACGGATGCTGCCCGACCCGCAGGCTGTCGCGCTCATGATGTTTGACGAGGCCCGTTCCGGCGCGCTGGCGTTCAACCTCGGCGCGACGCTGGCGCGCGTTGCTGCGGCGTTCGCGCTTGCGATGGCGCTCGGCTCGGCACTCGGTCTTGTGATGGGCCGCTACCGGATCGCCGACCGATTGGGCGATCCCTGGCTGGTGGTGTTGCTCAACCTGCCGGCGCTGGTGATCATCGTTCTGGCCTATGTATGGGCGGGCCTCACCGAGACCGCCGCGATCGCGGCCGTCGCGCTGAACAAGCTGCCGATCGCAACCGTGACGGTACGCGAGGGCGCCCGCTCGCTCGATCGCGGCCTCGACGACATGGCTCAGGTATTTCGCATGGGCGCCTGGACGCGCATGCGTCACGTTGTGCTGCCGCAACTTGCGCCCTATCTTGCCGCCGCAGCGCGCTCCGGACTGTCGCTGGTCTGGAAGATCGTGCTGATCGTCGAGTTGCTCGGACGTCCCAATGGAGTAGGCTTCGAGATCGGGGTTGCATTTCAACTCTTCGATGTTACGAAAATCCTGACCTATGCGCTCGCCTTCATCGCCGTCATGCTGGTGATCGAAACCTTCCTGGTGCAGCCGCTTGAACGACATGTCTCCCGCTGGCGACCCAGGACGGCTTGAGGTCGACATCAAGCAGAAGTTCTTTCAGTCGGCCTCAGGCGCCAAGCTGCACGTGCTCGACGGCCTCCGTTTCTCACTGCGCAGTGGCGAGGTCGGCGCGCTGGTCGGACCATCGGGCTGCGGCAAGACCACGCTGTTGCGGATCATCGCCGGTCTCGACCGCGACTATGAGGGCCGCGCCGCACTGCCCGACCACGGCCGGCTCGGCGTGGTGTTTCAGGATCCCCGGCTCCTGCCATGGCGCACGGTCGAGCAGAACGTACGGATTGCCGCGCCTGAGGCGAGCGACGCGACGCTTAACGCGCTTTTTCGCACCCTCGGGCTTGAAGCGCATCGCGCGCATTTTCCCGGCGAGCTGTCGCTTGGTCTGGCGCGGCGCGTCGCGCTCGCCCGCGCCTTCGCGGTCGAGCCCCATCTCCTGCTGCTCGACGAGCCGTTTGTATCGCTCGACGATGCGCTGGCCGCACGGCTGCGCGACGAGCTTGCGGAACTGGTGACACGCCGTCCCGTCACGACGCTGCTGGTGACCCACGACGTCGGCGAAGCGATCGGGCTGGCCGACCGGCTGCTGTTCCTGACGGCGAGTCCCGCACGCGTGCTCGCCGATATTCCGGTCGCGCGGCCGCGCGAAAAGCGCACGGCCGAGGAACTGGCCGTGCTTCGCGCCGAGATCGCCCGCCAGCTCGGCCAGAGCTGAACCTCAGACGGGCTGCGCCGTGCGGCGGATCATGCCGCGCTGCGGATCGTAGCCATTGGTGGCGAGCAGGAAGAACAGCACGGTCGAGCCGCACACCACCGCCGCCGCCACCGGCTCAAACAGGCCGTAGAGGGCGAAGCGGATCAGCTCCACCGCGTGCGTGAACGGATTGAGCAGCGATACCCAATAGATGAATTCCGACCCGCCCTCGCGCAACTTCCACAACGGATAGAGCGCGGAGGAAAAAAAGAACATCGGGAACATCACGAAGTTCATCGCGCCTGCGAAATTCTCCACCTGTCGGATATAGACCGACAGAAACAGCCACAGCGCCCCGAGCATCAACCCCGACACGATCAGCGCCGGCAGCACGGTGAGCCAGTGGATCGGCTCGAACGTGACGCCAAAGGGAATGCAGACCAGCATGAACACGTAACAGGTGACCACCGAGAGCGACGTGCCGGCAATGAGCTTGCAGGCGAGCAGCACCCAGCGCGGCAACGGCGCCGTCAGCAGCAGCCGCATCACGCCCATCTCGCGGTCATAGACCATCGAGAGCGACGACTGCATGCCGTGAAACAGCAGGATGATGCCGAGCAGTCCCGGCACGATGTAAACCTGATAGGTGATGTAGGTCTTGTAGGGCGGGATGATCGACACGCCGAACACGTTGTAGAAGCCGGCGGCAAACACCGCGAGCCACATCAACGGCCGCACGATCGCCGACAGGAGGCGCCCGCGCTGCTGAACGAACTTGACGATCTCGCGCATCGTGACGGCGCGCATGGCGCGGGCGACATGAATGAGTTGCATGGTCGGCTACCTATTCAGCTTGCAGGGCGTTTCCTGCTCGTCGTCACCAAGCGTGTCGAGCGTGTTGATGCGATGCAGGAAGCCGTCGATCGGCGCGCTCGCGACCACCGCATACGGCGTGGCGAGGAACACGGCTTGCCGCAACTGCTGGTCCCAGGGACGGACGCTGACGGCGAGACCCTTGTAGCCGTCGAAGCCGTTGCCGCCGAGGATGAACGCGCGCTGCTGCTGGAAGTCCGCCGAGCGCGTGCGCAGCGCCGCCTGCACCACCATTTTGACGGCGATCCACGCGGCCCAGTCCTGGCTGTCCATGCGGCGGCCGTTGGAAGTGCGCTGGAAGCGCGAATTGATCTGCGGACCACCGTGGCGCTCCCAGGTCCAATGCCAGGCGACGGGCTCAAGGTCGGCCGAGCCGACCACCGGCCGTGCGCGCGCCGTCTGGTACGGAAGCTGGCGGGCAAAATCGAAAGCGTCGTCGGCAATGAAGATCACGTCGTAGTCGCGGTTCAGCGCGGTCAAGAGGAGCGGATTGTTCTTCTCGCGCTCGCGTGGATCGGTGCCGGGCTTGAACTCGCGCTTGCCGGCGATACGGGCGCCGAACTTCTTGATCGAATTTTCGAACGCTCGGGTCATCGCGGCGTCGGCCGCGGCCGGGCCCTGCAATACCAGGACGTCGCGCCACTTTCGCGACACCAGATGCTGCACGAGCCCGTCCATGGTCATGGCGAGGCTCGGCAACGTGTGCACGATCTCGCGCGCGCAAAGCTCGCGGCGCAGCCAGTCATCGGGCGCCGTCGCGTTGAACAGCAGCACGTCGCGGCCGCGCACCGCATCCGCCAGCGGCCGGAATGCCTCCGCCGGCGCATCGATCACAAAGAAGTGGATGCCGCGGGTTTCGCGGGCCTGCACCACCGCCGGCGCGAGCGCGTCCGCCGATTTCACGCTGATACGTTCGAGCGCGAAGTCGATCTTGAGCACGCGGGCGAGCGCCTGCGCCTCCTCGATGCCGACTTGGGCCCCCGCATAAGGATGCTCACGGGGCTTGAGGATCAGGCGCTCGGAAGCGCGAAGTGGCTCATGGCGCGGGTCGCCCTCGATGTCGACGTAGCCGATCGTCACGCGCTGCTGCGGCGGATCCTGCGCAGCCGCCACGGTCGCGAAGCCTGCGACCAGAACAGCGGCGAGCAGACACAGGGCCGACCGAAGCGAGCGGCTGGTCATCGATGATCACGTCCTAAGGAAACGTCGCTGACGGGAACGGACACTACCGCGGGCTATGCCGCCAGCAAGACGCGCATCAAAGGAACGTCGATCGGTCGTCACCGGCGTCTCTCTCCCTTGCGGATTGTGATCGTTGCTGCCAGCGTACGCCCGAACAAAGCGGCGGGGCAAGCTGAGCCGGTCGTCTCATCGGACCCGAGCGTGCCGCGGGTGAAAGGTGGAGTGCGGTGATCCAGCGCGCGGACCAGGGCCCCCCTGCCCTGCAGATCGACAACGTCGTCAAAAGCTACGGCCCGGTGCGAGCCCTCGACGGCGTCCGTTTCAACGTGCGTGTTGGGGAGTTTGTCGCACTGCTCGGACCGAACGGAGCCGGCAAATCGACCTTGTTTCAACTGCTCTCGGGTCTCTTTCTCCCCAACTCCGGCAAGATCGAGGTGATGGGCCATGACATGTCGCGCGATCCGGTGCCGGCGCTGGCGCAGCTCGGCATCGTTTTCCAGCAACCGACCCTCGATCTCGAGCTGACAGTGACCGCCAATCTGATGTTCCACGCCGGCTTGCACGGCATGCCGCGTGCGGCCGCGCAGGCACGCATCGACGGCGAGCTTGCGCGGCTCGCCCTCGACGACCGCGCCCACGACAAGGCGATCAAGCTCAGCGGCGGAAACCGGCGACGGGTGGAGCTCGCGCGTGCGCTGATGCATGAGCCGCGCGTGCTGCTGATGGACGAGCCCACGGTCGGGCTCGATCCCGCGAGCCGCGGCGACTTGCTCAAGCTCTTGCTTGGCATGCGCTCCGAACGCCAGGTTGCCGTGCTGTGGGCGACGCATCTGTGCGATGAGGTATCGGACGCCGACCGCGTGATCGTGCTCCATCGCGGCAAGGTGCTGGCCGACACAACGCCGGCACAGCTTGTCGCCTCGGCCGGCAGCGCTACCATTGAGCAAGCGTTCCTTGCGATGACGGGAGGCAATCGCGGACGTGATTAGCGGCATCGCTAGTTCGGATGGGCGTTGGCGCGAATGTAGTGCCAGAGCTGGTCAAGCTCCTCGCTTGATAAGACGCCTTGCCAGGGCGGCATCTGGCCCTTCCCCTTCAGCACGGAGTTTTCAAAACGCGGGCGCGCGTCCGCGGTGAGCCGGCGCAGGTCGAAGGTCTGGCCCGAGCTGATCAGATTGTCGCCGTGGCAGGTGGCGCAATAGGTGTTGTAGACGGTTTCACCGGCGGCGATTTTTGCGCTGTCCTGTGCCGATGACTTGTGTGCCGACAGCGCGCTTCCGGCAATGATAACGGCAGCAACGCCACGCAACATGCGATCGAGCATTCTTCTTCCGTGTGGAGCTTGCAACGTCGGGCGGGAATGGGAGGCCGCGCGTCGACGGCCTCCCGTGGAACCTTACTTGTCGAACAGTGCGAACGTCCACAGCGAGGCGCCGGCCGGAACATTCGCCAGGTTCGGATCGCCGGAGCGTAGCGCATAGACCCCGCCGATGCCGCTCATGATGGTGACGTACTGCCGGCCGTTGCGCTCCCAGGTCACCGGCTGGCCGACGATGCCTGACGGCGTCTGGAAGCTCCACAGCACCTTGCCGGTGTCGGCATCCACCGCCTGGAATTCGCCGGTCATGGTGCCGGTGAAGACGAGGTTGCTCGCGGTGACCAGCGTCGATGCATAGTTCGGGCTCTTGTAAGGCGCTTCCCATTTCGACTGGCCGGTCATCGGATCGACCGCCTTGAGGTAGCCGCGGACGTTGGGATCGTCCAACACCACCGTGCGCCGGACGCTCGGCGTCCCGGACGGCTTGCCGGGGGTGAGCTTCGGCGGCTCCGGCGCCTCGTAGGTCATGCCGATGTGCAGGGTGTTGATATAGAGCAGACCGGTCTGCGGGCTGAACGACATGTGCTGCCAGTTGGTGACGCCCGACACCGACGGCCACACCGTGACTTTCTTGCCTTCCAGCGCGTCGCGGTAGACCTGGTTGTGCTTCGGACGCCCGGTCGCCATGTCGACGCCGTCGGCCCAATTGACCTTGCCGAACGCGTTAGCCGCCAAGAGCTTCCCGTCCTTGGCATCGAGGACGTAAAGGAAACCGCCGCGGTTCGCTTGGATGACGACCTTGCGCGGCTGCCCCTGTACCGGGATGGTCGCGATCACCGGCGTATGCACGCCGTCATAGTCGAATGGGTCGGCCGGCGTCGTCTGATAGACCCAGACGCGCTCGCCGGTCTTCGGCCTGATCGCGATGACCGCGTTGGTCCAGAGATTGTCGCCGGCGCGGGCGCGCGGGTTCCACGGCGACGGATTGCCGGTGCCCCAATAGACGAGATCGAGCTCCGGATCGTAGCTGCCGGTCACCCAGCTCGAGCCGCCGCCGGTGAGATAGGACTCCCCTTCCCATGTCTCCGACCCCGGTTCGCCGCTGGCCGGGATATTGTAGTGCCGCCACAGGTGCTTGCCGGTCTCCGCGTCGTAGCCTTCGAGGAAACCGCGATGGCTGAACTCGGCGCCGGCGACGCCGGCAATGACCACGCCGTTGACGACGAGCGGCGCGCCGGTCATCGCATAACCGTTCTCGGTCGTGGTCGGCGCCGGCGACTTCGTGCGCCACACTTCCTTGCCGGTCTTGGCATCGAGCGCGACGATCTGGTTGTCGAGCAGCGCGCGGATGATCTTGCCGTTGTAGATCGCGGCACCCCGATTGACGACGCCGCAGCACACCACCCGCAACGTCTCCGGCGGGTATTCGTGATTGGCGCGCCATACCTGCCGCCCGGTCAACGCATCGACCGCCATGGTCGCGTTGTGCGCGGTTGTATAGATGACGCCGTCCTTGATGACGGGGAATCCCTCGGCCCCGCGGTTGTCGGTGATCGAATAGCCCCAGACCGGGACCAGCTTGGCGACGTTTTCCTTGTTGATTTGGGTCAGCGGGCTGAATCTCTGTCCGGCATACCCCATGCCGTAGACGAGCACATCGCCCGGGGTGAGATGATCGTTCTTCAGGTCATCCGCCGTCTGCGAAAATGCTGTGACGGCAAATCCGGCCGCAAACACCATCGCGGCCGCCAGCGACGCTCCCTGCCTTGCGTGGATGATCATAGTGGAACCTCCCTTTGTCACGCCGCAACGATCGCAGCGGCATTGCCTGCCGTTGCTCGCGCGTGTTGTTTTCAACGTTGAGACGCTGCAGTCCGATGACAGTCCCAGCCAGATGATCGCGCGTGGCGCGGCGGATTGTAAAGTGGGTCGCGGGGCAGCGGCCCACTCCACGTCGGGATGGTCGGTATGCGGCGATCGCGGTCCCGCGTGCGTGACAAAATGAAAGGGGGCTACTCGACGAGCGCCGCAGATGCGCTAGTCTCATAACTCGGATTTGAGAAAAGGCCGGGAACACCGGCCGGGGACGTCAGGGAGGACGCCAATGAAAGCCATCTCGGTTGCAGCCATCATGTTGCTCGCCGGTTCCGCGGCATCGGCACAGACCACCGAAGAGCTCAACAACGACGGCAAGAACACCGACAACGTTCTCACCTACGGCATGGGCTACCATCAGCAGCGCTACAGCCGGCTCAACCAGATCAACAAGAACACCGTCAAGCGGCTGGTGCCGGTCTGGAGTCTCAGCCTCGACAACCAGTGGGGCGAGCAGGCACAGCCGATGATCCACAACGGCGTCATGTACGTGACCAACGCACGGCACACCGTCGCGATCGACGTCGTCACCGGCAAGCAGATCTGGCGACACACGCTCGAATGGCCAGCCGAGACGCCGCGCGTCGTCTGCTGCGGTGTCTCCAACAAAGGCGCCGCGATCTTCGACGGCAAGGTCTTCCGCACCACGCTCGACGCGCACGTGATCGCGCTCGACGCCAAGACCGGCAAGGAGGTGTGGAAGGTCAAGGTCGACGAGTGGAAGGACGGCTTCTCGATGACGATGGCGCCGCTGATCGCCAACGGCGTACTCATCACCGGCATGTCGGGCGCGGAGTTCGGCATCCGCGGCTACATCGACGGCTGGGATCCGCAGACTGGCAAGCGGCTGTGGCGCACCTACACGATCCCGGCGCGCGGCGAGAAGCACAACGATACCTGGCCGCAGGACAACGACGCCTGGAAGGTCGGCGGGGGATCGAGCTGGATCACTGGCTCCTACGATCCCGAGCTCGACCTCACCTATTGGGGCACCGGCAATCCGGCCCCGTGGGCGTCGCAGAGCCGCAAGGGCGATAACCTCTATACGTCGTCCGTCATCGCGATGCGGCCGAAGACCGGTGAGATCGTCTGGCATTACCAATTCACGCCAAACGATCCGTACGATTTCGACGCCAACTGGGAGCTGATCAACGCCGACATCGAGGTGGGCGGCCAGAAGCGCAAGGTGCTGATGCAGCTCAACCGCAACGGCTTCCTCTACGTGCTCGACCGCACCAACGGCAAGCTGATCTCGGCCAGTGCGTATGAGAAGGTGAACTGGGCCACCCATGTCGACCTGGAGACCGGCCGCCCGATCGAGACCGACGTCGGCGCAAAGGTGCGCAACATGGAAACGATCGAGATGTGGCCGTCGACGCGCGGCGGCAAGAACTGGCCGCACGCCGCATTCAATCCCGAGACCGGCCTCCTCTACGCCAATACGATGCACCGCGGCGGAATCTACCGGCACATCGAAACCAAGCCGCATGTGTCGGGTCAGCGCTACCAGTTCATTGAGAACAAGCCGACTCCGATCGCCGAGGGTGCCGCAATTGCCCACGTCGATGCGATCGAGCCGTTGACCGGCAAGCAGCGCTGGCGTGCGCCGCTTCACGACCACCCGCACTGGTCGGCCATGCTCGCAACCGCCGGCGGACTCTTGTTCACCGGCAAGATGACCGGCGAGTTCATCGCGATCGACAGCGACACCGGCAAGACCGTCTGGCAGTTCCAGACCGGGTCGGGCGTCAACGCACAGCCGGTAACGTTCACGCGGGACGGCCGGCAATACGTCACGATCCTGTCGGGTGTCGGCGGCTTGTGGTGGAATGCGGCGCGCCAGCAACTGCGCAACGTGCCGCAGGGCGGATCGGTCTGGACCTTTGCCCTGATTGACTGATGTCCGACTGAACTAAGCCGTAATGGACGGATGGCCGGCCGGGATATTGACCTCGCGCCGGCCATCCGCATCTTCGAAATCGCCGCGAGTAATCCCTGCATGCTTCGATTGTTCTTGCCGGCCATCGGTGTCGCCATGGTCATCGCGACAGCCGCCGCACAACAGGCCGCCTTCCCTCCCGAACAGGTCCGCCAGGGCGCCGCGGCCTATGCGCACAACTGTTCGCCCTGCCATGGGCCGCGCCTCTACGGCGAGGAAAGCGCCTTCGACCTGCGGACGTTTCCGCACGACCAGCGCGAGCGGTTCATCAATTCGGTGACGCGCGGGAAAAATCAGATGCCGCCCTGGGGCGGGCTCCTGAAGCCCGACGAGATCGACGCGCTGTGGGCCTATGTCGTGACCGGAGAGAAGTAGCCGGCACGCCGCGGCGGCGGCTTACTGGAGCTTGATCCGCATTCCGGCGTAGATCGAGAGTGGCTGCGCCGGCGTTTGCGTGCGCTGATTGGTCGGCGGATTCGGTATCGCGTTTTCGATCAACTCGGGCTCGAAATAGGTGCCGTAGACCGCATATCTGCGATCGAAGAGATTCTTGACGATCCCGAAGAGCTGGACGTCCTTGTGTACCTGATAGGAGGTGTGCAGGTTGACCGTCCAATAGGCCGGCAGGCGTTCGTTCTGGTTGGCGTCGTCGCCGACGTAGAACTGGCTTCCGACCACCACCAGATCGGCACCGACCTTCCATTTCGGCGTCACCGCATAGTCAGCACCGAACTTGACCTGATGCTGCGGAATCATCGGAATGCGCTTGCCCGGTACGATGTGGGCGTTGCCGTCGGCATCCGACGACGGATTGTTCGGCGACGGAATCAAGCCGGTGAACTGATAGGTGGCATCGATATAGCTGTAGCTGGCATAGACCAGCCACTCCCGCGACCGGTATTGCGCGGCGGCCTCAAGGCCCTGGCGGCGGGTCGCTTCGACGTTCTGGAACACGCCGCGCCCTTGAATGGTGCTGGCGACGCTGATGATGTCGTTCTCGCTGTCGGCGCGGAATAGGCCCGCCTTCCACTCAAAGCGGCCGCCGTTGAACGCGGTCTCACCGCGCAAGCCGGCCTCCCAGGTGCGAGCAACGACCTGTTGCAGCGGCGGGTCCGCGACCAGGAATCCCTCAAGCAAGCACGGCCGGTTGGGGTTGGCGCAGCCGAGCTCGAGCGGTGTCGGCGCGCGGTTCGCCTCCGCATAGCCGCCATAGGCGGTCACCCATGGCGCGATCTTGTAGGTCAAGCCCGCGACCGGATTGAACCGCTGGAAGGTGTGGCTGCCGTTGAGATCGGGGCTGGTGCCGAGCTGATCGGCCATCTTGACCTTGGCGAGGTTGAAGCGCCCGCCGATGGTTGCGGAGAGCCGCGGACGTGATGTCGAGCGTGTCGGTAAAATAGAGGCCGTAATACGTGTTGCGCGCGTCGAGGCTGACCGGGCTGTAGCCGATATCGCCGCCGGTATGGATGATCTGCCCCGTTCCCGGAATTGCCGCGTTGGGCCCGACGAACAGATTCGGGTAGATGAAGCCAAGCTCGCTATTGGCCTCGGAAGTCGATCCAACTGCGGTCGATGCTCGCGCCGACCGTGAGATGGTTGTTGCGGCCAAACAGCGACGCGTTGTTGACCGCCTGCAGCGATGCGCCGGTGGTCAGCGCGTTCGTAAAGGTGCGGTCCACGGTTCCATAGGGGACGCCGGCGCATTGATTGCCCGGTCCCGGCGGACACGGGATCGGCTGGTTGTTCGGTCCCAGGAGTTGGAAGTTCGCCTTTGGCGGCACCGGCGCCGGGAATCCGTCATCATCGAGGCAGAGCGTGTTGAACAGCGGGTTTGCCGGGTTGCCGCTGCAGCGTTCGAGCTCGGCATCGTTGCCGTCGACGTGCGCCTGCTTGAATTTGCGAACGTAGAGATTGCTCTGGATCGTCCAGGTGTCGGTGACCGCGAATTTGCCGTTGAGGGCGAGCAGCCCCATCTCGTTCAGCGTCGTCTGCGGCCAGGTGTAGATCGACTTCCAGTCGCGGGCGAGCAACTCGATCGGTGTCGGACCGATAACTCCGAAGAAATTTCTGGCGCCAGCGCCGATCAGATGCACCTCGGCGCCGTCGCCGCGCCATCCGAAGTCGGCGTAGATGCGCCGCAGCTCCGAGGGCGATTCATAGCGCCAGCCCTGGTCGCGCAACCCTTCGGCGGCGACATAGGCGGCGAAATTGTCCTTCTGCACGCCATATTGCAGCGAGCCACTGACGCGGCCGTAGGAGCCGCCGAGCATCTCGGCTTCGAATCCCTGCCAGATGAAGCCGTTCTTCATCTGCATGTTGACCGCACCGCCGAGGGCGTTGAGGCCGAACACCGGATTGCTCGACCACATGTCCGCGCGCGCGACGGCGATCGAAGGGATCAGGTCCCAGTTGACGGTGTCGCCGAACGCCTCATTGAGGCGGATGCCGTTCATGTAGACCGCGATGCCCTGCGGTGTGCCCTGCAACGGCGAAGCGGCAAAACCGCGGTAACGCAGATCCTGCGTGAAGGGGTTGCCCTGGACATCGGTTGTGCTGACCCCCGGCACGCGTTGCATCAGCGCGTCGGTGACCGACGCTGAGTAGGCTCGGGAGAAATCGTCCGCCGTCAAAGATTGTGTATTGGAAGGAACCTTGTCGCGATCGATCAGCGTTGGATCGCCGGTGACAGATGGCGGTGCATCGGTCGAAACCGGCGGCGTCGCACTGCGGCTGACCGTCGAGAGTGGCGAGGGCGCGATGACGCGGATTTCCGGCAGCGTGTTGGATGAGTCCTGCGCGAGTGCCGGCGCCGCCAACACCGCAACACCTGCTGCCAACGCGATCCTCAATTCACGGATCGACGAAACGGAACCGACCCCACGCATACGCTGTACCGGACGCTTCCCAACCAGACGCCCGGGCGATGCGTTTACCGCACGCCGGCCGTCCCCCTAAGACCTAGCGTGGCACAATTCCCGGATGCCCACTACCGAGGTTTTCACCTCCGGGAACACCCCATTGGCGCAAACTTGCAGAGCACGGGCGCCTGTTGGTTGCCAACCTTGGCCCACCGGACATAAGCTTGGATTCAAAAGGGAGGCGACAATGAGCAAAACACCAAAATCCAACGGTCGACGCTACTTAGACGCATTCAAAGCTGCGCGCCTGTCGGCGTTTTGCTGCCTTGCCGTGAGCGTATCGGCGTCCGACCTGAGCGCCGCCGATGTCACTTACGAGCGCCTGCTCAAGCCCGACAGCGAGCCGCATAACTGGCTGATGAATCACCGCGACTTCGGCGCGCAGCGCCATTCGCCTCTGGCCACGATCAACAAGTCCAACATCAAAAACCTCAAGCTGCGCTTTGCCATCGCGCTCGGGGGGACCTCCGCCAACGAAGCGCTCGAAGGCACGCCGCTGGTCGAGGACGGCTTCATGTACATGTCCGACCATTGGGGCGTCGTTTACAAAATCGATGTGCGCTCGGGCACGCACGGCCGCATCCTGTGGAAGATGGATCCGGGTCAAGAGCGGCTCGACCGCAATCGCGGGGTCGCGCTTTGGAACAATCTCGTTATTTCCGTCGCATCGATCAACTCGCGCGTGATCGCGACCGACAAGGAGACCGGCAAGATCGTGTGGGACAAGAACCTGCGCGACCATCCCGACATGTTCATCACCGCGGCTCCGCTTGCCCTCAAGGATTCGATCATCATCGGCGCATCGGGCGGCGACCGCGGCGTGCGCAATTGGATCGCTTCGCTCGATGCCAGGACCGGGAACATGTTGTGGAAGACCCACGCCATTCCCGCTCCGGGCGAGCCCGGCAGCGAGACCTGGAAGGACAAGAACAACGCCTGGCAGACCGGCGGTGGCGCCTTCTACGTCACCGGATCATACGATCCGCTCTACAATCTGACCTACTGGGGTTCCGGCAATCCGGTCCCGGGCTATGACGCGCAGTACCGGCCGGGCGACAACCTCTTTACCTCGAGCGCGATTGCTTTCGACGTAGAGACCGGAAAAATGAAATGGTATTTCCAGTACACGCCGAATGACAATCGCGACTACGACGAGGCCGGCACCCACATTCTCATCGACACCCCGATGGGCGGCGAGGAACGAAAGATCGTCGCTCGTGCGGCGCGCAACGGCTTTGCCTACACGTTCGACCGTGCCAGCGGCGAGTTCCTCAAGGCGTCGCAATACGTCAAGGAAGTGACGTGGACCAAGGGCATCAACCCGACGACCGGCAAGCCCGTCGAGTACGATCCCAAGCTGGATTTCCAAACCTATGCGGAGGGGCCCGACGTCAACAAGGACAGGCGCGCGCGCCGCGTATGTCCTGACACCGCCGGCGGCAACAACTACTGGCCCGCGACCTATAGCCCGCGTACCAGGCTCATCTACATTCCGGGGAACGAAGGTTGTGCCACGGTCACGCCGGACTATCGCGCTCACGTGAAAGGCAACTTCGCCGGCGGCACGACGACGGATGCCGGGCGCATCACCAGCAGCATCGTCGCGCTCGACCCCTCGACCAACGAGGTCAAGTTCCGCAAGGACCTGCCCTATCCGAACTTCGCCGGCACGGTCTCGACGGCGGGTGGCATCGTTTTCACCGCGCTGCTCGACGGCACGATCTTGGCGCTCGATGATCAGACGCTGGAGGAGCTTTGGTCGGTCAATGTCGGCACCGGCTTCAACGCGCCGCCGATGACCTATGCGGTCGGCGATAAGCAATACGTGGCGATTGCCTCCGGCCTGTTCCGGAACGCCAAGAACAAGCTCGCTCGTTCGCCGGAGCTAAGACATCTGTCCAACGCCACGATGATCTTCGTGTTCGGGCTGGACTAATACACCGCTATCGCACCAGGGTCAGTTCGAAGCGCACCAGGCTTTCGAACTGACCTTGAGTCGGTCGTCCGGTACGTTCGTCAACCTCGCTTTGACCCCGCTTGCGATAGTAAGCGGTATACAAGTCGGCAACCGCTCCATCGACGGTTTTGCGGCAACGCTGCTTGATGAATGTCCGGAACACCGGCGTCTCGCCCTCTTCGCGCGGAAGATCGACGCAGTCCCACCCCTCTCGGAGATAGCGCGCCGAAAGGAAGTTGCGCAGCAGATAGGCCTCCTCCCGGTCTCGCGAGGTGTCGCGCGGATCGCTGACAATGCGGATGCCGACCATCACGCCTGCATCATCGAAGCGGGCTGACAACACGACCGGGAAATCGAACAGCTTGGTGCCCGAATATTTCTTGATCTCAGTCGTGAAATTGTTCGCTTTCGCCCAGTATTCGAGCTCGTCGTCGTAGCGGAAATAAACCTCGCGCAGGCCCTGGGCGTCGGGCCGACAGCGGCGATAGTCCTGCCAGCCGGAAAGCCCCATCGACGGCGGCCCGCCGTTGGTCCCGCAGGCGTAGTCGGTAAAGACATCCGGCAGAGCGGCGACCATGGAGCCGAGCTTCAGATCCCAGACCTCGGCCCGTGTGGGCCGATCCTGGGCGCGCGCGGCGTTGCTGGACATCAAGATGCCCAGGCAATAACCCATGAGAACCAGTGCATTCAGACAATGCATACGCGACGCCGGCGGAGGGTGAGCAATGATCCGTTGCGAGGATATGTCAGGACCGCCTGCGCAACAACGCAGTCGCGAGCGCGACCGTCGTCGGGGGCCAGGTCTAGCGCTGCTTGCTCTGGTCGTGGGCGTCGCCTCCGTCACATCCGTTGCCGCGCAGGACGTCAGTTACGGGCGCCGTCTGTTTCTCGAAAAGGCGGACTGCGCGTTTTGTCACGGCTGGGCCGGCGACGGCGCCGGCCACCCGCAATCCCCTGGACGGTCGGCCAATCTGCGGGAAACGCGGCTCGGTCGCGATCAACTCATGACCGTGATCCAGTGCGGCCTGCCCGGCACGCCGATGCCGTATTTTGACGATGGAGCCTATACGGACACGCGCTGCTACGGCCTGACCGAAGCCGAGATGGGCGATCGGATGCCGCCGTTGCCGCCGAGCACGACCTTGTCGCAGCGGGATATCGGCATCCTCGCCGATTACATCGTCGCGACGATCGTCGGGCGTGGACCGGTCACGCGCGAAGAATGCTTCGAGATCCAGGGGCCGCGCGCCCGGTCGTGCGAGGAATATCCCCCTCGTTGATGCTAATCGTGCAGGCGGCCGTCCGGCATCAGTGCTCCTTTGAGAATAGCCCCGTCGAGCGTCGCCCCGGTCAGGACGGCGCTGGTCAGGCGCGCACCCGTCAGGTCTGCTCGCGCCAGATTTGCGCCGCTCAGGTCGGCGCCGAACAAGTCCGCATCGGTGAGATTTGCACCCTGGAGGTTGGCATCCCTCAGCATCGCATCGATCAGACCGGCATTGCTGAGATTGGCGCCCTCGAGATCGGCCCGACGCAGCGTCGCCTCAACGAGATTGGCGTTGCGCAGGTCCGCCCCGCGGAGTGACGCTTCATCGAGGCGGGCCCCCGTCAAAACCGCATTCCTGAACTGCGCGCCGTTCAGTGTTGCCCGCACCAAGCGCGCCCGTCCCATTTTGCTATCCGCGAGGTCGGCCTCCGTGAAGTCAGCGGCGCTCGCGTCGGTCTCGTAAAGCATCGCTCCCTGGAGCTTTGCGCGCACCAGCGAAGCATTCTTGAGGTCGGTCTTGTTCAAATTTGCGTTGGTGAGATTGGTGCCGGTCAACTTCGCCCGTGCCAAGCGAGCCCGGTGCAGCACGGTGCCCGACAGATTGGCTCCGCTCAAATCAGCGCCGGTGAGATCCTTTCGCTTGAGAGCCGCATTCTGCAGCACGCAGTTCGGACAGGCCTTCGACCGGCCGGCGAGAAAATCGGATTCAGCGGCGGCACCCCTGCTGCCAGCCGCCGGCAAGAAAAACCAAACGATCAACGCCAGCGCTGCGGCGAGAATGCGATGCCACTCAAAACTCATTTCTCACCAGCTTCTGATCGCGATTGGGCAAGCTTAGGGCATCCAAGACCCGTGTCGAGTGCCCCTGCATACGGCGGCACCGAACAGCCCAGGCTTGCCGCAGCGCATTTATCGGGCATACTTTGCAACGCTGTGCCCGTGCCAGCATTAGAAAGAGGAGCCGCAGTGATCATCGACAAACGCGCTCTGATCCTCGCTTTCCTCGCGGCCGTCCTCGTTACGGCATCCGGCGCGGCCAAGGACACGGGCCTCATCTTCGTGAGCAACGAAAAATCGAACAACGTCATCGTGCTCGAGCCGAAGACCTACAAGGTGATCAAAGACATCAAGACCTCGCGACGCCCGCGCGACATGCATTTCAGTGCGGACCGGACCAAGCTCTACGTCGCTTGCGGCGACGACGACGTTATCGAGATCATCGACGTCGCCAAGCTCGAAGTGGTGGGCAGGCTCAACACCGGTCCAAGCCCTGAAACCTTTGCAATCGATGAAACGCGGCGGCGGATCTACGTCGCCAATGAGGAGAGCTCGACCCTGGCGGTCATCGACATGGATCAGAACATCATCGTGCAGGAGGTGGCTACCGCCGGGGAGCCGGAAGGCGTCTTCATCAGCGAGAACGGCAAAAACGTCTACGTCACGTCGGAAGTCGGCGATCTCGTCCATCTGGTTGATGTAGAGAACGGCCACGTTCTGCAGGACGTGGTGGTGGGGACGCGACCACGCCGGTTCGCAGCCACGCCTGACGGCAAGGAGCTGTGGGTCTCCGCCGAATTGTCCGGCGAGGTCTACATCATCGATCGGCAAAAGTTCGAAGTTGCCGGAAAGATCGACTTTCTCCCTCCGGGCATGCGCAAGACCGATGTCACCCCGGTAGGGCTCGTGCTCACCAAAGATGGCAAGACCGGCTTTGTCACGCTCGGTCATGCAGCCCATGTTGCGATCGTCGATGTGCCGTCACGCAAGGTGACGGGCTACATCCTGGTCGGCAAACGAGCCTGGGGCGTTACGCTGTCGCGCGACGAGCGGACATTGTTCGTGGCGAACGGGCTCGGCGATGACGTGACCGTCATCGATGTGCGCAGCCGCAAGGCAACGATCTCCATTCCTGTCGGCCGCATACCTTGGGGCGTGATCATCGATGACTAGGCGTCGGAGCTCGGCCGTCGCTGGGTGCACGGCGGAGACGCGAGCGAGGAGATCCGGAATATCCTGCGATCGGCATTTGGCGGAAGGGGTGGGATTCGAACCCACGAGAGGCGTTAACCTCTGCCGGTTTTCAAGACCGGTGCCTTAAACCACTCGGCCACCCTTCCAAGCTATTGATCAAACTCGCAATTCATTCAATCGCGGTGCGCTGAGATAGTCAATTTGCTACCGCTTTGCTACCCAATTTCCTTTTTCGCCCGCCTTTCGAGCGCAGATTGCATCGCCTCGTCAACCTGGGCGACGGCGTCCTGCTGCATGTTCGGCATGGCGTGGCTGTAGATATCCATCGTGATCGCGATCGAGCTGTGGCCCAGGCGCTCCTGCACGATCTTGGGGTGCACGTTGCTCGCCAGCATGTGCGAGGCGTGGCTGTGCCGGGTGCTGTGCAGCTTGATCCGCTTGAGGGCATGAGCCCCTAGGAGCCTCACCCATTCGTGCGTCAGCGATCGGGGCTGGATCGGTGTCCCGTCTTCCTTCGCGACGACGTGTGTGTCCCGCTGTGGCCTGGCGCCTAGCCGTAGCAGTTCTTCCGCCTGCCGTAGCTTGTGGGCCCGCAGCTCGGTGACGACTTGGGACGACAGCGCGATGGTACGGTTGCGCGTCCCCTTGGTCTCCTTCTCCCGGCAATTCCCCTTCCCTGCCAGTTGTTCGGTGCTGGCGACTACCGCGAGCTGGCCCCGGTCGAGGTCGATCGAGTGCCATCGAAGGGCGGTTATCTCCCCTCGCCTCAGGCCGCAGAGCATCCCCAATAGCGTCGGGATGAACATGCGGGTGGGCCGCAACGTCTCCAGCGCGTCTACCGCCTCGTCTGTGTCGTAGGTCACCATTGCCTTGCGCTCGACCTTCGGAGGATCGACCGCATCGCACGGATTGCGCAGCAGCAGGTTCCACTTCACAGCCTGCCCGAGGGCCTGTTTCAGTACGCGGTGCATGTGGTGGACGGTGCGAGGCGATAGACCGCCCTTCCCGTTCCTGCGGCCGCTCTCCAGCGCCTTTGTGTAGGCCTGGCTGATCTGCGCGGGCTGTATCTTCGTCAGGATCAGGCTGCCGAGTGCCGGCGCTATGTTCTTGGAAGCGATCTCGACGTACCGCTCATGGCTGCGCGGCGCGACCTGGGACTTCATGTGGTCGCACCATCGGACCAGGTACTGCGCCAGCGTCGTCTTGCTCGGCTCCAAGAGCCTGACCGCCGGTCAATTCCGAGATCAGCCGGGAGCACTCAATCTGGGCCTGCCGCTTGTTGCCCCGGAATGAGTGCCAGCGGCGCTTGCGCTTGCCGGTCTGAGGGTCGTCGCGTGTCGAGGATGATCGCCCACTTGCCGGGGCTGCGTTCGCGGATGTGTCCCTTCATGAAAGCCTCCCCTTTTCGATCTTCCATCCCTTTTCTGAAAAGGCACGATATTCCGTGCCCTTATTGGTTTCGTCTGCGTTCAGCAGCGCGATCTCAATGGAGTGAAGCTTCGGTAGCAGCAGCTCCAGCGCTGCGCGGAGTGGTCTGCCAATAGCCCGAAGCAAATTTTCTTCGTCGTCGCCACCCTCGCGCCCAGCCTCCTGCATCGCAGCGAACAGATCTGGCAAAAATGAGCGCTCTACTCGGTGTTCGATTTCCTGACCCAGTGATCGGCCGGAGTGCCTTGCGGCGGTTTTGATGCGCTCTCGCAACTCAGGAGTGACGCGCATAGTTATGGAGGAGCGCTTTCGGGCGGGATTTATGACTTTCCCTCGAGTTTGCGAAACTCGTTTGTCAGTCCAACCAATATTTCAGGATCGCCGCCGGCCGTGTCCCGGTAGTCGAGCTGCCAAGCCGTCTGCCTGACGCCGTTTTTCTTCCATATGCGCCTGCGAATGCACGACATCATTTGTCCCCCTCTGGCTTGTCGCCATTCATGGCGCGCCGGAGCTTTTCATTGACTACCTTTAAGGTGGCGGCCCGTGTGGCTCTCCAATCCAATTTTTTCCCGCCGATGGGTTTAGCGAAGACCCGCTCCTGAAGCTCGTCATCCTCTAGTAAGGCTTTCGTCCTTTTCAGCTCCAGAATTTCAATATCCAAGTCGATGCGCGCCTTTTCCATGCCGTAGAATTCTTCGAGCATTACCCGCACCGCATGTTCGCCGCGGTGTTGCTGGAAAATTCTACGCTCGCTATCTGTGAGCGGGTTTGTTCGATTAAGGAGAATCCAGACTTGGTTGGCCGTGTATGTGCCCAGATTTTCTGGCGACTTGTTATTCTCCCGCATTATTCCAAGTATGTGCCGATCTAGTTCAGTCAACTCGCCATGCTCGTTGAGCAGATCGACGGCCAAGTCTTCCACCGAATCGTCGCTTCGCCGAGAGATTTCCCCCTTTGGTCTGAGGGCCCCCAGCACCTTTGCCAGTGCTATTTCGAATGCTCGAAAGAGGAAGGGGTCAGTTCGCCATTCATCGCGGGGGTGCTCTACTTTTGCATATTTTCCCCCCTCGATACTGGCCACGATGTTCTCTATCAGGAAACAGATTGCCCGGAGCGGACCCCTTGCACCATTTCGCCGCTTTTCATTGAGCCCCAGCCAAAGAGCCTTTTCGGCAACCTGAGAGACCGACTGATTTGAGGTCTCGGCTTCTTTCTCCAGCGTGGCGCGGGTCTCCGGCGTAATCCTGGTGGCGAAAACCTGGGTCTTACCCTTGATGGGCCCCTTGGCCTTCCGTCCGCCCCCCGGCCGCCTCGTTCGCTTCTTGGCCATCAGCCGTCACCTTATTTGTCTACAATTTGTACTTTATGGACGACACATCGGTAGCGGTCAAGACTGCCCGACACTATAAGTGTGGGCAGTCGAGAAGGACTGCGCGCACCGGAGAGCCCGACACTGAACGGAGAGTCAAATGAGCTTGGATGAGGTTCGTGAGATGTTGGCAAGGGAGCCTACCGTCCCGCTTTGGCCGGATGCAGCAAAGGCCCTCGGGTTGACTCGCAATCATGCGTACAACGCGGCGATCAAGGGGGATATTCAGGTGCTCCAGTTCGGACGCCTGAAACGTGTGCCGACTTCCTGGCTTCGCAAGAAGCTGGGGCTCGAGGCAGCGTGAGCCACCAAATTTTCAATGATGAGTTTGTGCGCTCGGCAGCCCCGCTGCCGGGCGTTGTGTTGCGTGCACCGCGTTTTCAGCAACCCCGGGGCCCAGGCAAAGAAAAATGCCGGGCAGTCTCTGGAAAGACCACCCGGCAAATCAAGGATTTATGTTTGACGCATTCACATATAGCGGCCAGCACGGGGAGCCGCAATCCTAAACCTCGCGATCTGAGTTTCGATAACGATCAACTGACGCTTGTCGCCACCAACTATAATTTGATCGATGAAGTGATAAGAACCTTCACCGGCTCTTGCTACCTGGAGGCCGATTACCGATCGCTTGGCGCAGAGGCGCTCGTGCGATCGGCCAAGCTTTTTGATCCCAAGCACGCATCGAGCGCTTCATTTAGAACTTATGCGCGGGTTGGGATTCGCAACGCGGTGCGTTCCGCCGTCAAGCGCGCATCGGACCTAAGCAAGCGCGAGGTCCCGTTCGACACGCCGATCGGTCCCGACTTCAAAACTCACGCTGCTGGACGTGCTGCAGTGTGAGGAGGAGCCGCCCAAGCCCGAGTTTCCCAGTGCAGACTCTCTCCCCCACAAGCAGCGGGTCGTTATCGAGCGGCTACGTGAGGGCCTCAATCAGACAGAAGTCGCCCGAGAACTAGGCCTATCGCACCAAGCCGTCAGCCGGCACCGAATGAAGGCGATCGGGTTTCTGCGAAAGGTGGCCGACAAAGAGGCGCAAACTCCGTGTCCTCTCCTGCCATTCGTGGATCGCCCACCACTGCACAGCGGACTTCCGAGTCAACTGCGCCACATTAGCGATTTGTTTCCAGAATGGTGGCGAGAGCAGAACGAGCGTGGTTGGCCCGCAACGTCATGGCGCATTAGTGGGCCAACAAGCTGCCGCTTCAACTTAGCTGACCCGCGTCCACCGGCGGAACGAAACCAGCGGGCGCGTGACGCCCAGACGCTCCGCGAAACTGAACGGCGGCGGTTCGCCAATCTTGGTAACCAGACAGGGCCAGATTTCTGGGCACACCGCGACGGTCTGCGGTTCCGCGAGAGGGCCGCAGCATGAGCCCTCCACTCCACCATAACAGCGCCGTCCACGACCGACGCAAGTTCCTGCTCGCGTCAATGCGCGTCGCCAGTCTCAATCTTAAATCATGGTCGGCGGAGATCGACTGTATCGGTGTGGCTCTCCGCAACAATCAAATTTCAATCGAGGCAGCGTGCGAGGATTTAGCCGCCATGGGCATCCTCTACTATCTGCCGGAACAGGTGCAAGCATGAGCAACATTACTTTGGTCGTCTCCAACGCCGAGCTTGATCGGCAGATTATGGAGCGTGAGAAGGCGCAAGAGCCAGGGCTGGAAATGCTCTGCCTTGCAGACGTAACGCCACGGGCGATTGATTGGCTGTGGCACAATTGGGTTGCCATCGGCAAAGTCTCCGTCCTGGCCGGCGAAGGTGGCAAGGGCAAAGTCAACGATCCTCTGCGACATCGCAGCGCGCACAACCAACGGCGAGACTTGGCCGGACGGCGCACCGGCCACACGATCGGGCTCTGTTATCATTCTTGCGGCAGAGGACGACGTAGAGGACACGCTGGCGCCCCGGTTGCTGACGGTCGGCGCTGACGTTCGACGCATATTCACAATTCGCGCGGTGCGGAACGATGACGAGAAACGAACGCGGCGAACGTTCAACCTACAGGCAGACCTTGCGCGGCTTGGAGGCAAAGATAGTGGAACTCGGAGATGTTCGCCTCGTCATCATCGATCCGGTTTCGAGTTATCTGGGCAAGGTGGATTCCCACAAGAATGCAGAAGTTCGCACTGTGCTAGAGCCGCTCGCGGAAATGGCGTCGCGCCTCAAGGTGGCGATCATCTGCAACAATCACTTTTCCAAGGGCGGTGGCAGCGCCAATAATCGGATTATCGGAAGCGTCGCCTTCGTGAACCAGGCCCGCGCGGCCTTTATCGTGACCAACGACGCGGACGACCCCGGCCGCCTACTGTTGATGCCGTCGAAAAACAATATCGCGCCCATGAAGCACGGCCTTGCCTATCGGATCGAGGGCGCGACGATCGAGGTGGGTGGGCAAGATATCCTGACATCGCGGATAGGCTGGGAATCGACACCCGTCATGATTACCGCCGACGAGGCCCTGGCCGCGCACGATGACAAGGGCGAAGGCAAGAGCATGAAGTCAGAGGCGGTCGAGTTTCTACAGACGACGCTCGCCAACGGTTCCGTTGCGGCCGCCGAGGTGCAGCGCGACGCGCGGGGAGCCGGCATCACCGCCAAGGCCATTCGCTCGGCTCGGGAGGCGCTTGGCATCAAACCGAAGAAAGCCGGATTTGGCGAAGGCTGGGTCTGGCAACTCCCGAAGATGCCCAACTCTCCCCAAGATGCCCACGTTGGAAAGTGGGCACCTTCGGCCCCCGAGGGCACCTTCGGAGGGGTCGAGGACGAGATCAGCAGCTGGTCGGACGAGTTCGGCCGAAGCTGACGGGGCTACCGGGCGCACACGATGTACTGCCGCCCGGTGAGCTCTAAGCCCGCTCACCTAGCCCCGCCGCTTCCAGCCACGCTGCCAATGGCTTTCGAGGGCCGCCTTTGCATCCTCGAGCGTGTCGGCGCTGCCGTGGGCGCGTTGGCCTTTCGTCGGCCCGGAATGAAACGTCCAGCACCAATTCGCGTCTTGTTGGGCCATGACGGACAGGACGTTTTTCCAGAGGAACGCAATGACCTCGCCACCGCTCAACACATCGAGCTGCGTGCCGGACGTTCCGCGGTCGCGATAGATCAGGGTCATCGGCGGCGGACATCTATTCGTGTTCGCTGCGGCATGTCGGGAGGATCGTCAGGGCCGCCCTCGGATTGCAATACTTACAGGCCGATCACCTCGTCGGCCACACAAAAAAGGCCCCGGCGCGATGCCGGGGCCCCAAACCTTTTGCGTTCTGTGTCGCGCGGATCAGTACACGCGCGCCCCGCCGCCGAAGCGGTAATTGACACCGACGCGGGCGACCCAGGCCGAGCTTTCATGCTCGAAGCGTACCGCGCGGGCGGGCGCGCAGAGGATCGTGCAGGTGAATGTGCTCTCTTCCGTCTGGAAGCGGGCGTAGAGCACTTCGCTCTTGAAGCTCCAGTTGGGCGCGAACTGCCACTCCGTGCCGAAGCCCGCGGTCCAGCCCAAGCGCGACTTGTCGGACGAGAAGGTCTCGCTGATTCCTAGTATGGGGATGTTAAGCGCAACGCTCCGCTCGGTTTAGGCGTAGGCGAGGCCGCCGGTCACGTACAGCATGAGGTTGTCCACGACGACGCCCGTGCGCGCCCTGACGGTGCCGAAGCTTTGAAGGTTGTTGGACACAGCAAGCGTCGCGAACCCAGCCGGGCCGGCGAAGAGGGTCATCATGGCCGGCGTTCGCCCAGTTGTAATCGGCCTCGATGCCGAAGACCGTGCAGCGGGTTTGCCAGTTGTAGCCGCCCTGGACGCCGGCGGTCCAGCCGTCCACGTTCCGAGTCGCCTCGCCCGGCAGAAAGAAACCAGCGAAGGGTCCAAAACCGTCGAGATCTCTGTATCTATGCTCAGCGCGGGCCGCGCCGGCATTGGCGCCGACATAGAACCCACCGAATTGCGCGCAGGCCGGCGCAACGGCAACCGGTGCAGGTGCCTTCACTGGAAGATCAGCAGCATTGGCGAGGCTGATCGTCAGCACACTGAGAGACGACAAAGTTGCGAGCAGAAGCTTGTGCATGAATCACCCCCGTTTTCGAGGTTGAATAGTAACCGACCTTGCGGGCGTTTGATGTAACCGGACAGCAACAGTCACCAACAAAATGATCATCCCCACTCAAGTTTTCGGAGGTATTGGAGGGTGAGTGGCTGGAACCCAAATGTCCATTTTGGCTGAGCAGACGTGCTGAATTATCTACATTTGAGCGACGCTAGGACCCATTCGTGCCGCCAAAATCCTGAGCGATGAAGATATTCTTCAGTAATTGCACAATGAAATACAGTAAATCCAGGCAGCGACGATTGTTGGCTAAGGGCCATGAAGAGGTTCGGCTATGCATTCAATGAATGCTAATCTCTCTCTCTAACGTAGAATGTTTTGATGTTTAGCTTGCTCAGTATAGTCTCACTAACCGCCCTTCGCCCCAACAGCATCCTGTTCAAATGTGGACGGCAGACACGTTTCTGCCGCGCCCAGGCGATTGCCCACCCGAGCGCTCGACATCTTCACGAAGTAGCTGAAGGATCTCCTGCTCACTAAAGCCCCGAAATAGGTTACCTAAATCCCCAGCTTTAGTTACGAAGATCTTCTTTACTTTCAATATCTTCAAAATACTTGGGATGATCTGTTTTTTGCCGTGAAGCATCTTGTTCAAATGGGTTCTGTCGATACCCGGTGCGATGAGACCATTCGGATTGGCTTCCAGCCTCTTCGACTGCTTGTCGTAGCATCGCCAAGATGTCGCGCTTGGACAAAAACATAGGACGTCCCGCCGCGCGGGCCCCGCATGGACTGCCAACTAGCCGCCAAAAGCCGGCTGCCGCTTAGACAGACTTTGCGTTGATCCGCCCGATTTGAGGGCGGTCCTTACTGCCTAATCGATTGCATAAATTGGACTAAGCACCATCCGGCAAAAACCGCCCATAAAAACGGCCCCGCAACATACCCGGAAGCGGAGCCGCAAGTTTTCAGTCACTAGTCAGCTCACCGGATGAGGCTTGCTGACGCGCAGACTTGGATCATGGCGCAGCTAGACTGACCATGTTTGGACAAGCCATTAAATTGTTGGATAAAGCCAACGCCGCGCCGCGTGGCGGCTGCGCCGATTGTCTAGGGCGCAAGGAAGACGGGGCCAAGTCTGTTGTGATTTCGACACCTGCGGGGCATCGAAGCCCTCATAGCAGCACACCGTCGACCGAACGGCAATGCGACGCCCGGGAGTGATGACTAACCTGCGCGCGGCGCGGGCAGTTCAATTGCAGCGGCTAAGGCGCGTGCCGACGCTCTCGCTTGAACTCGGCGGCGGAAACTGCGTTTATACGCAGGTTTTGTGGTAGCGTGAGAGGTACCGCGTATGCGTTCAGCGAAGCGTCGAGCAACTCCCAGACAATGCCGAGTCCGGGCAAGAGTATGCGAGAAACAAGCCGTGAAGGCCGAAGAGCCACTTCTAAGACTCGCGATGTTGCGGCTTGCGAGGCAGTGGCGGGAGTTAGCCGAAAAACGTAAGCGAGCCGCTGCCTAGCGAGCTCTGCACCGTTGAGCTGCACGTATATCGAGTGAGAATGGGCACAGTGCAAAGGGCCCCGAGCGCAGCCATAAAGGACCGCCCACCTGTACCCGGGCGGCCTGTTTCACACAGATCATCGTTCGCGGCCAGACTTTTGTTGCTGTTGGTGGTTCTCGGTTGGGAATAATCGCGCAGGGCAGCCGCGCAGCAGCTGATGTTCAAGACAAGCGGAAGGAAACCTGATGGCACTGGAGCATCTGCACGAATTGGTAGAGGAAGTTCAGGATCTGCAAGCGGCAGCCACAGGCTCCGTCGAGCCGGATAAGGTCCGCGCTGTGGCGCGTTTGGTCCTTGAACTAGCCCAAGCAGTTGAGGATCTTCATGACCGTCTGCAAAGGCTCGAGGCCGCATCACCACAATCAAACTGAGAGCTTATCTGCAAAAAGAAGCCGCCCAAGGTGAAACGGAACGGCCTTCCTCTTAAGATTGTGAACTTTTTCGAACACCCACTTTATCTTTGCGGACCACGTAGTCTTTTGGTAGGCCGCGACTCCGTGAGGACCTGCGACTTTCTCGTGTACGTGAATAAGTCGAAGCGGTTCTGGAGCGACACGGACCTGCGCGCTCCGATCGAGCAGCACACTTTCCATTGACTTATCAGCTCTAACCGCATTCGCAAACTCGGACAATGCAGCTTTGTAGTCACCAGGATGATTGCTTACTGCGGTCGCAATCGCCTTTGCCAGCTGTTCTTTGCCGGCCGCGTCGCGCGCGTTGTCAATGTCGCGGTGTCCAATCATTTGAGATGACCCTCCTGGTGGCACGAATTCAAAAGCTATCGAGAAACAGAGGCCGCTACGTGGGCTCTGCGGACCGCTTGAACTTCTCCACCGACAATTCCAGCGAACCAAAGCCGTTCCGGTACACGCGCACCGCAGCCCGCAGCCAAGACCTTCCATGCACCTGAAGTTCATGCTCGAGAAGCCGCCGGCCAATCACAAGACCCGAAGTCCGCCGCCAATGACCCTGACCTATCGTGATCGCGGCACCAGTGGCACGCAGCTAGACGTGCTCTGCGGCGATATCGTCATTGCCAACATCTACAAGGCGACGCTCACATCGATGGCGGGCGGCGATACGTATTGGCATTGGACGTTTTATTTCACGGCACGCCCGCCGGGGTTTGAACTTCATGGGACCGCCGCTTCCCGCGAAATTGCCTGTCTCGCGGTAGAGCGAAATTGGGATGCGTGGCTGGTGGCGGCGGGGCTTGTGAAGCCGCCCTAGTGCGTGCCACTTATGTGTCTGAAATGACGGGCCCGCGAAGCGCGCCAACAGTGCCTGCCTCCCTTACCCCCGACTGACCAAAGCGGCAGCAGCTATTCGCAGGGCCCCAGCCAATCTCGATCCCGCAATACGGCGGCAATGTGGTTTCTAACTGCGCGCAAAAGAAAACGGCCCTCGGGGGACCGAGAGCCGTTTTTGGTGCAGGGAGGTTCGTTCGGGGGTTCTGCACCAAGGGGTGTGGATAACTCATATCCTCTCGAGATTTTAGTCAATACGGCATTTTCTGGATAATTTTGTTGCAGAATCACGGCAGAAAATCCTGAGCTTTATCAACACTTCACTGTGTGGTGCATGGATAAGGGCCGTCACCGCCTGACATCGAGCGGCCGGTGTGGCCATTCAGCATCAGCCGGCTTAGGCGATTGCACTACGATGGTAATGCGCTCCGTACCCGCAAGGATGCGCGGGACTACAATGGGCGCATTGCCTGACAAGCGGCCGCCACGGCAGAAATGTTAGGTGCGGCGCGGCCGTTGCTCATGAGCCCTGACCAAGGCAATCGAACTCACGTTGACGGATGAGGCGCGGATGGATCTGGGCCACGCCAAGTCGCAAGTGAACGCAAAAGCCTGAGGTGCTGAGAATTTGAAGGCAATCGAGCATGTTTACGGGCGCCAAACGAACGTCAGCCATTGTCCTGTTTTTTCTGGTCGCGCTCCACGATCTCGTACTGCATACATCTAACTCCTTGAGGTGCGTTGCCGATGCTACCCATCGTGGCAGCGTGTGCTCGGGCAGCATTCTGAACGGGTGATCGGCTGCCCGTAGGCAGCGACGACGACACCCTCCTATACGAATGGCAAAGTCGCGGCGCAGATAGGCCGAGTGAAGTACTTCGACGACGTTCGTGGCTTCGGCTTTATCGAGCCAGCAGTGGCGGCAAGATCTTCGTTCACGCGACACAAGTGCACGGCGGCGAGCTCGCTGCAGGCGACCGCGGCGCATTCTTTCTGGCAAATCCGAGGAACGGAACGAGCCAAGCGTATTCCCGCTCGCGTGCTGGGAACGGGGCGTGATCGACATGCCTCAGCGCAACAGCCAAGGCGACAATCGGTTGGGCAGCAATCCGAGCACGACGGCGATCAAAAGTAGAAGAATTGCAACACCATTCCAAATCTTCCCGCATGAGCAATCAATTCATCAGCCAGACAGTGATTAAGCTCACGGCGCTCAGCGCCGTAAATGTCACGACCCCGATGCAAATGCCGATCCGTGTGTCTGTGTTCATGGATGAGGTTAGCACAAAACGACAGTCGGAGTCGCCCGGCGCTTAGGTGTCTTCACCGCAACAACAAAACAGCGAACACACTCAAGCCGATCAGAAACGCGATCAGCACAAACACATTCCAGATGATGACGGTACGGCGTTCGTCCATCATCGAGGTTGCTGAACTGAAGATCTACTCATGAGCAAACGCATCAAGGGACGTGACGGCGAAATTCCAGCTGCGAGAGCAGTACAAATTTGTGCAGTGAGGCCGGCCGGAAGTGTTGGGAGCTGCCAGCCGGCCCCGCACGTCCCAATGGAGGTGTATCCTTGAGGGACAGGCTCTATTCAACGATGGAGAGCTGGGCAGAGTTCCGGATATGGTGGCCGGCCGAGACCGTCTGTGACGCCATTCCCGGCCGGCCTGCACGCCAGCGCCGTGTGTGTGGGGCGTCTCCTCCCAGGAGCACAGCGTCTTTGGGCGCGCGTCTCGATCCAAGGCCGACCGGGAAAACCTTTGCTGGAAAACCCGGCCGGCCACATGCCTCAGCCGGGGATCCTCGCGGAGATCATTCGGCAGGACACGCTGTATTCAACGATGGAGAGCTGGGCAGAGTTCCTAGGCGATTGAATTGGCGAACCGCGCCAAGGAGGGATTGCAAAATCCTTGGCCGGTCGCAAATCCGGCGGGGAAAGTGGGAGGGTGCCGGACAGCAGACGCTAGATCGATCGGATACCGGCATGTGACCGGGCAAAATCCCCCAACCGACCGACCGGGCGCACTCGGGAAAGTCTCCCGGTCGGCCACACGCCGCTCCTGCGTCTTTTGGGAGACCATCACAAGCGGACGTGCACAAGGAAAACGGCTCCGCCGGTGGGGAGAGTTCCCACTATTCACAGCGCTTTTGATTGATTGAGGCAACGAGTAGGCGGAACCAAACGCGACGAGCCGCGTCGCAAAGAATTGCGGAGGCGGACATTTCTCAAAATCGGATGAGGAAAATGTTTTCGGTTTAAATCCAGCTTCGGCTTTTATCGAAATAGGTTTGAATTGCCGAAGTGCCTTCAGCCCGCAAACCTATTTTCTTCGCCGCTTGAAATGTTTCTTGTGCCTGCACGAACCGCTCAGCGCACTGCGCGCCGCAAAGCCTGAATCGGCGATAACCCCAAACGTTGTTCTCCCAGATCATTTTCGATCTGAATCCAAGGCCAAGCGGGCCATCGCAGCAAGAGCAGCGGAGCTTCATGCGTTCACCATTCGTGGCGAATCATTAGTTCGAGATTAGCGCGTAACGTCTGCGCAGAAAAATCATCACGACAATTACAAAATTACTTATCCCAATAGCGATCAACACGCCCAAACTGATAGTCATCCAATCCATTTGTGTGTCTGCTCACTGGCTTCGAATTACCAAAGGAGATGTGAGCGACTAACAACCAACCGCGCTGCACGGTCTTGTTGCCTCCTGCCAATTTATTGCTTTGTTAGGTCACATGCATAACCGCGCCGCCGAGGGCTGCCCGTGTTATGCCTCTACGTCGCGTTGGTTGATTTGGCTTCTAAGTGAGTGTACGACGTGCATCCAACTCAGAACGAAGAAAGAGAAAATGGCAAAGAAAAAGAAGCGGGCTGCAAAAAGGATTTCGCGGCGACGGTGGTCGAAGGACGAAAACAAAGAACTCAGAACACACTCGAAGGGGAGAACGCCCGTAGCGAAGATCGCCCGGGTAATGAAACGATCTGTGGGAGCCTTGAGGCAACAGGCAATGAAATTAGGATTGCGTTTGGGCCATCAAAGATAACCGCGAAACGTTCAAAAAAAAGATAACCGCCGCACCCGTTCCCGGCCCGATGGTCGGTGCCGGCATCCCCGGTCTCGTGATCGCCTTCGGTGGCTTCCTGGCTTGGCGGCGACGACGGCAGCTCGCAAATCTAAGTATCATCTAGCGACCTGCGGGGGGCGCACGCGGCACACGGCCCTAGCTTCTTCGGAAGCGGGGCCGCTTTCATTTGCCCGCCATGCCACACAATGCGCGTCAGCAAGCCTCAATCGAAGCGTCAGCAAGCCTCAATCGGGTGGTGAGCTGGCATTTGGTCGAGATACAGCGTGGTTATGATTTGTGAAGCGGACTAGCTCATTAAAGGCCTTCACGGCGCTCTCGGTGCAACGGTACGAGCCGTCCTTCGAGCCTAGGCGGGTTCTTACGGTGGCCGATCTGAAGGCTCGACAATCGGCAAAGATCAAGCAGCTCGGTGACGCGTTAGTTGCAGCTGGCTATCGCGCGCTCGACGAACAAGCGAGAGTGCTGGGTCTTTCACGGAGCACCACGTGGACGATCTTGAAGGCAAATCACAAGAGTTCTGGCCTATCCGCCGCCATCATTAATCGGATGCTTACAACGCCGCAGCTTCCGCCCGGGTCCGACTTAAAATCGTCGAGTATATCGAGGAGAAGCGAGCGGGCGTGTATGGAGATGACAAGGTCGGCGTCCGACGATTTGCCTCCCAACTCTCTGCACCGCAGGTAGGGCTACCGGATCAGCGGAGGACGTCCCCTTAGGTGCGTTATGGAGGGCCGCCGTACCACGTCCAATTCCAGCGAGCCTCTTGGCCGGCCGTAACGCTCAACACTGCTTTCCATAGACTGCCAACGACAGCAGTGCCCGCTCCGGATTTCTAGCTGCGTGCCGCTACTACCGCGATCACGGTACTTGAGGGGCATAGGTGTTAGAGCCGTTTCAAGACTAACCAAATTGCCCGAGCGCCAGCCGACGCCACTAGGCCACGTAGAAGAAGAACGGGGTCCAATCCATTTGCCTTGCCGTCGTGGGCTCGAAGTTGCTTCGACCGCTGCAAAAGATTCCGAATGAAAAGGCCCCGCCACTTGCAGGGGACGGGGCCAAGGTTTCATGTTGATCACCGACACTAGGGGCGTCGGTATGCGCTGGATGGAACAGCAACACGGAACCGCCATGCACTCAAATGCCGAACCCCCGCCGGGGCAGCGGGGCTCCACAGAACAATGAAGCGAGTTACCCAGGGGGACGGGACAGGGGGTGAAGCGACCCGGATAACCGACTCTCATAACGGCTTTCTTGGGCGTCTGGTTCCCCGCGTTTAGTCTCCCTGCCGTCGGCCACGCTTTGCCTGTTCCGCTCAGCCCAATTCGCCATCACTCGATAGCGCCTTGATGATGTAGTGGGTGACGACGCTTGCGCTGCCACCTTCCAGCAATGCCCTAGTGGCGGCCTTCCACGATCGCCGGTTCTGGCGATCCTTCGAGAGTTTCAGGATGTAGTTAGCCGCATCCTCCCTTGTGCGCAGGACGTTACCGCGGTTGTCGCGAACCTCTTGCGTCAGTTCTTCGGACCATTCGCGAACTTTAATCATGGTGCAACAACGCGGCCGATCAAGCTCGGCCGAGCCGAGGTCCGTCAACGGAAGTTTCCTCCGCGGATGTTTCAGCGGTGCGTGAGTAGGACCTTCAGCTAAAGGACCCCGCGGTTAAGCAACGCGAAGGGTCCCGTATGTATCGTCCAGGAGGCATCGCTATGACTTTGCAAGGGCCGCGGGAGCGTACTGCCGCTGTAGTCCACAAATCAGCCAATTCCTGAAACTGTTTTGCCAGCTTTGGATCGCAAGCCTTGCGAGCGCAGTCAGCGCATTCGCGAGCGAACGCTTCATAGTCCGAATACGCGAACAACATGACTAATACTCGACACAGGCGAAAAGGTGCAGCTCCGCCTGCGGCCTGCTTTTGCGATTGCCAGCGGGCGTGCGCAGACGAGAGAGTGAGTGAGTGAGTGAGTGAGTGAGTGAGTGCAGCACAAAAGTGATGGAACAGCAAATAAATCTTCGCGATCGTTTTGCGAAATCTTTTCTCCCACAAAGCGAGCAGCTAAATTGACGCTATGTCTCGTCAGTTGCGTGAATTTCGCCTTGGCCTCGAACAGGCAAAGTCCCGGCCGGCACCATATCAACGAAATTCGAGCGGCGCCGAAACTCTCAACTCGGTCCAGCATTTTCTCACGCGCGTCTGCGGATGACGATCATTGGCACCCTCCGAGTGGGTCGCAGCGCGTGGCCGGCTGGGGTGTCTGGGAACTCCCCCAGTCGGCCTTTGATTTGCGTTCGGAATCGTACAAACAAAAGCTGATTGCGCGGGAAACCGATCCCCCGCCGAGAGAGTCTTAGTTTGCGTGCCTGCCACTTCTCCCTAACACCCAATGGCAGCGCGTAAGGCCGGCCGGGTTTAACGGCCCCGGTCGGCCTTCTTCGTTCGGAACTCCACATAGCTGCGAAAAGTTGAATAGTGCGTGCCCTCTCAGGATTGATCTCCCTTGGGGGCATGTGGCCGGCCGGAGCCAGCCGCCGCCAAGCGCACTCCGGTCGGCCTTTACTGGCTGTATAGGACGACCGTCGAAATGCGCAGAGACGTCCTCACAGATGTACTCTGGTTCGTGACATTGGCTGTCGCGTTCATGACCATGATAGGACCGCTTTGGCTTTACTACTCCTACTGAACCACAGCATTCTTGCCCTCGGGGACTCGCGATCGCTTGGTCTGCGTCCCCAGGATAAATGAACCGCGTCGCGCGCTTAACCTATGTTCTTGATGACGACGTCGAGGACGCGGCCGTTTCATGCAGCGGAGGCCGCAGAGCGGCTAATTCCAAGCCGCTAATGAGGCGAATGTGATTTATCGACAGTCACCACGAAAACCTGTGCTGGTCGTGGCGGATCATCAATTCCCGTCGAGGGATTGCACACCGAGCAGTTCACACCTGCACCGCAACCGCACGCATCCGGGCTCGCACTAGCGCCACTCCATGGCCGATCGCGGTGGTTTTCGCAGACCCATCCGGTGCTGTCGCACATCTCACACGTAGGCTGTACTGACTTGCGCATTGAAACTGCCGATTGTCGTGACATCCACATTGTAAGAACGCGCGATGTCAGCCCGGGTTTCAGTTATTCAATCATGTCGACTAATTCGAGGATTTCCTTTTCCGCAATTTCAAGGCGCCTTATAAGCGAAGCACACAAATCAAATCGAGCAATTTCCTTAGCCGTCTCATTCATAACTGCCCACTCCTGATATAAAATCTTGAGATCTTTTCGCGCCGAATTGATCGCAGTTTTCGCCCTTTGCAAAGCGGCAATGGGATTTTCATTCTCTGGCATTTGCTGCTCCAATCACGCTCTCTACTCCGGTCCTCATAGTGCGCAATCGTACAAAACTTCTCTCGGTTCGCGAATGAAACTCCGAACAAGTGAGCAACGTTGAATCCCTGCCCGCTTGGATGTGGCGTTCCCCCACGGGCATGTTAGCCGGCTGGAAGGACATCTCCCCAGCAAAGCTGATTGGTTTGCGACCCGCGGTGCGCCGATGGTGATGCCGCGCTATGCCCGTCGTTTCGCGTCTACTTGTTCCTACTCCGCTGAGTACCGTCGCGAATCGCGGTGATCGATTTATGATCCTGGCTATCGTGGCAAATGGGTAGAGCCGATGCGCTGCTTGTCCTGCGATGCAGAGATGATCCTGATGAAAGTCGTCAAGGACGCGACCTTGATGGTCCGCGGCTTCGAGCGCCACACCTACATGTGCTCTGCGTGCGCTGACATCGAGAGGCGCTTCGTCTTCAATAAGCATGATAGCGAACGCGAGCTCGATGCTGCACCTCCCACGGCGCCGCCTATTGCGCCGGCTTCAGTCCAAACTCAGCCAGCAGCCACCCGGAGTCTGTTAAGCCGCGTAATATCCAACGCAACCAGTAAATCATGGATGCGGTGGCCGACGTCTGCTGCTTAGCTGTCAGGTTTTTTGGGTTGAAGGCCAAGAATCCGAAAGCGCCTGCGGTGAAACGCGAGGCAGAGGAGGATTGGCGCTACCGGTACGTTTTTCCTGTCGCGACCGTTATCCACAGAATGACGCGAAGCGGTCACAGTCGCCTGTCGCAGTCCGAGGGTGTACAGGCGGTGGTAGGAGGCAGGTATGGGAGTGCTAACAAACGATAAGGAACTCCAGAAACTTTTCGATGTCACCGGCAGCGAACTTCACTTCGTTCGTCATGAGAATTCCCCGACAGATAATCAGGCGGTAGCGAGCGACCTCGCCTCACTGATCAAACGAGTTGCGGCGAGTTCCGTCCAGGAAGTCGATGATGTGATTGTCGATCTTAAGATGCTTCGCGAAAAGCTAGACGGGGACGCAGCACGCATGCGACGCGAGTTGGCAGAGTTTGCAGCGTTCGGCGAGTCGACCTTGCAATCGATGAAGGTCATTTCGGAAAGTCTACGAAACAACCTTCGAATTCTAACTCGATCTGATCACCACGTTGCGAAACCTCCAGGGGGGCGCATGTGGGCCGGCTGGGGTGGATTTGGCCCCTCCCAGCCGGCCTTGCTCTGTCCGCCGTTTTGAGCTGACTACGTGTGAGGGCAGGAACTCCGTGTTGTCGAACATCGCGAGACTTTGCACCTTGGCGGCGGCGAGCGCGAATAGCACGACTTGAATGATGGCAATCGCCCCCATCAACAGCACCTCGGTGGTGTTGTTCACCGCCGGAGCGCCATCTTGGTTTAGCCGGCGCCGGTGTCGGGTCATAAGAACGCGTGTCCTCTAGGCACAGAACGCAAAAAGTTCCGGGCACGATCCATCGGACTGACCGGTTCTGCGACTAGCGCGAGGAGCGACTGGCATCCCGCCCTAGCGGGAGTTCCGGGAACAGACAGCTCGGATAGTGGTTTTAATTTAAGGCGTAATAAGTGCCTTCGTACGCGAGGGGGTCCTACAAACCAACGAGAGGAGACCCAGCTATGCAGGACAAATTAGCAGAAGTGAAGCCGCGCAGTTTTAATCCGATGTCAATTCCGGGCCTTTCTAATAAGCAGCGGGAGGCGGTGAAAGATGTCTTTGAAACGATGTCGGATTGGCGAACCGAGACCGCCAACGACAATGAGAGAAACACCAAACGAGTAATCAAAAAGTTGGCGGTTGCTGCCGCAGCGCTCGGTTGGCCGGAGCAAATCGTCAATTCCGTGCGCGCGCAAATGCAAAGCGTTGCGGAAACACAGATTAGAACGATGGATCAAATGATGGATGTTTGGGAGGAGCAATTAAAAAATCCGTCGACACCTTTCGCGATGCTCGCCAAGGTAAGCACCTCACCCGATTTTGGTTCGGCTGCCGCAAACCCACTTCAGTTTTGGATGCAATCGGCGGAGCAGTGGCAGAGGTTGTGGACAGATGCCCTGACCTCTTTTTCGAGGCACGGCGAGCAAGCCACAGGACGGCGTGCAGGTTCTGGGACCTAGGCTCGAAATTCCTCCCCGAGCTGCGCCTTTGCCTCTTCCACGGTGTCAGCCGTCCCGTGACCGGACGCAGGGCCGGCGTGCCACCTCCAATTCCAGCGTGTCTCTGGGCCGGCCGTAATGCTCTGGCTATAAGGTGGCCGAACGGATCGTCACTGAACGAGATACCCGCCACACGGACATCGACTCTGCGATCACGCATTATCTGGGCAGAGTTCTAAAAAACCGGCTGGGATTTGGAACAACCAACCGGCTTCGAGTCATAACGTTTGGAGTCATCATGACCATGATACAGCTCGGTCTTGGAACCCAGCTGCCTCGGCGCCGCGAGCGACATGGGGTTGTGTGCCCGCCGCGCGTATCAACAAAACTTCTGGGTGACACACAGATTTCCCGGCGATTGAACAATTTTGAAAGGCGGCCGTGAGGGGCTCAATCAAAGTCATGACCGTTCGTGACTGCATCGCCTCGAGCTGCGCCTTAGCCCTATCGATCGTGTCGACAGTGCCATGCTGCTGAGCCGCTAGCTTAATGGAAGCATGTCGACGATTTCCGTCGTGATTGGATTTACGATCGGGATTTTATCGTGGAACTTGACGTAGGTGTATTCTTTGAGGACCGGCAGCTGATGGGTCAGTGATTGGGGCAGTGCGTGTGCCGGCACCCCTTTCGGCTGCTTAGCGCCGAGCGCGATTTCTGATCGACGGTGAAGCGGTCGCCTTCATAGTGAAACACGCGCCCCACGGCGCTCGGTTGGTTCATTCTCATAGCGCGCCGTCCATTAGGTGCTGGTCCCGGGCCATCGCGGGGCACTATCGCCAGCAGCTTTTTTGAGCCAAAAAGTAGCGTGATCAGGGTGTCGCCACTATAAGCTTACATGACGGAACACAATGGAAAAACGACGGCACTTAATGCCGAGACGCACAGTCTGCTCCCCGACGACTTGCTCACCTTCGATGAGTTGGCGGCCAAGCTGAAAATCGGGCCGCAGACCGTGCCGCGCCTACTACGCCGATACAAAATCCCAGTCACAAAATTGGCACCGAACACCCAGCGCGTCACCCGCGAGCAATATTGCCGGCTGATCGCTGAATGCACGGTGGTGCGCGGCCAAGACCGGGATAACAAGCCCCCTCCTCTCACGCGATCGTCGGCATGAGCACCTCGAAAAAACCAGCAAAGTCCGAGCCGAAGGTTCGGGTTATCAATCCTGCGGGCTCGATGAAGGGGGAATTGAAGGCCATCGGTGGCTCGAAGTCCGATGACTGGAACAACATTCTCGCCAATCAAACGATACAAACGCTCTGGGTTCTTCAAAAATTCAGACGAGCAGCAAGTCATCAAGCAGGAAACTGCGGCTATCGCTGCACTGGCCGGCATCGGACCAAAGGACGAAATCGAGGGCATGATCGCGAGCGCAACTCGTCGCCTGTCACAACGCCACGATGGAGTGCCACCGGCGCGCCATGCACCCCGAGCAGACGTTCGAGGGCAGGCGGGAGAACCTTAATCAGGCGAACAAGCTCTCGCGGACATACGCAACATTGCTGGAAGCCCTCAACCGGCATCGTGGCAAGGGCCAGCAGAAGGTCACGGTCGAGCACGTCCACGTCCACGAAGGCGGCCAAGCCATCGTCGGCAACGTCGAGACCCCGGGGGGTGGGTTCGCATCGAAATCAAAGGAACAACCCCATGCACTTGCACATGCACCAGGCACCCCGATGCCGAGCGCGGACACGGCGCGGGAGCCCGTGCCAGTCGCCCGCGATGAAGAACGGCCGATGCCGGATGCACGGCGGAACGTCACCGGGCGCACCGAAGGGGAATAAGAACGCCCTCAAGCACGGGCGCTACACCGCAGAGGCAATTGCACGACGCAGAGAGGTTGCGGCGTTAATTCGCGCAGCGCGGCAATTAATGGGTCAAATTCCGACTCGGCTCAAAGGATAGATTTCATGCAACACGATGAAACGAAAACCAAATTCAAGTTAGGCCCCCTAGGCAATCTTAATCAGGTGACCAAGGGGTTGGCCAAGACCATTCGCGCGATGGCCGATGGCAGCCTTGATAGCCAAATAGGCGCGCGAATTTGCAATGGACTGGGAATTATGAGGACCTGTCTCGAGACTGCGGTCGCTTGAGCGGGTTCAGGGACGGCTCGATCAACTAGAAGGAGCACATCCGAACTATGGCAACGAGAAGCAAGATCGGCCGGCTCACCGCACGCATTGATGCGCTGGCTGCCCGGCGCTGGCGTCGTCTGACGCTGGAAAGTTTGACGGACGCCGCTTGGGCGAGATTAAGGTGGGGCTTAAACAAATCAAGGCGACCGCGCCTTCGCTGACTGATCCGACAAGGTACGCGCATTTTTCGGACGCCGACCTTATTCACTGCCTAATGGATGGGAGGCTGGTTGACTGCGGACGATTTTAGGGAAGTCGTTTGAGCTCCTTGGGGAAGCGATGCGGTCAGGCCCCCTGCGTCGGGCGCCGCTAACGGCGCTGCGGAACCAGCTCTACAGGCACTTGGATTAGGGGAAGCGCGATGGCCCGCAAGCAACCCGACACGGACACTAGTTTCATCGTCGAATATGAGGACGGCACCACCACCACGATCACCATCGATCGTTGGACGCTAAGAAGCGGCGACCGCGTTGCGAGGATCGTGGCCGGCGAGTGGCAGCAGGGCGGGCGAATCCGCGAGGGTAAGATGAGGGTAAGATAAAGAGCGTGAAGCGAGCACCCGGCCAAGGCCCGGGCATCCGTTGAACGCGCTAGCGAATCTGCGGGCTTCCCTGAGTCACGGCTGGGCAATTGAAAGCGGCCCCACCCGGTGGGGACAGGGCCGCAAGTGAGGAGGAAAACGCCCCAACGAGGGCTAGCCAGCCCCATCCATCTAGTTGTCGATCGACAGCAATGGTGGACTTGTGGGTAATCCACGGGCCGTTTCTGAGTCACAGCGAAGCGGCGAAAATGGATACAGTGAAGCCCCCCGCTATGGCGGAGGAACTCACATGCCAAACTCGCTGCTACGTCACCTTGGCCTAATAGCCGCAATATTGATCATAGGAGGCCTCGCCATCTTCGTGCTGTTTGGCCCACTAATCCTGAGCTATTGGCAGTGACCACGCGGTTAGCCGTTTCGGAGTCACGGCGGGCACAATAAAGAAAGCGGCCCCGCATCGCTGTGAGGCCGCAAGTCCGTTGAGTCCTGTGACTTGACAACGCAGGACGTCTCATATCACTTCGTAGCTTCGGTACTGGCAATAACATAAGTTAAGCTGGGCAGCTCCCAGAGCGGGGAACCGTGCTGTCTGTCACCCGTTAACAGCCGGCTGTGTCCCCGGAGTAAGCCATGAAATTTGAATCGACGAACGAGGCGGAGATGCGCGCGCTGTTCGCGTATTTGGGCCTCTCGCAGGAAACGATCGACGCCGCGGTGGAAGCGCGAAAGGCCGAGTCGAACAAAGCCTGATCATCTCATTCTCACTAACCGGCTGAAGAAAGCGCAGCGGGCAGCGTCCTGAGCTTTGTCCGTGCGAATCCTGCGCCGGCCCGGCGGGGAAAAGTAAGCCCCGCCCGGATCAGCTGGGGGCGTCCGAGCGGGGACTGGAGGAACGAAAATGCCAGCGCAAGTGTTGAAGGGACTGCTGGCCGAGGAATTCCATACTCATAGCGCTGGAACATCAACCCTATGGGCGCACCACCTGGGCGGTGGCGGAAACGTCTATCTGCGTAGGATCGTCCACGTCCCAGCCGCTACGCTAATGAAGCCAAGCGCGGCCAACCCGTAAAAGACAATCGAGAACCAGTCCATCCTGGACACCCGCACCCTCACGCCCGCTCGGATTGAAGCCGATAGTACATATGAGTACGCCAGCGAATCCGGGCCGTTTCTGAGTCATGCCGGGCACAATAAAAAAGCGGCCCCCCATCGCTGAGAGGCCGCAAGTGCGTCATCACAGAGCTACCGACAGGGAGGGGATCGGGGGACGGGTGATCGGCCGAGCCGGTAGCGCGTCAACAACCCCGGTGCAGTTCGTCTGTCCTAGCCGTGGCGCCCGTCGCAGGGGAAGATGGCCCGGCTCAAAACGCCAAAGGACCCAGCGGGTACGCAACGCGCCGGGTCCCCTAGCAGGGCGTCCAGCCGGGTGTTTGAAGGCCGGCGCCTGCCGCGCCAATAACTGCATCCTAGCTGTGTTGTTCCATTCGCTCCTCAGAGCGTCGGGCCACCGCACCCGCACCCTCACCCCCGGCTTGGCTTGAAAACAGATCAAGTACGGCTTGCTACCGTTTTGCTACCCAACTGATCACCACGACGGAGTACGGGGCAGCACAAGGCCAGCCTGTTGGCCGAGTTGCAGCGGATATTCTGGGACTGTTAGGGACTGCCGTTACCGAACAAAACAGGGGTGAC
>CAWAWR010000024.1:0-498226 GCA_963785745.1 uncultured Alphaproteobacteria bacterium
AATTCAATGCTGCCACCGACCAACGTTTGGGGAGCGGAGTATCCTCGCGTTGATGCTGGCGGGTTCAGCTTCGCGTCAAAGCTCCCGACGCCACGAAAGTCAGGGTCAATTTCTGGAGCGGCCCCAAAGCCGAAATGACGAAACAGGCGGATGGATTCTGGACATTCACGACGCCCCCGATGGTTCCCGGCTTGCATTACTACAACTTCGTCGTTGATGGCGCGGAAGTCAGCGACACAGGCAGTCATGCCTTTTTTGGAGGAGGCAAGCACGCCAGCGCCGTTGAGGTTCCAGAGCCGGGTTCGACCTATTATTCGATTCAAGATGTGCCGCACGGTCAGGTGCGCGAGGTTTGGTACTACTCGAAAGTGACGGGCAGTTGGCGACACGCGATGGTCTATCTGCCGCCGAGTTACGAGGCGCAAACCAAGCAACGCTTTCCCGTGCTTTATTTGCAGCATGGCGGCGGCGAGGATGAGACGGGATGGATTCGGCAGGGGCGCGCCAACTTCATCCTTGATAACCTGATCGCAGCGGGAAAGTGCAAGCCCATGATCATCGTGATGGCGTATGGCTACGCCCGTCGTGCTGGCCAGGCTGCGCCAGTTTTGACTGGCCCTCCCGCTGGTTCGCCCGAAAGAATGAGGGCGATGCAGGAAATGACGGCGGCGTTCGCAGACGATGTCACTCAGGCTTTGATTCCATTCATTGACAAGACCTACCGAACGATTCCTGACCGCGATCACCGCGCGATGGCGGGCCTTTCGATGGGCGGAATGCAGACGTTCCAGATCACGCTGAAGCATCTCGATCTCTTTTCTTACATCGGCGGATTCAGCGGAGCGGGCGGCGGTATGGCGACCTCGCCACTTGACCTCAAGACAGCTTTTGGCGGCGTCCTGAGCGATGCGGCGGCCTTCAATAAGAAAGTGCGCTTGGTGTGGATAGGGATTGGCACGAAAGAACCGGAGCGGATGTATCAGAGCGTCAAGAACTTTCAACAAACGCTCGAGAAAGCAGGCATCAAACACATCTATTACGAATCGCCGGGCACAGACCACGAATGGCAGACCTGGCGGCGTGACTTGAAAGACTTCGGCGCCAGGATCTTCCGGAAGAAGTGAAGCAGCGCCTGCCTGCTATCGCGGGCCATCCGAGGGCCAGCGATATGCGGTGGGTGGCTTCCTGGAGCAGCCGCCGTGTCTGCTCGACAGTGGTCGGCAGGGAGTCGTCGAGCACATGTAGATAAGGAATGGTCAACGCCGCCACGACCGAGCCATCGAAGCCGCGAATGGGATAGCTGATGTCGGTCACGCCGGCGGTGATGGTACTGCGCTGAATTTCAAAGCCGCGCCTGCGGATCCGCGTGCAGCGACTGGTCCAGCTTCGCCCGCGAAATGGCCGCATGGGCGGGGCACGAGTCTCAAGAGGCGCTCGCGTTCATTCGGGCTCCATGTGCGCGAGAAGCACGTGGCCCGAACAGCTCGACATGAGATTGATGACTGCAGCCGAGCCTGACGGAGAGGTTCGCATGCCGCTTGAGATTTTCGTGGCGAAGGATCACCAGGCCCTGCGATGCCGGAACGAACCACGAGGTGGCATGACTGGTTCATCCGCATCGACAACTCGTGCATCACGGGCGCGGCTGTCAGCGTCAGGCTTCTGCGCCGGAGTGCCGCGATGCGCGAGCTTCAGGACGTGATACGACACGCTGTAGCGCGAGCTCTCAGGATCCTTCTGCAGCCACTGGCGCTGTTCCAGCACGACGATGATGCGGAACAGTTCGCTCATGCGGCGCTTGAGTCGCTGCGAAATTTCCGAGACGGTGAGCCCCGAGTCCGCGTCGGCCAGCAACTCGAGGATGTCCATGCCCTTCTCGAGGGCGGGTGCAGAGTAGCCGCGACGCGAGCGGGACTTGGCGGAACCGGATGTTTGGCGCGGCATGCGGGTGATAGATTACCCGAGTCCGCTCAACTCCAATCAACTTCGGTCGCGTGTGAACGACCCATCGCGCCATTCGAGGCTCTGGCGGTCACCGCGCTTCAGGGTGATGGGCATGGATTTGCCGGCATAAACGAGCGTCGCGCGCTCTCCGGCATGGCTGACGAGCCGTACCGAAGTCAGTGCGCCAGCCGACCAGGCCAGGTCAACCTCGAAGCCGCCGCGTGCGCGGATGCCGGTGATGCGGCCGCGCGGGCCACGCGCGCGGCAGCGCCGGCAACAGCCTGAGCCGGCCGCGATGCGACTGCAACAGCATTTCGGCGATCGCCGCGGTGCCGCCGAAGTTTCCGTCGATCTGGAACGGCGGGTGCGCGTCGAACAGGTTCGGGATAACTGCGGTCCGGGCTCAGCAGCAGTTCGAGAGATGGAGTACGCGCGGTCGCCGTCGTGCAGCCGCGCCCACAGGTTGATGCGCCAGGCGATCGCCCAGCCGGTCGTTTCGTCGCCGCGCGCTTCGAGCGTCTTCCGCGCGGCGCTCGCCAGTGCAGGCGTTCCGCGCGGGTGATCTGCGCCGATGGATGCACGGCATAGAGGTGCGATACGTGCCGGTGATTGTTCCGGGCGCTTCCGTCCCAGTCCTCGCGCCATTCCTGCAGCTGACCCGCGCCGATGCGGTCCGCCGCAAGTTTCGCGCGTGCCGACGAGCGTCCTGCGCGAAAGCCTGCGTCGCCGCCCGAGGACTTCGCCGCTGCGGCCGTCTGCGCGAACAGGTCGCGCAGGATCTGGTTGTCCATCGCCGGGCCCTGCGCGATCGAGAGCCGGGATGATGCGCGTTCTCCGGCGATACCGAAGGGCTCGTCACCAGCGTGCCGTCCTCGAGCGCAACCAGGTTCTCGAGGAAGAATTCGGCGCGCCCTTCAGTACCGGGTAGCCCTCGCCAGGAAGTCGCTGTCGCCCCCATATAAATAGTGTTCCCAGAGATGGGTGGCGAGCCACGCGCCGCCCATCGGCCACATGCCCCAGAATGCGCCGTCGATGGGCGCCGCCGCGCGCCACAGGTCGGTGTTGTGATGGGCCACCCAGCCGCCCGCGCCGTACATGTCGCTGCGCGCACAGCGCGCGCCGGTGTCGGCAAGCTCGCCGCGCATGCGCAGCAGCGGCTCGATGCATTCGCGGTAGCGCCGTCGGCTCGGCCGGCCAGTAGTTCATTTCCGTGTTGATGTTGATCGTGTACTTGGTGCCCCAGGGCGGATCGGTCGAATCGTTCCACAGGCCCTGCAGGTTCGCCGGCTGCGTGCCGGGACGCGAACTCGAGATCAGCAGGTAGCGCCCGTACTGGAAATAGAGTGTCGCGAGCGCCGGGTCCTGCGTCATCGCGAAACCTTCACGCGCTCGTCCGTGGGCTGCGCGCGGCCTCGCTGCGGCCGAGGTCGAGCTCCACGCGTTCGAAACGCGGCTGGAAGTCCGCCACGTGGCGCGAAGCAGCGTCGTCAAAGTCGAATCGTGCCGCCGCGCGCCAGGCGCTCGAGATTGAGCGCGTCGGATCGGCCGACGAGATCATTGCCGGACCGGTGGTTGGTCGCCAGAGCAATCGAGCACCAGCACTTCCGGCGTCCCGCACATAAATGCCGCCTGCGGAGCGCCGCACGTGCCGCCTTTCGCGATCACCTGTGCGCGGGCCTCGAAGCGCATCGCGCCGGTGACGCCCTTGTCCGCCGGACCCGTCGCCGGCGCATCACCAGCGTGTCGCCATTTTCCACCCGATGTCCGCGTGCTGCGGCGTTCGAAGGTGATGTTGACGCTGATGCGCTCTTCGAGGGTGTCGATGCCGCGAGCCGCACCATGATCACCTGGTCCACCGCCGAGGCGAAAGCGGTGCGGATCATCGGAGACGAACCTAGGTAGAACGCGTGTCGGGCGGTGGCGGTCGGCAGGTGCAGCTCGCGCAGGTACCTCGACGCGTTCTGGAGTCCAGGGAAAGTCAGGAGCAGGTCGCCGACGGTCTGATACGACATCTGCCGGAGCGGCTTCGCCATGACTGAGGCTTCGGTCAGTGCCTGGGCCTCGGCGTACTTGCCGGCGAACACCAGCTCGCGCACCCGCGGCAACGCTCGCGCGCCGGGGATCGACCGGGTCGTAAGGGCCGCCCGAGAAGAAAGTGTTCTCGTTCAATTGCAGGCGATCGCTCGCAATCCGCCGACCACCATCGCGCCCATGCGTCCGTTACCGATCGGCAGAGCCTGTACCCATTCGTCAGCCGGGCGCGTGTACCACAACGAGTTCTCGCGTCCCTGCATTTCCTTCGCGATCAGCGGAGGGGGAAGGAGCGGCGCGATCGCCGCCGCGACGCCGCCGAGAAGTACCTGTCGGCGGCCAAGGGGAGATTGGTCTGGCGGTGTCATACGTCGACGATGTTAAACCGCCGCAGATACCGCGAGGTCTACATTGCAAAGTTCTCATGCATGCATATGTTTTCCATTGACTCAATGCTCCGGCATCAAGGACAGCCATCAACCTGCGGCACCTTTGGCTTGCTGGCGCTTCTCGACTGCGTTCCGTTCGAGCAGCGCCTGAAACCGAAGGCCGCCTTTGACAGTCGGCCCGACCGCCGCGGAAATCAAGGCAGGTTTCGCAAACGGCGTGGCGAGCGACTGAAGCTCGACGTTCACGTCCTCGTGTTCGCCACGGCGAAACCCGTCCGCACCACTGTTCCGGTCGGCCGCACGCCAACGATCCTGGCGCGCCCGCCACGGGCTGCATCGCAAAGGAAATACTCTGCGACATACCAAACTTGCTCCGCGCGCGAGAGCTTCATCAATGCCGCCGCCACGAGGGGACGAGTCAACGCCGACGCCCCGCGCTCCAGCAATGGATTGACCAGCAGCAAAAACTCGCTCTGGTCCACAACTGAATGTGAGCGGCGCCTTGTCCTCGGGCGGCAGCACTTCTTCAATGACCTGCAATTTGGGCATGCAGCGCGCTCCACTTCCCGCGTGGCAAGCTCTTGCAGCTGATCACTACCGCGCGATCCGTATCGATCGGCATCGCCCTGGAATCGCGCGGTAGTTTGAGCGCCCAGCCCTTCACTCCGTGACGATGCGCGATGAAGCTGAGCGCAAAGGCGAGGCTCCTGCGCTACCACGCGCGTGCGCGCGCGCATCCGTTCAGCGAGGAAAGTGTCTTGTGCGTGCCGACTGTTCCGAGCGCCTCGATCGCGCGGCGCGCCACTCCGTCGTCTTTCGATCTCGCTGCCGCAAGCAGGGCCGGAATCGACCGGATGTCCTGCATCTTTCCCAAGGTCGTGGAAGCGATTCTCCTCTGCTGGCTCGCCTGCGCCCGGCTTGCGACGATGCGTTCGAGAACTCTCCGCCCCTGGCCTTCGGTAGTTAGTGCCATCAGCAGCCGCTCCGCACGATGCAATGGCCGCGCACCGTGAGCTCTTCGCGGGAAGTCAGATTGGTCGAGTTCCGGACCGACAGGGCGCAACTGGTCTGTGCCATCAATCGATTGCGGGCCCTGGCCTCAGTGGGGCAGTCCTCGCCGTGATTGTGACCGAGCCCCAGGTAGTGCCCGACCTCGTGCGCGAAAGTGCGGGCAACTCTGTCGGCGGTACGGTTGATGGGTCCGCTAAAGAGCCCGTCTTCGTCGTCGCCCTTCTCGCAGGCGCCGCCCTGTGGAGAGTTTCCGACGAAATCGTTCGTGCTCATGGTGCGAACGATGAACACGTCGATGCCGTCATTCGGCACGGTCCAGGCGTCCCTGAGCTCCTCCGCTTCAGCATGGCTTCCAATGTCGTCAGCCCCGCCTGCATCAGCCTGTGAGATCTCGAAATGAAGAACCCGGCCCACGCCCAGGCTCGCCTGCGCATAGATCTCTCGTATGCGCAGAATGGCCCAGTCGATTTTCTCGTTAGCCTCACCGATGTCGGCCGCGGCGATGGCGTCGAAGCCGACGCGAATCACGTTCAGATGAACGTGGCGTCCTTCGATGGCGGTGATGTGATCCCTCATCGACACGCGTGACCGCCGCTCTGAACGGATCGGGATCGGGTGGGAGAGTGCCGGCGAGAGAAGCCGAGCACGTGCTTCATGACCGAAAAATCGCCGCTGACGCCGAGGCACGCGGCATGTTCACGAAACGGTATGCATGGCCAAGCTACCTCAGGCCTCGGACTCGAGCGCCTGACACGCGCCTGGAGGTCCGCCACCTGCGCTTGCAGCGCTTCGATGAGCTGAAGCACGTCCTGGTTCGCAACCAGGAGTGTCTCGGGCATTTTCACGACGCCACGGATGGTGACCCCGCCTGGATAGTCCTTGTTGAAGTTGACCGTCAGACCATCGGTGGTGTCATGGACCAGCGCCCGCCGTTGCGTTTTGCGAGGAAGTTTGGGCTGTGGGCCCCGCGGGCCCGGGCCCGGGGCGGGAGAAATTGTTGAGATGCAACGTGTGGTGCGTGCAGCGGAGCTCGGTTCCATTGAGCCGCACTATCCGGCACGTCAGCTCCATTGATCGTCACGCCGCCGGGGTAGTCGTTATTGAAGTTGAGTGTCAGGCCGTCATTCAAGTCATGAACGAGTGCCGGCGCCGCGTTCCGCCGGATCGGCGCCGGCCGGGGTTGTCGAGATCGAGGTCAAGACAGGTGACCTTGAGCACGCCGCCCACAACGTGAACGTCGTTGCCCGCGAACCGGATGTCGCTCATGCCGAATCCTCCCTGGGATCATCGATAGTTAGCGTTTGTCCGGATGTTACGCCCGGGCTGCCGGAATGAAAGACCGACTTGAAGCTTTCAGTCGATGTTGTGTCGCACTACGTAGTTAGAGCAGGAAAGTTCTGGAAACCGGCCAAACGTAAGTTATCGGTAATCTCTTGCGGAGTAAGGGGCGTGTCGACCAGGAAGTCCGCTTCAATGAGCGGTGATCGCGACGTTGTCGACTCCTGCTTCAATGAGGCTGCCGGGCGCGGCATCGAGGGCGTCGATGCGAAGCTGAATGGTTTGCCCGGCCCAGGCATCGAGATTGACGGTGCGCGTGGCCCAGGCGCCCGCGACGTTGCTTGCGGAGCCGGGCCGCGCATATACGGTCTGAGGGACGCCGTTCTCACCGACAACGCGCACCCGGAACAGGTCCGCCGTAGTGGCGGTGGAGTAGTGCGCGAAATACCGCCCGAAGGTCAGTGTCAGCGGCCGGCCGGCCGGTAACGCAATGGCCGGAGACTGAATCGACGTCTGGCCATCATCCACATCGTTCGCTCCGTTCGACGCGCCCGCGGCCAGCCCGGTGATGAGACAGTTCGTCGAATCCTGGCAGTTACCCAGCTGCAAGGGCATGCCAGCGGTGGTGGGCTCCGGATCGCCCCGCTCCCAGAGACCTCGGGTAGCAGTGTTCGCGCCTCCGGTGAGCGTCCAGCCGAGCTCGCTCTCGAAGTCGTCATTGAACACGATGGTGCTGGTGGTCGATTGCACGCGGAACAGTTCTCCGCCGCCACTCGCGAGGTAGTACAACGAACCGTCCTGGTGAGCCTGGATGTCCACGAGCGAACTGATGCCGGTGGCGAACCCCGCCGAGCTCGAGTAGTTCGGCGGGCTCAACATCTGGATGAAGCCGGTGCAGAAGTCGCCGAAGAAATAGCGGCCAGCGTACTCGGGTGGGAACCGGAAGATCTGCGGCCTGTAAAACGTCGCACCCACGATGGCGCAATCCGAATCGGTGTGCGGGTACGCGTAAATGGGATAACGCACGCCGCTGGATCCGGCCGGGTCCGGCCCTTCGGTTTGCGGCAATCCGTAGTTGGCTCCGCGGCCGCCGAGATTCACTTCCTCCCAGGTATCCTGGCCTACATCGTTGATATGGATTCGTCCGGTGGCGGAATCTACCGCGAAGGTGAAGGGATTGCGCAGGCCCAGCGCCCAGATGGCTGGGTCGGCGCCCGTCTGGGAGTAGAAAGGGTTGTCCGAAGGAATCGAGCCATCGGGGTTGATGCGCAACAGCTTGCCCAGCGACGTGTTCAGCGACTGCGAATTGGCTGGCACGGAATTGTCGCCCACGGCCACGTACAACTTGCCGTCGTTTCCGAAATGAATGGCGCCACCGATGTGCGCTGACGAGGGCAGTCTGGGTAGGTTCAGGATCACAGTTCACTGCCGGCCTCTGCCACGTCCGGGTGGTGGAGCTCGCCGTAAAGCGGCTCACGCGGGGGAGTAGGGTGCGTCGGCGGTGGTGTAGTAAACGTATACGAATCGATTGCTCTGGAAGTCGGGATCGAAAGCCACCCCGAGCAGGCCGCGCGTATCGGTTGTGCTCACGCTCAGGGTGAGGAACGGTCTGGCAGCAGCGCGTCGTTCCTCACTACGCGCAGCGCACCGCCTTTTTCTGTCACGAAGACCCGGCCGTCGGGCGCGATGGCCATGGCCGTGGGGCTGATAGTCCCGTTGCGACGAGTGTCTCGGAAAAGCCGGCGGGAAAGTCGCCGCCCCGGCGGTCGAGATCCACAGGAGGCAGCACGATGCCGTCAGCAACAGGGACCGAGGTTGGACCGCAGACATACTTGCTCCATTCGAGGGGGTGCCGTCGAGAAAAGCCTATCAGTCAGCGTTGACCCCTTGCATAGGGCAGACTCTGCCCGACAGCGGCAGTTGCGACAGCGCCTGGTCGCACGGCTGGCTGATCTTCAATGCCAGCAAATGATCCGCACACATTCCACAATTCCGGGGAACGGTCGCGCACCGTCACCGTCACGCCGTTGTTGGACAACGTGTGCAGCAGCGTGTCAGGCCGCCCCAGTGGTCGAACAGCAGGAAATTCAGCGTATTGAGCGCCATTGCGTCGCGTGCGGAACTTGTCGAGCAGGAACGTGAAGTCGTGCACCGCGGCTTTCGGATCGGCGGACGTTCCACTGGAGAACAGGACCAGACCCGGGTGCTTGCGCTCTCGCAGCACGGAAAAGAGCGCGTGATGGGCGACCATGCTCGTCAACTCAAAACTGACATTGTCCGCACCGTCGATGCGATAGATGTGCGCCGGCTGCGAGATCGCATCCTTGCGATCTCGCCCCTTGCGGCTGACATTGCTGTGCGAGATGACGATGCACGCGAGCTCGGTGAGCGCCAGGAACAACGCCACGCTGTTCGGCGAGAAGTCGCCCTCGATCACCACGACGCTGCCGGGCACGATCTCCTGCCCTCTTGCGTCAGCAAGCCAATGATCCACGCGCTGCGCAATGTCGCCGCAGGTGAACCGGGCACCCTCCCACACGATCGCGTCGTTGTGCGGGTGCTCGCGCAAGCCATCGAGCAGGAAATCAATAAACATTCATCGTTCCATCGTACTCGAAACCGTGGTCGCATAGGACAGGCCGACACCGAAACCACTCAGGAGGACGCGCTGGCCGGCACGAAGCTGCCCCTTCCTCACCGCATCGGCGATGCACATCGGAATCGATGCGGAGACGGTGTTCCCGACGTCTTCGAGGTTAAAATACCACTTTGCTCCGCTCGATTCCCAATCCCTTGATCAGGAAGTCGAGCGTCATCTGGCTTGCCTGATGGAACACGAACAGATCGACGTCTCCGAGGGCGAGCCCGGTTCGCTTCAGGTATTTGTCAATCTGCCGCGGCACGGCGGAGTTGATGAACGACCAGACGCCGAGCCCCTCCATATCGATCGATTCGGGCGTGCGAACGTTGCCACCCTTGTCGGTCAATTCGATCGTGGTCTTGTCCGACTTCGGCTGCCGGTGCCCGCCGGCCGGGATATAGAACTGCGCATATTGCTTGCCGTGCGACGACAGCTCGAACGAGACAATCCGCCCCGCCCCTCGTCCGACACAATGATGCTGACCGCGGCGCCGTCTCCGAACAGCACGCGCGCCGACCGGTCGCCCTCATGGATGTATTTCGAATAGGTGTCGCCCGTCGCCAGCAGCACCGACTGCGCCAGGCCGCCCGCGATCATGCCGTGGGCGAGCGCGAGCCCGTAGACATAGCCCGAGCATGCGAGATTGATGTCGAACGCCGCCACGTCGTCGGCGAGCTTGAGATGGTCATGCAGCAGATGGGCGTTCGGCGGCATGATGTAGTCCGGCGACTGCGTGCAGAAGATGATCGCATCGACGCGCGACACCGTTTCCCGGGGCAGCTTGTCGCAAGCCGCCTTGACGAGATCGAAGGCGGTCTCACCCGCCGCCGCGATATGGCGCGGCGCACGCCGGCGCGTTCCGCGACCGAGCTCATGTTCCAGTCCGGATGCGCGGCCGCGAGATCGTCGTTGGTCACGACGCGCGCCGGCAGATGCGTGGCGATGGCGGCTATCTCGAGCTCATTTCAGCAGTTCCGCCGCTTCCCGATTGGCGCTGAGGATTTCGGCAAGGCTCGCGCGTGCCCCATGCCCGGGAAACACGACCGTCTCGGGCGGCAACTGTAGCAGACGCTGGACGCTGGCTCCCAGCGCGGCCCGGTCGCCGCCGGGCAGATCAGTGCGGCCGACGCGGGAACCAAAGAGCGTATCGCCGGAAAAGAGCAAGCCTTCAGTCAGGAATGAGACGCTTCCGGGCGTATGTCCCGGTGTGTGGATGACCTCGATGCTCATACCTGCGAACGCCAGTGTCGGACACGCGGACAGGTCGACGTCGACGTCCGGAATCGCAATCGCTCGTTTGCCGCCGAACAGGACGCGATAGAAGTTCACCTGCTTGAGCAGGCGGTGATCGCCGGCATGAAGGTGGAACGGCGCATTGTAGCGCGCGCGAATGTCCGCGACAGAGCCGACGTGGTCATAATGTGCGTGGGTGTTGATGATCGCGTCGACCGTCAGCGAATTCGGCGCTGAGATATCCAACGATCGCGTCGGTGTCCTCGCCGGGATCGACGACCACGGCATGATGTCCGTGTCCACGCAAAACGTAGCAGTTCTCCCGCCACTCGCCGGTCACGATCGTGTGGACCTCCGGCATCTAGACGCCCCCGAGGAAGATGACCTGCCCGGTGATCGCCTGGCTCTTCGGACGGATCAGCCAGTCGATCGCGTTGCTGATGTCCTCCATCTTGCCGATTTCGGGAATGGCGTTGCGGGCCAGCACCTCTTGCAGCGCCTGCGCCGGAATTGAATTTCAGCATGTCGGTCGGCACCGCCGAGGGCGCCACCGCGTTGCAGGTGATGCCATAGCGATAGAATTCCTTGGCCATCACGCGCGTCAGGGTCTGGATCGCGGCTTTGGAGGCCGCATAGATGGCCTCCCCTTCGACCTCATGCCGGGCCGCCATCGAACTGAAATTGACGATGCGGCCGAATTTCTTCCGCATCATGAGCTTCGCAGCCTCGCGCGATACCGCGAACGTCCCGAGCACGTTCGTCATCAAGGTCTTGGTCGCGACCTCGTGCGAGGTCAGCATGGACAGCGCGACGCCAGAATTGATGCCGGCGTTGTTGATGGCCACATCGAGACGCCGAACCGGGTCCTGATCTCGGCAAACAGACGCTCGACGTCCTTGGCGACCGTCACGTCGGCGGCGACATGGACGAAGTTCGCGGGCATCGGTTCCGACGGAGCGGCACGGCTGCATCCGACGACGTCGTAGCCGAGCGCGAGATAATGCTCCGAAAGATGCCGGCCTATACCCCGGCTCGACCCAGTCACCAGCAGGACGGGGCGGTCAGCCATTCTTCTTCTCTCGGACCAGACCTTCGACATAGTCAGCGAGGGCTTGGACGGTTGAGAACGGGCTCACCTCCTGCGACAGCGCGCGATCGTCGACCAGCGTGATCGGCACCTGCAGTTTTTGCTCCACGTTCTGCTCCACCGCGACCACGAGATTGATCAGGCCGAGCGAGTCGAGATCGCTGCTGCTGCCGTAGAGCGGCGTGTCGAGCGCCTTGCGGACCGGCTTTGCATCCGGGTTCTGCCGGTTGAGCTGGTCGATGCCGGCGTAGATGGCCTCGAGGATGTCATTTCTCATCGTCTGTTCTTCCGTACCGTCATCACAAGATGCTCGTTCAGGACGCCGGCGCCGCGGGAGCCGCTTTATCGTGGTCGGACACCTCGCCCAATCCGATACTGCCCTTATAGGTCACAAACGCGACGCTGCCGACCAGGCTGATGACCATGGTGATCAACCGCTGGCCCAGGAAAATCGTGCCATAGGCCAACGTCGTGGCGTGCTTTCCCAAGCGTAGCAGAGAAACGCGAACACCCCTCCGCCACCCCAACGCCGCCCGGCGTGATGGGGACGATATTAGCGACCAGCGCAAAGACGGTAGCGTTGGCGAAGTCGAGCGCGGTGAGCCCGCCGCCCTTGAAGCCGCGCGCCAGCAGAATGACGGCAGTCACGATGCTGAGCGTGATCAGCACCGACAGCACGATGCTGAGCAACACCGCCGCCGGGTTGTTCCGGAACTGGCCGATCACCTGGAAGACCCGCAACAGCAGACGATGAAGCATCGTCCGGTTGCCGATCCAGGAACTGATTTTCGCCACCCGCGCCGGCGGCAACACCAGCAGCACGATGATCAGGCCCAGCGTGATGCCCGCAAAGCCTCCGGCCAGGAGGAAGTAGAGCGTCCGCGTCAGCGGCGACTCAATCACATGCTCGGAGGCTGCGAGGCCCAGCAGGACCGCCACCCCCAGCACCCAAGAAACCCCATGGCACGATCCGCCAGCACCGAGATCACGCCGCCGGCGCGGTCGCTGTGCACATGGCGCGCGATATAGACCGCCCGCACCACATCGCCGCCGGTGCCGCCGGGCAGGAACGTGTTGGCAAACGTTCCCATGGCGAAGATTTCCACGCAGGGCCGCAGCCGAATGCGGATGCCGATCGCGTGCAGCAGAGCGTACCAGCGCAACGCACTGAGCACGTAACCGACCAGCAGCACGGCGAAGGCCGTCAGCGCCACCGGCCAGTCGCGGAACGTCGCGGCGAGCGCCTGCAGGGTGATGACGTCGTAGTGGAACAGCGCCACGACCAGCGCCACGGAGATCAGAAGCTTGACGCACGTCGAAAGCCGCCGCCGCAAGCGGGCGCGGGCGCCGTCCGTATCGCTTCTCGCCCCCTGCGGCTCAATACCGCCCCGTTCGTTCTCAGAACCAGTTGGTGATCTGGCTGCGGATGCAGTTGATCACCACCGACGGAGGCGCGAAATTCTCTTCGAGATCGTAGCGGGCCGCCCATTCCTGGCTGCGTCACCGGTGTCACCGCCTCGACGATGTTCTCGACGTCCATGCCCGCGACGATGTGCGCGCCGCCCTCCACCGTTTCCGGGCGCTCGGTGGTCATGCGCAGGCTGACGCACGGCACCTTGTAGAAGAGCGCCTCCTCCGGCGCCGTGCCGGAATCCGACAGGACGCAGAAGCAGTCCATCGAGCAGCCGGTTGAAGTCGTAGAAGCCGAGTGGCGCCATGATGCGCACGCCCGCCGGAATCTCGATGCCTTGAGCTTGCTGCTGGTGCGCGGGTGCATCGGATAGATCACCTTCGCGCTTGAAGCGCTCGCGCCATCTCGCCGAGCGCCTTGAACAGCCGCGCCAGATAGCCGGGTTATCGACGTTCTCGCTGCGGTGCGCGGTGACCAGGATGTAATCCTGCGGCGTCGAGCTCCAGCCGCTTCAGGATGTCGCTCTCTTCGATCTGCGGCAGGAACGCGCCGCATCGCCTCGAAGTCGGATTGCCGGTGACGAAGATCTTCGACGGATGGATGTTCTCGCGCATCAGGTTCTCGCGGTGATAGCGGTTGAACGGCAGCAGGATGTTGCTCATGTGGTCGATGAGGATGCGGTTGCGCTGCTCGGGCATGCGCTTGTCCCAGGCGCGCAGGCCGGCTTCCATGTGGAAGATCTTGATGCCGCGGTGCGCCGCCGGCATGACCGACAGGCCGCTGAAGGTGTCGCCGAGGATCAGCAGCGCATCGGGCTTGACCTTCTCCAGCAGCTCGTCGCGATTTCTTGACCACGTCCGCGACCTCGCGCGCCATAGCTCGAGGTGTCGATGTCAGCTCGTAGTCGGGCTTGCGCAGCTCGAGATCGCGGAAGAAGAAGTCCTTCAGCTCCGGCGTGAAGTTCTGCCCGGTGTGCACCATCACGTGCTCGAAATTCAGCTCATCGAGCTTCTTCAGCGTCGACCACATCTTGATCATCTCGGGGCGGGTCCCGAAGATCGACATCACTTTCATGTCGTGTGCTCCAGAAAGATTTGGTGCAGCTGAGTGTCGGAGCCAAGTCTACAAAACGTCGTCGGACGTCGGATAGAGCGTCACCCGGACGTCCGGCAGCGGCACCACCAGGCGCCCGCCGCGCGTCAGATAGTCGCTGCACTTCGCGGCGATCTCGTTGAAGAACGCCCAGGCGAAAATCAACAGATAGTCCGGCGGCTCGGTACGCAGGATCTCGTTGCTGCGGATCAAGAGATGCGATCCCGGCGTGTAGTAGCCGTGCTTCGCCGGCGCATCGTCGATCATGTATTCCAGATGCTCGCGTGCCGATGCCGCAATACTGGATGATCGTGTTGGCGCGGCCGGAGGCGCCGTAGCCGGCGATCGTGCGCCCCTTGGCGCGCAGCCTGCGCGAGCAGTGTCCATCAGCTGCTCGCGGCGCAGATCGCAGTCGCTGGCGAACCGCTGATAGGTCTCGGCCTTGTCGTAGCCGAGCGCGCAGCTCGTCGTTGCGGAGCAGCGCGACCCGGTTGGAGATCATGCGGCTGTGGCGGCTGCCCTTCTTGCACACGTAGTAGCGCATCGAGCCGCCGTGGATCGGGATCGGCTTGACGTCGAACACCACCATGCCGTGGCGCGCAAAATGGTTCTCGAGCGCCAGCAGCGAGTAGTAGTAAAGGTGCTCGTGGTAGATCATGTCGTACTGCAGGTCCTGGATGATCTTGCCGAGGTAGTGCACCTCGAAGACGAAGACGCCGTCGGCTTTCAGGATCTTGTTGATCGCCGCGGTGACGCCGTTGATGTCGGGGATATGGGCGTAGACGTTGTTGGCGACGACCAGGTCCGCTTTCCCGAACCGCTGCAGGATCTGCTCGGCGACCTTGTCGCCGAAGAAATCGTTGACGACGTGGACGCGGGCGTCGTCGATCGCCTTCAGGATGTTGGTCGCGGGGTCGACGCCGATCGGCGTTCCGACGCCCTGGTCCGCCAGCGGCTTCAGCAGCACGCCGTCGTTGCAGCCGATCTCGACGACCGTCGAAAGCTGCGGCTGGTCGAGAAAGCGCGCGACCACCTCGGTCGCGTAGTCGACGAAGTGCTCGCGCAGCGTGCGGATCGCGGATGAGAAGTAGAAATAGTTCGCGAACATCAAGGCCGGGTCGACCTTGTCGGTGACCTGGACCGCATGACATTTGGGACAAAAGCAGACGCGAAGCGGAAACTTCCGCTCCTGCTGAAAATCGCTCTGCTTCAGGAACGCGCCCGCGAGCGCGACCTCGCCAAAATCGATGACCTGGTTGAGGTCGTCATGCGCGCAAAACGCGCAACGCCGGTCCGCGGGAGCTGTCGGAGCACTCGGTGCCGATGCCACCACTTAATCCCGGAGTTCAGCGGGTAGACCGTGCAAGCGGGTCACCATCTCGCGATCATCAGTTGTCGCGGGGATTTGACTGCCATTGTGAAGGCATGAAATAGCTTCGCGGCGATACCTAACACCTCAAAATGCGGCGGCACAAGCGCGCCTAGCCGATTGAAAACCCAACGTGATTTCGGCACTATCAGACGGCACATGAAGCTGATATGACCCTGATTTTCAAAGCGCAGGGAACGGCTCTGTGGGCTCATTGGGTGGCGAGCGGACGCGGACATCAGACGATGACCGCCGGTGTGCCTGAGCCCTCGACGCGTTCCGACCGCCGGCCGCGCGTGCTCGTCCTGGGCGCCACCGGCATGTCGGGCCACAAGCTCGTGCAGCGGCTACACGCGCACGGATTGCCGGTCATCGGCACGGTCCGCACGCCGGCCATCCCCGACACGCCGGCCGCCCGCGCCGCGCTCAATGGCGCCGACCGGATCCTGACCGATGTCGATGTTCTTGACGATCGTGCATTGGCCGGCGCGGTCGATGCTGCGGAGCCCGATGTCATCATCAACGCCATCGGCGTGACCAAGCAATTGGACGTGGCGAAGGATCCGATCACATCGATCGCGATCAACTCCCTGCTGCCGCACCGCATCGCCAATCTTTGCGCCAAACGCGGTGCGCGCCTCATCCATTTTAGCACGGACCGCGTGTTCGCCGGCCGGAAGGGTCCTTACAACGAAACGTCTCCGACCGACGCCGAAGACCTCTACGGCCGGAGCAAGCTGCTCGGCGAGCCGCCGGGCAGCGGTTGCCTCACGATACGGTCATCCATTGTCGGGCGGGAGCTGCGCGGCCGGTCGAGCCTGATCGAGTGGTTCCTGTCGCGACGCGGCGGCAAGGCGACCGGCTACGCCGGAGCGCTCTATACGGGCCTGACCACGAATACGATGGTCGACCTGATGGCGACGCTGGTGCGCGACGAGCCGGACCTGGGCGGCATATGGCACGTTGCGTCCGAGCCGATCACTAAGTATGAGCTACTCAAGCTTGTGGACCGTCACTACAATCTCGGGATCGAGCTTGCTTGCGACAGGAATTTTGCCGTTGACAGTAGGCTCGACGGCAGCCGGTTTCGCGCGCGCACCGGCTATTCTCCTCCAAGCTGGGATGACATGATCGCCGCCATGCGCGCCGATCCGACGCCTTATGACCAATAATTCGGACATGTGACTTGCGATTCCTCATTCAGTGGATTGACGTATGGCGAAAGCACCGACTGCCGTTTCCCAGCACGCTGCCGACGGCAAGATTTTCGAAGGCAAGCGCGTCCTCGTCACCGGCGGCACCGGCTCGCTCGGCAAGGTGCTGCTGCGCCGCGATTCTCGGCGGCGACGCGGCACGGCCGACGCAGATCATCGTGCTTCTCGCGCGACGAGGCCAAGCAGCACCAGATGCGCGTCGAGTACCAGCAGCGCTACGCCGCGACCGACGAGGTGATCTACAAGAACTTCCGCGACACGCTGAGCTTCCGCATCGGCGACGTGCGCGACTATGCGAGCGTGTGCGCGGCGCTGCGCGGCGCCGACATCGTCTTCAACGCCGCCGCGCTCAAGCAGGTGCCGACCTGCGAGTATTTCCCCTACGAGGCGGTGCAGACCAACATCACCGGCGCCGGAGAACATCGTGCGCGCGATCCGCGGACTTGCAGCTGCCGGTCGAGACGGTCGTCGGCATCTCGACCGACAAGGCGTGCAAGCCGGTCAACGTCATGGGCATGACCAAGGCGATCCAGGAGCGCATCTTCGTCGCGCGCGAATCTCGAACTGCCGCGACACCCGCTTCGTCTGCGTGCGCTACGGCAACGTGCTGGCCTCGCGCGGCTCGGTCATTCCGCTGTTCCACGAGCAGATCCGGACCGGCGGGCCCGGTCACGATCACGCATCCGGACATGACGCGCTTCCTGCTCAGCCTGGACGAGGCGGTCGACACCATCTTCGCCGCGGTGCGCGGCGCGCGGCGCCGGCGAGACCTATCATTCCGCGCGTGCCGCGGCGCGCGCATGGTCGACGTCGCCGCCGCGCTGATCGGCGACCGGCCGATCAAGACGGTGGTCACCGGCATCCGGCCCGGCGAGAAGATGCACGAGATCCTGATCTCGGAGGAAGAGGCGCATCGCACGGTGCAGCGAGGCCAGCACTACGTGATCGGGCCGATGCTGCCGGAGCTGCAAGCGGACGAGCCGCGCGCAGCGCGCACTCGATCGTGAATACTCATCGGCCGACGATCTGTTGTCGCGCGACGGCGTCGTCGACCTACTGCGGCGTCGGCGCCTGATGGTGGACGACTTGCTCGAGTTAGAAGACGAGTTTCTGCGCTGAAGGGGCGCGCGATCAATTGAACCGCGCGGGCGTTAACAATTGCGCCCGCCGACATTGTGCGGTTTTGACGACGACTACCGGCATTCCGGATCGGAGACCTGACATTGACCGCCGCTGACCACGACTACGTGAAGGATTACGTCCGCCGCTCGCTTGCCGCGATGCGAAGCGCCGCAGGCGATGCGCACTTTCTTGCTACCCTCACCAGCGCCGCCGGGACGATCCAGCGCAGCATCAACAATCGGGGCAAGGTCGTACTATTCGGCAACGGCGGCAGCGCGGCCGACGCCCAGCACCTGGCCGCGGAGTTTCTCTCGCGTTTTTCCTCGAACCGCAGGCCCTTGCCCGCAATCGCGTTGACGACCGACACCTCAGTGCTTACCGCCGTGGGCAACGACTATGGCTTCGAACACGTCTTCGAGCGGCAGGTGCTTGGCCTCGGTCAACCAAACGACACTGTCATAGCGATCTCGACATCGGGCAGCTCGCCTAATGTGCTCGCGGGTCTGCGGGCTGCCAAATCGATCGGCATCGAAACCATCGGGTTCACCGGATCGCGGCGGAGTCCGATGACGGCGCTCTGCGACCTGTGGGTGGCCGCTCCGTCGGAAGAGACGCCGATCATTCAGGAGATTTACATCATGGCCGGCCATATCATCTGCGGCCTCGTGGAGCGCGCAACGATCGCCGCCACTTCCAGCCGGTAAAGAGATGCCGACCCGCGCCCTGTTCATCGACCGGGACGGCATCATCAATGTGGATCACGGCTACGTGCACCGGGTCGACCAGTTCGATTTCGTCCCGGGGATTTTCGAACTGGTGCGGTATGTCATCGGTGTATTGCGCTGGCCGGTCATCGTCGCCACCAATCAATCGGGGATCGGGCGCGGCTATTTCGACGAGCAGGCCTACGAGGCCCTGACACGGTGGATGTGCGAGCGCTTTCGTCAGCAAGGCACGCCGCTGACGCGCGTCTATCATTGCCCCTACCATCCGCTGCACGGCATCGGCGCGTACCGGGTCGAGCATCCCTGGCGCAAGCCTCAGCCGGGCATGCTCCTGCAAGCCGCCGCCGACTTCGGCATCAGCCTCGCCGATTCCATTCTGATCGGAGACAGAATGAGCGACATCGAAGCGGCAGCGGCCGCGGGCATCCGGTTTCGTATCCGGCTCACCCGCCAGGAGGCCGGCGCTCCTGCACAATTGCCACCCCACGAGGTTGCCGTCGACCTCGAAGCCGCGCTTCAGCTAGTTCGCGATTTCACTACCGGCTAAGACACGCCGGCAGCGGCATCTTGAATATCGCGTCATCGTGTGAACTGTTAGTGTCGGTTCACCACGGCTCAAGTAGAAGTCCATGCGCTTCCTGATCACCGGCACCGCCGGCTTCATCGGCTTCCACGTCGCCCAGCGGATGCTGTCCGAGGGCCATGCGGTCGTCGGCATCGACGGCATCACGCCCTACTACGATCAGTCGTTGAAACGGCGCCGGCACGAAATTCTCGGCGGATTTCCGCAATTCAGCGCCAACGTCATGATGCTGGAGGATGCAGCGCGCCTCGCCGAATGCGTCCGCTCGGCGTCGGCCGACGTTGTCATCCATCTCGCCGCCCAAGCCGGCGTGCGATACAGCATCGAAAATCCGCGCGCCTATCTCGATTCGAACATCGTCGGCACCTTCAATCTGCTCGAGGCGCTCAAGGGCTCGCCGTGCCGTCACCTCATCGTTGCGTCCACCAGTTCGGTCTATGGCGCGAGCCAGAAGATCCCATTCGAGGAAACGCAGCCAACCGACCATCCGGTCTCGCTTTATGCGGCCACGAAAAAGGCGATGGAAGTGCTCGCGTACAACTACGCTTGCAGCAACGGGCTCGCGACAACGGCTATTCGCCTGTTCACGGTCTACGGCCGTGGGGCCGCCCGGACATGGCGATCTTCAAGTTCACCCGCAACATCATCGAAGGCAGCCCGATCGACGTCTACGGCTTCGGAAAGATGACGAGGGATTTCACCTATGTCGACGACACCGTTGAAGCAATCCGGCGCCTGATCGACCGGCCGCCCGATGAGGAGGCGCCGTTCCGGGTCGTCAATGTCGGCGGCGGGCAGCCGGTCGGATTGCTGGATTTCATTGCCGCGATCGAAGCCGCGGTAGGCCGCAAGGCCGTCCGGCGCGAATTGCCGATGCAGCCGGGCGACGTGCCCGCGACCTATGCCAGCACGGCGCTGCTGGAGCGGCTGATCGGATTCAAGCCGCAAACGCCCTTGGCCGTGGGCGTGGGAAAATTCGTCGCCTGGTACCGCGACCAGTATCCGACTTAAGCCGCGCTTCAACATTTCCGCATTTGCGAACTATCTTGGTCTCAATCGCCGGAACCCGCCGCTGGAATTTTCTCTTAGGAATTAATAATTTGGCCTTTATTCATGCTGCATTCGAAGAGATCGGTAATCCTCGAATCGGCATAATGTGCGGGTGCCCTGCGAACACTCAGGGGAATGACCTTTGCTGCGACGCCTGACCACCAGCGGCCAGCCCCTCCATGCTGCCCTGACTGCCGTCCTGAAGGACTGCCGGCGCGCGTTCTTGGGCGTGGCGCTGTTTTCGGCGATCGTCAATCTCCTGATGCTGGCCGGCCCGATCTACATGCTGCAGATCTACGACCGCGTGCTGGCCAGCCGCAACGTCCCGACGCTGGTGGCGCTCACGGTCTTCCTGGTCGGCGCCTATGCATTCCAGGGCGTCCTCGATCTGATCCGCTCGCGCATCGTCGTGCGCGCTGCCGCCATCCTCGACAGCGCCTGGGCGACACCGTGCACCGCGCGGTGATCGCGATCGGCGCCCGCGGCGGCAACGCCGCGGAGGCGCACCAGCCGGTGCGCGACCTCGACCAGATCCGCTCGTTCATGACCGGCGCCGGCCCGACCGCGATCGTCGACATGCCGTGGATGCCGTTCTTCCTCGCGATCTGCTTCCTGATTCATCCCTGGATCGGCGTACCTGTCGCTGGCGGGCGCCATCATCCTGGTCGCGATGACGCTCCAGACCGAGCGCGCCAGCCGCGGCCACGCGCGCGCCGTCAACGAAAGCGGCGGCTTGCGCACGACCATGGCCGAGGCCGGCCGGCGCAACGTCGACTTCGGCCGTCTCGATGGGAATGTCCGGCGCCCTCGCCGACGCGATGGGCGAAGGTGAACGACCGTCACGTCGACGTCGGTCGGCCGCTCGAGCGACGTGGTCAATTCCTTCGGCAGCGTCACCAAGGTGCTGCGGCTGCTGATGCAGTCGGCAATCCTCGGCCTCGGCGCCTACCTGGTGATCCGGCAGGAGATGACCGCCGGCGCGATGATCGCCGCCTCCATCATGATGGGACGCGCGCTGGCGCCGATCGAGGCCGCGATCGCCAACTGGCGGGGCTTTGTCGCGGCGCGCGACAGCGTCCGGCGCCTGTCGGAAACGCTCTGCCCGGCTGCCGCGCGGAGCCGCGGCGTCACCGAGCTGCCGAAGCCGACGCGGCAGCCTCGACGGTCGAGGACGTCGACGGTCGCCGCGCCCGGACGGCACCAGCGCGATCCTGACCAACGTCGATTTCCGGCTCTCGGCCGGCGAGGTGCTCGGCGTCATCGGGCCCAACGGATCCGGCAAGAGCTCGCTTGTCGCGCGTCCTCATCGGAATCTGGCCGCCGGCGCGGGGCACGGTCCGCCTCGACGGCGCGGCGCTCGAGCAGTGGGATCCCGACGCGCTCGGCCGGCATCTCGGCTACATGTCGCAGATGGTCGAGCTGTTCCCCGGCACCGTCGCCGAGAACATCGCGCGGATGGCGCCCGAGCCCGACAGCGCCGCAGTGCTCGCGCGCCGCCCAGGCGCGCCGGCGCGCACGACATGATCCTGCGGCTCCCGGGCGGCTACGACACGATGATCGGCGACGGCGGCGACGGCCTGTCGATCGGTCAGCAGCAGCGGATCGCGATCGCCCGCGCGCTTTACGGCGATCCGTTTCTGGTCGCTGCTCGACGAGCCGAGCGCCAACCTCGACGGCGAAGGCGAAGCCGCCCTGCAAAATGCCATCAAGCAGTTGAAGTTGCGCCGCGCCATCGTCATCGTGGTCGTGCACCGGCGCTCCGCCCTGGCGCTCTGCGACAAGGTGCTGGTGCTGCTCAACGGCCAGCAGCGCGACTTCGGCCCGCGCGATGACGTCATGCGACGGATGACCGCGCCGGCGGCGGCACCCGCCGCGGGCGCCAATCTCAAGGTCGTCGGCGAGCCCCCGAAGGAAGAGCGGCGATGAGCGGCGACATATATTATTTTTTTTGTGATTATAGTTGATGTTGGAGTATAGGTGGTTGCTAAGGCTATTTCGAACCACTATTTGAGCTTTACTTTTCGGTACCCACGTCAATTCCACGGCATCGAAAATCCAATCAGCGCGGCATGTGGGTTTAACGAGGCCGGCAATGTTATGAACCGCCCCGAATACAGGATAGACGAGGCGCCAGCTCGCACGATCGAACCGAAAATGATCTGAGGATGATTACGAACGCAAGATCGCCGAGTTTAGTCGCACGATCACGCGCGATCCTAGAAACGCGAACGCTTATCGAGATCGCGGATTGCTTTACGGACGCAAGGGCGATTACGTTCGCTCGTTGAGCGACTTTGACCAGGCCCTGTCCCTAAATCCCAAGGATGCACATGCGCATGCATTGCGCGGTCTTGTTTGGCTAAGAAAGAAAGAGAAGAAAAGGGCAGTAGCTGATTTTGATAAAGCGATAACGCTCGACCCAACGAACGCGGATAACTACCGAGCAATTATGGAACGCGCGTTGGGCATCATTGCTAATGACAGTGATGTATCGAGCAATACCAGCACAAATACGCGGACGGATACCGCGTTTGACCTGCTTCTCAATCCATTAGTCCTGCTAGGCATTGCTGCAACGCGACGGCACAACAGATTAAGCAAGCCATGAGGAGCTATCGAAGAGGAGTGCGCCCGATAAAACCTGCACCGCACGATCCGCAAGCTCAATCTCATCGGGGTCGGGACCGTTGCTGTTTTGGTGTTCGGCGTCGGCGGATGGGCTGCGTTGGCGCAGTTGTCCGGCGCCGTGATCGCGCCCGGATTTGTCGTCGTCGAATCGAACGTCAAAAAGGTGCAGCACCCGAACGGCGGTATCGTCGGGCAGATCTTCGTCAAGGAAGGCAGCATCGTGGAAGAAGGCCAGGTTGTCGTCCGCCTCGACGACACCGTGCCGCGCGCCAATCTCGGCATCATCCGCTCGCAGCTTGATGAGCTGATGGCGCGGCATGCGCGCCTCACCGCCGAGCGCGACAATGCGGAAATCGTTTCCTTCCCCACCGAACTGACGGCGCGCGGCGGCGAGCCCCAGGTGGCGGCCGCCGTCACCGGAGAGCAGAAGCTGTTCGAGTTCGCGGCGTCAGTCACGGACCGGCCAGCGCGCGCTGTTGCAGGAGCGCATCTCGCAGATCAACGAAGAAGTCCGCGGGCTGTCGTCGCAACGCAAGGCAAAGGAAAGCGAGATCAGCCTGATCGGCGAGGAGCTCAAGGGCGTCAGCGAGCTGTTCGCGAAGAACCTGGTCAGCATCGTCCGCTACATGGCGCTGCAACGCGACCATGCGAAGCTCGAAGGCGAGCACGGCCAGCTCGGCGCCGAGATGGCCCGGGCGCGCGGACGCATCAGCGAGATCGAGCTCCAGATCATCCAGCTTGAAAAGGACTTCAGCACCGATGTGCTGAAGGAGCTGCGGGAGATCGACGGCCGGATCGGGGAACTCAGAGAGCGCATGATCGCCGCCGTGGATCAGCTTCGGCGGATCGACATCCGCGCGCCAGGAAGCGGCAAGGTGCTGCAGCTCACCGTCCACACCGTGGGCGGCGTGATCGGCGCCGGTGAGACCATCATGCTCATCGTGCCGCAAGGTGAGCAGCTCGTTGTCGAAGCCAGGGTGGCGCCCGTCGACATCGACCAGATCGTCAAGGGCGCTCCGGTCCAGGTCCGCATCATGGCCGGCAATCAGCGAACCACGCCCTCCGTGAGCGGCGAGGTCACGCACATCTCGGCCGACCTGACGCGAGAGACCGGAGCCGGCGGGCAGCCCGGCCAAGCCTACTTCCTGACGCGTGTGTCGATCTCCGAGGAGTCGTTGAAGAACCTCGGCGACCTGCGGCTGGTTCCGGGAATGCCGGCTGAAGCCCTGATCGAAACCGGCGTCCGCACGCCGCTGGAGTTCCTGCTGAAGCCATTGCAGGAGCAGATCGCGCGGACGTTCCGCGAACGCTAAGACCTGACCGAACTTATTCTTCAATTAGGACTTCGCTGAGCCGCTTCCGGTGGGCCGGTTCTTCATCGCGCCGCTTTCGATGGCTCGCATGAGCACTTTGGTGTCACCCGGCCGTGCACCAGAATCGGCCGACGCTTTCGCGACCTTGGCCCGCGCCAGGTGCGGGTATAGCGGAAGTAGCGAAAGGCGATGCGAGGCCCACCCAAGAGGAAAATCTGGATCAGCCAGTAGAGGATGTTGTGAGCTTGCCCAAGAAGAACGTCCCGTGGACGTTCGGCGCCATGGGATGTAGTCAATACGACAAGAGTGAGCGCTAGCATTTGTGCTTGCGCCCAGAATGTTTGCCATCTCGGTCAGCGAGGCGAGCCGCCATTTCGACTGATAGAGATGAAACAGGCGGTGGATCACCACGGCCCAGATCAGGAATCCAGGCAGGAACAGCAGCCCGTCGAGCCGTCATCCCAGGTTTCGAACCGCAAAAAGCTCCGCGACGATCGCCATGGGTTATGACGATCGCCACCGATCCTAATGAATCGCGCAAAATGGTGAGCATTTGTCGCGGGGTAACGCTGGACAATTGCAACATCATCGCGTTCCTACGGGGAATGCACGTCCCGAAACGGTCCAGCGCGAGGTAAAAAGCGGTCCCAAAGGCACCTTTAGAAGTCAACCGGCCGTCCCGCCCCGCGACGGCATTGTTGGGCTTGGAGCGAAGAAATCAAAAAAAAATAAAATATAATCAACGGCTTGTTGCCGGCGGAATGGCAAGTGACCCCTCGCTATCTCGTATTGACGGAACTGCACGAAGATTCATTGGCTGCTGGGGCATGCTCGTCAAGGGAATGATGGCTTTCCATGCGCGTGGTAATGATCGGTACCGGTTACGTCGGGCTCGTGTCGGGGGTCTGCTTCGCGGATTTCGGTCACGACGTCGTCTGCGTCGATCGCGATGCCGACAAGATCGCCTCCCTCAATCGGGGCGAGATCCCGATCTACGAGCCGGGACTTTCCGAGCTCGTCGCCACCAACCGGCAGCAGGGACGGCTGGCGTTCACCACCGATCTTGCCGCCGTGCGCGAGGCCGACGCGGTGTTCATCGCGGTGGGCACGCCGTCGCGGCGCGGCGACGGTCATGCCGATCTGTCGTTCGTCTACGCCGCCGCGCGCCAGCTTGCGCCGCTGTTGTCCGGCTCGACCGTCGTCGTCACCAAATCGACGGTGCCAATCGGCACGGGCGACGAGGTCGAACGAATCCTGCGGGAAATGCGGCCGGACATCGCGGTGGCTGTCGTCTCCAATCCGGAATTCCTTCGCGAAGGCGCGGCGATCCAGGACTTCAAACATCCGGACCGCATCGTCGTCGGCACCAATGACGCGCACGCCCGCGACGTGCTTTCGGATATTTACCGTCCGCTGTATCTCAACGCCGCGCCGATCCTGTTCACCGATCGCCGGACCGCGGAACTGATCAAATACGCGGCCAACAGCTTCCTCGCGACCAAGATCACCTTCATCAACGAGATGGCGGACCTGTGCGAACAGGTCGGCGCCGACGTTCAGCAGGTCGCGCGCGGAATCGGCCTTGATAACCGTATCGGCTCAAAATTCCTGCATGCAGGCCCGGGCTATGGCGGCTCATGCTTTCCCAAGGATACCGTGGCGCTGATCAAGACCGCGCAGGACTACGGCACCTCGCTGCGCATCGTCGAGACCGTCGTGTCGGTCAACGACCAGCGCAAGCGCGCAATGGCGCGCAAAGTGACGTCCGCGCTGGGCGGATCGATTCGTGGCAAAACCGTCGCGGTGCTCGGCCTGACCTTCAAGCCGAACACCGACGACATGCGGGAAGCGCCGTCGATTGCGCTCGTGACCGCGCTCAAGGACCTGGGCGCCGAGGTCCGCGCCTATGATCCCGCCGGGATGGAACAGGCCAAGGCGGTCATGCCGGACATCACCTATTGCGACGGCCCCTACTCGGCCGCCGAGGGCGCCCATGCCCTTGTCCTGGTGACCGAGTGGGAACAGTTCCGGGCACTTGATTTCGCCCGTCTGAAGGCGACCATGGCGAGCCCGGTCTTCGTCGACCTTAAAAATGTCTACCAGGCGGCGGATATTGCCGAATTCGGGTTCGTCTACGAAAGCGTCGGTCGGCTGCACCGTAATTAGCCGAGCGGTCTCAAGGGGATAAGCGAGCCAGGGGAATATTGAGGCTCGCCTTCCGCCGCCGGCGTGCTAAAATGGTCGTTGTCGCGGCCCCCCTGTGGGGGCCACGAGTGGGGGTTGAATTGGGGTTCCACAGCCGAGAGTCAATCCGGCAATTTGTGCGCGCTGCCACCGTGCTGGCGGCAGCGGCGCTCGTGGCCGGCTGTTTCCAGCCCCTCTACGGGGAACAGTCCGTCACCGGCACACCCAAATTGCGCGAGGCGCTGAGCGGCGTCGAAATTTTGCAGATCCCGGCGGCGGCCAACACGCCCGAAGCGCGGATGGCGGTCCCGCTGCAGAACGACCTGCATTTCGCCTTCACCGGCGGCGGCGCAGCCGGGCCGCCAACGCATCGGCTGGCGATTCAGATGGCGGGAAGCCGTCAGGTCGTGAGCTCGAGCAACATCACCGGCTTGCCGGTCATCGAGAATTTCGTGCTCAATGCGAGCTACAGCCTGGTTGAGATCGCAACCAAGAAAACGGTTTTGACCGGCCGGGCCACGACAACGGTGGCCTACGATCCGGCGAACGCACAGCGCTTTGCGCGGATCAGCGCCATGCAGGACGCTGAGCGCCGCGCCGCCAAAGTGATTGCCGACAACGTGACGTCGCGTCTGTCGTCGTATTTTGTCAGCGGCGGCGGCTAGACCGGCATCTCACCGTTGCGCTCTTTCGCGGCGATTTTGAAGCGGTCGCGTCAGAACACGCCGTAGTGACCCATCCAGTCGACCAACGGTTTCAGGCACTGCGGCTCGGCGCTGTAGTGGGTCTGGCGCCCCTCGCGTCGCTCACGCACCAGACCGGCAAGTTTGAGCACGCCGAGGTGCTTCGACACCGCAGGCTGCGAGACTCCGGACTGGTCGGTCAGCACCCGCACGGTCTGTTCGCCGCTTTTGCTCAGCCGCTCGAAAATCGACCGGCGGGTCGGATCGGCAAGGGTTTTGAAGAGAGCGTCGGCGGCGGTTTGCATGAGGAACCCATAACTGGCGAGCTATGGGTTAAATCAATAACTCGGTAGTTATGAATAAGTCAAGCCGGCGAACTGCGCGCTAGTTCCAGTCGCGCCGTCCACCCCAGAACGAACGGCCGTTACCTTGTCCAAACCAGCCATTGTCTCGTTGCGCGAAGCGCCACGATTGCCATGGGTCGGGAGGTGGCGCTCGTTTCCGGGCGGCTTGCTTAGGTTTGGCTGGTTTCGCCACCGCTTCAGCACTTGAGCCATTCGGCAGCCGGCTCGACCGCTGCGAACGCCTTGAACGGCAGAATCCCCTGATCTCGATTATCCTGCTTGGCCGCCGCAATTGCGAGGCGCTCCATGGCCTCGACGGATGGATCAACCTTGTAAGAAAACAGGACAACGGTCGGGCCCGGGGCCTTGTATTTGGCCAGGCCCGCATTCGGGATGACCGTCGGCTGCATCATCGTAAAGAAAGTCCAAGCGAAAAGCCCAAGAACGGCGACGACGCAGGCGAGATACATCAGTATTGCACGATCAGCACTCGGCTCAACGCGTTCCATGCGGAACAATGCGACCTACCGGCACAAGTTCCTTCGCCGACTAAATTGGTGACAAGAATATACTAACGTATCACGGCGCTTCCCGAAGCAGTGCCCGGAAATAGCCGATGGTCTCCTTGAGACCGTCATCGAGTGCGACGGTGGGCTGCCACTCGAGCCGCGCCTTCGCCAGCGTGATGTCGGGACAGCGGCGTGCGGGACCATCGAACGGCAGCGGCTTGAATGTGAGATCTTTGGCGGCATTCGGTCAGCCGCCGCAGCACCTCGGCCAGCTCGCGGTCGTCACTCCGCTCCTCAACATGAATTTCCGGCGCGCTTCTTACCGCTCAGGTCCGCAACGCCCGACCGGCCAGAACGAAGCATCGTTCCGCCGAGAACCCCAACCCCGAAAATGTATATCCAGCCTAAAGTGAATTCGAGTAAGGGCGTGTTGAAAAGCCCCGCAACGATATTCTGTACGACGAGCGCCGTGCCGAGCCACCGCACCAACCCGTCGCCCCGAAACAACAGCAGGTGCGCAAACCACATCGCATAGAGCAGGACGGTGCCGAGGGCGCCGAACTGGATCGCGACCAATAGCGTTTGATTGTGCGGATTGTCGGTCACCGACGGCGGTGATACCCTCGCTGCCGACTGCGGTGTGGCGGAATTGCTCGCGCTGCGACCCGGTGCCATGCCCAACGATTGGCGCCCGCGAGATGATGGCAATCGAGCGCGTCCAGAATTCAAGCCGGTACCCGGATGACGTTTTTGCGCCCTCGCTCCGATAATCGTGAACTTCCTGCACGACGTTCAGTACCCGCGTCCGCAGAAGCGACGACGACATCCAGACCATGGTGAAGGCCACGGTGGCCAGCGCCGCCAAGCTAAGTGCCTGCCTCCAGCCGAACCGCTGGAAGACAAACAGGGGTAACAGCGCGATCAGCGCGACCAGGGTGGCGCGGCCGGACGCCACATATCCGATGTTGGCGAGGAAAAGGAGCGCAAGCGCGACCAGCGCGAGCGCTCAGCGTCCGCTGACGGCGGCGCCAGGCGTCGAGCGACAGATGCCCGAGCGCGAACGCGCACAACAGAAATTCACCGCTCTGAATGATGTAGTCCTTGACCGGGATGCCCGCGTACCTCACCGGCCAGGACAATGACGGAAACAGCCAGAAGAGCCACGACACGGCGAGCAGCAACGTGCAAGACAGCGACGAAGCCGCTGGCCACCCACAGTCCGCGCTCCGAACGCTGGAATTGAACGAACAGAACTGGGATGATCAGGAGGCGCAGGAAGAGCTTGATGCTGCCGAATTGATCCGATGGCGCGGCCTCCGACCACGCCACGCCGAGCAGAGCGAGCGCGCATAGCAGCGCTGGCAGTCCGCCGGCAGGAATTGAAACGCTCCATCTCAACTCGGCCCAATCGAGCGTCGGCAGGACGGCGAGCAACCACAGGACAATGAGGATGCTCGACGCGGTAACGGACCACGGCAGTGATACCGCGACGGCAACAGCCAGTCCGTCGGCAAACCGCGCGATGCGCGTCCGCTCGAATAGCTTCTCAACGAGCGTCGATCGCGCTGCCCCGGACATGCGTTGGATTTATACACCCTGCCGGCCGACCGACAACGCCCCATGGCAACGCAAGCGCGCTTGATCCGCGGCCGCTTGCGGGCCGATACGAAATCTCCTAATGCTCGCCCGTCGCAATCAACGGGCCTCTTTGCGCATATGGAAATCAGGAAGCTTCAAATTCCCGGACCCGTCGTCATCGTGCCCCGGAAATTTGGCGACGCGCGCGGCTTCCTGTCCGAGACCTACAGCAACGATGAGTTTTGCGCGAACGTCGCGCAGGCGCGCTTCGTGCAGGAAAACCACAGCTACTCCGAGCACGCCGGCACGATCCGGGGCATCCACTTCCAATTGCCGCCGCACGCGCAGGGCAAGCTGGTGCGTGTGGTGCGTGGCGCAATCTTCGACGTCGCGGTCGACCTGCGCGCCGGCTCGCCGACTTTCGGCCGCCACGCCGCGGTCGAGCTGTCGGCCGCGAACTGGAGTCAAATCTGGATTCCGGAGGGCTTCGGCCATGGCTTGTGCACGATCGAGCCGCATACCGAGGTCGTCTACAAGCTGACGGCGCGCTACCATCCCGAGAGCGAGCGCGGCATCGCATGGAACGATCCCAGCCTCGCCATCGACTGGCCGCTGGGGCAACGCGAGCCCCGTTTGTCCGACCGCGACCGGAAGCATCCGAGCCTGGCCGAAGCACCGGCCTATTTCTGATATGATCGTGCGATGATCGGACCAGGGCAGGCCATGCGCATCGTCGTGACCGGAGGCGCAGGTTTCATCGGATCGGCGGTGTGCCGATTCCTGATCGGCCAGACCGATCACGAGGTCTGCAACGTCGACAAGCTCACCTATGCGGGCAACCTCGAATCGTTGCGCGAGGTCGCCGGCAATTCGCGGTACCGTTTTGTGCAGGCCGACATCTGCGACCGAGACGCGATCGACCGGGTGTTCTCGGAGGTCGTGCCGCATGCCGTGATCCACCTCGCGGCAGAGACCCATGTCGATCGCTCGATCGAGGCGTCGTACGCGTTCATCGACACCAACGTCGTCGGGACGCTCAATCTGCTGGAAGCAAGCCGCCGGCATCTTGCGCGCCCGAACGGTGTCGGGACCGATGCGTTCCGGTTCGTTCATGTCTCGACTGACGAGGTATATGGTTCGCTTGGGCCGGAAGGACGGTTTGTCGAGACGACCGCCTACAGTCCGAATTCGCCCTACGCCGCGAGCAAAGCGTCCGCCGATCATCTCGTCTGCGCGTGGCACGCCACCTATGGCGTCCCGACCATCGTCTCGAACTGCTCGAACAATTACGGCCCCTATCACTTCCCCGAGAAGCTGATCCCGCTCGCGATCCTGAACGGCATCGAGGGCAAACCGATCCCGATCTATGGCGATGGCCTCAACATCCGCGACTGGCTGCATGTCGAGGACCATGCGCGCGCGCTTTATTGCATCCTGACGCGCGGCAGACCGGGCGAGAAGTATAACGTCGGCGCAACGAGCGAACGGACCAACATCGACGTGGCCACCGCGATCTGCGAGAGCCTCGACCGGTTGCGGCCCGACAGCGCGCCGCACCGGCGTCTCATCACGCGCGTCGAGGACCGGCCTGGCCACGACCGGCGCTACGCGATCGACGCGCGAAAGCTGCAGCGCGAATTGCAATGGGCCGCCGAGGTCAGTTTCGAAGAGGGCCTCGACGCCACCGTGCAATGGTACATCGCCAATGAATGGTGGTGGCGTCCGCTCCGGCAACGCTACGGCGGCGAGCGTCTCGGCATCATCGAACGCCAGGCCACTTGATGCCGCGGATCCGGATCGCCGTCACCGGCACGCACGGCCAAGTGGTCCGGTCGCTGGTCGAACGGTCGGCGGGAACAACATATGACGTCGTCTGCATCGGCCGCCCGGACGTTCGACCTCGCCAAGCCGGAGACAATCGATAGCGCCCTCGCCGCCATCACCGCCGATGTCCTGGTCAGCGCCGCCGCCTACACCGACGTGAACAAGGCGGAGGCGGAAAGCGATCTCGCCGACCTCATTAATGCGCGGGCACCCGGCCTGATTGCGGCGCGGGCGGATGCGCGTGGCGTTCCGATCATCCACCTGTCGACCGACTACGTGTTCGACGGCACGAAGCGCGACCCTTACGTCGAAAGCGACACGATCCGCCCCATCAACACCTACGGCCGCTCAAAGGCGAACGGCGAGCGCGCGGTGGCGGCGGCGCATCCCCGCCACGTCATCCTGCGCACCTCGTGGGTATACAGCCCGTTCAATCGTAATTTCGTCCGCACCATGCTCGACCTGGCCCGCAAGCAAAGTGAGGTGCGCGTGGTCGCCGACCAGACCGGCAATCCGACGGCGGCGGCCGACATCGCCGACGGCATCCTGACGGTGGCGCGCAATCTCGTCGAAGGGCGCGGCGAAGATCGCTTCGGCACCTTCCATCTGGCGGCGGGTGGCATCGCGACCTGGGCGGAGTTCGCAACGGCAATCTTTGCGGCCTCCGCCGAGCGCGGCGGCCCCGCCGCCCGTGTTGTTCCGATCGCGAGCGCGGAGTATCAAACGCCGGCGCGGCGGCCCGCAAACTCGCGGCTCGACTGCACGAAGATCTCGCGCGTGTACGGGGTTTCGCTGCCGCACTGGCAGTCGTCGCTCGGCCCATGCGTCGGCCGGATTCTGGAGCAAGGGGCATGAAGGGCATCATTCTGGCGGGCGGCACCGGTTCGCGGCTGCATCCGATGACCCGTGCGGTCTCCAAGCAGCTCCTGCCGGTCTACGACAAGCCGATGATCTACTATCCGCTCACCACACTGATGTTCGCGGGAATCCGCGAGATGCTGATCATCTCGACGCCGGACGACCTGCCGAGCTTTCGCCGCCTGCTTGGCGACGGCAAGCAGTGGGGACTGTCGCTGCACTATGCCGAGCAGCCGAAGCCTGAGGGCCTCGCGCAGGCCTATGTCATCGGCGCCGATTTCGTGCGTGGAGAATCGTCAGCGCTGGTGCTGGGCGACAACATTTTCTTCGGCCGCGAATTGCCGGCGATGCTCGCGGCGGCCTCCGCGCGTCCGCGCGGCGCGACCTTCTTCGGCTATCGGGTACGCAATCCGGAGCAATACGGCGTGGTGGAGTTCGACGACCAGCGAAAAATCCTGTCGATCGAGGAGAAGCCGCGCACGCCGCGCTCGCACTGGGCGCTGACCGGCTTGTATTTCTTCGACCGCCAGGCAGCCGAGATCGCGGCCTCGATCAAGCCGTCCGGGCGCAACGAATACGAGATCACCGACGTCATCCGGGCCTATGCCGACCGCGGCGAGGCGCACCTCGAGCTCATGGGGCGCGGCTTTGCATGGCTCGACACCGGGACCTGCGACAGCCTCCTGGAAGCGGCGGAATTCGTGCGCGCGCTGGAGCGCCGGCAGGGCTTGCGCATCGCCTGTCCGGAAGAGGTCGCGTTCGAATTGGGCTTCATCGACAAGGCGCAGCTCGAACGCCTCGGACGCGCGATGCCCAACAGCGAGTACGGGAAATATCTGCTCGGGATCGCGGCCGAGCACTAGGCCGCGGACCTGCTGACGCTTCCGGATACGGGGCGCTGGCTCCTTCCAAATGGATAAACGGCGCTTGGAAGAAGCTCGGCGACCGCCGCTGCCACGACGTCCGGAGCGGCGTGGTGCGACATGTGCCCGATGTCTTTGAGCAGGACAAGCTTTGCGCGCGGCAATACCGCCGCAAGGGCTCGCGCGTTGATTTGCGGCGAGACCATCGTGTCGCGATCGCCGGTGATAATGACAGTTGGTGCGCGCAGCTCGGCGTAGCGCGGTACTTGTGCGGTGATAAATCGCTCAAGCAACGCAAGGTCGAGCGCGTTGGAGTGGAACGTCTTCGGTCGCAGCACCAATCGGATCGCGGCCCGACGCACATAGTCCGCGGGCACCGCTTGCGGTTCAAACACAGTGCGCGAGGCGCCACCGACCAGCAACAATCCGAGTGGATAAACGCAGGTACGCAGAAACAGCGGTCCAATGTAGGGCAGCAGAGCGAGCTTGTTGTACCAACCCGGATTGCCGGGCCAGGGATGGGTGGGAGCTGAGAGCAGAACAAGGCCTGCCGTACGCTCCGGAAATGCAAGCGCATAGGCCGTGGCAAACGCACCGCCCCAGGAGTGGCCAATCAAAATTGCGCGCCGCACACCGAGTTGTTCGAGCGCACCCGCGACAAGTTCTGCCTGGCGTGCGGGCGAGGCATAGTCGCCACGCTCGGGCCGCGAACTCCAGCCGTGGCCGGGCCGATCGATCAAAATGACGCGGTGGGATGAGGCAAGCTTCTCGCCGAGGGCAAGCCGCATATCCTCCAAATTCCCGCTCGCGCCGTGGATCAGGACGATGGGGGGATCGGCACCGGGAGCATCGCGTTCAAGGCCGAGCACGGCGACGTGCAAACGCACACCTTGAACCTCGACGAACTGGCCGGTCGGAGGATGGGCGGCCTCAAGGCGCGCGACACCGAAAGAGGTCGTCGCCGCGAGCACGCCGAACAACACCAGAAGCACGAGCGAGATAAAATACAATTGTCTCGGACATGGCTACTGCCCGTACCGCGATAGCGATCTGAGCGAACGCACCCAAACCTTTCTGCACGATAAACGGTCAATGGCCCGACATTGTTCCGAGGACGTCGAGCGATCGAACCCGCGATGCCCGACGGCGAGCGCGGGAGATACCTGCTTGGGGATTGCAGGCGAGCACTCGGGCCGCCTTTACCTGCCCAGGAAGCGCTTTCTGAAAATGGTGTTGAGCATGCGCAGTGCGGTCCGACTGATCTTCCAGTAGTTGGCCGAGTGTTTGGATTCGCCGCTGGCGCGCCGGTAGTAGCTCGCGGGGATTTCCACCACGCGCCGGCGCGCGCGCAGGATCTCGATCATCATCTCCGGCGAGAACTCCGGCCCGACACCGACCATGCGGTCGCGGATGTCCAGCCAGGCCTGCCGCCAGATGCCGCGATATGTGCAACCGACATCCGTAAAGCGCGGCTGCTGGCCCCACCACATCGCCTCGACCAGCTTGCCGACGAACACGTTGCCCCAGCGCACGAGCCCGCGCATGTTGGTCCCCTGCTCGATCATCTCGCGCGTCGTCCGCGTTCCGATCACCATGTCGGCATCTTTCAGGTATTCGAGGAATTTGCCGAGATCCTTGGCGCGAAACGAGTGGTCCGCCTCGACCACGATGAGAATGTCGCCGGCCGCGTGGTCGAGACCATATTTGATGCAGTCGCCGTAGCCGTAGAGCGAAACGGTTTCCACGCGAGCGCCATGTTCCCGGGCAACTTCGGCGGTGCGGTCACGGGACGAGTTGTTGACGATCAGCACCTCATGGACATGCGGCAGGAAGTCATCGATCACGTAGCCGATCGATTCCTCTTCGTTGAAGGCGGGCATCACGACGCTGATCTTGTACTGACCGAAATTCAATTTTCGCGTCGCGTAGTTGGCGTCGTTGTAGTCCTCCACCGAGTTGACGTTGAAATATTGCCCTTGCAACGGCAGCGGAAGAATGCGCTCACCGCCGTTGATGGCGGACATCAGCGCGTCGGTCAGCTCGACCCGTCCCGTGCGCGACGAAGCCGCCGTCTTGCGAATCCAGTCGCCGATGCGCGGGTGAAGGACATAGGTTCCGACTCCCGCCAGATCGGTCCGCGGAGAATCCGGCTTTTCCTCCAGACGCACAATCCGGTCGCCGGCGATTTCGACGCTGTAGTTTTTCCGGATCAGGCGTTTGTCGCGGGTCTGATGCACCCCGCATGCCGCCACTGCGGAATCCAGGTTCAGCTTCGAAATGTCACGGTGGTTGAACTCGAGATACAGCTCATCGACCGAGGATGGTCACGAACGGCGCGGCAAGTTTCTCGGTCACCAGCAGCAAGCCACGCGCAAGACCGATCTTGGGATCGGGACATTCCAGATAGTTGAGCGTGACGCCAAGCCGTTCGCCGGATCCGAGCGCGCTCCGGATCTGATCGCCAAAATGTCCCAGAATGACCGTGATGTCGCGCACGCCGAGCTGATCGCGCATCAATTCGATGTTGCGGGCGATGAGCGGCTTGCCCGCGACTTCAAGCAGCACCTTCGGGACATATTTGGTGGCCGGATAGGCGCGCAAACCTTGGCCTGCCGCTGGAATCACACCGTGAGATATCATGGGAGAAATGCCGCCGATTGCCGGCCATGGGTGTATGCCGCCGCCGGGGCGGCTTCAAGCCTTCGGAGGGCAGAATGGAAATCGCTCGATCGCCCTGGTCCAACCTGGCAGCCACGCGCAGAGGGGCTCCGGCGACCGCCGGAGCAGGAACGCGGCTTTGACCGATTCGAACTGCCCCATCACGATCTGCGTCGCGATGAGAAGGATCCCAAGCGGGACAACAAGGCGATGCGAGGCGAGCTCGGTCAAATTTGCAAACAACCAGGCAGCCGCCAGGACGATGACGGGATCCGCGAAAATGGAATAGGCGATCGTCGCGTTCCGAAACGTCCCCGCGATGTCGATCAGCCATGCGGTCGCCAGTAGCACGGCCGTCTGGGCGACGAGGAGCCGCCGGCCGCGATACCATGCCATGCACATTCCGGCGATGACGGCCCATTGCAGGAACATCGTAGCCCGTGACGACGGATGGAGCACGAACGTGACATGGGCGAATTGCTCGTAGATGCCGGCAGCAAGTTTCTGCAGCAGGACCGCGCTCAAGAATCCCGCGCTGCCGTCCAATTGCGGATTGACGTAGCTCGCCATCGCGAACATGAACTCGAAGATATTGATCACCGAGAGCGGGTTCTGCGGATGGTAGCGCAGCATCATCGACAGCAACCCGATCATCAAGCCGAGCGCCACGGCCAACAGCGTCGCAACGGTCTCCAGAGCCGGAACGCGCCAAATCCAGGCGAACGCAACGATCGCGGCAGCGACGTAACCGGCAAGAACCGCCTGATAGAGACCGAATATCCCGAACGGCGGCGCCAGAAGCGGATAGAGCGAGCTCAAACGCTCGGTGCGAGCGACGTCGAATAGATGCGCTGTTGGAATTGCGGCCAACACCACCAACACGGCAAGCACCGCGATCACCGGCTCTGCCTGGGACGGCCGGCGCCATAGCGATCCCCCCTCTTCCGGTCTCACGCCAAAAAACAACACGACCACCGGCCAGGCGGCGGCCAGGAAGACGGCCTGCACCTTGTTGACAACTCCCAGCGTGCACAGCATCGCGGCAAGGCCGATGACCAGGGAGCGCCATGCCCAGCCCGGCGAGCGCGCCGCGATCAACAGCAGCAGCAATCCAACTGTATTGAGCCCGGCCGATAAGAGGTCCGTCCGCAGCTGGATGGCTTGCCACATGACGGCCGACGAAAACCCGAGCAGCGCCGTGGCGATGATCGCAATGCGCCAATCCGCAACGAGACGGCGGACGAGAAGCGCGAAGGCAGCAACGAAGGAGAGCGAGATCAACAGCGACAGAACCCGCGTGGACCGCACCGCCGCCGTCCAGGCCCGGTCAAAACCGGCCGCGTCCGAGGGTGGCGGAATCTGCGACAGCGCAACGATATCGAGCACGCTAAGCGAATGCAGGAGCCGGAGCCAGGCTTCCGTCAGCACGACATGGAGATGACCGGGATGGTAGAAGAACTCCTGCGGCTTGCCGTCGTTCAAAAGGAAACCTTGATACACCATCATGATGTCCATATCGGCGAAGCGCCAATACGGAATCCAATAGCCAAACAGGAAGAACGAAACGACGATCCAGAATAGAATGAGGCCCAGCGAGCCGCTCCAGTTCTTGACGGCCAGAAGGCGATCAAGATTTTTCGCCGGCTCGCCGGCGGCTCCCGGTTTCTCGGTCCTCACCGCATCGGCGTTCGTCATCAGCGCGGATTCCGCGTCTGGTTCATGAGCCACAGCTTCATGTACCGGTAGTAGGTGCCTTCGGCGTTGAGGACCGCGAGCAGAAATCCCTCGCGGCCGTCAAGGAAACCCGCGCGCAGAACATAGGTCCGGAAGAACGCATAGGCGCCGCGCACGATACCGGTCACGAACCACACGCGCCGGCCCTTGGCGTGCATCATCTCGGCACTCGCGGTCGAATACCGGTCCATGCGCGAGGTGGCGTCTTCGATCCGCCGCACTGGAAAGTGGGTGATCGGCTCCGACAGACACGTAACCGGCCCGTCGCAGACTGGGCGCGGATGCACGAGATCGTCGGTCCAGCGCGCGCTGCCGCGCTTCCACAGCCTCAGCACATGGTCGGGATGCCAGCCGGAGTGGCGCATCACCCGGCCGCAGAATGACGACGAGCGCGGCATCTCGTAGCCGTCGGACGTCCCCTCGCGGACAGCCTTCTGAATCTCAGCGGCGAGCGCAGGGCTGATCCGCTCGTCGGCATCGACCGAGAGAACCCAATCGCCCTGCGCCAGCGAGAGCGCCCGGTTGAACTGGCGTCCAAAGCCCTCGAACGCATGGAAGCTGACACGCGCACCACGCCCTTCGGCGATCCTCACCGTGTCGTCGTCGCTTCCGGAATCGACAACGATGCGCTCGTCGCAGAACGCCACGCTGTCGAGGCACTCCGCAATATTCATTGCTTCGTTCTTGGTGATGATGATCGCGCTCAGGACCGGCATGTGGCTCACGCGAACTGGCAATCAACGCTTGGGTTTCGCCCCGGTGACCGCCGGCTCGCGTTCCGATTTCGCAGCCGACCGCTGAACGAGCGCCGTCGTCGAGTAGCCCGGCGCCAGACCGACCAGCAGGACCTTGCCGCCGAACTCTTCGACCAGTTCGCGGCCGACCACCTGGTCGATGCGGTAGTCCGCCCCCTTCACCAGCACGGTCGGCTTCACGCGGCGAATGAGATCGACCGGCGTGTCCTGCTCGAAAATCACCACGAGGTCGACCGCTTCGAGCGCTGCCAGCACCTCGGCGCGCGCCTGCTGATCCTGCACCGGCCGTTCCTGGCCTTTCAGCCGACGCACCGACGCATCGCTGTTGAGGCCGACGACAAGGCGGTCGCAGGCCGCGCGCGCCTCGGTCATCAGCTTGACGTGGCCAGGATGCAGCAGATCGAAGCATCCATTGGTGAAGCCAATCCGCAGTCCCTGCCCACGCCATTCGGCCAGCCGCTCGTCGAGCATCGACCAGTCGAAGATCACCTTCTCTTCGGCCGTCAGCGAAGCCGCCGGCAGCAGCCGCGAGCGCAGTTCGGCCGTCGAAGCCGTGGAAGTGCCGCGCTTGCCGACGACGACGGCGGCGGCGGCGTTGGCGGCGCGGGTCGCTTGCTCAAAATCGGATCCGGCCGCGAGCATCACCGCCATCACCGCCGCGACGGTATCGCCGGCGCCGGAAACGTCACGGACCTTCACCGGATAGGCCGGCACATGCAGCGCGCGTCCTTGCGACTTGCCGTCGCGCGCGGTGTACAGCGTCATCCCCTCTTCGCTGCGGGTCACCAGCACGCCGACGCTCTCGACCATCGTGGCGAGCTGTTTCGCAGCGGCGGCAATTTCGGCGTCGCCACGGGCCGCCTGCCGCGTTGCGTCAGCCAGCTCCTTGCGGTTCGGCGTGATCAGCGTCGCGCCGCGGTAGACCGTGAAGTCGGAACCTTTCGGATCGACCACCACCGGCTTGCCGAGCTCGCGCGCCTTGTCGATGACCGCCCGGATGACAGCGGGGCTGAGCACGCCCTTGGCGTAGTCCGACAACACGACGGCATCCGCACGTAGCAGCGCGTGCAGGCACGCCCGGATCAGCGCCTGCTCGATGTCGGGCCGCAGCGGCGCCGCCAATTCCCAGTCCGCCCGCAGCAGATGCGTCGAATGGTGATCCGACACGAAGCGCACCTTGCGGGTGGTCGGTCGCGAGGGATCGACGAGCAGGTGCGTCTCGATCGCGTCGCCGTATTCGTCGGCAAATTTTCGCGCCAGTGCACGGCCGCTTTCATCCTCGCCGATGACGCCGGCGAAAATGCAGCGGGCGCCAAGCGCGGCGATGCCGCGCGCGACGTTGCCAGCGCCGCCCACCAATTGCTCCTCGCGCCCGACCGCGATCACCAGCGACGGCGCTTCCGGCGACACCCGCGACACGTCGCCATAGACGAAATGATCGAGCATGAGGTCGCCGACGCACAGCACCGTCATCTCGCCGAATTTCGTCAACTGCTGGTCGATGGGATGCATGAATGATTGTCCGCGACGTCACCGGTAACGGTCGGGGCGGTCGAGATACCGCCCGACATATTGCGACACCGCATCCTCCAGCGGCGTAAAGCCGCCATTGTATCCGGCGCGCCTGAGCTTCTCGACCTTGGCTTGCGTGAAATATTGGTAGCGGTCACGGATGGCCGCCGGCATGTCGACATAGTCGATGTCGGGCGCGCGCCCGAGCGCGCGATACATCGCCGTCACCAGATCGCTGAAGCTGCGCGCCTCGCCGGTGCCCACATTGAAGAGGCCGGACACTGTCGGATTGTCCAGGAGCCAGCGCACTACCGCCACCGCGTCGTCGACATAGATGAAGTCGCGCCGCTGTTCACCATCGGCGATGTTTTCGCGGTGCGATTTGAACAGCCGGATCGGCTTTCCCGATTTGGCATCGTCGAAGCGCTTGGCGACGAGGCTCATCATCTCGCCCTTGTGGTACTCGTTCGGGCCAAACACGTTGAAGAACTTCAGCCCCGCCCACTGCGGGGGCAGTCCGCTGCGCTTCTTCACGCGCTCCGCTACCGCGAGATCGAACAGGTGCTTGCTCCAGCCATAGAGATTGAGCGGGCGCAGCCGGTCGAGCGCGGCCGGCGTCTCGTCGTCGTCAAAGCCCTGCTCACCGCCGCCATAGGTCGCGGCCGACGAGGCATAGATGAACGGTGTGCGCGTCATCGCACACCAGTCGAGCAGCCGCAGCGATAAACGGAAATTGGTTTCGAGCACGAGGTCGGCGTCGGTCGCCGTGGTGTCGGAAATAGCGCCGAGATGGATGATGGCGTCCAGCTTCCTGCCGTCGAGCCACGCAGCCAGCGCGCCGGGCGGCACCACATCGGCGACACGTCGCTTGCCGAGGTTGCGCCACTTCTCATCGCTGCCGAAATGGTCGTTGACCACGATGTCGGATTGCCCGGCCTCGTTCAGGCTTGCGACCACGTTCGACCCGATGAATCCGGCGCCGCCGGTGACCAAAAGCATCCCTACCCCGCTGGGCGTCGGTGGCCTTCCCTTTGCCCGAGAGTGCCCATCGGTGCAACGTAGCGCGGAGGCGCGTGGGTGACTCGCCAATGCGTTCCGAAGGGTTAGCGGGGCGCTGGACAGGGCAAGATCGGCGCGATAACGGCTCGCGACCATGTCGGTCTTGCATCCTAAAATATGAACCTAGATTCAGAATATAAAGAAGTGATTACTAATTCATCTTTTGAGGATGAGGCCGTGGCAAGGGAGACTGCGGACGAGACACCTATTCTGCTCGTCCCGTACATGTGGATTGGCGACTTCGTTCGCTGTCACACGGTGGTCCGGCTGCTGAACCGGCGGTTTCCGCGGCGGCCGGTCGACGTCCTCGCCACGACGATGGTATCGCCGCTCGCCGACTACATGCCGGGCGTCCGCAAGGCGATCGTCGCCGACCTTCCGCGCAAGCGGCTGGCGCTTGCCGGGCATCGGGCGCTGGCGAAGCGGCTGAAGGACGAAGGCTATGGGGATGCGCTGGTCATGCCGCGGACCTGGAAATCCGCGCTGGCGCCGTTTCTGGCCGGCATAGAACGGCGCACCGGTTTTTTTGGCGAGGCCCGCATCGGTCTCATCAACGATCTGCGCGCGGGCGAGCGCGCCTTGCCGCGCATGATCGACCGCTGCGCGGCGCTCGCGATGCCGAAGGGGACAAGCGCTCCCGCCGACTTACCGCACCCCCAGCTCGAAGTACCCGCCGGCGAGATCGCGAGCTGGCTCAAGCGCAACGGCCTCGCAGACGACCATCGTCCCGCGGTCGCGCTCGCGCCCGGCGCGGTCGGGCCTTCGAAACGATGGACGACGTCCGGCTATGCCGAGTTGGCGCGGCGCCTCACCGCCGACGGCGCTCAGGTCTGGATTCTGGGGGGGCCCGGCGAGACGGCGCTTGCCGCCGAGATCGCCGGTGCCGATCCGGCGAATGCGCGCGACATGACCGGACCGGACTTGCGCAACGCCATTCTCGCGCTTGCCGCCGCCGAGGTTGCGGTGTCGAACGACTCCGGGCTGCTGCATGTCGCTGCGGCGATCGGCACGCCGGCGATCGGCATCTTCGGCCCGACCAGCCCGTGGCATTGGGCGCCGCTCAACCCACTGGCGGCCGTCGTCGAGATCGAGAACGAACTATCCTGCCGGCCCTGTCATAAGCCGACCTGCCGGATGGGCCATCACCTGTGCATGCGCGATATCCCGGCGGATCGCGTGATCGCGCTGACGATGAAGGCGCTGCGCTAGATGGCCTGGCTATCGCACGGGCGCGGCTAGCGTTTCGGCACCTGCTGCCACTGCTGGAATTCCTTGAACAGCCGCTCGCGCTCCGCTTCGGACAGGTTTGCCGACGGACCGCCGCGTGTGACCGGTGCAGCCTGTGCCTGCCGCGCGCGCATGGACTGCAGGAGCTCCTCGGCGGGTGCCCAACGCGTCCAGCCCGGCACCGTTGCGGCGAGATTGATTTCCTTCCACTTCGGATGGCGGGGCGGCGTCTGGAACTTCTCCCAGTTGGCAAACATCCGCTCGACCATCCGTTTCACCCGGCGCGCGCGATCGCTCTGAAGCGGCCAATTGTAGACCGCGAGCACCGCCGGAACGCCGAGCGTCGTGGTGGTCTCGCCTTCCGAGATCAAGGTTGGATACTCGGATTTGGTGAACTCGGCGAGCGTGTAGTAGTCGGAGAACGTCTTGGTGAACGGGATCGGCACCAGGTGGAAATCGTCCTTCGCCGGGATCTTGGCGAAGAAATCGATCGGCTTGCTGACCATGCGGATCAGGGCGTCGATCTCGCCGGACCGCAGCTTCTGCAGCGCCACGGGATTGTCGAACTGTGTCTGTTCGACCTTCACGCCGGCGCGCTGGAAGATGATCGCGCCGGTCAAGCTCGAGCCGCTGCCGGCAGGGCCGAAATTCACCTTCTTGCCGCGCAGGTCTTCGATGCTGCGGATGTTTCGCTTGGCCATGATGTGCACTTCGGAGACCGGCAGCCGGATGATGTAGTGAACTCGGTTCTGTAGGCCGGCTATTTTTCGCTGGGTCTGGAAATACTCGAACACATCCGACTGGGTCACTGCCACATCGACGCCGCGCAGATATAGCAAGTCGTCGAGATTGGAGGCAGCGCCGTAGCTTACGATCGGCAGTACCCGAAGGTTGTCGCCGTCGTCGAGAACCTCGGCGAGCTCGTTCGCGAATGTCATATAGGTGCCGGACAACTGGCCGCCGGCGATGCCGACGGTCCAATTATTGCGGCGATTCTTGACGGAATTCTCGGTGCTGCCGCCCTCCTGGAGGGATTTCGGCACGGCCTGCGCATGAGCGCTGGTCGCGAACGCAAGCTCCAGATTTCCCGATTTGAACGTGGAAGCTGAGATAAGGGCCGCAAGAATCACCGCGCCCGTACGGATCAACGCACGCATCGCCACCCCCGCTACGCTACATGACGGTTACGTTACATAGTCCACTTTGAAGCTGACTCGATGATAGGTCAAAATTGTGATGACGCGTGCCACAAATTCGCTGCGTGCCTCGTCTTGAATTGCATTTCGCGCACATCGGTTAACGACGCTGCGCGTCTGGCCACCCAGTGCTCGAAATGCCTGGTGAGGGTCAGGGGGGACCACTGAACAACAAGATTAGGTTCCTGCCTTAGAGCGTTCGATTGTCGAGGCTCTTTGGGCGGGCGTGTTGTGAGTCAGTCGCGTAACAGTACACGGGGGAGTAACAGGAACATGCCGACTTTCATCACCAAAGTCACATCGCCAATTGCGGCGTCGCTGATTGCAGCGTGCTTGACGGCTGCCGCCGTTTCGCCTGCTTTTGCGCAAGCCTATCCGACCCGGCCGATCACCGTGGTCGTTCCTTTCCCGGCCGGGGGACCGAGTGACGTTGTTGCCCGTATCGTTGCGGAAAGCATGTCCAAGGCGCTGGGCCAGCAGATGGTCATCGAGAACGTCGGCGGCGCCGGTGGCACCATCGGCAGCGCGCGCGTCGCAGCGGCGGCACCGGACGGCTACACCTTGCTCGCCGGCAGCATGGGCTCGCACGTTTCCGCGCCGGTGCTGACGCCAGGCATCAAATACAATTCGGAGCGGGATTTTGCGCCGGTCGGGTTTACCGCGCACGCACCTGCGGTCGTGGTGGCGCGCAAGGACTTCCCTGCGAACAATCTGAAGGAATTTGTGCAATACCTGAAGAAGAACGCCGGCAAGGCCAAGCAGGCGCACGGCGGCATCGGCGCCTCCTCACACATGGCGTGCTTCCTGTTCAACAGCATCGTCAAGGTGGATCCGATTTCGGTGGCCTATCGCGGGACCGCTCCCGCCATGAACGACCTGGTCGCCGGCCACGTCGACTATCTTTGCGAACAGGCCGTCAGCGTCACCGGCGCCATCTCCGGCAATCAGGTCAAAGCTTTCGCCGTGTCGTCCACCGGACGGCTACCGACATTGCCCGCCGTGCCGACCGCCAAGGAAGCCGGTGTCGATTACCAGATGAGCATCTGGGCCGGTATCTTTGCGCCGAAGGGAACGCCGAAGCCGATCGTCGACCGGCTTGCCGCTGCCCTCTCCAAGGCGCTTGACGATCCGGCGGTTCAGAAGCGGATGGGCGATCTCGGCGGCTCGATCCCGTCGAAAGACGAGCGCACGCCCGCCAAGTTCGAGAAGTACGTCATGGCGCAGATTGCGCACTGGTCGCCGATCCTCAAAGCCGCTGCGTCCAAGGCGACCGATTAGACGCTTGGTGAGGGCATTCCGCGTGCGCGTGGGCCCCCTCCCTGGAGGGGGCCCTTGCGTCACGCGATGCGGTCGACCACCGCAATCACCGCCGATGCGGAAGGCATCTTGCCCTTGTCGCCGACGACGGTGATCGACCCCTGCCCGATCGGGCCGGTAAGACCTGGCTCGCTTCCGACAAAGATCGCAACCAGCGGCACACCGAGCGCACCGGCGAGATGCAGCAGCCCGGTGTCGACGCCGACGACAAGCGACGCGCCGGCGATCAGGCGTGCGACGGCGTCGAGTGGTTGCAGATCCGGCACATCGGCATTTGGCAATGCTGCCGCGATGGCGCTGCTGCGCTCACGTTCGCGGGCATTGCCCCACGGCAGCACGACGCGAACGCCCCGTGCGCACAGCGACTGGCCAAGCGAAATCCAATGCTCCACCGGCCATTCTTTCTGGCGCTGCGCGGTGGCCTGAAGCAGCACCGCGTATCGACCGGCTGACGGAGTCGAAAGTCTTGCGCGGTCGAGGCCGTAGTCGGGCGGCCCCTCGGGCACATAGCCGAGCGCCAGCCCCGTGAGCGCGCGGTTGCGCGCGATCGCATGCTGTCCGCGCGCGACGCGGTGCCGCACATCGTAGAGCAACGACGCGGCGCGCTCGCGAATGCTGGCGGCGTCATAGCCGTGACGGCGACCGCGTGCGGCGCGCGCGATCAGCGCGGAGCGGATCAGGCCCTGCGTGTCGACGATCGCATCGTAGGGTCGCGCGCGCAGCGCGCGCCAAAACGTCGCGACTTCGCTCCACATCGAAGGTCCCGGCGGCGAACGACGCCATCGGCGCGATGCAACCGGAATGACCTCGTCGATCGCCGGATGCAGGCGGACCAGCGGCGCGAACGATTCTTCCACCACCCAGGCGAAGCGATGCGCGGGATGGTGGCGCCGCGCCTCAGTCAGCGCGGGCATGTGATGGATCACATCGCCAAGAGACGAAGTCTTGACGAATAAGACGTCGGACATGGCGATCCGTCACCCCTCCGGTAGCCCCAATCCGCGCGCCGCGCCCGCAACGCACCCGAAGGCACTGGCTCTTATACGCCGGCCCCGGGCTTGTCACGGGCCCCCGCGACGCGGATGCATGGATAACAAATCATGTAACGCGTTGCTGCTAACGGGATTTTCAGGAGATTTTGGCATAGCCATCCTAGAAACAAGGTAGGCTGAACCCCATGACGATCCTGGTCACCGGCGGCGCCGGCTACATCGGCAGTCATATGGTGCACATGCTGACCGACGCCGGCGAGCGTGTGGTCGTGCTCGACAACCTGTCGACCGGGTTCGAATGGGCGATGCCGAAAGGTGTACCGCTGGTGGTGGGCGAGACCAGCGACCAGTTGCGCGTCGCCGCGTTGATCGCCGAGCACCGTGTGGACGCGATCATCCATTTTGCGGCGTCGATCGTCGTGCCGGACTCGGTGCGCGATCCGCTTGGTTACTATCGCAACAACACCATGAATTCGCGCGCGCTGCTTGAGGTCGCCGTGAACAGCGGCGTGCGGCAGTTCATCTTTTCCTCGACCGCGGCGGTCTACGGCAATCCGGAGAAAGTCCCGGTGAGCGAAGACGCGCCGCTCGCGCCGATGTCGCCCTACGGCAATTCCAAGCTGATGACCGAGATCATGCTGAAGGACGTCGGGGCGGCGTATGACCTCAACTACGTGATCCTGCGCTACTTCAACGTCGCGGGCTCCGACCCGGCGATGCGCACCGGCCAATCGACGCTCGGCGCCACGCATCTGATCAAGGTCGCGGTCGAGGCCGCACTCGGGATGCGGCAGAAGCTCGACGTCTACGGCACCGACTACAACACGCCCGACGGTACCTGCATCCGCGACTACATCCATGTCACCGACCTGGCGAATGCCCACGCGGCCGCACTGACGCACCTGCGCGGCGGCGGCGCCAGCGCCACGTTCAACTGCGGATACGGGCACGGCTATTCCGTCCTCGAGGTCGTCGACGCGGTCAAGCGCGTCAGCAAGTGCGACTTCAAGGTGGAGCTGGCGCCGCGCCGGCCCGGCGATCCGGCGATGATCGTCGCGGATTCCAAGCGCATCCGCGCGCAGCTTGGCTGGACGCCGCGTTTCGACGATCTCGATACGATCGTTGCGCATGCCTTGGCATGGGAGCGCCGCCTGGGATCGCTGCGCGAAGGCGTGCGCGCCGCCGGCGGACGTTAATACGCGCCTTGGACAAGAAGTTCGCTTCCGACCCCGTTGCGTCGTATGGCGAACCTCCGAACCGCCGCACTAGATTGAGATTCCAAGGGTTTTTACCGTCAAACGTTCTTTCGGCTTGAAATCCAGGCCGGGGGCGGGCAAGGCATTCCGGCGCACGATACCGGCGGCCGCGGCCGCCAGGAATTGTGAGCCATGGCGGACGGCAACGGACCCTGGATGCTCAAGTCGCGACTGCAGGCAGCTCTCTCCGATCCTCAAAGCTCGTTGGGGCTGGTCTGGCGGCTGTTGTCCGAATACGGCCTGGCCCGCTGGAGCCGCTACGCGGTCGCGTTCGTGTTGATGGCGATCGCGGCCGCCGCAACCGCTGCGGCCGCCTACCTCGCCGGTGACGTCGTCAACCAGGCCTATGTCAGCCGCAATTTTTCGGCCGTCGTTCAGACCAGCCTGCTGGTCATGTTCGTGTTCACGCTGCGCGGCGTGGCCGTGTACGGCCACTCGATTATTCTGTCACGCGTCGGCAACAGCATCGTTGCGGAGAACCAGCGAAAGCTGTTCGACCGGCTCCAGCAGCAGAATCTCAATTATTTCAGCGAACGTCACAGCGCCGAATTGCTCTCGCGGCTGTCGGTCGGAGCCGCAGCGGCGAGCCACGCGCTGAACCTGGTCATCACCGCCATCGGCCGCGATTTCCTCACGCTCACCGCGCTCACGATCGTCATGGTGGTGCAGGACCCCATCATGTCGCTGTTCGTATTCGTGGTGGTGCCGCCGATCGTTTTGGTTTTGGGCAAGCTTGTCAGGCGCATCAAGACCGTGGCGATGAGCCAATGGCGCGGCGGCGCGCAAACACTGGAAACGCTGCAGGAGACGGTGCAGGGCATCCGGCTGGTCAAGTCGTTTACGCTGGAAGATCAGATGCGCCAGCGCTTCCATGCCAATGTCGCCGCCGTGCAGGCCGACTCCAACAAGATGGCACGCGTCAGCAATCGCACCGGCCCGCTGATTGAGACGCTGGCCGGCCTCGCGATCGCGACGGCCATGGTCTACGCCGGTCATCGCGTCATCAATACCGGCGCATCGCCCGGCGAATTCTTCTCGTTCATGACCGCGTTCCTGCTGGCGTATGAGCCCGCCAAGCGTCTGGCGCGGCTCAATCTCGATCTCAATGTCGCGCTGGTCGGCGTCCGTATCCTGTTTGAGGTCATCGACAGTCCGGCCACCGAGCCGGATGGCAAAGACCAGCCATCCCTGAAAGTGAGCGCGGCGCGGCTCGAATTCCGCGACGTGAATTTCTCGTACCGCGCCGACGAGCAGACGATCCGGGGCATGTCGTTCGTGGCCGACCCTGGCCGCATGACGGCACTGGTCGGCCCGTCGGGCAGCGGCAAGTCCACGGTGCTCAATCTCATCCTGCGGTTCTACGACGTCAGCAGCGGCGTCATTGCCATCGACGACCAGGACATCGCATCGGTTTCGCGCCGATCGCTGCGCAGCCAGGTCTCCTACGTCAGTCAGGACGTCTTCCTGTTCCGCGCCACCGTCCGCGAAAACATCGCATTCGGGCGGCCCGGCGCCAGCGAGGCCGATATCGTCGCGGCGGCCAAGGCCGCGCAGGCGCATGATTTCATCATGAGCTTCCAGCAGGGCTACGATACCATCGTCGGCGAGCGCGGGGCGGGATTGTCCGGCGGCGAGCGTCAGCGCATCGCCATCGCGCGCGCACTGATCAAGAACGCGCCAATCATCCTGCTTGACGAGGCCACCGCATCGCTCGAACTCGGAATCCGAGCACTACGTCCAGAAGGCGATCGCCCAATTGTGCGAGGGCCGCACCACCATCGTCATTGCTCACCGGCTCTCCACGATCATGCATGCCGACAAGATCCTGGTGATCGAGGCGGGACAGGTCATCGATTCCGGCCGGCACGACGAATTGCTGCGCAAGGGTGGGCGCTACGCCCTGTTCTACCGGCTTCAGCTTCAGCACCAGGAAGAGCTCGAGCCCGCGGCAATCGCCGGCGAGTGATTGCTGAATTTATGTGCAGAGCGGCGTGGAACTGAGTTCCGTCGCGGGAATTGCAACCTCACCGACTGGAAGCATGGACACGCGCCGCCGTCCGACCGCGCGCTCTTAATAGTTCAGTCACCTCTTGGGCCAAGAATGATGCGGCCGCCGGGTCGAGGAGAAGAATGGTCATGCCAATGACAGATCCGGCGCTGCCCGACGCCCAGCAAACTCAGGCCATGATGGATCGGATCGCGCACCTGCGCCCCGCGTCGACGGCGGAAGCATTGCGGGCACTGCGCTCCGCGTTCCCCGAGATTCCGCTGGCCGCGCGGGTGACCGCGCTCGAAGCCCTGCGCCGCGCGGAATCCGGCTCGTTGCGATAGCCCGGCACAGGCGCTTCTCCGAAGCATCGGGATCGGCTTATATCGCCCCTCAAAGAGGCGGCGATGGACGAACAACCGATTCTGGTCGAGCGGCAGACCGGCTACCGCGTCATTACGCTCAACCGGCCGCAACGGCTCAACGCCTTCACCGAAGCGATGCACATCGCGTTGCGCGACGCGATCGCGGACGCTGAGGCCGACAAATCGTGCCGTGCTTTGATGCTGACAGGCGCCGGCCGCGGTTTCTGCGCCGGACAGGACCTCAACGACCGGCTGTCCAAGGCCGGCGAAACGCCGGTGCTCGGCGGCGCGCTGGAGACCTATTACAACCCGCTGATCCGCAAATTGCGCGGACTTCCGTTCCCGGTGGTGGCGGCGGTCAACGGGGTCGCCGCCGGCGCGGGCTGCAACATCGCGCTTGCCTGCGACATCGTTCTCGCCGCGCGCTCCGCAACTTTCGTGCAGGCATTCGCCAAGATCGGGCTCGTCCCCGATTCTGGCGGCACCTGGATCCTGCCGCGCCTGATCGGCCCGGCGCGCGCCCGCGCGCTGGCACTCACCGCCGAGCCGGTGCCGGCCGAGAAGGCGGAAAGCTGGGGCATGATCTGGAAAGCGGTCGCCAACGAGGAACTGATGGCGGAAGCGCACATGCTCTGCCAGCACTTCGCATCCGCGCCGACGCTCGGCCTTGCCCTGATCAAGCGCGCGCTCGACGAATCCTGGGATAACGACCTCGACACCCAGCTCGATCTGGAGCGCGAATTCCAGCGCGAAGCGAGCCTGACGCCAGACTATGCCGAAGGCGTGCGCGCCTTCCTGGAAAAGCGCGCGCCGGTGTTCGGCGGGCGCAAGCCGCGCCGATGAAATCAGCGCCGCTTCTTACCGCGTTTGGCTTTTTTCGCTGGCGCCCGGCTCGCCTTTGCCGCTGACTTCGCCTTGGGCGGCAGCCGCCCGGCTTCCGCCAGCCGCATCGTCCAGTATTCCCAGGTCCGGCCGGTAACGTTCGGCAAGGCATTGAGCGTGCTCGCGAGCTTGACCTCGCCGGGCGAGAGCTTGTCGATTTTGCCGAGCATGTGGGCCTGCAACTGGTACACCGCGTTCTGGCACATGAAGACGCAGCGCGAGACGAGTTCGCGGATATCGGCCCCGACCACGGTGGCGCCATGGCGGTTGAGCAGCAGCGCCGAATGGTTCCCGAGCGCACGAGCGTGCGAACGCCCTTCCTCCGGCGTCCGCACCAGAAGATTGGTGTCGCCGAACTCGTCCTGCTGATCCCAGAACGGCGTGGTCTCGCCGGTGGCGGCCCCGAGGTGGAACACCGGCTCGATCGGCACGCCGGCGACGCAGAACGGCAGCACCGCCGCCGCGTGATGGTGGCACACCGCCATCACGTCGGGACGCGCCTCGTAGATGCAGCCGTGGATCACCCGCTCGGCAAACATCGGCAAGGACGGCGGCTTCACCGGCTCCGAGTCGAGCGTGTATTCGAGGATGTCGCCCGGCTCGAGCAATTGCGGCGAGCGGGAGCGCGAAAGGAAGTAGCGTCCGGGATCGGTCGGGTGGCGCATGCTGACATGCCCAAAGGCGTCGAGCACGTTTTCATGGGCGAGCATGCGGCTCGCGAGGGCGATCTCGTGGCGGATTTCGTCGAGGCGGTTCGGCACGCGCGTGATCCTGCGTTGGTCGGCAATGGAGCCGCAGCAAAGCCGAAACGCCTTGGCTTGCCAAGTACGGGCTGCGTCCGCGGTACCACGCATGACAGCACGCCGATCGAAAGCCTTGCCAGCGGCGGCAGATCAACGCAGATTCACCGACCGGAACTCGGATGAAATCTCGGAGAAGTCGGTCATGAACCCAGTCGTTGCAGTCATCGCGCCCGGCATGATGGGCGCCGCCGTCGGAGGACGCCTTGTCGCCCACGGCCTCAAGGTTCTGACCTCGCTCGCCGGCCGCAGCGCCGAAACCGTGGCGCGGGCGAAAGCCGCCGGCTTGACGGCCGCGAGCGACGAGGAGATCGCCGCCTCCGACTTCATCCTGTCGATCCTGCCGCCTGGCGACGCGGTGGCGCTGGCGCAGCGGTTCGCGCCCGCGCTCACCGCCAGCAACGCCAAGCCGGTGTTCGTCGACTGCAATGCCATCAGCCCGCCGACCGCCGAAAAGGTCGCGGCGGTGATCGGCCCGACCGGCTCGCCGTTCGTGGATGCCGGCATCATCGGCTCGCCACCGCCCCCCAAAGAGGGCAAAGGCCCAAAATTCTATGCCTCGGGCAGCCATGCCGGACGCTTCGCAGAGCTCAAGAATTTCGGTCTCGATGTGCGCGTGCTCACAGGCCCGCTGACCGCGGCCTCGGCGATGAAGATGTCCTATGCCGGCATCACCAAGGGCACGCAGGCGCTCGCCGCGGTGATGATGCTGGCGGCGACCCGCGGCGGCACCGCCGACGCGCTGTTCGCCGAGCTGAAGGACAGCCAGCCGCAGATGCTGGCCTATATGCAGCGATCGCTGTCGATCATGCCGCCCAAGGCCTACCGATGGGTCGCAGAGATGCACGAGATCGCCGATTTCGTCAGCGAGGATCCCGCCGGACACGAGCTCTATTCCGGCGCGGCGCACTTCTACGAGCAGGTCGCCCGCGACTTCGCCGGCGACAAGAAAGAGGTCGACGCCCTGATGGCGTTCCTCACCAAGGACAAGGCATAGCGCTCGCGGCCGCCGCGGCCTATTTGCCGGCGAACGGGCCGACCTCCGGCTTGCCTTGCGTGTTGTGGAGATTGCCAAGCTCGGCGCGCGCGCCGCGTTCGATCTGCGCCATCTCGCTACCGGCCTGGAAGCAGGTGAAGTCCGGACGATCCCGCCACGCGAACGGGCCGCAGAGCTTCACGCCGGCCTTGATCGCCGCATCGTGCACGATGTTGATCGCCCGCTCATAGTCCGGTGAACCCTGCGCAAAGCCGGTGAAATTGCCGAGGTCGCCGCTGGCGGCGAAGATCGCGGTGACGCCCGGCACCTTGGCGATCTCGTCGGCATTCTTCAGGCCTTCGAGCGTCTCGATCATCAGGATCAGGACGAGATTGTCGTTGATGGTCTGCCGGTAGCCGCCCGGCACATTGCCCCACATCTCTGGCGCAAACGCCGCGCCGCCACCCTGGCTGCGTTTGCCGAGCGGCGGGAAATAGGCCCAGTCCACCGCCTGGCGGGCTTCCTCGACGGTATCGACGGTCGGCACCACCAGCACCAGCGCGCCGCCGTCGAGTGCTCGCTGGATTTCGCGCTCATCCGTGTAGGCGATGCGCGCGCCAGGAACGGCTCTCGCCCGCGGACAGGTCTGCCACGCGCGCACGACATTGTCCCATGTCGAGGGGTGATGCTGCATCTCGGTCCAGATGAAGTCGTAGCCGGCGTTGGCCATAGCACAATAAGTGTTCGGATCGCCGACGGCCCGGACCGTGCCGCCGACGACCTTGCCGCCCTCCATGAGCTTGATCTTGGCCGGATTCCACAACTTCAGTCCGGGCGGGGCGGTGAAGGCCGGCGCGTTGCCGTACTTCCACGTCGACATGTCGAACGGTCCCTGGTTCACCGCACCGGGCGGCGCGACCGCGCGCGCGTTGCTGTCCTTGCCCGCAGGCGCGGCAAGCGGAAACTTGCTCTGGCTTTGCTCGGCGTTGCTCTGCCAGGCGGCGACAATCAGGAATGCGCAAGCGAGCGATAGTCCGACGAGATGACGCATGACGACTTTCCTCCCGCACCATTGCCGTGTGCTTTTGTGTTTCTATCTTGCCGCAGCGCTTGCGAACTCCGCCTGCCACTGGGATCGCAATGCCGGGCGCGGAATCTCCTGTCCATACAGATAGACGCTCGCGATCCGCCGCGTATGGGTGATGTCGTCCAGCGGATTGGCGTCGAGCACCACGAAGTCCGCGCTCTTGCCGGGCGCGATCATGCCAAGCTCGTCGAGATTGAGAATCTGCGCCGACGTCCGCGTCGCGGCGACCAGCACCTGCACCGGCGACATCCCGCCCGCCACCATGTTCTCGAGCTCGGTGTGCATGGTCCAGCCGATGAACTGGTCGCCCTGCTGTCCGCCGCCATCGGTGCCGACGCCGACCCGCACGCCAGCCGAAGCAAAGCGCGCGATGCCGCGCGACAGCCGGGTCCAGGTCTGGTTCGCAAACGGCGCCGGCTTCGCCAGTCGCTCCTGCAACCGCTTGATCTGTGTCGGGCCACACGCTGTCGTTCACCAGGGGGTGAGGCGGGTCGATCCAGGGCGCATGCATCTGCCGCCGCAGCCCGCCGAGCGCGAGCATGAAGAAGATATCCGGCTTGGCCTTCAGCAAATCCATCAGCTCGTCGTCGACGTCGCCGACCATGTGCGCGAACCCATCCATCCCGGCGCGCACCAGCGCCTTGACGTCGACGAGGCCCGTCGCATGAACGATGACCCGCATCTTGCGCTTGTGCGCCTCGTCGATGATCGCCTCGTAAAGCGGCGGCGTGAGCTTCTTGATCGTCCCGCCCCTGGTATCGACCCAGGTCTTGACCATCTCGACGCCGTTGGCGGACAGCTCCGCAACCGCCTGCCGCGCGTCGTCCTCGGTCGTGACCAGATGCGCCGAGTGCCGCATGTTGTTTGGCTTGATCTCGTCGATCGGAGCGAGCCCGCGGCCGGCCGTGAGAAATCGTGCCGCGTGCGGGTGCTTTCCGGCCCGCGTCTCGTCGCGCAGCCGGAATGGCAGATCGCCGAAATCGGAGCCCATGGCCATGCTCGCGGCAACCCCGAAGTAAGCGAACTTGTGCATGTGATCGAGGATGTTCTCGCGCGTGTAATTCTGCGGTCCGCTGCTCAGGTTGCGCATGTAGCCGATGTGAGAATGGGCATCGATCAGCGCCGGGATGACGGTCTTGCCCGTGAGATCGACGCGCGCGGCACCGGCCGGAACTTGCACGTCGGCACGGCGCCCGGCCGCAACAATGCGGTTGCCCTGAACGACGAACGCGGCATTTTCGATGACGCTGGCGTCGCCGTTGACCAGCCGCGCACCCTCGAACACCGTCACGGCTGCGGGTTGAGCGTTCGCCGCCGCGTTGGCTCCCGCCAGGAGCAGACCGACAGCAACAAGCATGCGCCCGAACGTCGCGTGATCCATCAAGACCTCCCTCGCATGATCCGGCCGGTTATGCGCCCGGCCGTGATCTAAACTCCCAACGCGCCGCGAAACCGTTTTTTTGATTGCGCAGAGGATACGCCGAAATCAAACGCCGGTCATAGCCAGTCGAGCGGATTTCACCGGCAACTGCAGGATGAGCCGACGCCGTTGAAATTGCGGCGCGCGAAGTTTTCGGCATCGGACCGCGAGGGGAAGCGACCAAACTGGCAGGCACCGCGTTGGCTCCGCATCTCGTCTTCCGAGCGTCCATCGATCTCGATGCGCCCATTTGCGCAGAATACGCCATAGCTCGACTGCGCCTGCGCCACATTGCTGATTCCGATCGTCGTCACAACAGCGACGACCGCCGCGTAAGCGAAGTACCGTGTCCCCACCCCCATCGTCTGTTCCTCTATTGTCGTCACAGTCTTTCCCTCAGGAACCGGATCAGCCGCGGCGCGACGAAGCCGGAATGGCTGTCCGGCTCGTCGATCGGATCGCTGAGCCAGTAATGCGGCGCGCCGTGCACGATGCAGGGGCGCGCCTGGAATTCCGCCTGCTTGAGTGCGGTAAGGAATTCCAGCGACTGCGAGCGGTAGTCGACCGTGTCGTCCTCGGTCCCCCAAATCACGAACACCGCGGTCTTGTTGTTGTCGAAGGTCGCGTAACTGATCGGAGAGGCGTCGAAATAGAGCTTGCGGTTCTGCATCGGCGACGCGCCGAGCAGCGACTCGACGAGGTTGTCGCTGGGGTTCTGGATCAGCGAGTGCTTCCACTGCGCCACGAGGTCGTAGATGCCGTAGGTGCCGATCAGCACCTTCACCTTCGAGCTGACCGACGCGAATTTGTCCTGCGGATAGGCGTTCTTGAACAACGGGCTCTCGCCCGCGAGCGCCACCATCGCGGCCAGGTGCGCGCCGGCGGAGTTGCCCCAGATCGCGATACGGTCGCCATCGAGCCGGAGCTCTTTGGCGCTGCCGCGCATGAACTGCACCGCCGCGCGCACGTCGCTCACCACACCCGGGAACGTGCTGTTGTTCTTGCCCGGCTTGGTCAGCCGGTAGCTGATGGTGAAGCCGGCATAGCCGCGCTCGGCGAGATACGGACCCCAATGCTGGAAGGTGTCGCGCGAACCGCGCCGCCAATAGCCACCATGCACATTCACGATGAGTGGAAATGGCCCCGGCCCGCTCGGCAGATAGAGGTCGCCGGTCAGCTCGACCCCGTCATGATTGGCATAGGCGACGTTTTTGCGGAGTTCGAAGCTTGGTTTGGTCGTTTCTTGCACGGACACGTTCCCCCATCTTGGAATACCAGCCATCAGCCGCAGCGCCGCGACGGAATTTCATTGGCGCACGGAATTTCGCATAATATAGCAAAGGGATGGGATGGAAATCGGCCGTTCAGGCGGGGGTGACTTGGTGACCACGGACGTACTGCCTGCGAGCAAGCTGTCTTCGCTCAAGATCAACGGTATCCGCGTCGACGCCGTCGAACGTGGAACCGGCGCACCCATCCTCTTCCTGCATCCCGGCATTGGCCTCGACCCAGCCGCTCCCGTGCTCGACGGGCTTGCCGCACACGGCCGATTGATCGCGCCGACCCATCCGGGCTTCGGCAATTCGGAGCAGCCGAAGTCGTTCGATAGCGTGGATGACCTCGCCTATTTCTACCTCGACCTGCTCGACGAGTTCGACCTCAAGGACGTGACGCTGGTCGGTGTGTCGCTCGGCGGATGGATCGCAGCCGAGATGGCGGTCAAGTCGACCGCGCGCATGGCGCGGCTGGTGCTCGCCAACGCGGTCGGCATCAAGATCAGCGGCCGCGAGACCCGCGACATCGTCGACATCTTCGCCACGCCCGAAAAGGAGCTCAACGAGCGCGCCTATGCCAATCCGGCCATCGGCGCGCGCGACTACAAGGCGATGGCTGACACCGACGTGCGCGCCGCCGCGCGCAACCGGGAGGCGACCGCGCGCTATGTCTGGTCGCCCTACATGCACGACCCCAAGCTCAAGGGCCGGCTGCACCGCATCAAGATCCCAACACTGGTTCTGTGGGGCGACAGCGACCGCATCCTGTCGGAGCCTTATGGCCGCGCTTATACGGCGGCGATTCCGGGCGCGCGCTTCGAGATGGTGGCGAAGGCCGGCCACTTCCCGCATCTGGAGCAACCGGACGAATTCGCGCGCTGCATCCACGCGTTCATGGAAGGACGTTCGTCATGAGGATCTATCATTTCAGCGAGCATCCTTATCCCGAAGCCTGGAACGATCCGCACGGCTATCTGCGTGTCGACCTGCCCAACCGGGCGTGCGATCCCAAGCGCGCGGCCGATCTGTTCCATCGCTACCATGACGAATATCTGCTGGCCGACGATCTCGGTCTCGACCTGATGCTCAACGAGCATCACCAGACCGCGACCTGCATGAACTCAACGTCGATCGTCAGCCTTTCGGTGATGGCGCGGCAGACCAAGCGCGCCCGCCTCCTCATCCTGGGCTATCCCATCGGGCACCGGCCCGACCCGCTGCGTTGCGCCGAAGAGCTCTCCACCATCGACGTGATATCGCGCGGCCGGCTCGACATGGGCTTCATCAAGGGCGTGCCGTACGAATTTGCGCCGTCGAACGCCAACCCGGTCGGCGTCATGGACCGCTTCTGGGAGTCGCACGACTTCATCATCAAGGCAATGACCACGCATGACGGCCCATTCAACTGGGAGAGCGAGCACTTCCACTATCGGCAGGTGAACATCTGGCCGCGGCCTTGGCAGCAGCCGCATCCGCCGGTGTGGAGCACCACCGCCAGCAAGACCAATGCACGCGTGCTCGGCGAACGCGGCTACGTGATGGCGATCCTGGGCTCGGGCTACGCCACCAAGGCGCTGTTCGACGCCTATCGCGAGGGCTACGCGTCGACGCACAACGGCGCCCTGCCCGGCCCCGACCGCTTCGCCTATCTCGCGCTATTCGCGACCGCGCACAACGAGGCCGAAGCGCGACGGCGCGGCGAACTTGTCGCCGCCTACTTGCGCACCGGCGCCAACGTGTATCCGCCGTTCAAGAACCCGCCCGGCTATCTGTCGGTCGACGACAACGTGCGGCTGATGCGCGGCATGACACCGGACCGAAGCTTCACCAAGGAAGGGCGCGTCATCGACATGCGCAGCGGCAGCCTGCAGGACCTGATCGACTCCGTGCTGATGGTCTGCGGCACGCCCGACCAGTGCTACCAGCAGATCAAGGACTTCATCGAATACACCGGTGGAATGAGCAACTTGCTGGTGATGGCGCAGGGCGGTTTCCTCGACCACAAGGACACGTGCGACAGCCTCACGCTGCTGGCCAAGGAGATCCTGCCGCGCCTCAAGGAACTCAAGCAGCCAGGCACAGCGAACGTAGCCGCGGCATAAACGCAGGGCCGGCGCGCGATTTCGCGCGGCCTGCCCCACACTTGCCGCAACCTTCATGCTGTCATGGCGTTGCTGTAGACGGCGGTATCCGGCAAATTCATAGTCCATCAAATTCACAAATCCACACCGTCATAACCATGGAGAGCCTGTCATGACTCGCCTCGCTACTCTTCTGATCGCAACGGTGCTCGCCGTCGGCTTCGGCAGCGTGCAATTTGCCCAGTCTCAGACCGAAGCGCCGCCTGGCGCGCAAACCGCGCCGGCGGCAAAAGGCAAGAAGGCCTTAACGCCGGAAGAGAAAGCCCAGCGGAAAGAAGAGCGCGTGGCGAAGCGGAAGAGCATGACGCCGGAAGAGAAAGCCAAGCTGAAGGCGGCGAAAGGGGAAGCGACAAGGAATGCCAGCGCGAAGGGCAAGCAGGACAAACTCAAAGGCAAGAAGCTGCGCGAGTTCGTGGAGACCTGCGCGGGCGCGTAAGCTCACACACACAGCCCGTCGTTCCGGGGCCAAGTGAAGCCCCGGAATGACGGAGAGTGCTACGCGCCCCGGACCGCAGCCGTTGCCGATTGCGTGCTGGTCTCGCCCAGGTGCTGGCCGCAATCCATCCGGATGCATTCGCCGGTCATCGTGGTCGCGCCCTCGACCAGGAACAGCGCCGCGACCGCCACGTCATAAGGCCAGATGCCTCGCTTGAGCGGATATTGCGTGTCCGCCGCCTTGACCCGCTCCTGATATTGCTCCTCGGTGAGGATCTTGCGCGTCCAGCGTCCGAGCATGCCGCCCGGACACAGCGCATTGACCCGCACCTCCGGCGCCAGCGCCCGCGCGGTCGAGAGCGTGAGATTGTTGATCGCCGCCTTCGACGCGGTATAGGCCATCGAAGAGCCGCCGGCACGCATCGCGCCGACCGACGAGATGTTGACGATGGCGGCGTCGCCCGTCTTTTTGAGATGCGGCGCTGCCGCGCGCGTCATCTGATAGGTGCCGATGACATTGACGGCGAAGATGCGCTGGAATTCGTCGGCGTTGAGCAGGTCCATGCGCCTGTGCGGGATCGGCTTGGTGGTGGCGGCGTTGTTGACCAGCACGTCGAGCCGGCCCCACTTGTCGATCGCGGCCTGTACCAGCCTGAGGCAGTCGGCGTCCTTCGACACGTCGCCCTGCACCGCGATGGCGTCGACACCCGCCGCCTTGCAGGCCGCGGCGACCGCTTCGCCACCGGCCTTGTTGCTCGCGTAGTTGACCACGACGTTGCAGCCGCGCGACGCCAAAATCTTCGCGCATTCCGTTCCGATGCCTTCGTCCGAACTCGCCCCGGTGACGACGGCCACCTTACCCTTGATGTCCAACAGAACCTCCCGCAGTGAAAACTGTCCGGGATGTTCTAGAGCACAAACGGTGGGAATGGAAACGGCGGTCTTGCCGCACGTCGCGGTCACGGACCTAGCCTGAGCGCCGTTTCTTGCGGGTCGCGCCGCCGATCTGCGAAACATGATCCCGCGATACGTTTTCAAGGGTATCGACCAGCCAGGCAATGCCGGTGTCCATCATCGCAGCCTTGGTTGCAATTGCGCGGACGATCGACCGTGGATGCTGTACCGGCATTTCGCTCACCACCACGCCAAACCGTGCGGCATGCATCGCCACCAGCCGCCGGGGCAGCGATGCCACCAGGTCGGTCTCCGCGACGACGGCGAGGGCCATCATGAAATTCGGGACGGTCACGACGACCCGACGCGACCGATTCTGATCGGCGAGAAGGCTGTCGAAAAAACCGTAGGGATCACCGCTTGACGACACCAGCAGATGCTGTTGCTCGCAAAAGCGGTCTATCGTCGGATCGCGCGCGAACGAATGTCCCGGCCGCGTCGCGACCACGAAGTCCTCTTCGAAGAGCGTGCGCGCGACGAAACGCGCAGGAACCGTGTCGATGGGTATGACCGCGACATCGAGCTGTCGCGCCTCGAGATCGGCCATTGTGGGCTCCCATGCGCGCTCGACTGTCCTCACTCCCCTTGCCGGCAGCAGTTGCTGCATGCCGACATCGACGCCGGGCGCGGAGCGGCTCAAGGCGGCGAGGAGCTCCGGCAGGAATACTGCCAAGGCGCCGTCCGGCGCGCCGAGCATGAAGCGGCGGCTGGATTTCGCCGGATCGAACGGCTCCGCAGTCGCGACCACATTCCTGATCCGCGCAAGAATCTCCGCAACCGGCTCCGCCAGTTCGGTTGCCCGCGCGGTCGGCACGACACCCTTCGGCGTCCGCAGAAACAAGGGATCGTTGAGCAGTTTCCGAAGCCGGCCGAGACCATGACTGACGGCTGACGCCGACAAGTTGAGCCTGTCGGCGGCCCGGCCGACATGGCGCTCCGCCAGGACGGTCTCGAACAGCACCAGCAGGTTCAGGTCGGCGCGCGATAAATCAATTTCATTCAGCATCATCCTGAATTCATATCACTGGATTCAGTATCTCTCAATTGCGATCTCCCCGGCCTGACGAGGCGTCCCCCGCCGCCTCGCGTCACCCGATGAATTGGAGATCTCGCATGTCCTATCCACTGAGTTCTATCCTGACGTACGGCGCCGCGGCCGCGATGCTGGCGACACTCCGTGCCGAGCGCACCAGCGCAAACCCAACATCCGGCGCCGGATCGCCTGCCACATCCGCGACGCTGGTCGACCAGAAGCCGTCGGCGGAAGCGATCGCCATGGTTGCGTTCTGGCGCGAGGCCGGTCCCGGGCGGTGGTTTGCCAAGGATCCGGAGTTCGACCGCACGTTCCGAGAGCAATTCCTGTCGCTGCACGAGGCTGCGGAACGTGGCGAACTTGTGCACTGGCTGACGATCGCCGGAAGGCGCGCTCGCTCTGGTGCTGCTGCTGGACCAGTTCCCCCGCAACGCGTTCCGCAATACCCCGCGCATGTACGAAACCGACGCGCAGGCGCGTGCGATGGCTGATGCCGCCATCTCCGTCGGGCACGACCGGCAGGTGGATTTGGGACTGCAGGCCTTCTTCTATCTACCGTTCGGTCATTCCGAGCATCTCGCCGATCAGGAGCGGTCTGTGGCGTTGAATAGCCGGTTTGGAGAACCGACATCTGACGCTCGCCACACGCCACCGCGACATTGTCCGGCGCTTCGGCCGCTTCCCGCATCGCAATCCGATTCTTGGACGGCCGATGCGTCCGGAGGAGCAACGGTTTCTCGACGAAGGCGGCTTCGCGGGCTGACGACGACGCTATCGCTTGCTCAGTTGCGCGAGCTTCGCGAGCAGTTCGGGCGGGAAAGCCGCGGCCTTGCGCAGCACCGCCTCGACCTGCTCGCCGGTGCGCGGATTGATGTCGAGACCGCGCTTCTTCACATCGTCGAGCAGCGCGGGGTCCTTCATGGCGGCGTTGAAGGCGCGCCGCAGCAGGGCGACGCGATCCGCGGGGACATCGGGCGGCGCCAGCCATGGCCGCCCGGTCTCGAGCGCCGACGCCTGGAAGTCGAGGATCATGCGTTGCTCCTCGTCGCTCGTGAACTCGAAAATCGTCGGCGCCTTCGAGCCCGGGACCGGATCGCGCTCGGTGGTGAACAGGAGGCGCACCGTGCCGTTGTCGAGCATGGGCTGCGCCGATTGCGAAAACGCGGTGAGCGTCTGGCAAATGCCCTGCACCTCATTGCGCTGGATCGCGAGCACCACGTCGTTCGAGCCCTTGTAGCCGTCGACGGTGCGGAATTGCATGCCGAGGAGGTTTTTCAACAGCACCGGCATTTCGGAGAGCGACGTGCCGGCGCCGTCGGTTCCGACCACGAGCTCGCGCTCGAACAGGTCGCGCGGCGTCCGCACGCCGGAGTCGGCACGCGCGAAGCAGCCGCGATTGTTCACCTCCGGGCTGCCGATCCAATGGAATTTGAGCGGATCGAAATTCGCATTGGCCTTTTTGGCAAAGGCGTAGTGCGGAATGTTGCGGCTGACCGATCCGAGCACCGTGCCGTCGCGCGCCGCGCGATTGTAGAGATGGTTGGCGGCGATCAGCGAGCCCGCACCGGGCATGTTCTCGACAACGAAATTCGGCTGGCCGGGAATGTATTGCGGTAGATAGCGCACGACGAGCCGCACCCAGGTGTCGTAGTCGCCGGGCGAGGTGCCGACGATCACGCGGATGGTCTTGCCTTTGTAGAACTCGGCAGCGGGCTGCGCTTGCGCCGCCGTAGTAAGGCTGGCGACGATTGCGAGGGCAGAAAGTAAGGGCCTCATACTTTCCTCCCGGCGATGCGTTGGTGTGACGCTACACCTTCGCGTATTTTCCGCGGCCGAAGAACTGGTCCTTCTGATCGTCGGTCGCGGTCTCGCGGTTCGACTTGATCTGCGCGATCTTGGCGAGCGCGGCCTTTACCGCCGGCCGCGCGGAGATCGCGTCGAACCAGCGCGTCAGGTTCGGCTTGTCGGAGAACGGCACGCCCTGGGCGTCGTGGTTGCGCGTCCACGGAAAAGTCGCGATGTCGGCGATCGAATATTCGCTGCCGCCGAGCCAGGGCTCTTCACCAAGCCGTTTCTCCAGCACGGAGTAGAGCCGCTTCACCTCGCTCTGGTAGCGGTCGTGCCCATAGCTGTCGCCGCCCTTGGGCGCGAACATCTTGAAATGCGTGAGCTGCCCGAACATCGGTCCGACGCCGGTGAGCTGGATCATCAGCCACTGGATCACCTCGTAGCGTGCCGCCATGTCCTTCGGCATGAACTTTCCGCTCTTCTCGGCGAGATACATCAGGATCGCACCGGACTCGAACACGGTGTAGGGCTTGCCGCCGGGCCCATCGCGATCGACGATGGCAGGGATCTTGTTGTTCGGATTGATCTTGAGATATTCAGGCTTGAACTGATCGCCCTTCCAGACGTCGACGAAGCGCTCGGTGTACGGAAGCCCGCACTCCTCGAGCATGATGTAGATCTTCTGCACGTTCGGACTGGTCAGGGCATAGAAATCGATCATCGGGATGGAGCCTTTGCTGGGCGGAGAAACCATAACGGTAGCGGCGCGGACCCAAGGCGGCAAGGAGGCCGCGCGGCGTCGCGGCGTGTTGACAATTGCGCGATCCCCGCGCAAGTCGACATGATACCGAGACGATCAAGCGGATGTGATATGACCCGTCAGCGTTCCCCTGTCCGTTGTTTCTTGCAGCCGCGATTGCGGCCCCGGTCGTAACCTTCACTCAGCCGGCCGCCACGCAGGACAAATATCCCTCGCGCGTGGTGGAGCTGATCGTGCCGTTCGCGGCCGGTGGCGGCACCGATATCCTGGCGCGGCTGCTCACCGAAGGACTGACGCGGCGGCTGGGTCAGACCTTCGTGGTGATCAATCGTCCCGGCGCCAATACCAATCTCGGCACCGGGCTGGTCGCGCGGGCCAAGCCTGACGGCTATACGCTCCTGATGACGAGCTTCGGGCTCGCCGCCAATCCGTCGCTCTACCGCAATCTCGGCTTCGATCCGGCCAAGGACCTCGTCCCGGTCTCGCTGCTTGCCAACGCCCCGACCATCCTGGTGGTGCATCCGTCGTTTCCCGCCAACAACCTGGCGGAATTCACCGCGCATGTGAAAGCCAACCCCGGCAAGTTCAACTACGCCTCCTACGGCGTCGGCTCGAGCCCGCATATCGGCGCCGAGCTCTACAAGCTCCTGACCGGCACCGACGTCGTGCACGTTCCCTTCAACGGCGGCGGGCCGGCCGCGGCCGCGGTCGCCGGCAAGCAGGTGGAGATGCTGTTCCCGAGCGCCGTGCCGGTGCAGGGTCTCATCCGCAACGGCAGCCTCAAGCCGATCGCGGTCGCCTCCGACAAGCGCACGTCCCTCCTGCCCGAGCTGCCGACGTTCCGGGAAGGCGGCCTCGACTACATCACCGGCAGCTGGTTCGGCGTGCTCACCCCGGCGAAAACTCCGCAGGCGATCGTCGATCTGCTGCATGCCAACATCGTCGAGGTGCTCAAGGACGACAATCTGCGCGCCAAGATGTCCGAGCAAGGCGCCGACGTGATCGGCAATTCGCCGGCGGAGTTCCGTGCGTTCCTCGAGGCCGAGACCGCGCGGCTGTCGAAGGTCATCAAGAACGCAAAAATTCAGCTCGACTAGAGCAATATCAGACGTGGGAGTGACACCGTGACCGAGAAAAAATTGACCGGCCGCATCGCGCGGGAAAAGATCAAGCAGATGGAGGTGCCGCGCCCGCCCGCGGGCGTGGTCGAGCGCTTCAAGAAGCTCGGCGATTGCACCGGCGTCATCTCCGACACGATGGACGAGCTCGGCATCCCGCTCGGCGTCGTCGGCGCATCGACGCTCAAGCCCACGATGCCGGGCACGATCATGGTCGGGCCGGCGCTGACGATCCGCAACATCCTGCAGCGCATCGATCCGCTGCAAGGCGCGCGCGAGCACGTCAACAAGATGGCCGAGTTCGAGTGTCACAACCTTGCGACGTCCGGCGACGTGCTGGTGATCGAGGGCGTGCCGAATATCTCCAACATGGGCGGGAACTCGGCGCAGACCGGCAAGCGCCAGGGTGAAGTCGGCGCGATCGTGCAGGGCGGCGTGCGCGACGTCTCGCATCAGCGCGCCGTCGGCTATCCGATCTGGGCGAGCGACATCACGCCGGTCACCGGCAAATGGCGGATCGAAGCGGCTGAGATCAACGGGCCGGTGCTGATCGGCGGCGTGCAGGTGCATCCCGGCGATCTCGTGGTCGCCGACGACACCGGCGTCTGCTTCATTCCGCGCGACAAGATCATGGCCGTGCTGGAAGCGGCCGAGAGCAAGGCCAGAGCCGAAGATTCACGGGTGAAGGCGATCGACTCCGGCCTGTCGGTACCGGACGTATTGCGATCGGGGGCGTAGCGGGAGGCGGCGCCTCAAGTCCCGCTCTTCGTCCCGGCGGTCGGCACCGGCACGATCTTGGCCGCGGTGTGCATGTGGCCGTCCCAGCGCTTGGCGTTGGGCAGCGCGATGCCGAACTGGTCGAGCACGCGCATCACGATATGGTTGACCACGTCGTCGACCGACTGCGGGTGATTGTAGAACGCCGGCATCGGCGGCAGCATGGTCACGCCCATGCGCGCGAGCTTCAGCATGTTCTCCAGATGCACCTCGGAGAGCGGCGTCTCGCGGACGACCAGGACGAGCTTGCGGCGCTCCTTGAGCACCACGTCGGCGGCACGATGCACGAGATGATCGCCGACGCCCTGCGCGATGCCGCCGAGCGTGCGCACCGAGCACGGGATCACCACCATGCCTTCGGTCAGGAACGAGCCCGACGACAGCGTCGCGCCCATGTCGCCGGGCGAGTGCACGACGGTCGCCAGCGCCCTCACCTGCTCCACCGTGTAGTTGGTCTCGTGCTCGATGGTGCGCTGCGCCCACTTGCTGATGATGAGATGCGACTCGACGTCGGTGTGCTTCAGCGCCTCCAGGAAGCGCACACCGAAGATGGCGCCGGTCGAGCCGGTCATGCCGATGATGAGGCGTCGCATCGCAAGTCCTTTCGAGTCCCTGTCGGGCCGCCTAAGGCGTTCAGGGTGCACGGTACTAAAGAGTGGTTACCATTTTGGTCAATTCTGGAACAAGTGCCCGAATTTACGCATCGCCAGGGCCTTGTCCTCCGGCGACGGCGCGTTCACTTCCGGGAACTTGTCCTTCCAGTGGTACGGCCGGCAGGCATCGATGACCGCGCGGCTGTTGGTGTAGTCGCCGACCGCGCGGCGCTCCGGCTCGATACGCGGATCAAGCGGCGTCGACCAGGCGCCGCGGATAATCTCGATCGAGGTCGCGGGATCGGAGCGCGTGAGCAGCGCCCACATCACCGCGTTGAGATCGGACACGTCGATGTCGTCGTCGACCACGATGGTGTAGCGGCCGCAATATGCGCCGACGTGGCACATCGAGGCGATGTGCCCGGCCTGCTTGGCATGGCCGGGATAGCGCTGGTTGATGGCGACCGCGAGCAAGAGCCGTGCATTGCCGACCTCATGCGCCCAGGCCGCCGTGACCGCAGGCACGCCGGCCTTGGTGACGTTCTCGCGCAACAGCGCCGAGCGCACGATCGCGCGATAGCGGCAAATCTCGTCCGGCGGACGCTCCGGCACGCAGCCGAGCAGGATCGGCTCGTGACGGTGATAGACCGCCTTGACGTCGAGCACCGGCTCTTCCGCCGCGCCGGTCGCGTAGTAGCCGGTCCATTCGCCGAACGGGCCTTCGACACGCATGTTGTCGGGCTCGACGAAGCCCTCGATGACGATTTCGGCGTTGGCCGGAATCGGCAGGCCGGTGACCGGCCCCTTGATCACCTCGACGGCCGAGCCGCGCATGCCGCCGATCACCTCGTATTCACTCACGCCCTGCGGGATCTCGCTGCAGCCCATCAGGAAGCTCATGGGATCGCCGCCGAGCACCACCGCGATCGGCATCGGCTGCTTGCGCGCCTTGTACTTGTCGCGCATCTGCCGGCCCTGCTTGCCGGGCGAGATATAGAGGCCGCAGGTATTCTCGTCGTGGATCATCACGCGGTAGGTGCCGCAATTGACCCAGCCGTCGTCGGGATCGCGGATGATGGTGTAGCAGCCGGTGCCGAGATAGCGGCCGCCGTCCTTGGCGTGCCACTGCGGCGCGGGGAATTTGGTGATGTCGATCTTGTCGCCGGTGATGACGTTCTGCATCACCGGGCCGCTTTCGACGTATTTCGGCGGGATGCGCTTCATGTCTTTGGCGTAGTGGATGCGGAAACCTTCGCTCAGTTCGACTTTCGACATGTCGGTCGGGAAGCCGAGGGTCATGTTCTTGCGCTTGCCGTCAAAGAAGTTGAGCAGCACGCGGCTGCCGGGCAGCGTGCCGGGCACATCCTCGAACACGAAGCACGGCGCGTTGTCGGTGTGCGCCGCCATCTCGGACACCATGCCGATGTCCTTCTGCCAGGAGAGGCCTTGGACGTGCTTCACCTCGCCGAGCTTCTCGGCTTCGTCGAGCCATTTACGCAGATCGTGGTAGGCGAGATGCGGCGCCGTGTTGGAGCCGATGCCGGGCGCCGCCCCGTTGCCGGCCGCCGCGCCGCTACCGCCCGCCCCCAGCGGGGTCGACATGCCGTCCGGCTGACCGTCCTGCTTCGCCAACGAGGCCTCCCAAGAGCTTGATCGAACGAATGAATTCAAAGAGGCCTGGGGCCTCTCATCCGACATTATACACCGCCCTCTCCGCTGTCATCCGAGCAGGGACGCGGCGCGAGGGCGCGCCAGGATGACAACCGAAACCGGCAATGCTTATAATGCTAAGTAATTCCCCCGAACGGTCTTCCGATGCCAACCAACGCCGGCCCGAAGCTGCTGCAAGACTGGATCGCCCGCGCCGCGGCGCGCGATCCGGCCAAGCCCTGGGTCGTGTCGGCGGACGATGGACTGCAGCGTCAGCTACGGCGAGTTGCGCGACCTCACCCGGCGTATTGCGACGCTCCTGCGCCAGCGGGGGCTCGGCCGCAACGACCGCGTCGCGCTGCTCTCCAACAATTCGATCGAGCATCTGATCACGTATTTCGGCGCGATGGCCTACGGCGCGACCATCTGCACCGTCCATGTGGAGATGAACCGCAACCAGCTCGACAATATCTTCGCGCGGCTTCAGCCGAAGCTCGTGCTCTATCAGGACGGCCTGGAGCTCGACGATCTTCTCGCCACCGTGTCAGCCCCACGCTTGCGGCTCGGACACTCCGATGTACCCGAAGCGGATACGTTCTTCGGCGAGGCTGCGCGCTGCGCGCCGTCGGACGCGCACAGCGACGCCGGGCCCGACGACGATGCGGTGATCCTGTTCACCTCCGGCACCAGCGCACGGCCAAAGGGCGTCGTGCTGAGCTATCGCGAGCACCTGCTCAATATCGATCCGACCGCCGAGGGCTTCGGCATCACCGCCGACGACCGCCTCTACGATTTCCGCTCGTTCAATTGGGCCTCGGCCCAGCTCCTCGGTGCGCTGGTGCCCGTGAACCGGGGCGCGACGCTGGTGATGACGAAAAAATTCTCCGCCAGCCGCTTCTTTCCGCATGTGCGCGAGCAAGGCGTTACCGTGGCCGCCGGCAATCCGACCACGATCAACATCCTGCTCAACGGCGGCGGCACCGCGCACCGCGACAACCTGCCGTCGCTGCGCTTCCTCACCTCGAGCTCGGCGCCGCTCACGGTCGAGGAATGGCGGCGGTTCGAGCAGCACTTCGGCATCCCGGTCGCCCAGGGCTACGGATCGAGCGAGAGCGGCTGGATTGCGGCGATCCCCGGCGAAACGAGGCGGCACGGCACTGTCGGGCGGCCGTTCGCCTATCACGACATCGCGATTGTCGGCGCCGAAGGCCGATTGCCCGTGGGCGCGATCGGCCAGGTCGAGATCGGCGGCTTCTCCGGTCACGACTATCGTTATCTCGCCGAGGACGGTCGTGTGACCGTGAGCTGCCGGGACCGTATGATCACCGGCGACCTTGGCCTGATCGACGAAGAAGGGTACTTGCGCCTGACCGGCCGCGCGAAAGACCTGATCATCCGCGGCGGGGTTAACATCTCGCCACTCGAGATCGACAGCTTCCTGATGCAGCACCCTGCTCTGATCGAGGTCGCGACCGTCGGCGTGCCGGACGCGATCTATGGGGAGGAAATCGTGAGCTACGTCGTGGCGCGGCCAAGCGCCGCGGTCGATGCCACGGCGCTGCTGCGCTATTGCAGCGACGGCCTTCCTGCCTTCAAGGCGCCGAAGCGGATTGTCCTCACCACGTCGCTGCCGAAGACCGAGCGCGGCAAACTCGACCGCCGCGCCTTGGCGGAGCGCTGGAACCGCGACGCCGGCGGGTGATCCCCGGCGGCATGCCCCCTTTGTCGCCATGCCTTTGTATTGACGTGATAGCGGCCAATACGGCAAGGATCGGCATGCGGCGGCGCAAAGAGGATTCGACAATGGCGGATCAGGGCAAAAGGCGGCGGCAAAGGCACCGGACGGCGCATCGCGCGGCCAAAGCGATGGTTTCCGCATGAAACATCGCCCTCGAGCAGCACCCATGACCAAGGCCGAGCTCCGGGCCCAGTCTGAGCAGGCGATGGCCATGGCGACCAAGCCCATCGTGAAGCTGCCGACCAAGCTCGTGCGACAGTGCGGCAGCTGCGGCGAGTACAGCTCGGTGATGGTGGAGCCCGGTGAGCCGGCGCCCGCATTCAAGTGCAAGGTTTGCGACAAGCCGTCGCGAAAGGAATAGTCCCTACCCCCCAAGGTAACGGCGCATGAAGGTGCCCGCGTTGGCGAGCGCCTGCCGCCCGGCTTCGAGCTTCGCATTCCACAGCGCCCAGGCATGAATCATGTCGGGCCAGATTTCGAGCGTCACTGGCACGCCGGCGGCACCCGCCGCACCCGCAAGCCGCACCGAATCGTCGAGCAGCGTTTCCGCTGACCCGACTTGAATGAGGGTCGGCGGAAGGCCGCGCAGGTCCGCGAACAGCGGAGAGATGCGCGGGTCGGTCCGTTCGATACTCGCGGGGACATACGCGCCGGCAAGCTCTTCGAGATAAGCCTTGTGAATAAGCGGATCGACCGCATCCTTGGTGGCGAGCGTCGCGCCCGACATCGTCAAGTCGGTCCAGGGTGACGCGAGCCACAAGCAGCCGGGCAGTTCGTCGCCGGCATCACGCAACCGCATCGCAAGGGCGAGCGTAAGGCCGCCGCCCGCGCTGTCGCCGCCGACAGCGATCCGGCCGGCCGCGACGCCCTGCTTGCGCAACCAGCGCCATGCGGTCAGCGCATCGTCATACGCGGCGGGAAACGGATGCTCGGGTGCAAGCCGGAATCCAATGGCGAGCGTGCGGACGCCACCGGCGCGGCCCGCCTCCGTCACCATCCGGCGATGACTGAGGATGGAGCCCGAGCAATAGCCGCCGCCGTGGAAGAACAGCAGCACGCGCGACGGATCGCTGCCGGGCACGATCGAGAATTCGCCGGGCACGCCATTGATATCGACGGCTTCAAGCGACACGTCGTCGGCGACCGGCCAGATCGACCCCACCTCATCGAGCCGCTGCCGGCGTTCGCTCCAGCCAACCGGGCGCGGCTTGGAGCCAAGCAGCTCGCGGATGGCGTCGATCTCGGCCATTCACACGTCCGGTGGTTACCGTCCGGTCCGGGCCAGCGAATGCACCCAGCCCTGCATGCGCGATTTGGCGTTGGCGATGTCGTCCTTGGTGAAGAACTTCTCGGGGTTCACCTTGTCGATCGGATAGACCGGACGCAGGAAGTCGCTCTCGTAGCCGAACGGCACCGTGGCATCGATGCCCATGCCGCCCTCGAACTGCGTATTCGACGCGGTCCACTGCTTGTCGCCCGCGGTCATGCGCTCGGCCGGCATGAAGGTCTGCCCGCGCCCGCCCGGGATCGGATTGAGGATATCGGAGCGCGGATTGACGCGCGTGGTAAGGCACCACATCACGTCGTCCATGGAATAAGGATCGACGTCCTCCGACACCGCGATCGCCAGCCGCATTCCTTGCGAGCATGAGAGCGCGGCGGCGAGGAAGTTGCGCTGCCAGCCCTCGTCGATCTGATGGCGCTTCTTTACTTGTATGATGCAGCCGCCCCAGTCGGTCATGCAGTACGGGATCACCACGTTCTGCACGATGCCGGGCTGCAGCCGCTCGCATAGTTCGAAGATCGCGGCCTCGCGCACCGTCGTGTCGATGTTGTGGTCGTCCAGGGTGTGGACACCGAGCGCGAAGATGATCGGCTTGGTTTCGGGCTTGCGCATCGTCACCGCGGTGACGTGGAAGGTCGGCGCCTTGTAGGCCTTGCCCATGTAGCCCGCCCATTCCGGATGGAAGTGGAAGCGGCCCTGGATGCCGGCGTCCTCCGATTCCTTGGTCTCGAAGCGGCGGTCGCGCGGATTGACGTAGCCTTCGAGCACAAGCTCCGCGTCGGCGAGCGCCATCGCGTTGACGGTGCGCGCCTTGACCAGCCGGATCGGCGCGCGCTGCACGGCGCCGGCGATGCCGATTTCGTCGCAGCCCATCGGCAGCACCGCATAATCGAAGCCCGCGCCCGCCATCAGCGTGCAGGCCGGCGGCACACCGAAGCACATCGTGATGGGGACCGGCTCTTTCGCCGCGTAGTATTTATTGACCACCTGCCACATGTGCGAGCCGGGCGAGATCTGGAACGTGCCAACGTTGCCCCAGCGGAAATTCATGCGGTTGTAGCCGAGGTCGGAGCCGCCATCGAATTCCGGCCCGGTGACGCAGCGGATGCCGGAGCCGACGGTCAGTTCCGGCTCGTAGGTCGTGTGGCGGATCGGAACCAGATACTTGTTCACGTCCTTCGGCTTGAGCACGACGTGCTCCTGCACCGGCGCTTCGTCCTGCGAAATCTCCACCGGCTTGAGCGGCTTGCGCAGCGCTTCGGCGAGCTTGCGCACGCGCTCGGCATCGCTCTTCCAGCCGAACATCTTGTTGATGACGTTCATGTCGCCGAACAGGTTGGTGATGACGCGGTTGTTTGGCTTGCCCTTGACGTTGTGGAACATCACAGGGCAGCCGCCGTCCATGTGCTTCTGCAGGCCGGTGACTTCGAGGTCCGGATCGACCTCCTTCTTGGTCTCGATCAGGTCGCCCTGCGATTTCAGCCAGGCGAGCGCGGTGCGCAGATCGTGCGCATGATTGGTCGGCGCCGCGGTCTTGCCGGCTTTCTTGGCCGCCTTGCTGGCCTTCTTTGCCTTCGCTGCGAGTTGCTTGTCCTTGCGGATGTGCCGTTGCATCGGATGACGCCCTTCTCGATCGAGCCCGGATCGCACCGATCACGGGGCTTTGCATTACATAGAAATCTAAGTATTATTATGCGGCTCGGCCGAAAAGCTGTCAATCGCGGCATCCGACATGCAACGGACACTCACGAGGCGGCAAGGGAATGGTAGCGGGAATGGCGGCGCGAACGGCCGTGCGTCAGCCGTGACGGGCGACCTGCCTCATCACGAGAGTGACGGCTATCTGGTGCGCGACGCGCACCGCGCATTTCAGCGGCTCCTGGAACGTCGCATCGCTCCACATGGCGTCACGCGCGGGCAATGGTACTTCCTGCGGGTGCTGTGGACCAAGGACGGCCTCTCGCAGCGCGAGCTTTCCACACGCGTCGGCATGATGGAGCCGACCACGGTCATTGCGCTCCGCAGCATGGAGAAAGCCGGTCTGGTCCGTCGCGTGCGCAGCACCGACGACCGCCGCGTCACCCATGTCCGCCTCACCGCCAAGGCCAAGCGCATGCGTGACGGGCTGTTGCAGCTCGCGCGCGGGATCAACACGCAGGCGGACGAAGGCATCCCGGCCGACGAGATCGCCGTGTTCCGCCGCGTGATCCTGCGGATGACGGCCAACCTCGACAAGGTCGGGCCGTAACGCCCCTCACTCCACCTTGATGTTGGCGGCCTTGACCACTTTGGCGACGCGCTCGATCTCGCCGTCGAGGAGCTTGCGGAATTCAGCCGCGCCGCCGCCGATCGGCTCGACGCCGACCTTCGCGAGCTGCTTGATGATTTCCGGCTCCTTCACGATCGCCATCGCTTCCGCCGAGATCTTCTCGATGACCGCCGGCGGCGTGCCGACGCGTGCATAAATGCCGACGAACGGCGCGTAGCTGAAGCCCGGGATGAACTCGGAGATCGCCGGCAGCTCCGGCGCTTGCGACGAGCGCGTCAGGCCGTTGGTCCCAAGCAACGTGATGCGCTTGGTGCCGGCGGCGCCTGCGAGCGACGGATAGGCCGAGAACAGCATCTGCACATGCCCACCGAGCAGCGCCGGCACCGCTTCGCCCGTGCCCTTGTACGGGATGTGGCTGATCTGGAGTCCGAGCCCGGTCTTCAACGCCTCCAGCGAAATATGATGGATACTGCCGACGCCCGACGATCCGATGTTGTACTTGCCGGGATTCGCTTTTACGTGCGCGATCAATTCCTTCATGTTCGAGACTGGCATTGATGGATGCACGGCAAGGAACAGCGGCGCGGTGGCGAGAGCCGCGATCGGCGCGACGTCCTTCGGATTGTACGGAAGCTTGGGATAAAGCTGCGGATTGATCGACATGATCGCGCCATCGGTGACCACGAAGGTCGTGCCGTCGGCCGGCGCGCTGGTCAAGGCGTTGACGGCGATGCCGCCGTTCGCGCCGGAGCGGTTCTCGACCACGATGGTCTGGTTGAGGCGCTCCTGCATCCGCTTGCCGACGATTCGCGCGACGGTGTCGGGCAGCCCGCCCGCTGGGTGCGTGATGATGAATTTGATGGTCGGCGCGCTTGACGAGGGCTGGGCCTGCGCCGCCCCGGCGCCGATTGTGAAGGTGGTGAGCATGGCAAGCGCAGCGAGCGCGGTGCGCGATCGGGACATCTTGGGCTCCTCTGGCCGTGGCGATATGCTGGGCGCTTGTGCCGCGCCGCTGGCATTGCGGCCGGAACCTAGGGCACTTTCGGCTGTCCGCCAAGCATCCAGGCCTGCGACAAAGCCTGCCTTCCAAGGAGACTAAGAGATGAAGCCAAGCCTTCAGCCCGGCCTGTCCGCGGTCAAGCATGTCGCTATCGACCGCGACCGTACGATCGGCTTCATGGGCGAAGATGCGCGGGTCTACGCGACGCCGCGGCTGATCAGCGACATCGAATTCACCTGCCGCGATCTGATCGTCCAACACGCCGACCCGGGCGAAGATTCGGTGGGGATGGAGGTCGCGGTGAAGCATCTGGCACCGACGCTTGCCGGCAGCACGGTGGAGATCACGGCGCGCATCACGGCGGTCGACGGGCGCAAGGTCACCTTCGACGTATCGGCGAAAGACGAGCTCGACACCGTGAGCGCCGGCACCCACACACGATTCGTGGTCGAGGTCGCACGCACCAAGGAGCGGCTCAAGGCCAAAGCGGCGAAGCTCGCGGCGCTAGGCAAATGACAAGGGCCTGCGTTAACTTTCCTCGCGCGTTGTCATTCGCAAACATCCACCCTATACCGGGCGCATGGCTGAAGAACGGCTGATCCTGGTCAACGAAAAGAACCGCGCCATCGGCGTCGGCGGAAAAACGCCGGTGCATCGCGCCGGCCTGCTGCATCGCGCATTCTCGATCTTCATCGTGGACGACGCGGGGCGCATCCTGCTGCAACGGCGCGCCCGAGAGAAATATCACTCGGGCGGATTGCTCGCGAATTCCTGTTGCGGGCATCCGCGTCCGGGCGAAACGACGTTGGTGGCGGCGCGCCGCCGGCTCACCGAGGAGCTCGGCATTGAAGCGCCATTGACGTTCGGATTCTTCAGCCGATACCGCGCCGACCTCGACGGCGGCATGCAGGAGAACGAATTCGTCTACGTCTATTTCGGGCCGCTGGTCGAGCAGCCGAACCCGGATCCCGCGGAGGTGTCCGAGGTCGAATTCACGAGCGTCGACGAGATCACGCGAAAGATTGCGCGCCAGCCCGACGGCTTCGTCTATTGGCTCCGGCACTATCTCGAGAACCACGGATCGGAGATCGCGCGGCTCGCCAAGCGCACCGCCCGCATGGCGACGCCGGTGGATGCACCACGTGCCCGCAAGCGCGATGCCGCCACCGCGAGGTGATGACATGCGGCGATGACATCGCCCGCCTTTTCCCGTATCCTGCACCGACCTGCACATAAGACAGGAATCAACAGGAAGAAACGTCATGACCTCCGCGCATCTCGTAGACGCTTCGGCCCCCTCCTCGCTTCCTTTCCAAGTTCGTCCGCTCTCGCCTGCCGTCGGCGCCGAGTTGATCGGTGTCGATCTCAGCGCACCGATGAGCGACGAGCTGTTCGAGAGTGTGCGGGACGCCTGGCACCGGCATCTGGTCATCCTGCTGCGCGACCAGCATCTGACCGAGGACGAGCAGGTCCGTTTCGCCGAACGCTTCGGCCCGATCTCCATGAGCACGCGCGGACACTTCCAGTCGAAGAACCCGGCGATCATGCTGATCTCAAACATCCGGGAGGACGGCAAGCAGATCGGCGCGCTGCCCGATGGCGAGATGCACTTCCATACCGACCAGTGCCACCAGGAACGGCCGGCGATGGCGACGATGCTTTACTCGATCGAAGTGCCGAGCGTCGGCGGCAATACGCTGTTCGCCAACGCCTATGCCGCCTACGAGACGCTGCCCGCCGCGATCAAGCAGAAGATCGAAGGGCGCAAGGCGCTCAACGCCTATGACTATGACGCCGCCGCGACCACGCGCGGCACCAAGGTGCGCGAGGGCATACCGGCCTACTGGCATCCGATCGTGCGGACGCATCCGGCGACCGGCCGCAAGGCGCTGTACGTCAACCGTCTGATGACGGTCGCAATCGAAGGATTATCGGACGACGAAGGTGGGGAGATTCTCAACGCGCTGTTCGACCATCAGGAACAGCGGACTTTCGTCTACGAGCACGTCTGGCGTCCGAACGACGTGCTGCTGTGGGACAATCGCTGCACGCTGCACGCGCGCACCGATTTCAGCGACAAGGAACGGCGCCTGATGCGCCGTGTCGCGATCAAGGGCGAGAAGCCGGTTTAGTGCGACGCGAAGAGACAGCGTACGCGATTCCGCATTACTGCCGCCTGATCCAGGAATTGAGCTTCACCAGCGTCTCGCGCGGCACCGCCGCGACCTCCTGCATCATTTGTCTGCATCTCCGCGCCGCCCAGCGGTGATGAGCTCGCGATTGCTCTTCTCCATTTCGGCGAGATAGGCGCCGTCCTTCATCGTGGCTGCGAATGCTGCGCGTAAGGTCTCGACCTGCTCCGCCGGCACGCCCGGCGGCATCGCCAGCGGACGCCCCATGGCGGCCATCGCGATCATCACGTTCCACATGGTGCGGTGCTCGGGCTCTTTCACATAATCGAGCAGCAGCGGCACGTCAGGGAGGTCGACATGTTTCTGGCGGTCGACCTGGACGATGAGATTGACCTGCTTCTCGCGAACCCACTGTGGGCGGTTCGCCTTGAGCGACGCCCACGAGCCCGATACGCCCTCGACCTCGCCGCGCTCCATCGCAAGCCAGGCCGTGACGTTGGACTTGTAGCCGGAGACGATGCGGAATTTGGTGCCAACGGTGTTGTTCATCAGAAACGGATAGGTCTCGCTGTCGTTCGGCCCGCTGCCGCCGAGCACCGCGGTTTCCTTGAAGACGTCTTCGAACTTCTTCACCTTGGCGGTGTGCCACATCGCGGTGATGCCGGTCTCCGAATTGAAGCTGCCGATCCAGTTGAAATCGGTCGGCACAAACATCGCGCTCTTCTCGCCGAGATAGGGATGGAACGGGATGCCGCGCTGGTTCAGCAGCAACACGGTTCCGTCCTTGGGCGCGACGTTGAACGTCCAGTTGGCGGCAGCCATGCCGCCCGCGCCTGGCATGTTCTGCACGATGATGGTCGGCTCGCCCGGGATGTGCTTGCGGAGATAAGTGGCGAAGGTGCGGGCATAGGCGTCGTAGCCGCCGCCAGTGTCGGAACTCACCACCAGGCGGAGCGTCTTGCCTTGGTAGAAATCGGCGGCCACGGCGGCACTGGAGGCCGCGACCACCGCAGCCATGGCAAGGGCAGCGATAAGTCTCGGCATCATCGGCCTCCCGCAACGGCATCGAGTTGACAACCGCCTGCGACGGTACGAAACGGACTATTACAGCACAAGGTCGTGAGTCCCCGCCGGTGTGGGCCGCAAGGTCGCAGGCGGATGCAATCGAGCACCCGCCGCCCATGGAACCAGCCGCGCGCGCCATTGCCGACCAGCCGATCGATCCGGCGACGCCGCTCTACAAGATCCCCTCTTTCCGGCTGCTCTTTCTGACCCGCGTCGCCTCGACCACCGCCTTCCAGATGGTGGGCGTCATCGTCGGCTGGCATGTCTACGAGATCACCAACAGCGCGCTACACCTCGGGCTGATCGGGCTCGCCCAGTTCCTTCCGCAATTCTTCCTGATGCTGCCGGCCGGCCAAGTCGCCGACCGGCTCAATCGCCGCACCGTGCTGTGGTGGTGCTACGGCGTGGCGTTCCTCTCCGCGGCCGGGCTGATGTGGGTCGCCTCGCAGGACCATCCCAAGCTCGCCCTCATCTATGCGCTGGTCGCGCTCAACATGACGGCGAGGACTTTCGAGCAGCCGATCATGCAGGCGCTGTTGCCGGTGATGGCGCCGCGCGCGGTGCTGAACCGTGCCATCGCGGCGCATATCTCGGCGCGACACGCGGCGGTGTTGATCGGGCCGCTGCTCGGCGGCGTGCTGTACTATTTCGGGCCGGTGTTCGACTATGGCGTCTGCGCCGCGCTGACGCTCGCCGCGTCGATTTGCGCTTTCCTGCTGCCAAATCCGGGGCGGCCCTTGAAGAAGATGGAGCTGAGCTTCGAGTCGGTGGCGGTCGGCTTCCGCTTCATCTGGCGGAGCGAGACGATCCTCGGCGCCATGCTGCTCGAGTTCATGGCGTCGCTGTTCGGCAGCGTGCAGGCGCTGCTGCCGATCTATGCGCGCGACATCCTCGGCGTCGGCGCATGGGGCGCGGGCCTGTTACGCAGCGCGACCGCGCTGGGCGGATTGCTGGCGGCGGCGGTGCTGACCCGCATGCCGATCAAGAGCGCGGGTGGCTTCTGGCTCTTCGCCTCGTTCGCGCTGCTCGCCGTGTCGACGATCGCATTCGGTTTCTCGACCAGCCTTGTGCTCTCGATCGTGGCGCTGATGGGCGTCGGCATCGGCGACCTCGTCTCCACCGTGGTCCGGCAGACCCTGATCCAGATGCAAACGCCGGACGAAATGCGCGGGCGCGTGTTCTCGGTGAACTCGCTATTCTACGGAACGTCGTCGCAGATCGGCCAGTTTCGGGCCGGCATCATGGCGGAATGGTTCGGCGCGGTCACGGCCGTCGCCATCGGCGGTGCGGCACTGCTCGGCGCCGTCGCCCTGTGGGCCTGGCTGTTCCCGGGATTGCGCCGGGTCGACAATCCGGCTCTGGTTGGGCAGGTCGACCCTATGGGTGATCAGCATCAACCGCGTCAACGAACGACCGATCGAGGTCAGACATGATTTCCCACTCACGCAAGAGCGCCGTGATCACGGTCGTGGCCGCCGCGATGCTCGCGCCGCTATCCGCATCCGCGCAGGACGACGTCGCCGCCTTCTACAAGGGCAAGACCATCCAGCTTCGCGTCGGCTCGGCGGCGGGCGGCGGCTACGACCTCATTGCCCGTACCATCGCACGCCACATGGGCCGCCACATTCCCGGCAATCCAACCATCGCGGTGCAGAACGTCACCGGCGGCGGCGGGCTGAAGCTCCTCAATGATCTCTATACCGTCGCCCCCAAAGACGGTTCGGTCATCGGCGCCGGTATCTCCGGCACACCGACGGGTGCGCTGCTCACGCCCGCCGTCACCAAGTTCGATCCGCGCAATTTCTCCTGGCTTGGCAGCGCCGGTACCGAGACCTTCCTGGTTGTCATCACCGACCGCGCGCCGGTGCAGAAGCTCGAAGACCTGTTCAAGCGCGAGCTGGTGATCGGCGCGTCGGCGTCCGGCAGCGCTTCGGTCGATTTCCCGGTCGTGACCAACGCCATCATCGGTACAAAATTCAAGATCGTGAGCGGCTATCCGGCCGCGAATGTGGTGGTGAAGATCGCGATGCCGGCCGGCGAAGTCGACGGCTGCTCGGTCTACACGCTGAGCGGCATCCGCACCCAGCACGCCCGCGAATATGCCGAAGGCAAGATCAGAATTCTTGCGCAATGGGGGATGAAGCCGGACCCGCAGATCCCCGACGTTCCCCTGATGCCGCTTGGCTCGACCAAGGCCGACCACCAGCTGTTTGAGCTGCTCTACGCCCGCGGCAACTACGGCCGGCCGTATATGCTGCCGCCGGGCGTGCCGCCGGCGCGGGCTGCGACGTTGCGCGCTGCGTTCGCGGCGGTGTTCAAGGACCCGGCGTTCGTCGCCGAGGCCGACAAGCAGAAGCTCGAGGTGGACTACATCAGCGCAGGCGAGATCACCGGCCTCACCGAGCGCGTGATGGCGACGCCACCCGAAGTGATCGCTCGTATCCAGGCGTTGTTGCCGGGCGGCGGGGTGCAATAAATGGAACTACCGCAAACTCGGAAACTCCGACCTGCGCGTCTCCGCGGTCGGGCTCGGCTGCAACAATTTCGGCCGCAACGTCGACCTCGAAACCGCGCGCGCGGTGATCCACAAGGCGCTCGACATGGGCGTGACGCTGTTCGACACCGGCGACACCTACGGCCACCGCGGCGGTTCGGAAACCATCATCGGTGAGGTGCTTGGCGCGCGCCGAAAGGACATCGTGCTCGCCACCAAGTTCGGCCGGCCGATGGACGCCGAGGGGAAGCTGCAAGGCGGCTCGCGCCGCTACATCATGTTCGCGGTCGAGGCGAGCCTGAAGCGGCTCAAGACCGACTGGATCGATCTCTACCAGTCGCACAAGCCCGATCCGTTGACGCCGATCGAGGAGACGCTGCGCGCGCTCGACGATCTCGTGCAGCAAGGGCAAGGTGCGCGCCATCGGCTCCAGCCACATGCCGGCCGGCGAGGTGCTCGACGCAGTCGAGACCGCGCGCGCGCATCGGGCTGACGCGGCATCGCATGCTGCGAGGACGAATACAGCCTTCTTGCTCCGCGGCATCGAGCGCGATCTGTTGCCGGCGATGGCAGGCAAACGGGATAGCCTCCTGCCCTACTATCCGCTCGCGAGCGGGCTCCTCACCGGCAAATACCAGCGCGGCGCCCCGCTGCCGGAAGGATCGCGCTTCGCGGTGGTCAAAGAGCGCGATTACATCGGCCAGTTCCTCACCGATGCGAATTGGCAGAAGCTCGACGCGCTCACGCGTTCGCGCGCAGCGCGGCCTCACGATCCTCGAGCTCGCGATGTCCTGGATTGCCGCGCGCCCGCAGGTCGCGAGCGTGATCGCCGGCGCGACCAAGCCCGAGCAGGTCGAGGCAAATGTGAAGGCCGCCGCGGTGAAGTTGACGTCAGCGGATATGGCGGAACTGGACCAGGTGACCGCTTAGGGTGTTCCGGTCGCATTCGCGCAGGTGTATTACGTGCGGTGTACTTTGATGTTCCTTATCATGCGCACGGGAACCGTATGCTCTTCGCATTTAGCTCCTAGTTTTATGGCGTTCGCCATTTGATGCGGCGAGAGGAGCGGGCTGCCGAAAAAGTCGCGCTTGCGCTTATCCACAAAATTCCATCGCATCATATCGGCCTCATCCGTTCGGATCATGACCCGGTCCGTCTGCGCGTTGGCAATCATCCGCGTGGATGATGTGACCACCCGCGCATTTATGGTTTTCAGCCCTGCCTTAGCAGCGCGGCACAGCCGCGAACCATTTGGCGCTTCCGTTCGCCGTCTTTCGGGGCCGGCGGTTCTAGGTCTGCTGTTTGTCTCAGGCTACCTGATGATCGGGTAAGGGCATCCCCGTGCGTCTCGGTCTCAGCGCAGCGTGGGCGGTCCCGGGACGCAGCGATTCCCCTCCTACCCTCCCCGGCAAGCGGGGGGAAGAATTGGAGGGGCCGCTGCGCCCGGGACATGCGCAGCGGCGCAGCACGATGACCGCAATGCAGATGCGTTGCAGATGAGTTCCATGAATTGCAAACGGAACGGAACCGGGGGTGTAGCCGTTTCCGTTACACGAAATGAGTTTCGAGCCTCTGTTTCCGAGAACGGTGGGGTCGATCTCAATGAGAACACGTCTCGAAGAGGACCGAACATGAAAGTTCTTAGCAATCTTGCCGCCGCACTTGTTGCGGCAGCACTCCCACTCTACAGCGCCCCCAGCGAAGCGGCGCCATTGTCGCAGTCTCTCGCCATGAACAGTACGGAGACCGCAACGATCGAGCAGGTCCAATACCGCCATCGTGGTGGTCGATGGATCGGCCCGGCTGCGGCGGGTTTTGCCGCTGGTGCGATCGTCGGGAGCGCGCTGGCGCCGCGCTACTACGATGATGGCTACTACGCCTACGGCGCAGCACCCGGTTATGCAGAGCCCGGTTATTACGCCTACGGCGCAGAGCCTGGCTACGGCGGACGCTTACAGCGCTGGCAGCGTGCTACGCCTCAATATGGCTCCTGCTCAGGAGACCGCGAGACGGATTCGGGATATCCAAGCTGGGCGTGCCGCTAGGCTTGCGAACCACTTGCCACTGAGAAAAGCGCCCTCGCCTTTCGGATAAGGCGAGGGCAAATCAATTGTTGCGCTCATTGGGTGCTTCCTCTAGGCGCCATCGCCGTGTCGCACGCCTTGCGCTCGCACACGCGGCCTCACCCCGCGAGCTTAAACCGCTCGGATTTCGGCTCGAACCGCGAGCGGAAGATCGCTGCGTCGAGCGGGTCGGCAAAGCAATAGCGTACGAACGCCGCGTATTCGTCCTCGACATACATGTCGAACTTGCCGACGTAATTCATCAGGAAATTCATGATGGCGCTGTCGTCAGCGAGTTGCCGCCGCGGGAGCACCACCTGATACGGGCACTCCTCATCCAATTTGCGCAGCCATGCGTTCCGCTTGTCTGGGTCCATGTCCCTTCTCCCTTGACTCAGACGGGCTATTGTTCCCTTTTTGTTCACAAAAGTCAATTGCCAAACGACCGATTTGCTCGCCATGGAACCAGGTTTCACTGAAATGGTTAAGCGAACGGCTCATTGTGCTTGCTGAAGGGGGCAACGTGATCTCAGCCAACGACTACCTGCAAATGGCGCGGGAATGCATGGCCCTGTCGGTTGAGACCTGCACTGCCGAACGCCGGAAGGCTCTCATCAGCATGGCCAAGCTGTACACGCAGACCGCCTTGCGGATGCAGGCTGCGCCGCCGCCGGCCAACGACGTCGCGGCACAGCGCGATCCAGAGTGAAGCGTGAGGTGACATGCTGAAAGTCGACGATTACCGGCAACACGCCGCCGAGTGCCGACGGCTCGCCGCAAGCGCCGCCCTTCCACATCTGCGCGAAGAGCTGACCAAGATGGCCGACGCCTGGGACGCGCTGGCCGACCAGCGGGAGACCATCCTGGCTCAAAAGTTGCGTCCTTCGTTGTTCAACCAGATATCCGCTGCGGCGAAACCCAAGCCTTGACGCTGTCGCCAAGAGGCACACCGTACGAGGAGACTGCTGTGGCCAAACGAAGCCTCGCGTCGATGTCAGCCGGCGCGCTCATGAAGCTGCGGAACAACATCTCGACAATTCTCAGCCGGCGCGCGGATGCCTTGAAGCGGGAGCTTCGATCGTTGGGGGAGGACTACGCCCACGTGGGTCGTATTGCCGTGTACGGCAAAAAGAACGCCGAGAAAAAGCGAGCTGAAAGCAAACGAGCTGCGAGCACGTCCGGCGACCGACGTACTGTTAGGGCGGCAAAAAAAACACCCAAACACCGAGGCGCACGTCAGCGCGCGGCCAAATGAAAACCGCACCGATAAAATATTGAGCCGGAGCGAGATTGCGCGGCGCCCTTTTCGTTGAACGTTTGGTGGGCGCACAAGGACTCGAACCTTGGACCCGCTGATTAAGAGTCAGCTGCTCTACCAACTGAGCTATGCGCCCTAACCGAGACGTCCGAGAAGGTCAGGCACTTCCACCATTCGCCCGGCCGGCACTGATGGCCCCCGGGACAAGAAAGCCGCCTATCGGCGGCAATCTGCCGGTGGATATAGCGGCCGGGAGGCGCAGCGGCAAGGATTACTCCGCCGCCTTCCCCACCCGCCCGCACCCGCCAAACCTAGGCGGCATCGTCGAGCGTCTCGACCTCTAGGTGAAGCCGGTCGCCGGTATGGCAGCGGTAGCCCTGGCCGGCGGCGAGCATCGCCCGGGCCTCGTCCTCGGTTTCGGCCTCCACGCACCATTCCTCGGCGCGCGTCACCACCACGGTGGCGTGGAAAGTCTTGAGCTTTGGCTTGGTGGCAGTCCTGGCCATGGTGCTTCCTCCTTTCGGCCTCCCCACGAATCAACAGAACTCTCGATTCTAAGGATTTTCGCCTGCCGGAACAAATCGGAAACAACCCGGAACGACCGGAGCCGCTGGGAACGCGGCACCGCCGGGCTCGTTGAGTCCCGAACCCCGCAACTTGCAACCAATGGAGTTCCCGTGGCCCCGCGCGCGTACTGGAAAGGCTATCTGAAGCTCTCGCTGGTCTCCTGCCCCGTCGCCCTGTTCCCGGCGACGTCGGACCACGAGAAAATCCGCTTCCATCAGCTTCACAAGCAGAGCGGCAATCGCATCCGCTACAAGAAGGTCGACGAGGATACCGGCCGCGAGGTCGACAACGCCGACATCATCAAGGGCTACGAGGTCTCGAAGGGCGAGTACATCGAGGTCGAGCCTGAAGAGCTCGAAGCGGTCGAGATCGAGAGCCGGCGCGTCATTGACATCGAGCAGTTCGTCCCGAAAGACGAAATCGACGAGCTCTACATCAGCAACCCCTATTACATCGTTCCGGACGGCGACGTCGGGCAGCAGGCTTTCGCGGTGATCCGGGAAGCGATCCGCAAGGAAAAGATAGTGGCGCTCGGCAAGGTGGTGTTCACGTCGCGCGAGCACATCATCGCGCTCGAGGCGCGCGGCAAGGGCATGATGGGCGTCACCCTGCGCTACCCCTACGAAGTGCGCAAGGAAGAGGACTACTTCGACGACATCGAAAATGCGCGGGTGCCGAAGGACATGCTCGACCTGGCGATGCACATCGTCGAGACCAAGAAGGGCAAGTTCCAGCCGGAGAAATTCGAGGACCGCTACGAGGGCGCGCTCAAAGATCTGATCAAGAAGAAGCGGAAGGGCGAAAAGATCGAGGCGCCGAAGGAGCGCCCGCCGTCGAATGTGGTCAATCTCATGGATGCCTTACGCCAAAGCGTGAAGGAAGGACGCGGCAGCCGACGCAAGCCGACACGGACGCCTCGCCGGACGAAGAAAAGCAACCGGTCGCACGCTCGCTTGCGCAAGGCCTCCTAGGTGTTTTTCTTTTTCTCCAATAAGGTTGGCTGTCTTGGCTCGATCGTCGTATCGATAGCGATCACAGCCGTTTTGCTGATGGCCTTCGGAGTTTTCCGATGAAGGGAAAGCGTGTTCAATTTGACGACGAGACGTGGCAAGCCCTTGACCTGCTGAGCCGCGACCAAATGAAGGATTTTCAGGAGCTCGCCGACGAGGCGTTCCGCGATCTGCTGCGCAAGCACGGCCGGCCGGCGGACCTCAAGGAAGCGCTGCGCCGGAGCGCGGGCGTATCGGCAAGTGTCCATCAACTGAAGCCGGGCAAGGACCGAAAGAAGCCCCGCCCGGTGTGAACACGCTCGCTACGCCCGCTGCGCCGGGCTCTCGCGCAATTCGGAAGGCGTTGGCGTGAAGTCTCCCGGCGAGTCGATCGCGTCGGCGCAAAACTCGTTGCAATACAAGCGGCCGTCTCCGGCTCGCCATTGATACCAGGGCATCAGTGGATTTTTGCAAAACGGACAGTAGTTGTGCATGTCTTCTACTCCTCGCCTGCTCGAAGAACGTGCGGCGGAGCGAACGGTTCCGCGCCGGCAATCAAGCCTCGGATGAGCGAGCTCTGGAACTATCGGGAGCCAGCGACCATTTGGGGAGGAGAGCACGGTCCGCTTCGAACGGCTCTTGGATCGCTAGCGGTTTCTGGATCGCCAATAGTCGGCAGGATGATGATGTCTCAGCCCCTGGTCGTGTCCCTCCCCCATCGCCTCGGCAAGCAGGAGGCAACGCGCCGCCTCAAGACCGGGCTAGGCAATGCACGAGCCAACTACGGTCAGTTGCTCGCAATCGAAGAAGAAACCTGGACCGACAATTCCGTGCAATTCCGGGTTCGTGCGCTCGGTCAAAGCGCAAACGGCAAGATCGACATCTTCGACGATCACGTCCTGCTGGAAGTGACACTCCCCTGGCTGCTCGCCAAGTTTGCCGAGAAGCTCGTTCCCGCCATTCGCAAGGAAGGCGTGTTGATGCTGGAGAAAAAATAGCGGCCGCTCGCCTGGCCCAAGACTTCAGTACTGGCTGATTGGCGCCGCGGTCCGAACTATCGTCCTGGCGTCACGACCTCCAAGGAAGTGACCCCCATCCGGGGGGAGCCTGCCGCACACCAACCCGGCGGCAGGCTCTTTCCTTGTCGGCCCGTTACAACGGCGCAGCTGCACGCCTCTCGGAAAATCCGCCACCGAAAAAGGGAAAGCCGCCGGGGGTTAACCCGGCGGCTCCCATGCGTCGGCGATCGTGTCGGGGGGCTGGGAGTACGATCGCCGCGCTAGTGAAATTCGTCAGATGCTGGTCACCGCCTTACGTCCGAATACCGGCGGCTCGCCAATGGTGATCTTGCGGCCGAACGTACCCGGTTGGCCGCCGGTGAGCTTGCCGCCAAACCCGACCGGCTCCAGCGACTTGCCGGTGAATAGCGCGGCTTCACCGATCGTCAGATCGCCGTTCACGGTCTTGGTACCGAACACGCGGCCAACCATGACGCCGTCGACAGTCTTGCTGACGAACGTCTGGGCGAACACATCGCCATCAACGGTCTTGCGCGTGAACACCGGACCGGCTGCTTCGCCGTCCATTGTCTTGTGCATGAATGTCTTGCCCCGCGGCGCACCATCAACGGGCGCGACGTCGGAGGGCGCTGCATCGGTGCGGCGGTGTCCGCGCTGCATCCCCGGGTCGCCGCCATCGCGGCCGCGCCGCTGCCAGCCGCCGCGCGCTCCGTCCGTGCGGGTCAGGATGGCGAAGCGACGCTTCTGTGCGTCATCGAGGCTGCTGTAGAGTGGCTCAGTTGCGTCTGCGAGCCGCTTGAGGATGGCGCCGCTTTCCGACAGACGGGTGGCGCGCTGGCGCATACGCTCGGCCGGATCGGTGACCGGCTGACGGCCTTCGCGGCGCGCGTCACGAACCGCGGTGATGCGATTGAGCCGAAGCTGCTGGAGTTCCCGCATCGCCTGCTCGAACGCTGGCCAGTGCTTTTCCTGGTCGCTATTGAGCGTCAGTCCCGCGCGCAGCGCAGCAAGCCGCGCCGCCTGGAAAGCACGCATGTCCTCAGTGGTAGGCTGCCAGCGACGCGAGCCATCCTGGCGACCTTGGGGCTGAGCGTAAGCGAAGCTGGAACCGGCGATGGTGACAGCAGCGGTCGCAGCAACGACAGCTTTCAACATTGGACACTCCCAGACGACGTCCGCGTTGTTGTCGAAAATGGATAGTAATCCCCCGGCCGCAAGAGGCAAATTAATGTTTGGCAACCATTACAGCCAAGTAATCTTGTGTATAGGCGTTCAGCACACGGCCGGGCATCTCTTGAAATTGCTCGCGAAAAACGCCCGCCGATCCCCTCGTAGCGCGACAGAAGGCCGCGACAAAACCGTGCCGCGGCTGAACCCCAAACCGGGGGCAGCCGGTTATCGGGCTGGCAGACACCGCAAATGTCGGCGATGATGCTGGTCAGGGTGCCAATTCCGCAGGCGGGCTGTTAAGCAGCCGGGCATAAGCGGGCATGCATCGAGGGGATACGTTAGGAGGACTGCAATGCAGGTGAAGTCCAAATTCAATCTCACGTTGATGGCAACGGCGGCCGCGCTGACCGGTGTTTTTGCGCTCTCTGCGGTCAAGCCCGCGGAAGCGCAGAGGAAGTCGATCCGTTGGGCAACCTCGAGCGTGGATTCGTACGGCTACCAAGTGGCCGCCTCGATGACCAAGATGATCGAAGAGGCGCTCGGCGGCGAGTACACCGTCACCGTGAACCCCTATCCGCAGACCACCAGCGCCGGCAAAGCCGCAATGGATGGCAATGCGGAGGTCGGCTACACCGCTGACATCGGCATGCGCGAGATCTACGACGGCACCGCCGGCTTCCGGAACTACACCCCCGGCAAGAGCAAGCTGGTGCACACCTGGTACGCCTATCCGATGGAATCCTTCATGGCGACCACGGTGGCGCGCGCAGACAAGATGAAGTGCCTGAAGGACTTCGACGGCCAGCCGGTGTTTTACACGCCGGCGGGATTCATGAACTGGCTGAATTTCCAGCGCATGTTCAAGACGCTCGGTTACGGCTTCAAGCACGTGCAGATCGATCCCAAGACACAATCGGATGCTCTGCAGGCCGGCACCATCGTCGGCTCGGTCGCCTACACGGTCTCCGGTGCCTCGCTCGCGCCGTACTGGAAGGAAACCGAAATCCGCATGGACACGCGCGTCGTTAATCCTTGTCCGGAGGAAGTCGCGAAACTGAAGGGTGCCGGCCTGCAGGTCGTATCGCTCGATCCGAAAGCCGCCTTCGCCAAGAACGTGGGCGTCGGCGAAATCCTCGGCGTGCCGATCCTGTTCGCCTACAACGTCCGGCCCGACATGCCGGAGGACGTCGTCTACAAGATGCTCAATGCCTTCTACCAGAACCGCGCCAAGCTCGCGTCGATCGACCGCGGCTTCACTGCTCTGGCTAAAGACTTCATCGGCATGCAGGTCGCCGGCATCAACGCCAATCCGGACGTTCCGGTGCATGCAGGGCTCGCCAGGCTCTTGAAAGAACACAAGGCCTGGAACGACAAGTGGAAGGTCGCCGGCAGCGGCAGCTAAACCGTGAAGGCGTGAGAATACGGGGCGGGCACCGGCGCTTTCAAGCGCACTGGATCCCGCCCCGTCTTGCGACTGTTCGGGGAAGGCGAACATGGCGGGCGTCGAATCCAAATCCCTGACGAATCTGGTGACGCTGCGAAACTTCATCTTCGTCTTCGCAGTGATCCAGACGACTTGGCTGGTCTGGTATTTCTGGACCGGCTCCGGCGGTCCGCAGGAACTCGTCGCGCAGGTGATGTCGATCGCGCTGATCCTGCAAATCCTGTTCATGTATCAGGATGGCGATCTCTACAAATTCCTGCCGCGGGCAGCCAACAACGTCATCGTCGCGATCTACGTCGGCATCTGCGTCTATGCTTTCATTCATTTCTACCGTGAGTTCGAAGAAATCGCGATCTGGCGGCAGGGCTCCTACACGACGCAGGACTACATCGTCGGCCTCCTGATGTTCCTGCTGGTGATGGAGCTGTCTCGGCTGGCGCATCCGGTGCTGTTCTGGACCAACGTCATTCTTGTCCTCTACACGCTCTGGGGTTTTCTTAGCCCGCTCGATTTCTTCTGGCATCCCGGAACGACGTGGTACCGCGTGGTGACGTCGTCGACGGTCGAGCTTTCCACCGGCATCTACGGCATCTACGGTCAGCTCGCGCTCACATTGATTGCGGCCTTCCTGTTGATCGCCGGCGTCGCCAACGGCTTCGACGCGCAGCGCGCGATGATCGGCGTGATGCGGATCATCGCCGGGCGTTCGCGCCAGATGGTGCCGCAAACGGCGGTGCTCGGCTCGAGCGCCATCGGCATGATCTCCGGCTCCGGCTCCGCCAACGCCGCGGTCGTCGGAACCATCACCATCCCGCTGATGATACGCTACGGCGTCCCCCCCGCCTTTGCCGCTGCGGTGGAGACCGCCGCATCCATGGGCGGCCTCATCATGCCGCCGATGATGGGGGTCGGCGCCTTCCTGATGGCGCAGTTCCTCGGCGTTCCGTACTGGGACGTGGTGGTGCGCGGCTTCGCGCTCGCTTTCGTCTATTACGTATCGGTCGGAACGGCGGTGTATCTTCTGTGCGTGCGGCTGTTACCGCGCGATGCCGTGGAGGCGCCGAAGGTCCCAGCCTACGACAAGATCAAAACCTCGATCTTCTTCTCGACCGTGCTGTTCCTGCTCTACCTGATGGGATGGGTCGGCATGGGCGAGTTGCGCGCGGCGGTCTACACCTCAGGGCTGATGCTCGGGCTGCTGATCGCGGTGTTCCTCTATTTCAAATACGTGCTGAAGGATCCCGAGGTCGCCAAGGAAACGTTGTTCGGCAATCTTCGACGCTCGATCGAAACCCACGCCGAGATGACGTCGTACCTCACACTGCTGCTTGCGACGCTCGGCATCATGATCGGCCTGTTCACCGTCACCGGTTTCATCAACCGGATGGGGGCAATGCTGCTTGATCTCGGCGCCTGGAACGTGGTCGCCATGATCCTCATGGCCTACCTCTTCGGCTGGCTTGCCGGCGCCGGGCTGCCGCCGACCGCGACTTACATCATCGGTGCGGTCGTGATCGTGCGTCCGCTGCAGGAGCTTGGGATCAATCCCTGGACCGCGCACTTCTTCGTTTTCCTGCTGTCGGTATGGGGTGAGTTGTCGCCGCCGACCTCGCTCACCGCGGCCGTCTCCGCGCGCATCGCCAACGCATCGTTCCTGCGTACGATGTGGGAAGCCCTGAAAATCTGCCTGCCGATCACGCTGATGACGTTCGCAATCTTCACCCGCTCCAACATGGTCGTGAACCCGGGCTGGCTTCAGATTGCGGACACGATGCTGGTGCTGATCAGCACCTGTGGCATCACCTTTGCGATGTTCGGGCGCTACCTAGAGCAGACGGCCGCCGACATTGCGCTGCGCTGCGCGCTGGCGGCGACGTCGCTGTTCTGCATGTTCCATCCGGATATGCTAACGTCGGCCCTCGCCGCCGTGGTGCTGGTGCCGGCCTTCGCCATCGGCGTCTGGCGGTACCGGGAGATCGCCGCGCCGAAGTCGCTCCCGCAGCCCGCCGAAGGCCCTGCCGCACCGTCAGCCGACCTGTCGAAGCTCGTGGTCGAAGCGCGGCGGGACATCGGCTGAGGCTGGACCGCTCGGAACTTCGGTTCCCGCCGCCCGCCAAGCCCGCTGGCTGATCCGCGGTTGCGAAGGTTCCTTCGGGGTCTCGGACAAAGGCCTCGCCGTTGATTTCCATGGATTTTTGCGGCCCGCCAAAAATATCGCTTCGCCCCATTGAACCTTTCCGGTCCCTTAAGCGTCTAATAATCATTCCGAGGCACCGCTGTCCCCCCGCAGCCGCCTCGTTGAGTTGAGCCCGGTGCCGCGCCCCCCCGACGGCACCGGGCTCCTATCTTTTCCGCAAGGCTCCAAAGGCGACGGCGCGCAAGGAAAAGCCCCGCGGCAGACACCACGGGGCTCCCTCAGTCAGCAAAACAACAGCTCAGATCGTATCGGTCGAATGGATGCGGCGGCCGCCGGCGGCGGCGATGGCGCCGTGACGTCGCGCGGTCAGCTTGTTGAGCGCACCGAGATAGGCCTTGGCCGAAGCGACCAGCGTGTCCGGATCGGCGCCCTTGGACGTCACCGCACGGCCGTCCTCTGCCAGCCGCACCGAGACCTCCGCCTGCGCATCGGTGCCGGCGGTCACGGCGTGCACCTGATAGAGCTCCAGCACCGCATCGTTGGGCATGAGCTTTTTGATGCAGTTGAAGGTCGCATCCACGGGGCCGTTGCCCGTCGACTGCACGGTCTCTTGCTGTCCGTCGATGTCGAGCGTGAGCGTCGCCGACTGCGGGCCCATGGTGCCCGCGATCACCGTCAACGACACGAGCTTCACACGGTCCTGCGCGGTCGCGATCTCTTCGTCGACCAGCGCCTCGATGTCCTCGTCGTAGACGTGCTTCTTGCGGTCGGCGAGCGCCTTGAAGCGCACGAAGGCGTCTTCCAACTGGTTGCCGGCGAGCTTGTAGCCCAGTTCTTCGAGCTTGCGCGAGAACGCGTGGCGGCCGGAGTGCTTGCCCATCACCAGCGAGGTCTGCTTCACGCCCACGCTTTCGGGCGTCATGATTTCGTAAGTCTGGGTGTGCTTGAGCATCCCGTCCTGGTGGATGCCGCTCTCATGCGCGAACGCATTCCGCCCGACGATCGCCTTGTTGTACTGCACCGGGAACGATGTCACCGCCGACACGAGCTTCGACGCCCGCGTCAGCATGGTCGCGTCGATATTGGTCCAGTACGGCAGCACGTCGTTGCGCACGTTCATCGCCATCACGACCTCTTCGAGCGCGGCGTTGCCGGCGCGCTCGCCGATGCCGTTGATCGTGCATTCGATCTGGCGGATGCCGGCGCGCACGCCGGCGATCGAGTTCGCCACCGCCATGCCGAGGTCGTTGTGGCAGTGCGCCGAGAATCGCGCCTTGTCGGCATTCGGCACCCGCTCGCGCAGCATCGCGATGAGCGCGAAATACTCGTCGGGGATGGTGTAGCCAACGGTGTCGGGGATGTTGATCGTGGTGGCGCCGGCCTTGATGGCAGCCTCCACGCAGCGGCACAGGAAATCGTGCTCGGTGCGGGTGGCGTCCTCGGCCGACCATTCGACGTCGTCGGTGTAGTTGCGTGCGCGCGTCACCGACGAGATCACCATGTCGAGGACCTTCTCCGGCTCCATCTGGAGCTTCCACTTCATGTGGACCGGCGAGGTCGAGATGAAGGTGTGGATACGGCCGCGCTTGGCTGGCTTGATCGCGTCGCCACAGCGGTCGATGTCCTTCTGGCCGGCGCGCGCGAGGCCCGCGACCACCGCATTCTTGGCGCGCTTGGAGATCTCGTTGACGGCCATGAAGTCGCCGTCCGAGGCGATCGGGAAGCCGGCCTCGATAATGTCGACGCCCATCTCGTCGAGCAGCGCGGCGACCTCGAGCTTCTCCTCATGAGTCATGGTGGCGCCGGGGCACTGCTCGCCGTCGCGCAAGGTGGTGTCGAAGATGACGACGCGGTCCTTGTCGGACTTTGCTGGCGTGGTCATGGGTCAGGGTCCTTCTCGTCGTTGGCGCCTCATCTCGGGGCGCTCATGGGGTTCCGATTGCATCCGGCAAATCCCCTGAGTGCCCGGGCGCGAACGCCCTTAAGGCCCCCAGGGGACGCTAAGGAGCAGGAGCCCGCCGAGAATGAGGGCAGCGCCGGGCCGGGCCTGTGCGGCCCCCCGGTTGATCGTGCGGCTGTCGCGGCAGATCGGCATCGCTTCCCTCAACATGACCGGGGGCGCTTGCCGCCCGATCGAGCCCTCCAAAGGTCGCAGAATACGGTGTATTCCGCGTTAATCCCTATGTAGGACCGGCGCCGTTGTAGCGGAAGATGGGCTTTGGGTGCAAGCCGCCGGGCACACGGCGCGGAATGCGCCCGCGCGCGGGTCCGAAAGGACCGGGCTTTTCCTCAGTTCAAGACCTGATTCAGACTGCAGATCGAGCGCGCCACGTACGATTGCGGCGGCTCCCCCACCCGGTCGAATATCTCGCCATTCGGACACCAGACGCGGGCTTTTGCGCCGTCAAGTGCGCACGACCCCAGGCGGGGAGCAAACGTGCTGATGGGGCCGACGCAACCGACGCCGAATTTTATCCCCTTCACCGCCTCGATTTGTTGCGCGAATGCGGACGTGCTCAGAAAAACCAACGTGGCCGCTATAGACAAAGACAAGCGAAACATGACGGCACCTCTCCCCATAAGGTGTCGTAGATGGTGCTTTTGGAGGCGCTGTACAATGGGCTCAACTTGAAGCGCGACCGAGGGCAGCGCCAAGAACGGCCGGCGTTCGATGCCAGAAGCGAAACGGTCTCAACGAACGCGTGCGCAATAGAGATACTGGTTCGCCGCGACCACGACCGGTGGCACTGCGTTAGCGCCGCCCAAGACGAAAATAAGCGCGCCGCTGTCTGTGATCTCCAATTGATCGGCGTTGATCGAAAGCGTCTCCATACCGGAACGATACACGTTCCATGTACCCGCAGCGCGCACGCCCGGATTGACCTCGTGAGCTTGAGATTTTGCGGTCGGCTTTACGGTAGTCGCGCGCTTTGCCATTGATCCTCCAAGTATTCAGAGGCCATAGAGCACCAAACGATATGCGTTGCAATCAAATTGGCGTGTTACAAGGCCTCCTGAGCGCTGCCCAACGCGAGCCGCAGCCAAGGTCGCAGCCTTCATGATGACGCACGGCCTGAGCTGCGACCCTTGATCTTTAGCGGCGGCCCCTCCGCCATCAGCGCCGTCCTGATCTTCTTCATCTCCGAGAGGTCGGCGCCCCCGACCGTCGGGTACTTGAGATCGAGGCGCGACAGCGTGTCGACGATCGCTCGCGCCACGACCAGCCGTGCGAACGGCTTGCTGTCGGCGGGCACCACGTACCACGGCGCGTGCTCGCGGCTGGTGGCGCGGATCGCGTCTTCATACGCCGCCATGTACTTGTCCCACTGCTTGCGTTCGGCGATGTCGCCGGCGCTGAACTTCCAGCGCTTGGCAGGCTCATCAAGTCGCGCCAACAGGCGCTGGCGCTGCTCCTCACGGGAAATATGCAGGAAGAATTTAAGAACGATCGTGCCGTTGCGGGCGAGATGACGCTCGAAGCCGCGGATGCTCTTGAAGCGTTGCTTCCAGATGTCCTTCCCGGTCAGGGCTGGCGGCAGCTTCTGGCGCGCGAGCAGATCCGGATGAACGCGCACCACCAACACTTCTTCATAGTGCGAGCGGTTGAAGATACCGATGCGTCCGCGTTCGGGCAGCCGCATCGCAGACCGCCAAAGGAAATCGTGATCGATCTCCTCCGCGCTCGGCGCCTTGAACGCATGCACGACGCAGCCTTGTGGATTCACTCCAGCCATCACGTGCTCGATGATGCCGTCCTTGCCGGACGTATCCATGCCCTGCAGCACGACCAGAACCGACCATTTGTCCTCGGCGAAGAGCCGCTCCTGCAACTCGCCGAGGAGCTTGGCGTCTTCCTTGAGCAGATCCTTGAAATCGTCCTTGTCGAGATTCAGTCCGGCCGTGTCGGCGGTTTTGATTTCAGCCAGGCGGAAACGGTCGGGCTTGTCGATGCGGTAACGCTCGATAAATTTCGCAGGCAGCATGTCAGCTCCGTGGGGTCTCGAGAAATTCGGTGCGATCGAGAAACGCAGTGACGAAGCGCGGCATCATCGGATCGAAGTCGCGGCGGGAGCGCACGATCCGGATGTCGGCAAGCTCAGGTGACGTTTCGCGCGCGAGGTGATCGAGGATGCGCCGGCGCAGCGCTTCGGCCGGCTCGCGCGCCTGCAGTACCTTCATCAGAGCGATGCGCGGTCCATCGATCACGCAGTGCCAGCCTTCGTGCTCCGTGAAATCTTCGGCGCCGAGCCCGGTCTCCTCGGCGACCTCGCGGATGACGCTGCCACCGAGATCGACCACCCCGTCGACAACATCGTCGGGATCGGGTGTCCCGGCGGGAAAGTAGATCTTGCCGCCTGCCGACGTGTATGCCGCCATGACGCCCATGATCCAGCCGCCATCGCTTCCCCGCAAGGCGCCCATCGAAAAACAGTTGGTCACGCCGGTCTCCGGGAAACCCCAGTCGCGCCAGGTCATGAAGCTCGCGAAATCAGTCGGCAGGAAGGCCCCCTCGAGCGCGTTCCGATCCACGCGATGGCGATGCATCAGCAGGACCTGACCGTTCCAAAGTCCTGGCCGTTCCCGGCGGGCGTGCTCGAAATGGGCGTCGATCTCGGCCCGGCGCTCCGCCGCAAACGGCCACGGTTGCGGCGAATAAGCGAGCGACAACCGGTCGATGGGGAAAACCGCAGGAGCTTGCATCCGATGTCCAGGTTGCACAAACCGGACAGACTAAGCCATCACCGGCAAAGGCGTGTCCAGCCCGCACGCGGATGCACGCGCCGATTCCGACCGCAAGGCACGGACCGAAGTCAGCGATAGAGATCGGCGCGCGTCGGTGGCAGGCCGGACGGACCGCGCCGGCGCTTTGACGCCAGGGTCTGAAACAGACCGGCCGTACTGCGCTCGAATGAAATCGAGCTGATCGCAAGGTAGGCGAGCCACATTCGCGTCTTGACCTCGCCGACCTCGGCAACGGCCGCACCGTAGTTCGCGAGCAGACGGTCATGCCAGAGCCGGCAGGTCCGCTGATAGTGCTCGCGCCAGTTTTCGACGTCGTGAACCTCGAAGCCGAAGCGTTCGAGCATGCTCAACGTATTGCCGATATGATCGAGCTCGCCACCGGGAAATATGTACTTCGTCAGCAGCGCAAACTCCGGCCGTTTGCGGCGGAAGCTGCGCTCACTGCGCTTGGCCGAGCGGACGATGGCATGGTGCAGGAACAGACCGTCGCTTTTGAGGACGTTTTTGACGGTCTCGTAATATTTCGGGTAGTTATCGATCCCGATGTGCTCCTGTATCCCGATCGCAGCGACCTTGTCGAACTCGCCCTCTACTGCCGCATAGTCCTTGAGTTCGATCGTCACGCGGTCTTGCAGGCCGAGCCGACGGACCTTCTCCCGGCCGTAGGCGACTTGCTGTTCCGACAGGGTCACCGCATAAGCGCTGACGCCATAGTGTTGCGCCGCATAGCAGGACAGCGCGCCCCAACCGCAGCCGAGGTCGAGCAATCGCTCGCCGGGCTTAAGCCGCAGCTTGCGGCAGATCATCTCCAGCTTGTCCTGCTGCATTCGGTCGATGTCATTGTTCCAATCGGTGCAGTAGGCGCAGGTGTAGACCATCTCCCGGTCCAGCCAGAGCGCATAGAATGCGTTCGACACGTCGTAGTGATAAGCAATGTTCTTCTTGTTCTCCGCGGCGTTGCCGTGGCTCGGCGCTTCCTCGGGCTGGTCACTGAGCGGCCATGGTCCGCCCCTCGGCACAAGCAGGAATTTTGCCAGGGTGGCGAACAGGCGCCGCTTATCGAGCGCCCTGATGGATTCACGCGTTTTCACTTTCGTTCGGATGCGAGCCAGATCGAACAGCGTTCCATTCCGTATCTCGAAGCGGTGCGCTATCCAAAGATTGGCCAGCGTCTCGAGGTTCGGACGCCGCACCAGCGCTGCAACCGCTCCCTCGTCCGCAATAGCAAGCGCAAGCGCGTCCGACGGCAGATCGGCCGGCACGCTCGATCCGTCCCACAGCACGAAGCCGACATCGACCCCGAGCCGCTCGCGTGCGTCATCGAGCAGCCGCCTAAAGCTCTCAAGTCTTTGCTGCGCCTTGGTCACGGTTCCCATCGATCGCCCGCAGGTTTCCCATTGAAGCAAAAGACGCATACTCCGCGCTAGCAGCCCATTTGGCGCGCGGCGCGCGCCATGAACAATTAAAGCCCCTTGATCAGGCCGGCATCGATCAGCAGCCGGTTGAAGCGGCGCGCTTCGGCGCCGTTGCTGCAACCATAAAACAGGCCGTGGCAGCGCTGTAGAATCCTTTTCTGCTCGACGAAGGTCGCGTCGAGCGGAAGACCAGCGGCCTCCTGTACGACCAGCGGCAGATACGGAGCATCGAGCACATCGAGCGATGATGTGAGATCGACCGGCCGGAAATTGATCGCGTCGATGGCGTAGTAGGCCGTGAAGTACCTCGGATCGTTGGCCATCAGCCGCCGCTTGAGCTCTTCGACGTCGATTTCCGGGTCGATGATGAGCTTGGCGAAATCGGGCTGGTGGTCGCCGAACCGCACGATCAGGAACGGTTCGCCAGGAAACTCGCGCTTGAGCCGCGCAACGAAATCCTTGTAGTCGCGTTCGGTCATCGCCTGCCGGCGCAGATATTCGTTGACCTCGGGCATCGCGTTGCCGGGGTCGCGCCATGCCGGAGGCGTCAGTTCGGGCCGGAACGGAAATTCCCAAGGAAAGTGATTTGCGGTCAGATAGACGTGCAGAAACATCGGCGCGCGGTTGTGCTCGCGCGCGATCATGCGTGCGGCGTGATCAAAATAGAAGTGGTCCGGCTCGAACACGCCGCCCCGGATGTCCTGACCGTCGATGAAATTCTCGAATCCGGCGCCTTTGTAGTAGGCGCGCGTGCCGAGGAACGCGCCGAATACCGGATAGATCGAAAACGTGCGATAGCCGCAACGGCGCAGCGAATGCGGCAGGCCCCGCGACACCCGGCCGCCGGCGATCCGCGTCACGTAGAACTGGAAACGTCCGAACGAGCGCGACGAAAGCCCCGACAGCACGTTGTACTCGGTGTACCAGCTCGGACCGCCCGCCCCTTCGACCAGAAGGCTCCGCGCCTTGCCGTCAAACGACTGAAAGTGCGACCCGTAGCCCGGCGGCACCTTGACGCCTTTCACCGCACGGATGTCGAAGCTCAACTCGTCATGCAGCAGGATGATGTGCGGCCGCTTGCCGGCGGGGCGGCAGGTTTCCTCGTCGGTAAGCTTAAGCCGCTCGGTTACCTCGGCGTCCGACTCCAGATAGCCTTGCGTCGCAAGAATGTGCACGGACTCGACGCCCGAGCGCATGAAGATCGAGATGTTGTTGTCATCCGCGAATACCTCGCCCTCGCCGAGCGGGAACAGCAACGAGACGGCGACCATCGCGGCAAAACATCCGGCAGCGCTCGCCGCCGCAATGCGCCGCCGGACACGCCAAGGGTCGACGCGCCAGAGCAGCACCAGCACCGGCACTGCCACGATAGCGGTGACGAATCCGATCGTGCGGACTTCCGGCATCACCGTCCACAGGAACGCCACGGTCTCCGTATCGATGATCATCAGGTCCATGAAATTCGCGGTCATCCAGAGGACATGGTGCTTGAACCGCGAGATCCAGATCACCGCCGCGAACACCGTAAGCGACAGCCCGGCCGCCATCGCGGGCCGTCGCAGCAAGACGAGCCAGGCGAAATTGAGCATGCCCCAGGTCAAGAGATAGACCAGCATGCGCAACGGTCCGTTCTCGACCATGATCATGATCGCGAGCGCGGCGAGATGGCATGCGATGAACGGCAGAAGCCGCAGAAAGTGCGGCACGGTCATCGATTTGGAAGGCGTCAGCCGTTGCGCCAGCGATGAAATCAGCGGAGGCATGACCGGCATCCGGAACATTCGCTCGAGCTGGATCGCATCATGGTTGCGCTGTTGTCAGAGCCCCTTGATCAGGCCGGCGTCGATCAGCAACCGGTTGAAACGACGCGCCTCGCCACCGCCGGCGCAGCTATAGAACAGCCCTCGACAACGTTCGAAAATCCGCTTCTGTTCGGCGAACGACGGATCGAGCGGCAAGCCTGCGCTTTCCAGCACCACCAGCGGCAGATACGGCGCTTCGATGGTGTCGAGGGCAGACGAGATATTGACCGGCCGGTAGTTGATCGCATCAATGGCGTAGTAGGTCGTGTAGTATTTCGGGTCGTTGGCCATCAGGCGCTGGATGATCGCCTCATCCTTGAGCGACGGCTCGAGAATCTGGGTCGCGAAATCGGGCTGGTGGTCGCCATAGCGCACCAGCATGAAACGCTCGCCGGGGAATTGCCGCCGCAGGCGTTCGAGGAATTGCTGATACTCCTGCATGCCGAGCGTCTGTCGCCGTAGATATTCGTCGACAACCGGCCGGTTGCCCAGGTCCTTCCAGTCCGCCGTCAGCTCCGGGCGCCAGCGGTAGTCCCATGGAAAATGGTTGGCCGACAGGTAGATGAAGAAGAACGTCGGACCGCTCGTGCGCTCGCGCTCGAACATCTTGATCGCGGTGTCGTAGTAGAAGCTGTCGGGCTCGACCTCGCGCGCGCGCATTGCGCCTCTGTCGAAGAAATTCTGCACGCCGGTCGATGCCTGGAACGTGCGCGTCGCCATGAATGCGCCGTTCGCGGGATACAGCGAGAAAGTGCGGTAGCCACAGCGGCGCAACGCGTTCGGCAGGCCGCGCTCGACGCGCCCGGCCGCGATGCGGGTCACGAAATAGGAGAACTTGCCGAAGCTGCGCGCCGACAATCCCGCGAACACGTTGTACTCGGTGTACCAGCTCGGTCCCCCGGCAGCCTCGACGACAAGATCGCGCTGCTTGCCGTCGAACGAGCGGAAGTGGTGGCCGTATCCCTGCGGCACGCGGATGTTCGGCGCATTGCGGATGTCGAAAGCGGATTCGTCATGCACCATGATGATGTGCGGCGGCTTGGCGCCGGGCTCGCAGGCCGCGACCGGAACCATCTTGAGACGGTCCGTCACCATGGCGTCCGATTCCATGTATCCGTTGCGCACGTAAGCGGTAACCGCGTCGACGCCGGAGCGCGCAAAGTTGGAGACGTGGCTGTAGGGGTACCAGATGTCCTCAGGCCAGAACGGATGCGTAACCGACAGCCCGCCAAGACCAAGCAAACAGGCAAGTGAGCCCGCAACGGCCTTGAGCCGCGGCATCCGGAACGGATCAAGACGCCAGAGCAGCATCAGGATCGCAGCCCCCACGGCAATCCCGATGACGACGTAAGTCGTCAGGCCCGGCATGATCGCCAGCAAATAGGAGAACGAGCTCCAGTCGATGACCATGAGATCGACGAAGCTCACCGTCTGCCAAATGACACTGTATTTCAGCTCCGAGACCTGGATCAGGATGACGACCATCGCCAGCGACATCACCGCCGACACGCCCGGACGGCGGAGCACGGCCAGCCAGGCGAAGTTGAACAACGCCCACGTCAGCACGAACGAGGACATCCGCGGGACGTCGTAATACTCGGTCTGAAACAGGATGATCAGCGCTGCGAGATGGACGACCAGCACCGGGCCTGCACGCCATAGAAAACCCAGGACCCCGGTGTCGGCGGCCCAACGGCTGGTCAGCGATGAAATGGAGGGCGGCATGGTTTTACGCGCCCGTGCCCGGCAATGACTCCAAACGGCTACACCCGGCACACGGACCTTTATAATAAAAGTGCAATATTTGTGTCTTTGCAAGGTCACATAACGTCGCCGGTGCGAATTGAACCGAAAATCGTTTCCGCGCGGCACGCCGGAGATTACCCTGCCTTAATGTCGGATCGAACGATGCCCGATCGCCCACCTTCCTTAATGCCCATTCATGCCGGGGCGTCGTCCAACCGGCGGCCTGGCCGATGACCGAAGCAACCGCGGTCATTGCCTTCGATTCCGTCAGCAAAAGCTACGGTGGTGGCAGCCGCAAGGTGCTCGACGGAGTGTCGCTTGCAGTCCGCGAGCGGGAGTTCCTGGCGGTCGTTGGCCCTTCCGGCTCCGGCAAGACCACCCTGCTGCGACTGGTTAACCGGCTGATCGACCCGAGCGAAGGCAAGGTCCGGGTCGCCGGCGAGGATGTCCGGACCATCGACCCAATCGCGTTGCGCCGCCGCATTGGCTACGTCTTCCAGGGCGTCGGCCTGTTCCCGCATATGACGGTGGCCGAGAACATCGGGATCACCCCACGTCTGCTGGGCGAGGACCCCGCTACCATCACGCGCCGCGTCGACGAGCTGATCGAGCTGGTCCGCCTCGATCGCGCCACCCATGGCCGGAGGTTTCCGCACGAACTCTCCGGCGGCGAGCGCCAGCGGGTTGGCGTGGCCCGGGCGCTCGCGGCCAGTCCGCGCATCGTCCTGATGGACGAACCGTTCGGCGCGCTCGATCCCCTCACCCGCGACGCGCTTTCGCAGGACTACCGCGCCCTGCACGACAAGTTCGGCCTCACCACCGTGATGATCACGCACGACATGATGGAGGCGCTGCTGCTCGCCGACCGCATCGCCGTGATGCGCGGCGGACGTCTCGTTGCGGAAGGGACGCCGGACGCCATGATGGCGAACACACAGGACGACTTTGTGAGCGAGCTGATGCAGACGCCGCGGCGGCAGGCAGATCGCCTCAACGCGCTGAAGGCGCCGCGATGATCGAGAACGCGCAAATCGCGGAGGCATTGGCGCGGCTGCCGGACTATCTGGGCGGCCATGTGCTGGTGAGCATGACGGCGCTTGCACTCGGGCTCGCGGTGAGTTTCCCGCTCGCGATCCTTTCGATGCACCGGCCGACGTTGCGGCGAATCCTGCTGACGGTCGCAAGCGTCGCGCAAACGATTCCGGGGTTGGCGCTGCTGGCGCTGTTCTATCCGCTCCTGCTCGCGCTCGCGGCGCTCACCGAACGGACGTTCGGATTTGGCTTCTCCGCACTTGGCTTCCTGCCCTCGGTGCTGGCGCTCGCGCTCTACAGCATGCTGCCGGTGCTGAGGAACACGATCACCGGCCTTGAGGGCGTCGATCCGGCGGTAACCGAAGCGGCGCGTGGCGTCGGCATGACGCCGCGGCAATCGCTGTCGATGGTCGAATTGCCGCTCGCGCTGCCAGTGATCATGGCCGGCATCCGTACCGCGGCGGTCTGGGTGATCGGCACCGCGACGCTGTCGACGCCGATCGGGCAGACGAGCCTTGGCAACTACATCTTCACCGGCCTGCAGACGCAAAACTGGGTGTTCGTGCTGTTCGGATGTGTCGCAGCGGCGCTCTTGGCGCTCGCCGTCGATCAGTTGCTGGCGTTGATGGAAGCCGGGGTCGCACAGCGCAGGCGCCGACGCGTCGCATTTGGCGCCATTGGCCTCGCATGCCTGCTCGCCGGTTCGTTCCTGCCCTCGCTGGCGCGGCCGAGCGCCGACTATATCGTCGGCGCGAAGCCGTTCTCCGAGCAATATGTCCTCGCCGCGCTGATCCAGCAGCGGCTGTCGGACAGCGGGCTGTCGGCAGGACGACGCGACGGGCTTGGCTCCGGCGTCATCTTCGATTCGCTCAAGGCCAACGAGATCGACGTCTATGTGGAGTACACCGGCACGATCTGGGCCAATCAGATGCAACGCAGCGACGTGAAATCGCGCGACGAGGTGCTGCGCGACGTCACCGCCTGGCTCAAGGATCGGCACGGCATCACGGTTGCGGGGGGTCTCGGCTTCGAGAACGCCTATGCGCTGGCGATGTCCGCGCAGCGCGCCAAGGCCCTCGGCGTGCGGTCGATGGCGGACTTGGCACGTCACGCGTCTGCCCTGACGATCGCCGGCGACTACGAATTCTTCGGCCGGCCTGAATGGGCGGCGATCCGCAGTTCCTACGGCCTCAAGTTCAAGAGCGAACGCACGATGCAGCCGGAGTTCATGTATCCGGCGGCGGAGGCCGGCGAGGTCGACGTGATCGCGGGCTACACCAGCGACGGCCGCATCGCGCGCCATGGGCTCGTCGTGCTCACCGACCCGCGGCAGGCGATCCCGCCCTACGACGCCATCATGCTGGTGGCGCCCAAACGCGCCAACGACCGCACGATGCTCGATGCACTGCGGCCGCTGACCGGCGCGATCGACGTCACGCTGATGCGCGAGGCGAACCTGCGGGCGACCGCAGCCGACGCGTCACCAGCTAGCGCCGCGCGCTGGCTGTGGGCCGAGATCGAGAACCGCGCGAGCGCGAAAAAATAGCGCGCGCCCACCACCGGCGGACGCGCGACTATCCGTGCACGAACAGGCGTCAGCTTACTTCTTCTTCCACAGTCCGATCAGACCGGTCGCGGTGAGGAGCTTGCCGGTGGACTTCTCGAAGAATTCCTCGCGCGTGAGCTTGGGCGGCAGGTCCTTCGGGCCGTGCGTCGTCGCGATCAGCGTGAAGGTGTAGTGGTGCAGCGGACCGGGCGGCGTGCAAGGACCGAGGTAGATGCTCTCCTTGTTGGTGCCGAGACCACCGACATATTTTTCGGACGGCTTGCTCACCTCACCTTCCGCGAAGCCGGTCACCGACACCGGGATGCCGTAAGCGACCCAGTGCGACACGCCCATGCCGCCACGGCCTTCCGGGTCGAACATGAGAAGCGCGAGACTCGTCGCTTTCGCAGGCACGTTGGTCCAGGCAAGCGGCGGAGAAACGTTGTCGCCGACGCAATTCGGGTTGGCTTTGTTGGCGCCGGCGTTCTTCTGTTGCAGCCAGCCGCCGTCCTGGAACGCGGACGAACTGATGGTGAAATCCTGCGCCGCCGCGGGGACGGTCAAGCCCGCCAGCGCGACGGCGCCCGCGAGCACAAATGGCACAAACTCTCGTTTCATTGATGCGTTCTCCCTGCGGCCTATTTGCCGCGGACGGGAGTGTAGCGCCCGCAGGTGACAGGCAAAAGTGGGGCCGCACGGTCTGCGCCGGCCCCTTCGGAGCAATCGCGGGTCAACCGGCTACAGCCCCTTGATCAAACCGGCGTCGATCAGCATTCGGTTGAACCGGCGCGCCTCGGCCCCCCTGTTGCAGAAATAGAACTGACCGCGGCAGCGCTGCAGGATCTTCTTCTGTTCCGCAAAAGACGCGTCGAGCGGTATGCCCGCGGCCTCCAGCACCACCAAGGGAAGATAAGGTGCATCGAGCGTATCGAGCGCAGACGACAAATCGGCCGGCGTGAAATTGATCGTGTCGATGGCGTAATAGGCCGTGAAGTAGCGCGGGTCGAACTGCTGGATGCGTTCGACGATCTCTTCGACTTGAAGACCGGGATTGACGAAATTGCGCGCGAAGCTCGGCTGATGGTCGCCGAAGCGCACGATCAGGAACGATTCATCCGGGAATTGACGGCGCAGCTTTTCGAGAAACTCCTGATAGTAGACCGCGCTCATGAGCTGACGGCGCACGAACTCATCGACGTCGAAGCGATTTCCAAACCCCTTCCAGCCCGGCGTCAGGTCGGGGCGGAACGTGAAACTCCAGGGGAAATGATTGGCGACCGTGTACAAGAAATAGAACACCGGGCCGTTGCCGCGTTCCCAGGTGAACGTACGGAGCGCAAAGTCATAATAGAAATCGTCAGTATTGCGGTCGCGCGACCCGATGTCCTGGGCCTGCAGGAAGCGTTCGATGCCCGCCGAGGTCTGGAAGCCGCGCGCATTGAGGAAGGCGCCGGGCTGCGGATAGGCGCTGAAGGTTTGATAGCCACAGTTCTTCAACACATGCGGCATGCCACGGTTGACACGCCCGGCCGCGAGCCTGGTCACGCCCTCGGCAAATCGTCCGTATGACCGCGACGACAATCCGGTCAGCACGTTGTACTCGGTGTACCAAGTCGGTCCGCCCGCCCCTTCGACCACCAGACGGCGCTCTTTGCCGTCGAACGAGCGAAAATGATTCCGGTAGTTGGGCGGCACCTTGGTGCCCGGCATCATCGTCGCGTCAAAGCTCAATTCATCCAGGACCAGGAAAATATGCGGCCGTTTCACATTGGATTGGCATTCGGGTGCGCTCGCGACATCGAGGCGGTCCGCCGCCCTGGCATCGGATTCGAGCAACCGCCCGGTCGTCAGGTCGACCACCGCCACGGCCGTCGAACGTGCGAATTTTGAGACGAAATTGCGATCGAAGAATTCGTCCTCGCGATCGAGCGGTACCAACAGGGACATTGCGGCAAGCCCGGCAAAGCACACAACGAAACCGGCGAGCGCAAGAGATCGCCGCATGCGCAACGGATCGAGCCACCAAAACAACACGAGCAGCGGCAAGAACAAGATGGCCGCGCCCGCAAGCTGCCACCCGATGTCGGGGAACACGTCGAACAGGAACTGCGTGGTCTCGGTGTCGACCATGATCACGTCCAGGAACGTGATCGTCCGGCTCAAGAACTGGTGCTTGAACATCGACAGGACCATCAGCGTGACGACGGTCCCGAACGACAGGAACGCCGCAACCGCCGGCCGCCGCAGCAACATCAGCCAGAAGAAATTCAGCAATCCCCAGGTCAGGAGCGCCGCGACAATCGGCACCGGCCCGTTCTCGTAAATCAGGAGAACGCCGATCGCCACGACATGGATCATGCCCAGGATCACGATCCTGGCTGAACGGCTGAGCACCGCGCTCTTCTCAGTCGACTCGACAAGCGTCGTCATGCATACGCCGCGCTGCAGCGGAACCTTGTTTTCATGATTTTGTAGATGGCCGCATTATCGGGGAAAATAGCTATGATGGCAAGTTGCGCGGGGTTACTAAGGCCGCGCAAAAGACGGAGAAGCAGATGTCCAGGGGCGTTCTTTACATCATCTGGGGCGACAAGGGCGAACGCGTGCTCGCGCGATCGCTGGCGTCGCTCAAGGAGGTGCATCCGGAGCTCCCCCACGAGATCGTCCGGCTGCCCGCTGATACCGACGAGTACAAGGGCCTGCTCGAGAAGTCGCGCATGATGTCGCTCTCACCCTTCGACGAGACGCTGTTTCTCGATGCCGACACGGTCGTACTTGATCGGCTCGATTTCGGATTTGCCCAGGCGGCGCGGTTCGGCCTGGCCTGCAGTATCTGCGAATGTCCCTGGGCGCGCCGCTATCGTGGGCTGCCGAATGACGACGCCACCGAGTACAACACCGGCGTCCTGTTTTTCACGCGCGCCGCCAAAGACCTGTTTGAGACATGGCAACGGATAACGCCGGACGTCGACTCGGCAATCGATTTCATCGACCAGAGCGGTCAGCGCCGCATGATGCCGCATGCGGACCAGGGCGCGTTCGCCAAGGCTGTGTCGGAGTGGCAGCGCACGCCCTGCGTTCTTCCGCTCAACTGGAATTTCCGTCCGAATTGGCAGTGGGCGTTTTTCGGTCCGATCAAGATCTGGCACGATTACAACGACCCGCCGCCGCAATTGAAACAGTTGTCCGCCTACTACCGCGGTCCCAACTCGATCATCCAGTTTCATTTCCCAAAGCGGCAAACGACGTGATTGTCGGTCACCAACGTCACCCCATGGGCGGAACCATTGCAAGCGCGCGACCGGAGTGTAACACTTGATTGGATTGGGGATTTCCTAATGCCGCCTGCGCCGGGCATCTCTTCAAGTCGACGATGACGTAGCCATGGTTCGCTTTGTTTTGGCGAGTTGTGGGCTGCTCGTGGCATGCGCCTCCCTCTATGGATGGGGCATGGCCGTGCGCCGCTTTGCGCACGCAGAGGGCAGTTCGCGGCCATTGACCATGGCACTCGGGCTTGCCGCGCTGTTGCCGATCGGCGGCCTCCTCAATCTCGTCCGATTGGCGACACCGGTCTCATTGTGGCTGATCCTGGGGATCGGGCTGGTCCTGTTCGCGCTTCACGCGAAGAGCCTGCGTATGCGCTGGCCGCGAGCGGATGCCGCGCAAGTCGAGGTGCTGGTCACCGTCGGGCTGATCACGCTCGTCATTGGCGTCGCCATCCTCACGCAGCTTCCGCCCAGCGCATTCAACTATCACGACGACTTTCAGAAATACCTGGCGCATCCCGTGCGCATGCTCGCGACCGGGACGCTGTTCGGCAGCCCGCTGAGCGCCATCGGATCGGAGAAGTCTCGGCGCCCTCGCCTTTCTTCATGGATTTCCGCTCCTGGTCGCGCCGGTTGAATACATCAACGGTGTCGACGCTGTTCTTGCCTTCCTGCTTTTGATGATGCTCGGCGCGTCGGCTGGCTGGGGTCGTCTTGCACCGCTGCCGGGCGCGGCACTCGCGCCGCTTCTCATCGCGTTCATCAATCCGCAATACGTCAACGTGTCGTCGCTGTTCACCGCCGCCGCGCTCATAGCGGCGGCCGTCATGCTGACGACGGACGATCGCGAAAAATCTCCGCCCTCCCAAATCGCGCTCGGGCTCATCTATGGTGGTCTCGTCGCATTGAAGCCGATCTTTGTGCTGTTCCCGCTGGTGCATTTGCCGCTGACGGCGTTGAGTGTCGCATACGCCGCGAAGTCGTGGCGCGCGGGACTGGTCTGGGGCCTTCAGACCGGCCTGTGCAGCGCGGCGGCGCTGCTGCCATGGATCCTGCTGCACGCGCCCCACTATCTCAGCATGCAAGCGCTGCCGACCGATCCGATCCCTTCGGCAGCAAGGCCCGACCGGCTGCACATCTTCTCCATCAACCGGCTCGCCTACGGCGCCACGCATGCGCACTATACGATGCTCCTGGTCCTGACGCTGATCGTCGCCGGAATGAGCCTTGCCGTCTGGAGACAGCCGGTATGGCGCGTGCCCGCCAGGACGGCACTCGGGATTGCGGCCGCGGCCGCCACGTTGATCTTGTCCTACGCCGCGCTGTTGGCAGCCGGACCGTCGCTCGCCGGTTACGACACCAGCCTGCGATACGCGGTGCCGTTCTTGCTCGGCATCACTCCGTTCGTCGTGGTGCTGGGCGCGTCGATTGCCGGACCTCTTCGATTTGGCACGGCGACACCCATCATCGGCGTACTGCTTTGCGTTGCAATCTTCACCCCGTCATTCGTGGATCGATACCGGCAGGCGGTGCGGACCGGCTCAATTCTGGCATTCTCGAGCTTCGCGCAGCGGCCCGACTATCGCGACTACAACCGCGAGGCGCTGTCCAGCACCTGGGCCGACACGCTGCGCGGATTTCAGAACCTGATCCCGGAAGGCGAGCCGTTCGTGGCCTGGGTCAGCACGCCGTTCCGGCTCGATTTCACGCGCAACCCCGTGCTCGACACAGAATCCGCCGGCCTCACCATGGCTTGGGCCAAGCGTCCGGCTAACGTGCGCTATGTGCTGTGGGAGTACACCGGCTTTGGAGTCCAATCGCCGCAACACTACATTGATCAGGCCCGAACGCATGGCGTTCGTGATCGGACTGCCGGCATTCGCGCCTTGACCTTCGGCAAGGAACTCAGCGACCTGTCGCAGAAAGGCGAGGTCCTGCACGACGACGGCCGCGTCATGGTCTTCCGCATCAAGGATTGATGACGGCCGTCGGCTAGGCCGCAGATCAGTTCCGGCTCTTGTCCACTATGGCCCGCTGCTTGATCCCAACAGGGCTTCGCAGCAAGCCCGTCTTCAGCGCAAAAGGCCGTGGATTAGTTCCGGCTCTTGTCGACCATCGCGCGCTGCTTGATCCACGGCATCATGGCGCGCAGCTTCGCACCCACCTCCTCGATCGGATGCGCGGCGTTCTTCGCCCGCATGGCCTTGAACGAGGTCTGGTGGACGCGGTTCTCAAGCATCCAGTCCTTGACGAACTTGCCGGACTGGATGTCGCCGAGGATCTTCTTCATCTCGGCCTTGGTCTCCGGCGTCACCACGCGCGGACCCGAAACGTACTGGCCGTACTCGGCGGTGTTCGACACCGAATAATCCATGGTGGCGATGCCGCCTTCGTAGATCAGGTCGACGATCAGCTTCACCTCGTGCACGCATTCGAAATACGCCATCTCGGGCGCATAGCCGGCTTCCACCAGCGTCTCGTAGCCGGCCTTCATCAATTCGACGAGGCCGCCGCACAGCACCGACTGTTCGCCGAACAGATCGGTCTCGCACTCTTCGCGGAAGGTGGTTTCGATGATGCCGGCGCGGCCGCCGCCGATTGCGGAGCCATAGCTCAGCGTGAGGTCGTGCGCGTTGCCGGATGAATCGCAATGCACCGCCATCAGCACCGGCACGCCGGCGCCGCGCTGGTACTCGGCGCGCACGGTGTGACCGGGACCTTTCGGCGCGATCATCATGACGTCGAGATCTTCGCGCGGAGCGATCAGGTTGAAGTGGATGTTGAGGCCGTGCGCGAACATCAGCGCCGCGCCCTTCTTCATGTTGGCGTGCATGTGGTTGTTGTAGATGTCCGCCTGCAGCTCGTCGGGCGTGAGCATCATCATCACGTCGGCCCATTTGGCGGCCTCGGCGACCTCCATGACGTTAAGCTTCTCGGATTCGGCCTTCTTGACGCCCTGCGACCCCTTGCGGAGCGCCACCGCTACGTCCTTGACCCCGGAGTCGCGCAGGTTGAGCGCATGGGCATGGCCCTGGCTGCCATAGCCGATAATGGCGACCTTTTTGCCCTTGATCAGGTTCAGATCGGCATCGCGATCGTAGTAAACACGCATTGGCCCGGGTCCTCTCGAACGTCTCAAGTCACGTCATAGGGTGATGAGGGGCAGAAACGGCAATCGGCGGCGAAAATCAAGCGCCGTCTGACGGCCCGCCCGGCCAGCCAGCGTTAGAGCCAGCCAACAAGCCGCAGCAGCGAGCGCAGGCTCAACAGCAGGATCAGGCCGCCCACCAGCAGCATCAGGAGGCGTGTGGAGATAATCTTGACCAGATAGCCGGCGAACGGCGCACTCACCAGCCCGCCAAGGACCAGCGGGATCACGGGCGCGAGGTCGGAGAGCCCCAAGGAAAGCATGAGGGTCACCGAGGTCGCCACCGTCACGAAGAACTCGGTCAGGTTGACCGAGCCGATGACGTAACGCGGCACATGGCCGGTCCCGACCAGGGTCGAGGTGACGATCGGACCCCAGCCGCCCCCGCCGATGGCGTCGAGCATACCGCCGCCGAACCCGACCGCCGGCATCCCGCGCATGCTTGGCTCGATCGTCGCGAAGGCACGTAGCGCCCGCGCGAGGATGAGCACGCCCATCAGCGCGAGGTAGATGGTCACAAACGGCGCGATAATCTTGCCGTCCACATTGGCCAGGATGGTCGCCCCCAGAATACCGCCGATCACGCCCGGAATGGCGATACGCCGCACGATCGTCCAGTCGATGTTGCGATGCCACCAGTGCGATGCACCGGACGCTGCGGTGGTGAAAATCTCGGCAATGTGGACCATGGCGCTGGCCTGCGCCGGAGACGTCCCGAACGACAGCATGACGGTCGTCGCGGTGACGCCGAACGCCATGCCGAGTGCGCCATCAACGAGCTGCGCCAGCAACCCGACGAAGAAGAAGAGCCACCAGGTTTCGTCCAATTACCGCCCCTGCGATCAACAGACCGAACCAGACAACACCGGACGACGAATATAGTTGCACGGAAAATGGATTGAAATCGCTCTCGCTTCGATTTGTTGAGCGACTCTCAGATCAAAAATTCCATAAATGTCGAAGTAAACGGAAAACCCATGCGCATGGCCGATGTGGGCTCTGCGCAGAGACCTCAAGGCGGAAAGCGCCTACATCCCTTCCGGCCCGCGCTGGATCGCGACGATACCGGTGCGTGATACCTCGACCAGCCCGATCGGCAGCATCAGCGCGATGAAGCTCTCGATCTTGTCGGACGCGCCGGTGATCTCGAACACAAAGCTCTCGGTACCGGCGTCGACGACGCGGGCGCGGAAAGCATCGGCAAGGCGGAGCGCTTCGACGCGGTTGTCACCGGTGCCGCGCACCTTCACCATCGCCAGCTCGCGCTGGATCGCGGGACCGGCCACCGTCATGTCCACGACGCGGTGGATCGGCACCAGCCGCTCGAGCTGGTTCTTGATCTGCTCGATCACCATCGGCGTGCCGCGGGTGACGATGGTGATGCGCGAGAGATGCTTCTGGTGCTCGGTTTCCGACACCGTCAGCGAGTCGATGTTGTAGCCGCGGCCCGAGAACAGGCCGATGACGCGCGCGAGCACGCCCGGCTCGTTGTCGACCAGGACACAGAGCGTGTGGCTCTCGATGCCTTGCGCCGCCGGCGCGGCGGGATAGTGGGAGGTGCTACCGTTGGCCATTACACCATCATCCTGCCTTCTTCGGTGACCGCCTCGTCGATGCTCTCGGCGGCGTCGCCCAGCAGCATCTCATTGTGCGCGCGGCCCGACGGGATCATCGGGAAACAGTTCTCGGCCGGATCAACCACGCAATCGAAGATCACCGGCTTCTTGACGTTGATCATCTCCTTGATCGCGGCGTCGAGCTCGCCCGGCTTGTCGCAGCGGATGCCGACGCCCTGATAGGCCTCGGCGAGCTTCACGAAATCCGGCAGTGAATGGCTGTAGCTCTCCGCATAGCGCCCGCCATGCAACAGCTCCTGCCACTGGCGCACCATGCCCATGTACTGGTTGTTGAGCACGAAGATCTTGATCGGCAGCCGGTACTGCGATGCCGTGGACATTTCCTGCATGGTCATCTGCACCGAGGCTTCGCCGGCGATGTCGATGACCAGCGCGTCCGGATGGGCGAGCTGGACGCCGACCGCCGACGGCAGGCCATAGCCCATGGTGCCGAGCCCGCCCGAGGTCATCCAGCGGTTCGGCTCTTCGAAATGGAAGAACTGCGCCGCCCACATCTGGTGCTGGCCCACTTCCGTGGTGATGTAGACGTCGCGACCCTTGGTCAGCTCATAGAGCCGCTGGATCGCGTATTGCGGCTTGATGATATCCTTCGAGTTTTTGTACGCGAGCGACTTACGAGCGCGCCACTTGTCGATCTGCTTCCACCAGTCGGCGAGCGCCTTCTTGTCCGGCGCCACCGAACCGGCGCGCCACAGCCGAACCATATCTTCCAGCACATGCGCGCAATCGCCGACGATCGGCAGGTCAACCTTGACGTTCTTGTTGATCGAGGACGGATCGATGTCGACATGGATCTTCCGCGAATGCGGCGCGAACGCGTCCAGCCGCCCGGTGATGCGGTCGTCGAAGCGCGCGCCGATGCAGACCATAAGATCGCAGTCGTGCATCGCCCAGTTCGCTTCCCAGGTCCCGTGCATGCCGAGCATGCCGAGCCAATGCTTGTCGGAGGCCGGAAACGCGCCGAGCCCCATCAGCGTCGAGGTGATCGGGAAATCGGTGAGCTTGACCAGCTCTCGGAGCAACTGGCTTGCGGCCGGTCCGGAATTGATGATGCCGCCGCCGGTGTAGAACAGCGGCCGCTTGGCTTGCTGCATCATCTCGATCGCGGCCTTGATGCGGTCGAGGTCGCCCTTGAGCTTCGGCTTGTAGCCCTTGTGCGCGATCTCCTTCGGCTTCGAATAGACGCCCTTGGCGAACTGGACGTCCTTCGGAATGTCGACGACGACCGGACCCGGGCGTCCGCTCTTGGCGATGTGGAACGCCTCGTGCAGCACGCCCGGCAAGTCGGCGATGTTCTTCACCAGGTAGTTGTGCTTGGTGCAGGGCCGCGTGATGCCGACGGTGTCGCATTCCTGGAACGCATCGTTGCCGATCAGGTGCGTCGGCACTTGCCCGGTGATGCAGACGATCGGGATCGAGTCGCAGAGCGCGTCGGTCAGGCCGGTCACCGCATTGGTGGCGCCAGGACCCGAGGTGACGAGCACGCAGCCGACCTTGCCGGTCGAGCGGGCATAGCCTTCGGCGGCATGCACCGCGCCCTGCTCGTGACGCACCAGGATGTGCTGCAGGCGGTTCGACTGCTGGAACAGCGCATCGTAGATCGGCAGCACCGCGCCGCCGGGATAGCCGAAGATGTGCTCCACGCCCTGATCGGCGAGCGCCTCGATCACCATTTCGGCGCCGGTCATTTCCTTACTCATCGTCCGCTCCGTCGTCCTGTCGTCCCGTAGTCCCGGGGAATCAAAAAGGCCCGCGAGGGCCCTGCATGCGCACCGCCAACCAGGGGGAGTTACCCACCCCCGGCGGTGCGCCTGCCTACCACGAGAGTAATTTTATTGCGCATTTCTTAATATATTCGCCATTTCGTTGCGCGCCCTTATATGCAGCGCCACGGAGCCGGTCAAGCGCTATTCAGTGGTAAGCTACCAAAGACGGCCCATTCCCACCCCACGCCCGCCAGAACCCCATGAACAACGCCGATCTGATCGTCGCCATCCTGAAAGCGGCCGGTATCGGCCACGGCTTCGGCATCCCGAGCGGCAACGTCCTCCCCCTGATGGAGGCCATGCGCAAGGGCGGGGTCGCGTTCGTACTGACCGCCCATGAGGGCTCGGCCGGCTTTGCCGCCGACGTCAGCGGCCGCCTGGCCGGCGCCCCGGGCCTCGCCATCGCGACCCTAGGCCCCGGCGCCACCAACCTGGCGACCGGCGTCGGCTCCGCCTGGCTCGACCGCTCGCCGATGATCGCCATCACCTGCAATCTCAACACCGACCAGCTTGGCCGACGAATCCAGATGTGGATCGACCATCACGCGCTGTTCAAGCCGATCACCAAGGCGACGCTGCGGCTGGAGCGCGGGCGCATCGCGGAAACCGTAAGCGCTGCCATCGCGCTGGCGATGAGCGAGCCGATGGGTCCGGTGCATCTCGACCTGCCGGAAGACGTGGCGCTCGCGCCGGCGGCTGAAACAATCCCGCCGCTGGCCGCCGCCGTTCCGCTCGCACCGGCGCCGGATACCGAGGTTGCCCGCGCCGCCGAACTCATCGCCGCCGCCAAACGGCCGGTGGCGGTGCTCGGCTCGTCAGCCATGCGCGTCGCCGATCCGTCACTGCTTCGCAAGACAATTGAGCGTCACAGCCTGCCGTTCGCCACGACAACCATGGCCAAGGGCTTGATCGACGAGGAGCACCCGCTCTCGCTCGGCGTGATCGAGCGCGCCTGCCGTCAAACCCAGCGCAAGCTCCTGCGTTCCGCCGACCTGATCGTGGGGCTCGGCTACGACACCATCGAGGTCGAGTACGAAGCATGGATCGACGACGTCCCGCTCCTTTCGATCGACATCGATCCGCCGGACGTCGCGCCATCGGTCAATCTCATCCACCACGTCGGCGGCGATCTCGACGCCTCGCTCGCGCGGCTCACGGCGCTGCCGCCCGCGACCAACCGCTGGGCGGCGCAGGCGCTCGCCGATCACCGCCGCGCATTCCAGCAGGCGCTGCGGCCCGACACCAATTCGTTCAGCGCGCATGCGGCGATCGACGCGGTGCGGCGCGCGCTACCGCGCGACGGCGTCTTGTCGTTCGACGTCGGCGCGCATACTCACCAGATCGCCAGCCAGTGGACGGCGCACGCGGCGAAGACCTTCCTGATCACCAACGGCTGGTCGTCGATGGGATTCGGCCTGCCCGGCGCGATCGCCGCGAAGCTTGCGCGGCCCAACCTGCCGGTGGTTTGCCTGATCGGCGACGGCTGCTTCCAGATGACGTGCGGCGAGGTTGCGACCGCGAAGCGCCTCGGCCTCACCCTTCCCATCGTCGTCCTCGACGACAAATGGCTGGGCCTCATCAAGGTGAAGCAGATCCGCCGACAGTTTCCGCTCTACGGAACGGAACTGCAGGAAGAGGACTACCGCGATCCGCCCGCGCATTACTTCGGCGTGCCCGCGGTCGGCGTGCGCAGCGCCGATGCGCTGGAAGCCGCGGTTACGTCGGCACTTTCGGCAAACGGCCCGACTGTCATCGAAGCGGTGGTCGATTCCGATCACTATATCGAGACCGTGTATGATTAAGTCCGGGCCCTCGCTAGCAGGTATGAGTATGGCCGCGCCGCAACCGTCCACCCTGCCCGTTCCGGTCGCGCCACGGCGGCTGACTGCGCGCGCCATCCTGCTCGGAGAACGCATCGATACGGTCGGGCTCGAGCGCAGCGAAATGATCTCAACCAACCCGCTCGCGTTCCGGGTGGGCGGCCATGGCGAGGTGGTGCTGTTCCGCTACGGGGTGGCGGTGTTGTTCGATTTGTCGCCGGTCGAGGAAGACGAAGTCCTGCGCGGCTTACGCCCGCGCATCACCGCCCCGTTTGACCGCTATGAGGATGAAACGGCCACCATCGAGGTCGTCACGGAGGGAGAAGAGCTGATCGCGCCGGGTGGCCCTATCGTCGTCCGCGACTTGTCGCCGCCGCGCCTCCTTGTCATCGCCGATGCCCTGGCCAAGAATCTGGCGCTCGCCCGTGACGAGCGTGAAGTGAGCAAGGTGTTCGAAACCATCGAACCATTTGCGGTCGAGCTGGCGCGCGATGGCCGCCTTCCCGCCAAGCGGCGGCAAGTGGTGCGCACGATCGGACAGGCACTGCTCACGCAGCATCGCGTATCCGGCCGTATCGAAGTCGAAGAAAAACCGGACGTCCTCTGGGACCATCCGCAATTCGAACGCCTCTACGCGCGGCTTGCCGACGAGTATGAGGTCAAGGAGCGCGCCGCCGCGCTTGCCCGCAAGCTCCGGATCATCAGCGAGACCACGAGCGCCTTGACGGACCTCATCGATACCGGGCGCTCGCTCCGCCTGGAAGCGACGATCGTGGCGCTGATCGTCGTTGAAGTTGTCATTCTGCTGTACGAGCTTTTTCTGCGCGCACCGCGATAGGTGCAGTTCAAGCCGCCCGGGCGTCCGGACATCTCCAAAGACTGCTGCTCCGCTCAGCGGCCGAGCGTAGCGGCCACAAGTGCCGGCGCCTCGTCCGGCGTCACCCAGGCAAAATCCGGCAATTGATTGCGGAACCAGGTCGCCTGCCGCTTGGTGTAACGGCGGGTGTCGCGCTTGCCGCCTTCGGCGGCTTCGTCGCGGGCGATCTCGCCGTTGAGATGGCGGATCAACCACGGCACGCCATGCGCCTTCATCGCCGGCAGCGCCGGGTCGAGTTGGCGCTGCGCAAGCGCCCTGACCTCTTCGAGCGCGCCCAACTCCAGCATGGCGTCGAACCGCGCATCGATGCGGCGATAGAGCTCGGAGCGCTCGACGTCGAGGAACAGCTTGATGGCGCGCGCCGCGTCGATCGGCATAAGCGCGTTTACGCGCGTCTTCGACGCGCTATGTGGCATGCCTTCGCCATGCCAGTCGGAAAGCGAACGCCCGGTCGCCAGGACGACTTCGAGAGCGCGCGCGATGCGGGAGCGGTCGCCGGGCATCAGCCGCTGCGCGGTCGCGGGATCACGCTCCCGGAGCTCCGCATAAAGCGGCGCTACACCATCGGCCGCGAGCCGGTCGCGGATCGATGCGCGCACGCTGGCCGGAATCGGCGGGACCGCAGCGAGACCCTGCGTGAGCGCCTTGAAGTAGAGCCCGGTGCCGCCGACCAAAATCGGGAAGCGCCCGGCTTTCCGCGTCTCCGCGATCGCGCCCTGCGCATCGACGCACCAGCGGCCGACCGAATAATTCTCGGCGGCGTCGACCTGGCCGTAGAGCAGATGCGGCACGCGCGCCTCGTCGGCCGGGCTCGGCCGCGCGGTGATGATGCGCAGGTCGCGATAGACCTGCATGGAGTCGGCATTGATGATGGTCCCGCCGAGCTGTTCGGCGAGCGCAAGCGCAAGCGCCGACTTCCCGCTGGTCGTCGGCCCGGCGAGAAGGATGGCGTCCGGCATGGTCTGAGGTGCGTGTCACGGGGCTTGAGGTAGACCCCGGCAGCGCGCGAAATCAACCTTTGTCGCCGCCGATCTCGCTGCCATTGATCCCGCCGTCCCTGCCGACTAAAAAGCGGCGAACCCGCATTCCTGGAGTGACCCTTGCCCCTCATTTCCCCGTTCCGTGCGCTACGCCCGGCGCCCGGCCGCGCCGCCGAAATCCTTGCGCCGCCCTACGATGTCCTGTCGAGCGCGGAAGCGCGCGAGCGCGCCAAGGGCAAGCCGTGGAGCTTCCTGCACATCTCCAAGCCCGAGATCGACCTCGACCCTTCGATCGATCCTTACGACAAGGCGGTCTACGCCAAGGCGCGGGAGAATCTCGACCACCTGGTCAGGACCGGCGCGCTGATCCGCGACGCCAGGCCCGCCTACTACGTCTACCGGCTCACCTGGAACGGCCGCGTGCAGACCGGCCTCGCGGCGGTTGCCTCGCTCGCCGACTATGCCACCAACCGGGTCCGCAAACATGAGCTGACCACGCCGGTGAAGGAGGACGACCGCGTCCATCAGATCGAAGCGGTCAACGCGCAGACCGGCCCGGTGATGATGGGCTATCCGCCCGCGCCGGAGATCGACGCGCTGCTGGCGAAGGCAAGCGCCGGCGCGCCGGATGTCGACGTCACGGCCGATGACGGCGTGCGCCATCAGATGTGGGTCGTCGCCGACGACGCGACGATCGCCGCGCTGACGCGTGCGTTCGACGCGCTGCCGGCGATCTACATAGCCGACGGGCACCACCGCTCGGCGGCGGCAGCGCGCGTCGCGCAGACCCGCAACGGCGCAGGTTCGCACAGCGATTTCCTGTCGGTGGTGTTTCCACATCACCAGATGACGATCCTCGACTACAACCGCGTCATCCGCGATCTCAACGGCCGCAGCGCGGAGCAGGTGCTTACCGAATTGAAGGCGCGGTTCACGGTCGAGGCATCGGACAAGCCGGTGCGGCCGACGTCGGCGGGCGAGTTCGGGATGTATCTTGGCGGCCGCTGGTATCGGCTGAAACTCAAGCCCGAGCACATTCCCGCGGCCGATCCGATCGGGCGCCTGCCGATCACGCTGCTCGCGCGCAATGTCATCGAGCCGGTCTTCAACATCACCGATCCGCGCACCGACAAGCGGATTGATTTCGTCGGCGGCGGGCGCGGCTTGGGTGAGCTGGAGAAGCGGGTCGCATCCGGCGAGATGGCGGTCGCGTTCGCGCTCTATCCGACACAGATGGACGATCTGATGGCGGTGGCCGACGCCGGCAAGATCATGCCGCCAAAGTCCACCTGGTTCGAGCCGAAGCTCGCCGACGGCATGGTCAACCACGTACTGGATTGAGCGTCGCGGGTGTCCGCGATGCGACGCTACGAATAGACCGTCGCCACCTTGATGATCCCGGTATTGCGCAAGACCTGCAGCGATACCACCGGGCCGGCGCGATGAATGCCGATGTCGACGCTGAAGTCTCCGAGGCGCAGGTTCTTCAGCGTGATGTGCTCGACGAACGGCGGCAGCTGCGGATTGCGCAGCAGAATCTCGTTCCGGTCGAGGTCGAATTCCAGCCCGAGCGATGATTGCAACAGCAGGAACGGCGCGCCCGCCGCCCAGGCCTGCGGCGAGCAGGCCACCGGATAGAGCGTCGGCCCGCGGCCGCGCCCGCGCTGGAAGCCGCAGTACAATTCCGGCAGCCGGCGCAAGTCCATGTAGCAGGCGGCGTCGAACAGGCCTTGAAAGACCCGCGCGACCGCCGCCTTCTGACCATAGCGGGCAAAGCCCATCGCGATCAGCGCGTTGTCGTGCGGCCAGACCGAGCCGTTGTGATAGGACATCGGGTTGTAGCGCCGCTCCTCGCTCGCCACCGTCCGGATCCCCCAGCCGGAGAAGAACGCCGGCCGCATCAGGTCTCGGGCCACCGCGTCTGCACGCTCTTGTGGCGCGATACCGCTCATCAGCACTTGCCCGGCATTGGACGTGCGCACGCGGCACGGACGCTTTTCACCGTCCAACGCCAGCGCATAGGTGTTCATGTCCTCACACCAATACGCGGCGTCAAATTGCGCGGCGAGCGCGTCCGCAGCGCGATCGAGCGCATCGGCACGATCGTTCTTGCCGAGACGTCGGGCGCTGCGCGCTGCCAGCCGCTTCGCGGCGTAGACGTAGCCTTGCACCTCCGCGAGCGCGATCGGTCCGACCGCAAGGCTCCCGTCGGCATGAAAGATCGCGTCGTGGGAATCCTTCCAACCTTGATTGACCAGACCGCACTCGTTGCGGCGATGATATTCGACGAAGCCGTCGCCATCGGGGTCGCCGGGCCCATCGATCCAGGCCAGCGCCGCCTCGACGTTGGGCCACAGTTCACGCAATGTAGCCACGTCTCCGGTACGTTCGGCGTAGAGGCCCGCAAGCAACACGAACAACGGGGTCGAATCCACGCTGCCGTAGTAGAGACCGAACGGAATTTCACGCAGCGCCGCCATTTCCCCGCTGCGCATCTCGTGCAAAATCTTTCCGGGCTCCGCGTCGGCCGCGGCGTCGAACTCCTTCGCCTGCCAGGCGGCGAGCCGCAGCAGCACGCCCTTGGCCAGTTCCGGATAGCACCACAGCATCTCGATTGCCGTGACGATCCCGTCGCGGCCGAACGTCGTGGAGTACCACGGGATGCCGGCGTAAGGGTAAGGGCCCTGCGCCGTCGTCGTCGTGAGCATCGAGAGGTCGGCCATGGACCGGCACAGCACCTCGTTGAAGATTTCATTCGAGGCCGTGATCGTGGTGATGCCGCGGGTCGCCGCGCGCTTCTCCTTGAATGCCGACAGCAGGCCCTTGCGGAACGGCGGCGGCGGGCTTGCCTGCGCGTTCTCATCGCGGCATTGCGCCGTCACATAGATCCATTGGCACTGGCCAGGCTTGAGCGCGAGCGAGTATGAAGCGTTGCTGGTCGACAGCTGCGCAGGGGGCGGCTCGAACGCGAGCAACGTGCGGCGGACCTGGCCGTCGAGACCGGTGTAGCTGAGCGAAACGTTGCGCTCTCCATCGATTTCGGTAACGAGGTTGCCCCGGCGCGGCCGCCGCAACCCCCTCACCTCGAACAGATCGGCAAAGTCACTGGTGAATGAAAGCGACAGCGTGCAGTTCAGCGCGCGGTCGCCGTAGTTCTGGACGCGAAGCCGCTGGTAGACCCCAGCGCGCCAGACGTACAACGTGCGTACGACATGCAGCGTGTCCTTTGGCAGCACCAGCTTCTGGTCGAAATAGATGTCGGGATTAGTGAGGTCGACCGTCAGCAAGGAATTGTCGTCGCGGATATTGGAGCCGAGCAGCAGGCACTGCATCCCGTTGAGCGACAGCTCCAGGTGCCCGAGATAGCGCGTGTCGCAATAATAGATACCGTCGGGTCCGCCCGGCGTGGCGCCGATATCGCCGTGGCTATCGAATACGGCGAAGCAATCGCCGTGCTTGAGCGTCCTGCGCGGGCGCGTGGAAGGCCCCGTCGCCGGGATATAGAACGGAACCTCCGGGACCTGCTCGACCAAGGCCGCGGTCGGTGGCGTTGGCTGCGGCTGCGCCTGCTGCTTAGGCAACGAAAACCCTCAAACCGTCCGGATCGCCGCCGGCCGCTGAAGGCTGCAGGGGCTCGGCTGGCACGACCTCTATCTCCGAACGCGACAATAGTGAGCGATAGACTTCCAGATAATCTTTGGCCATGCGCGTTGCGGTAAAGCGCCGTTCAAACCGCCGCCGAACTTTTTGACGATCGAGCGCTATGACGCGCGGCAGCGCGGTGATCGCTTCGTCGACGCTGTCGACGATCAAACCGGTGACACCCTCGTCAATCACCTCCGGCACCGAGCCGCAGCCGAACGCCAACACCGGCGTGCCGCAGGCCATGGCTTCGATCATCGACAGGCCGAAGGGCTCCGGCCAATCGATCGGGAACAGCAGCGCCAGCGCCTCCCCCAGAAACTGCGACTTCTGCAGATCGTTGATTTCGCCGATGAACTCGACACCGGGCGGCTCAAGGAGCGGCTCGATCTCCGCGCGGAAATAGGCCTCGTCGACACGATCCACCTTGGCCGCGATCTTGAGCGGGACGCCGAGCGCCCGCGCGATCGCGATGGCGCGGTCGGGCCGCTTCTCCGGTGCGATGCGGCCGATGAACGCGACGTAGCCGCCCTGCGGGTGCGCAACAAAGCGCAGCAAATCCGCCGGGATGCCGTGTGCAACGTTGGCCACGTAGTTCGCGGTCGGTATCGGCTTGCGCTGGGATTGCGAAATCGAGACCAGCGGCATGTCGCAAAAGCCGGCATAGAGCGGACGAAGATCGGGCAAGTCCTGACGCCCGTGCAGCGTCGTCACAGTGCGGCCGGCGATCGACCGGAACAGCGGGAAATGAAACTGGTCGATGTGGAAATGCAGGATGTCGAACTCGTCGGCACGCTGCCTTACGCGATCCAACATGAGCATGTAGTAAGGAATGACGTCGCGTACGCTCGCGTCGAGGCGCAACGCCTTCGGGACGCAGGGAATGAGCTCACCGGTCGTCACGGAATCGCCGCTGGCGAACAAGGTCACGTCATGACCAAGCCGGACGAGCTCTTCCGTCAGATACGACGCGATTCTCTCGGTGCCGCCGTAGAGGCGTGGTGGGACACTTTCGATCAGGGGGGCAATTTGGGCGATACGCATTCACGATTCCCTAGCCGCTCTCGTCAACGAGCTTTGCCCCGAAACGTTCCCCAAATCTCCCGGATGACGGCCTGTCCGAGGGAGAGCAAGGCGTTGGCAATTTTCTTCGATTTCTCATGGGCCTCGTGACGACGGTCACGCGACCGAGATGCGCGATTCATCACCGGGCCGCTTCCGGTGAAACGACCACTTTTTCGACTCGCTCGGGGCCGGAAAGAGGAACCGCGCGCCGCGACGCAACGTTGGAGTGTGGGAATAACCCCACTCATATCGAGGAGGCGCGCAATGGCCGCGAAAGACAAGACCCTTGAAGATCTTTTCCTGGAGACGCTCAAGGACATCTACTGGGCAGAGAAGAAAATCCTCACCGCGCTACCTAAAATGGCCAAGGCCGCGCAGTCCGGCGAACTCCGGAAGGCGTTCGAGAAGCACCAGCGCGAGACCGAGGGTCAGGTCGGACGGCTGGAGCAGGTGTTCAAGCTCATTGGCCAGGCGCCGAAGGGCAAGAAGTGCGAGGCGATCGAGGGACTGCTCGAAGAAGGCAAGGAAGTGATGAAAGACTTCAAGGGCTCCGACGCGCTCGACGCCGGGCTTCTCTGCGCGGCGCAGGCCGTGGAGCACTACGAGATTTCCCGTTACGGCACGCTCGCCACCTGGGCGGCGCAGCTTGGCATGACCGAAGCAAAACAACTGCTCGGCGCTACGCTGGACGAGGAGGAAAAGACCGATGTGGCGCTGAGCGAATTGGCTGAGAGCAGCATCAACCTCAAGGCGGCCTGACCCGAGAAAACGGTCGCGGGACCACACCAATAGCCGGGGCGCGGGCCAAGGCCCGCGTCCCGGACTGTCCAAACCAAATCTACTGCAAGCTCAGCGCAACGAAGCGGAGTTCACCGTCAGCGCCGGCGACCAGCAGCAGCGCGGATGGCCGCTTCTCCTTGCGCAACCGTTCCACCTTGGTCTGGAAGTCGTCGGCGTTCTGCACCGCCTCTTGCGCGATCTCAACGATCACATCGCCGGGATTGAGCCGCTTGTCGGCGGCAGGCGAGTTGGACGCGACATTGAGGATGACGATGCCCTTGACCGTGTCGCGGATCTTGAATTTCTTGCGCAGGTCGTCGCTGAGATTGGCGAGGTCGATGCCGAGGGTGCGTGTCACCACCGGCGCCGGCGACGGCGGATCCGCATCGGGCTTGGTCAGCGCCGCCTGCTTTTCGGTGTCCTCGAGCCGACCGAGCGTGACAGTCCGCGTCTCTTCCTTGCCTTTGCGGATGAAAACCACGGCGACTTCCTTGCCCACCGGGGCGTCGGCGACGACGCGCGGAAGATCGCGCATCTCCCGGATGTCCTTGCCGTCGAACCTGATGATCACGTCGCCGGGCAGGATGCCGGCGGGCCCGGCCGGGCCCCGCTCGTCGACTCCGGCCACCAGCGCGCCACGCGCGGGCTTGATACCGAGGCTCTCAGCGATCTCGTCGGTCACCGCCTGGATGCGCACCCCGAGCCAGCCGCGCCGGGTCTCGCCGAATTCCTTGAGCTGATCGATGACCGTGAGCGCGGTCTTCGACGGCACCGCGAAGCCGATGCCGATCGAGCCACCGGACGGCGAAATGATCGCCGTGTTGACCCCGACCACCTCGCCGTTGAGGTTGAACAGCGGTCCGCCCGAATTGCCGCGATTGATGGCGGCGTCGGTCTGGATGTAGTTGTCGTAGGGACCTGAGTTGATGTCGCGGTTGCGGGCCGACACGATGCCGGCGGTCACCGAGCCACCGAGGCTGAACGGGTTACCGATCGCGATCACCCACTCACCCAGCCGCAACTTGTCGGAATCGCCGAACCGCACCGCCTTCAGCGGCTTGTCGGTCTTGATCCGCAACAGCGCGAGATCGGTCTTCTGGTCGCGGCCCATCAGTTCCGCTTTGACGCGGGAGCCGTCGTTGAGGATGACGGTGATCTCGTCGGCCTCGGCGATGACGTGGTTGTTGGTGACGACGATGCCGGTCGCGTCGATGATGAAACCGGAACCGAGCGAATTGACGCGGCGCGGCGGCGCGCGCTCACCCTTGGGCTCGCCCTTTCCCCGCGGGCCGAAGAGATCGCGAAACAGCTCATCGACCTTCGGATCGTTGGGCACCTGCGGCTGCTGCTGGGCGCCACGACCGCCGACGTTCTGGGAGGTCGATATGTTGACCACAGCGTCGATCACCTGCTCGGCGACGTCCGCGATCGCTTCCGGCCCGCGCGCCAACGATGGGGCGATCAGCGCCGGCAGCATGATTGCGACCGTGGCCGATAGCCAATGCAGGCTGACGGGCTTGCCGGGCGGACCGGCCGATAATGCCGAGCATGGACGTGTGAACTCCTCGGGAATATGAAGCCACGACAGTGCCCCTCTCTCTGACAAGGGTGCAAGGGCGATCCCGACGCCCGACCTAGGCCCGGGATTGGGGCGGAATCGGGACCAAGTTGCGCCTTATACGACCGGCAGTTCAACCCCGCACCAACCACACCACGACCACGCCGATCACCGCCGACACGACGCCGGCCACACGCAGGGACGCGTCCGGCGTTTCAAGCGCATTCGCCGCCAGCCGCTTTGCCGCTCCCGGAAAAGCGGCAAAGATCAACCCTTCGATGGCAAGCACCAGACCGATGGCGACGATGAAATCGGACATGGTGTTCCGGCCGCATATCCGCGGCCGTGGTTAGCGTGGGGCGGCCTCGGGCTGCGCGCCGATCGTGCCGCCGGGCGTTGTTGCGCCCGGTGTGGCTCCGCGTGGTGTGGGGCTGGTCGCCGTTCCACCCGGCCGGGCCCTTCCGCTCGGATCGACGAAATAGCGGAAGAAATCGGAATCGGGCTTGAGCAGCATCCGGGTGTCGCCACGCAGGGCTGCTTCATAGGCCTGCATCGCGCGATAGAACGAGAAGAAATCCGGATCGCGATTGAAGGCATCGGCGAAGATGCGATTGCGCTCGCCGTCGCCTTCGCCGCGGATCGTGTCGCCCTTCGCCTGCGCGTCCGCGAGCAGCACGGTGACGTCACGGTCGGCGCGGGCGCGGATTTCCTGCGACGCGCTGGCTGCCTTGGGCGCGGAACTCGGCCGCTTCGCGCTGCCGCTCGGTCTGCATGCGCTGGTAGACCGCCTGGCTGTTCTGCTCGGGCAGATCGGCACGGCGGATTCGCACGTCGATGACCTCGATGCCGAAGTCCTTTGCCTCATGCTCGAGCTGCTCGCGCACCTTCGCCATGAGAGCCCGCACGATCGTCGCGAACGACGCGCGTCAGCGTGTTTTCGCCGAGCACGCGGCGCAGCGCCGAGTTGAGCAAGGTCGAGAGCCGTGAATTGGCGCCTTCGACCGTGCTGACCGATTGGTAGAACAGAAGCGGATCGATGATCTTGTAGCGCGCGAACGCGTCGACCACGAGCCGCTTCTGATCGGACGCGATCACTTCCTGCGCCGGATTCTCGAGATCGAGGATGCGGTTGTCGATGTGGATCACGCTGTCGATCAACGGGCCACTTGAAGTGCAGTCCCGGTTGCGTGATGACGTCGACCGGCTTTCCCAACCGGACGACAATGGCCTGGCGCGTCTGATAGACCGTGAAGATCGCGCCGTAGGCGACGATCAGGGCCAGGATGCCGAATGCGGCAAGAATGCCGCCGACTAGATTGAGTTTCATCGGGCGCCTCCTGCCTTGGGCTGCGGTTGCGCCTTGGGTTGCGGTTGCGCCTGCGGCCGCACGAGCTGGTCGAGCGGCAGGAACGGCACGACGCCGCCGCCGTTCGAGCCCCCGGAGTCCAGGATGATCGTCTGGTTGGACCCGAGCAGCCGCTCCATGGTTTCGAAGATACATGCGCTGGCGGGTGACCTCCGGCGCCTTCTTGTACTCGTCATAGACGCTCAGGAAGCGCGCGGTCTGGCCGCGGGCTTCTGCCACCGTCTGTTCGCGATACGCTTCGGCGGATTGCGTGATCTGCGGCGGCGCGGCCGCGCGCCTCCGGCACCACCCGGTTGGCATAGGTTTGCGCCTCGTTCTGGGCGCGCTCGAGATCGATGCGGGCAGCCTGCACATCGCGCAGCGAATCGATGACCTGCTGAGGCGGATCGACCTTCTGCAACTGCACCTGCGTTACCTGGATGCCGGATTTATAACTGTCCAGAACCTTCTGCATCAGCTCTTGCACGGCGCCTTCGATGCTTTGGCGCGCAACCGTCGTGATCTTTTCACTGTCGGTGCGGCCGACCACCTCGCGCATGGCGCTTTCCGCCACCGCCTTCACGGTGCCGTCGGCCTGCTGGATATTGAACAGATACTCGGCGGCGCCTTTGGGCTTGATCATCCAGAGCACCGTGAAGTCGACGTCGACGATGTTCTCGTCGCCGGTGAGCATGAGGCTTTCTTCGGGCACGTCGCGAACGGTGCTGCCGCGGCGCAGGTCTTCGACCATGCGCATGCCGATGTCGATGCGGTTGACGCGTGTGATCTTCGGCAACAGCACGGATTCGACCGGGTAAGGCAGGTGATAGTTGAGGCCCGGGGTCGCATCGCGCTCGTACTTGCCGAAGCGCATCACAACGCCGAGTTCATCGGGCTGCACCCGGAAGAATCCGGAAAAGCCCCAGATCGCGATCGCCGCGACCAGGATCAGAATGACGCCCCGGCCGCCGAGATTGCCGCCCGGAAGCACTTTCTTCAGCTTGTCCTGGCTGCGCCGCAAAAGCTCTTCGAGGTCGGGCGGGGTCGAGCCGCCCCCGGACTGCTGCGGTCCCTGGCCCCAGGGGCCCCGGCCGCCGCCGCCACCACTTCCACCTCCGGATCCCCAGGGCCCACCACCCTGATTGCTCCAAGGCATCGATACCTCCTCAATGCCCGCCAAAATGGCGGTGCTGTTCCGATTGGTCGCGGTTATAGGGGAGGAACCCGTCAGTTACAACGCGCCTCGCACCCGTGCGGCTCCTCGGCACATGGCATTGAAACATTGTTCAGCAATGATTTCGGCCGATCTACTGCCGTTCGTAAATATGGATGGAATAGCCCGCCTCGTCGTCCGGGCCGGCCGCATGGTCCGTGTGCGAGACCTCACGCCAAACCTTGAGATCGATCGGGGGAAACGTGGTGTCGCCGGGCGGCTTCAACCTGACGCGCGTGATCACGAGGCGGTCGGCGTTTGCGATGGTTTGCGCATAGATATCCGCGCCGCCCACGACGCTGATTTCATCGGTCCCCCGGCGCAACGCGTCGCCGCGCGCCGCATCAAGCGCGGCGGCGATGTTCGTCGTCACCAGCGCGCCCGCGATCGTGAGCCCGGGGTCGCGGGTCACGATGATATTGGTCCGGCCGGGAAGCGGCTTGCGGGCGAACAATTCATACGTCTTGCGGCCCACCACCACCGGCTTGCCCCAAGTGACGTCGCGAAAGTGCCGCATCTCGGATTTGAGCCGCCACGGCAAGGCACCGCCCTGCCCGATCACGCCGTTCTCCGCGACGGCCGCGACCAGGACGATGCGCGGCCGCTTCGATGCCGCGGCAACCGGACCGTTAGTTACGCTCACACCGCTACCTCGGCCTTGATGTGGGGATGCGGGTCGTAGCCTTCGAGCGTGAAATCCTCGTAGCGCAATGCGAATAAATCCGTGGCCGCCGGATTGATCAACATGCGCGGCAAACTCTTCGGCGCACGCGAGAGCTGGAGCCGCGCTTGCTCGATATGATTGAGATAGAGATGTGCATCGCCCAGCGTGTGGATGAATTCGCCGGGCTTGAGGCCGGTCACCTGCGCCACCGCCAATGTCAGCAGCGCGTAGGAAGCGATGTTGAACGGCACGCCGAGGAACACGTCGGCGGAACGCTGATAGAGCTGGCAGGAGAGCTTGCCCTTCGCGACGTAGAACTGAAACAGGCAATGACACGGCGGCAGCGCCATCTTGCCGATGTCGACTGGATTCCAGGCGGTGACGATCAGGCGGCGGGAATCCGGATTGCGCCGGAGCTGCGTGACGACTTCGGCGATCTGGTCGATGGCACCGCCATCCGGCGTCGGCCAGGAGCGCCACTGCCGCCCATAGACCGGGCCGAGTTCTCCGTTCTCGTCGGCCCACTCGTTCCAGATGCTGACGCCATGGTCTTTGAGGTATTTCACGTTGGTGTCGCCTGCCAGGAACCATAGCAGCTCGTAGACGATCGACTTGAGATGCAGCTTCTTGGTCGTCGTCAGCGGGAAGCCTTCGGCCAGATCGAAACGCATCTGATGGCCGAAGACCGAAATAGTTCCGGTCCCGGTGCGGTCGCGCTTCTCCACGCCGTCGGCGAGGATACGCTCCATCAGGTCGTGATACTGGCGCATGATCCGATAATATTCGTGCAACTCGCCGGGATCGCAAGCCTAGTGGGAATTTTCCTCAAATTGAAACGCGATTTCCCGCCGCGGTGGACCGCGTGATTCCCGGAACCTGAGGCCTCGGGCCACCCCGCTGCAAGGGGTGGTTGCAGCAAAATTTGATCCCCCGCCGGATATTTTTGTTGGAGTTCCGGGAACGGCCGGCACACGCCCGCGTTTGCCCGCCATGCACAGCAAATCCAGTCTGGTCATGATGGCTGCCGCGTTCGCTATCATCGCCTCGGTGACGCTCTTCGGCAAAGCCGAGCGTACGTACGTCCCGACGACGGCAATCGCCAGCCGGTAAGCCGCGGTGGAACCCGCCGCGCATCGCATGCGTTCGTTTTCTGAAAAGGACGCTGCCGATGGACGAGACCAACGACCTGCGCATCTATGCCCTTGAACACTCCGACCAAGGGACAATCCGCTATCAATTCGAAAACGGCCGCGTCCATGTCGATCGGATCGACACGCTTGCGAACGCCATGGCGTCGGTAGCTCCGTTACGACGGCCGCCGACCTTGCAAGTCATCCAAGGCGGGCTCCACGCTCAGCCGAAGCGAGGCTTGCAAGAGCTCGCCAGGGACAGGCCTTTTCTCATCGTCGTGAAGTAGCCCGCGCAACGCCCACCGATCGCTCGCACCAAACGCGGCAAGCTCTCCGGTCCCGTCGAGGTGCGCAAAGAAGTCCCATTGCAGGCGGCGCGGCACAGGATATCCTTCCGGTAATTCGGCACCCTTGGACCGATACGGAGGGAAATTCATGCGTGTTGTGCTCGGCGTCCTGTGCGCGGCTCTTGTCACCTGGGGCGCGCAAGCCCAGTCCCCGGCTGACGGCTTCCCGAACAAACCGATCCGGATCATCGTTCCGTTCGCGCCCGGCGGCATCGTCGACACCTCCGCACGCGTCATCGGACAGGAACTGTCAAAGCGTTGGGGCCAGCAGGTGGTCGTGGAAAACCGGCCGGGCGGCAACGGCTTCATCGGCGTCATGGCCACGGTCAAAGCGCCGGCGGACGGCTACACGCTGCTGATGGCGCATACCGGCGAGTTCGGGGTCAATCCGGCGATATTCCCGAACGTGCCTTATGACCTGGACCGCGATCTCGCGCCCATCACCATGATCAACGACGCACCCATGGTACTGGTGGTGAACAGCAACCAGCCGATCAAGACGATGCAGGATCTGCTCGCGGCCGCCAAGGCGAAGCCTGGAACCGTGGGCATGTCCACCCCCGGCACCGGTTCGATAAACCACCTGGTGCTCGAATGGATGAACCTCGCCGCCAACGTGAAATTCCTGCATGTGCCCTACAAGGGGGGAGCACCCGCGATCACTGCTACCGCCGGTGGCGAAGTGCCTGCCGGCAAAGCCGCGCTGGGCTCCGCCATGCCGCACATCAAGTCGGGCCGCGTGCGTGTTCTCGCCGTTACCACCGCCGAGCGTAGCTTTGTCGACAAGTCCTGGCCGACACTGATGGAAAGCGGCGTCCCCGGCGTTCGCTCGTCAATCTGGGCCGGCCTGTTCGCGCCCAAAGGCGTGCCGCAGCCGATCATCGAGAAGCTCTACGCCGAGATCGTCAAAATCCTGGAGCTGCCGGACGTGAAGGAGCGCTTTGCAGCCGGTGGCGGCGTGCCCGGTGGGATGCGTCCCGAGGCATTTGGAGCCGCCATCCGGCAGGAAGCCGCGAGCCTGAAAAAGGTGGCGACCGCCGCCGACATCAAGCCGGAATAACGGTTCGGGCCGGATAGAATTCTCAGGGAGTGCCGCTCCCCGGTTTACCCGGGAGCGGCTTGCGTTTACCCATGTGACCGTGGCTGCCGTGTGCGGGCCGGCGGTCTCGCCTCATCGGGGAACAGGGGCAGGCGGGACGTGAGGATACGATCCCAGAAAGACTTCTGGTGCGGGTTGGTGTTTCTCGCGATCGGCATCGCCTTCATGGCGATTGCCCGCGAATACCGCTTCGGCACGGCGGCGCGGATGGGCCCCGGCTTCTTCCCTACCCTGCTCGGAGGCCTGCTGGCAGGGCTGGGGTTGCTGATTGCGGTGCCGGCGATCGTTCGCGAGGGCGACACATTCCCGAAACTGCATCTGCGTCCGCTGCTGACCATCCTCGCCGGCATCGTCATCTTCGCTCTGCTGCTGCAGCCGCTGGGCTTTGTGCTGGCGGCAGTGGTGCTCATCCTGATCAGCGGGTTCGCCGACCCGGAATTGCGACCCGTTGAATCCGTCGGCCTTGCGCTGCTGCTGACGGCTTTCTCGGTTGGCGTCTTCGTCGTCTTGCTCGGCCTGCCGTTGAATCTGTGGCCGGACCTTTGAGACATGGATATCCTGTCCAACCTCGCCCTCGGCTTCGGCGTCGCCGTCACGCTGCAAAATCTTCTCTACTGCTTCATCGGCGTCTTCCTCGGCACGTTGATCGGCGTGCTGCCCGGCATCGGTCCGGTCGCGACGGTCGCGATGCTGTTGCCGCTCACCTTCAACCTGCACCCCGGCGACCGCCATGATCATGCTCGCCGGCATCTACTACGGCGCGCAATACGGTGGCTCGACCACCGCGATCCTGGTCAACATTCCGGGCGAGTCGTCGTCGGTCGTCACCACCATCGACGGTCACCAGATGGCGAAGCAGGGCCGCGCCGGCCCCGCCCTCGGGATCGCGGCGATCAGTTCGTTCGTCGCCGGCTGCGTCGCCACGCTGGTGGTCGCGCTGTTCTCACCGCCGCTCGCGGAAGTGGCGCTGAAATTCGGACCGGCCGACTACTTCTCGTTGATGGTGTTCGGGCTGGTCGGCGCGGTGGTGCTGGCGCGCGGATCGCTGCGCAAGGCGATCGCGATGGTGGTGCTCGGCCTGCTGCTGGGGCTGGTCGGCACCGACGTCAACTCAGGCCAGCAGCGCTTCACCTTTGAAATTCCGGCGCTTGCGGAAGGTATCAGCTTCGCCGCGCTCGCCATGGGCATGTTTGGCGTCGCCGAGGTCATCTACAACCTCGAACAGCGCGGGCAGGATCGGCAGGTCGTCGTCGGTGGCATCGGCCGCGTTCTGCCCTCGCTCGCCGAGCTCCGGCAATGCCTGTGGTCGATCGCCCGCGGGACCGGGCTCGGCTCGCTGCTTGGCATCTTGCCCGGCGGCGGCGCGCTGCTGGCATCGTTCGCGGCCTACACGGTGGAGAAGAAGGTCGCGAGCGAACCGAAGAATTTCGGCGGTGGCGACATCCGCGGCGTCGCCGCGCCCGAGGCGGCCAACAATGCCGGCGCGCAGACCTCGTTCATTCCGATGCTGACGCTCGGCGTGCCGTCCAACCCGACCATGGCGCTGATGATCGGCGCGCTGATGATCCAGGGGATTCAGCCAGGTCCGCAGGCGATGCTGCAACGCCCGGAGCTGTTCTGGGGCGTCGTCGCCTCGATGTGGATCGGCAATCTGTTCCTGCTGCTGCTCAACCTGCCGCTGGTAGGGCTGTGGGTGCGGCTGCTGGCGGTTCCCTACCGCCTGTTGTTTCCGGCAATCCTGATGTTCTGCTGCATCGGCGTCTATTCGATCAACAACAACCCGTTCGATCTCTTCCAGCTCGTGGTGTTTTCCGCGCTCGGTTATGTGCTGCTCAAACTCGACTGCGAGCCGGCGCCGCTGATCCTCGGCCTCGTGCTCGGTCCGATGATGGAGGAGTATCTGCGGCGCGCGCTCCTGATCTCGCTCGGCAATCCGAGTGTGCTGGTCACGAGCCCGCTCAGCGCCGCGTTCCTGGTCGCGGCGCTGGTGCTGCTGGTGTCGATCGCAGTGCCGGCCATCCGTAGCCAGCGCGAAGTGGCCATGAAGGAGTAGCCCATGTCCCGGAAAAGCGCCCCGGACTTGATCCGGGGTGGACACCGGTTTTCCGAAGAGGACATGCGCAACGCAAGAATCTAGCGCGTCAGTTCGGCGCCTTGGTCGCGGCGCGCAGCGTGGCGAGCACGTCCGGCGACACGCCAGCCAGCGCGCCGAAAATCGCCCGGCCTTGCTCGGCCCCGATGTGACTGTAGGGAATGCCCTGCTTGGCGAGCATGTCCTGCTCGAACGCAGCGTCGCGCGCGACGCCCTCGAAGCCCTTGCGCAACGCGGCCAGCGGCGCCGCCGGCGTACGCGGCGGAGCGACCGCAATGTAGGTCAGCTCTCCGATCTGATTGGTCAGCCAGTTGAACGCGTCCCAGGTGGCACCGGCGGGCATGCTGCCATGCACCTCCTGGTAGAGGTCGGGGAACGCGGGCATTTCGGTGATGAGTCTGTTCCGTTCGTAGCGGCCGCTGCTATCGACGGGGACGAGATAGGCAAAGCCGGTGCCCTCGCCCGACTTGATGAAGCTGCCGCTACGGCCGCGGAAGGTCGCGATGCTGGTCGAATGGATGTTGACCTCGCCGCGCTGCATCGCCAGGAACACACCCGCGCCGCCCCGAAAACCGACGATCATCCGATGCTTGACCCCCAGCACGTTGAGCGCGAGATGCGGCAGGAGCCCGGACTGATTGGTGTAGTTGAGCGAGCCGAGGATGACGTTGTCGGCCCGCATGAGGTCGGAGGGCTTCTTGATCCCGCCGGGGATTAGGTCAGAGCGGCCGTAGATGACGCGGATGTCGCCGACACCGCCGACGAACTCGAAATTTTCGTATCGCGCGCGCATGCCCTGATCGCCGAGCGCCTGGGCGAGCGGATCCCAGGAGTTGAAAAGGATCGTCAGCCCGTCGGGCGGCGCCTTCTCGTAGACGAAATTGGTGGCGCCGACGCCCGCAGCGCTAGGCATGTTCTGGATGACGATGGCGGGATTGCCCGGGATATGTTTCCGCAGATATCCGACGAACAAGCGCGTCAACGTATCGACCGTCCCGCCGGCTTCGAGGCCGACGAGAATCTTCAGCGTCTTGCCGGCATAGAATTCGTCCGGTTGCGCCGCGGCAGGTGCGACCGCCGTCAAAAGCGCAACGGTGGTCCAGGCCAGAACCAATGGTCGGGCTCGGCTCATTGTTGTCCTCCCGGCATTTGCTGCAGACGCTTGCGGCCTGTTGCGCCCATTCTCGCCGGGCTCATGCAGCCGGGCAAAGCAAATTTGGCCGCGGAAACGAAATTGCGATCGGTGGCGCAAAAAAATGGCGGCGCCGCTTGGGCGCCGCCGGATATTTTTCCGATCCGTAGGACGGAGAGCGAAGCTACTCCACCAGGATTTCCCGGCGCTTGCGCAGCATCGGAAGGCCCGAGAGGATCAGCATCACAATCGCGGTGCCGAGCAGCGCGGCCGAGATCGGTCGCGTGAAGAACACCGTCACGTCGCCGCGCGCGATCAGCATGGCGCGCCGGAGGTTCTCCTCCATCAGCGGGCCCAGCACGAAGCCGAGCAGCATCGGCGCCGGCTCGAAGTCATGCTTGGCGAACCAGTAGCCGATCACCCCGAACAACGCCGCGATCAGAACGTCGCTCGGCGAATTGTTGATCGAATAGACGCCGATGCAGCAGAACACCACGATCGACGGGAACAAGAGCCGGTAGGGCACACGCAGCAGTGCGACCCAAAGGCCGACCAGCGGCAGGTTGATGACGACCAGCGCCAGGTTGCCGATCCACATCGAGGCGATCATGCCCCAGAACAGTTCCGGCTGCTTGGTCATGACCTGCGGTCCCGGCACGATGCCGTGAATGGTCATGGCGCCGACCATCAGCGCCATCACCGCGTTCGGCGGGATGCCCAGCGTCAGGAGCGGAATGAACGCGCCCTGTGCGGCGGCGTTGTTGGCGCTCTCCGGACCGGCGACGCCTTCGATCGCGCCGCGGCCGAACTGCGACGGATCCTTGGCGAATTTCTTTTCGACCGAATAGGCGGCAAACGAGGCGATCACCGCGCCCGCGCCCGGCAGGATGCCGATGATGGCCCCGATCAACGTTCCGCGCGCGATCGGCGCCGCGGCCCTGATCAGGTCGTCCCGCGTCGGCATCAGGTTGGTGACCTTGCGCATCAGGATATCGCGGCCTTCAGGGGGAATTTCGAGAATTCCGAACGATCTCGGCAAAGCCGAACATGCCAAGCGCGATATTGGCAAAGCCGATGCCGTCCGCGAGTTCCGGAAGGTCGAAGGTCATTCGCCCGGCGCCGGTCTCGAGGTCGGATCCAACCTGCGACAGCAACAGTCCGGTGACGATCATCGCCAGCGCCTTGAGCACCGATCCCTTGGCCAGCACGACCGCGAAGATCAGACCCAGCACCATCAATGAGAAATATTCTGCGGGTCCGAACAACAGCGCGACCGACGTCAGCGGCGCACCCAGCGCCGCGACCAGCACCGTGGTCACGCAGCCGGCGAAGAACGATCCGATGGCGGCAATAGAAAGGGCCGCACCAGCGCGGCCCTGCTTCGCCATCTCATGTCCGTCGAGTGCCGTGACCACCGATGTGGCCTCGCCGGGGATGTTGACCAGGATCGCGGTGGTCGACCCGCCATATTGGGCGCCATAGTAAATGCCGGCGAGCATGATCAGCGCGCCGACCGGCGGCAAACCGAAGGTGATCGGCAGCAGCATCGCGATGGTCGCGACCGAGCCGATGCCGGGAAGCACGCCGATCAGGGTGCCCACCAGCGCCCCGATCATACAGAACAGAAGGTTCATCGGCGAGAAAGCAACCCCGAAGCCGAGTGCGAGGTTTGCGAGAAGTTCGGACATGACAGCCTATCCCGGATCCAGAGCTACGCGACGCCGATGAACTTCATGAGCGGCCCGAATATGAGCCTGAAGAACTCGGCGAACTGCTGCATGAGAAGCGTGGCCGCGTTCGGCTGCGGCCAGAGCTGGAACGGAAGGTTCAGAAGGTAGACGAAGAGGACGACGCAGAAGACCGTCATCACGGCGGCGGCGATGACGCTTTCTATCCAGCGCATCTCGGTCGAGCCGCAGATCGAGATCATCCAGGTCAAGAAGCTTGCAACGACCAGCCCGAGCGGACGAATGATCGATGCGAACAGGACAATGGCGAACAGAACCCATAGCGGTCCACGCAGCCTATATTTCTCGATCCGCGGGCCGTCGGTGGTAATGCCGACAAGCGTGACCGCCGCGGCGAGGCCGAACAGAAGAATGGCGAACAGCCGCGGCGCCGTGCCAGGCCCGAAGGCGAAGCCGCGCTGCCCTGGCAGTTCGGCGGAGGCGATCAGCGCCAGAACCGCCAGCATCATCAGCACGAGGCCGCCGTAGTAGTCCTGCGGCGCGCGCACCGGGATGAACCGGAACGCAGTCGCAACTCCCAGCAAGCCGATCGCAATGGCGAGGATGCGCGGGACGGTCGGACTTGTGATGGAGAAGGTCAGCAGGAGCAGGAGAAGCGAGGCCAGCGCGACCAGGATCCCGCCTCGAAAACTGTTGGTATGCCCGGAGGCGCCCGAGTTCGGACCGCCACCCTGGGACGATGTTACGCCCTCAGACATTAAATTCCCCCTGAAACGCCCCGCGGTGCACGCGCGCTCCCACGCCGCTGCGCACCTACGTTGGTGGTTACCACACATCAAATATCGGGGGAAAGCAACCGCGACGATTTATCCGTCATATTGGTTATAAGATGTGGCGGGTGGGAAACATGCACGGGGGCAAACAACCGGTCCGCCCACCACCACCTGTAGGCTAGACCGCCCCCGCCAGACCCAGCAGTGCTGCAACTGCGAAAATCCAGAGCGGATTGAGGGTCAGCCGGTAGGAAACCGCGGCCGCTACGACTGTCAGCGCGACCGACATCCAGCCCGTGGAGGCCGCCTGCACCACAATCAGCGCGCTTGCCGCGGTCAGGCCGATGGAAATGGGAACCAGGCCGGCCTGGATCGCGATCCGCCAGCGCGCGCTTTTGAAGCGGTCCCACACCCTGCCCACGAAAAGAGCAAACGCGCAGGCCGGGCCGCACATGGCCAGCGTGGTGACCAGGGCCCCGGCGATGCCGGCGACGTGGTAGCCGATCAGGGTCACGATGATGACGTTAGGCCCCGGCGTCACCTGCGCGAGCGCGAACATGTCGGCGAATTGCCGGTCGGTCATCCAACCCCGGGTCTCCACCACGAGGCGATACATTTCCGGGATGGCGCCGTTAGCTCCGCCGATCGCGAACAGCGACATCAGCGCGAAATACCCCGCCAGCGTGAGAAGGATGCCACCGTCGGCCTTCATCGCTGCGCCCGCCACGCGATCGCGATGCTGAGCGGAATGAGCACGAGCAGCACCCACCAGACCGGCCACCGCAGCACGCCAATCGTGACGAACACCACCACCACCAGGGCATAGACGAGCCAGTTCCTCTCCTCGAACAGCGGCTCCGCCATCTTGGCGGTCAAGCCGATGACGAGGCCGGCTGCTGCGGCTGCCACGCCGGTGAGCATGCGCTGAAGCGCGTCGATCGTGCCGAAGATCGCATACAGGAACCCAAAGAAGATCACGATCGCCATGCCCGGCCCGATCAGGCCGACCAGCGCCACGGCCGCCCCGGGCAGGCCGCGGATGTTGCGGCCGAACACCACCGAGAGATTGACGATCGTCGGCCCGGGCAGGATCTGGCACAGCGCGTAGGCGTCGTTGAACTCCGCCGGCGTCATCCATTTGCGCTGCTCGACCAGCATGCGCCGCGACCAGTACAGCACTCCGCCGAAGCCGGAGAGCGAGATGATCGAGAAGGCGATGAAGAGTTCGAGGACGGTCGGCGGAGGAGTGGGACGCGGCGCCGCGTCGGAGATCGATTGGGACATAGTCCGCCACACTAAGCTCCGGTTGCGCCGGCGGCCAAACGATTTCGGCTGCGGCGCACAGGCGGAGCAACGCGGGGTCCCAGGCGCGGTGCAGCAAATGTCGGCAGATACCCGCCCGACGGTCTTTCTTCGTCAACCTTCCGCGCCTATATTGATGGGTGCCGGGGCAACCCGGCTATGGCGATAAATGGCCGTCGTAATAAACCCATCGGACCCGGGGGCAGTACCCGGCGGCTCCACCAGAACCCAAATCAATGGCGCAAGCCTTGGATGGGTTGTGGCGGGGCCGAAATAGGATCGACGAGGGCGTAAAAGGCGTGCTTTTGCTCGGCATGGTTCCGCCGTTATCGGGCCTTTTTCATAGTTGCCAACGACAACTATGCTCCGGTTGCTCAGGCTGCGTAACGCAGTTTGAAATACCGACTTAAAGTCCTGACGGGTTAAGCTCCGGCAGGCGGGGTTCGGAGGCACCTGGCAACAGAAGCCTCCACTTTCTCCCCCCTGTCCCCCGCTGCATGACGCACCGAAAAACGCACGTCCCCAATTGTGCGCCCGAACGCATGTGTGTTTGATGCCGCCCGCGCCCGGAGAGGCGCTCGAGACCAGAAGGGGGAAACGACGTGAGCCTGCGGGCGCGCATTCACAACAAGAAGGACGTGGCGTCCGGACTGCTGTTCGCTGCGATCGGGCTCGCGACCGTCATCGGCGCGAGCGATTACCCGCTCGGTGTCATCCGAAATATCGGACCGGGCTATTTCCCGATCATGATCGGCAGCGTGCTGACTTTGCTCGGCGCGGCTGTCGTGCTCCAGAGCGTCTCGTTCGGCGGCGCGCCGGATGCCGCGACCGGCCAAGGGCAACAGCCGCAGAGGCACGACGAAGAGGATGACGGCGGCATCGCGATCCGGCCGTTGATCATGATCACGCTGGCGGTCATCGCCTTCGGTGTCATGGTTCGCCCGCTCGGATTGGCTACCGCGACAGTCGCGCTCGTCGTCCTCTCCTCGCTCGCCGGACGCGAATTCGGATTGCTCAAAGTCGTACTGCTTTCGCTAGGCCTGATCGCGCTGACCTGGCTCACCTTCATCTATCTCCTCGGCCTCCCGATGACGCTCTGGCCGCGCTGATGGAATTTCTCGACAACCTTGCGCTCGGATTCAGCGTCGCGCTGTCGCCCACGGCGCTGCTGTACTGCCTGATTGGCGTCACGGTCGGCATGTTCATCGGCGTCCTGCCCGGCATCGGGCCGATCGCCACCGTTGGCATGCTGTTGCCGATCACGTTCCACCTGCGACCGACCGAAGCGCTGATCATGCTCGCCGGCATCTACTACGGCGCCATGTATGGCGGCTCGATCACATCGATCCTGCTGCGGCTGCCGGGCGACGCATCCTCCGCCGTCACCGTCGTTGAAGGCCACCCGATGGCGCGACAGGGCCGCGCCGGCACGGCGCTGGTAATGACCACGGTGGCGTCGTTCTTCGGCGCGTGTGTCGCGATCGTCCTGGTGGCCACGCTGGCGCCGCCGCTGGCCCGGCTGGCGTTGAGCTTCCAATCGCCGGAATATTTTTCGCTCATGCTGGTTGGGCTCGTCGCCGCCGCCGCGCTGGCGCACGGTTCGTTGCTGAAGGGCCTGGCAATGGCGTCGCTCGGCCTGATCATCGGCATGGTCGGACAGGACCGCGCCACCGGATTTCCCCGCTTCACCTTCGGCTTCGGAGAGCTCTACGAAGGCGTTAATTTCGTCGTCGTCGTGGTGGCGATGTTCGGGCTGGCCGAGATCATTCACAACGCCGGCCGGGCGAACTACATGCCCACTGCCGAGCGGGTGCCCTTGCGCGCGCTCATTCCCACGCTCAGCGACCTGCGTGCGTCGTTCTGGCCGATGGTGCGCGGCTCCGGCATCGGCGTGCTGATCGGCATCCTGCCCGGCGCCGGCCCGGCCATCAGCTCGTTCATGGCCTATACGGTCGAGAAGCAGATCGCGAAGGATCCCTCACGCTTCGGCCACGGCGCGATCGAGGGCCTGGTCGCACCCGAGGCCGCCAACAATGCCGATGCCCAGACCGCCTTCATCCCGACGCTGACGCTGGGCGTTCCCGGCGACGCGACGACGGCGATCATCCTCGCCGCGCTGATCATTCACGGCATCACGCCAGGACCCAAGATCATTACCGAAGCCCCGCAGCTGTTCTGGGGGCTGCTGGCGAGCTTCTGGATCGGCAACCTGATGCTGCTGGTCCTGAACCTGCCCTTGATCGGGCTGTGGGTCCGGCTGCTGTCGATCCCCTACCCGATCCTGTTTCCCTGCATCCTGCTGTTCAGCACCATCGGCGTCCTAAGCCTCAACAACGAGCCGTTTGAGGTGTTTCTTGCGGCCGGCTTTGGCATCGCCGGCTACACATTCCTCAAGCTGGGGTGCGAACCTACGCCGCTGCTGCTGGGCTTGATTCTCGGACCCATGGTGGAGGAAAATTTCCGCCGTTCGTTGCAACTGTCGCGTGGCGATCCGACGATTTTCCTGACCAGGCCAATCAGCCTGGGATGTCTTCTCGTCGGTGTCGGCCTTGTGTTGATGGTCGTGATTCCCGGCCTTCGGCGCAGGAAACAGCAGGCTTCGTCGGTATAACAAACGGCGATTGTCGGCTATAGCGGCTCCGAAACAGAAAGCTGCCGAGGGAGGACGACACGATGTACAAGAAGCGCCTGAATATTGAACTCATGAATACTGGACTGATGGCGATTGCGCTCGGCCTCGTGGTCGGCGTTGGATCGACCATCGCCTATCCCACCAAGCCCATCACGCTGGTCGTTCCGTTCCCGCCCGGCGGATCGACCGACATCGTCGGCCGTGTGGTCGCGGACGGACTGAGCAAAGAGCTCGGACAGCCGGTCGTGATCGAGAATCGTGGCGGCGCCGGCGGCACGGTCGGCACCGCGGTGGTGGCAAAGGCCGCGGCCGACGGACATACGCTCTCGATCGGCACCACCAGCACGCATGCGGTCGGGCCGGCGACGCTGAAGGTCGCATTCGATCCGGTGAAGGGATTTGCGCCGATCACGCTGGTGGCGGAGACGCCCTATGTGCTGGCCGTCAACAATAACGTGAAGGCCAAGACGGTAGCGGAACTGGTCGCGCTCGTGAAAGCACAGCCGGGCAAGTTCAACTACGGCTCAGCGGGCGCCGGTAGCACCACGCATCTTGCGGGTGCGATGTTCGCTCATGCCGCCGGGCTGAAAATGGAGCACATCGCCTACAACGGCAACGCACCGGCCACGACTGCGCTGCTAGGCGGCGAGGTGCAGGTGCTGATGGGCAGCATGCCGGCCGTGCTGGCGCAGATCAAGAATGGCGAAATCCGCGCACTGGCGGTCGGCAGCGTCCGCCGCTCGCCCGAGCTTCCCGACGTCCCGACCATGCAGCAGGCCGGAATCAAGGACTTCGAAGCCTCACTCTGGCTTGGTGTCGTGGCCCCGGCCGGCACACCGGACGCGATCGTGAAGCAGCTCCATGCGGCGATCCTCAAGACCGTGCAGGCCCCGGAGGTCGCCAAGCGGCTGCGCGCCAGCGGCGCCGAGCCGATGACCTCATCGCCACAGGAAATGAGCAAGCAGATCCAGGACGATTTGGCGAAATACATCAGGCTCGCCAAGGATATCGGACTGGGCAAATAGGCCGATTGGTCAAGAATTCCGCGTCGGGCCCGCATCCCATAGGATGCGGGCCTCGTGTTTTGCCGTCTTTCGTCGTGCCGCAGGGGATTTCGCACCGAATGATGGCATGGCGGGGTGGCATTGGCTCCGCCTCATGACCACGTTATTGTCGGATTGAATCAGCCCAATCGAGCCATGACCACCGATCACATCCGCTACGACATCCTGACCCAAGACGCCCTGCGCGGCGTTGTGCGCACGGTGCTGGAGGATGCCGCACGGAATGGCCTTCCCGGCGAGCACCATTTCTACGTCGCCTTCGACACCCGCGCGGACGGCGTGAAGCTGTCGCAGCGGATGCGCGCGCAATACCCCGAGGAAATGACCGTAGTCCTCCAGCACCAGTTCTGGGACTTGGTCGTGAGCGAGGACCATTTCGAAGTCGGGCTGTCCTTCGGCGGCGTCCCGGAGCGCGTCCTCGTGCCGTTTGCGGCGATCAAGAGCTTCGTCGACCCCTCGGTGCAGTTCGGAGTCCAGTTCGAGTTGCTGGTTGCGGACGACGGCAGCGAAAAAGCCGATGCCGATGCCGATGCCCCCGCCCGTCCGCCGGCCGAGCATCGTGCCACATCCGGCGTGACCGCCGTTCCGACACCCGCCAACCCGCCGCCAGCCAATCCCGCGGCGGCCAATCCCCCCGCAGCGGAGCAAAAGGATGGCTCCGAGACACCTTCGGGCGGCGGCCAGGTCGTAAACCTCGATCGCTTCCGCAAGAAGTGACGCGCCCGGCCGGCCGGCGCGCATGGCGAACAATGCCCATAGCACCGGACCGGACATGAGCAGACGACCGCGAACGCCGGCGAGCGCGACCCGCACCGAGACCGACACCTTCGGCCCCATCGAGGTCCCCATCGAGGCCTTGTGGGGGGCGCAGACCGAACGCTCGCGCCACAATTTCAAGATCGGTGGCGACCCCATGCCAGGGCCGCTGATCCGCGCGCTCGGCGTCGTAAAGCGCGCATCTGCGGACGTGAACAACAGCCTCGGCTCGCTCGATGCCCGCCGCGCGGACGCTATCGCACGCGCCGCACAGGAAGTGATCGACGGCAAGCTCGACGATCATTTTCCGCTCGTGGTCTGGCAGACCGGCTCCGGCACCCAGACCAACATGAATGCGAACGAGGTGATCGCCGCGCGTGCCAATGAGATGCTTGGCGGAAAGCGCGGCGACAAGTCGCCGGTACATCCCAACGATCACGTCAACATGAGCCAGTCGTCCAACGACAGCTTTCCGACGGCGATGCATATCGCGGCGGCCGGCGAGATCGTTCACCGCCTGCTCCCCGCTCTTGACTCACCTGCAACACGCGCTCGACAGCAAGAGCAAGGCGTTCGCGCGCATCGTCAAGATCGGCCGCACTCACGCGCAAGATGCGACGCCGCTGACGCTCGGACAGGAATTCTCCGGCTATGCGTCGCAGGTGAAAAACGGCATCGATCGCACGCAGCTCGCTCTCAAGGAGCTGTACCCCCTCGCGCAGGGAGGCACCGCGGTCGGCACCGGACTCAATTCCAAGCCACAATTCGCCAGACAAGTCGCCAAGCGGATCGCGCGCCTCACCGGCCTGCCGTTTGTCAGCGCGCCGAACAAGTTCGAAGCGCTTGCGGCGCATGATGTGTTCGTGTTCGCGCACGGCGCACTGACGTCTCTCGCCACCGGGCTGTTCAAGATTGCGAACGACATCCGCCTGCTTGGGTCGGGGCCGCGCTCCGGTCTCGGCGAATTGATCCTGCCTGAGAACGAGCCCGGGTCGTCGATCATGCCGGGCAAGGTCAATCCGACTCAGGCGGAAGCGTTGACGATGGTGTGCTGCCAGGTATTCGGGAACCACACCACGATTACCACCGCCGCCAGCCAGGGCCACTTCGAGCTCAACGTCTACAAGCCGGTGATCATCGCGGCGATGCTGCAGTCGATCCAGTTGCTCGCTGACGCGTCGCGCTCCTTTACCGACAACTGCGTCGTAGGCATTCGCGCCGACGAAGCGCGCATCCGCGAACTGATGGAGCGCTCGCTCATGCTCGTCACGGCGCTCGCACCGACAATCGGCTACGAGCGCGCGGCCGAGATCGCCAAGGCGGCACACGCCAACGGTACGACGTTACGCGAGGAGGCGCTGCGCCTCGGCTACGTCTCGGCGAGAGACTTCGACCGGCTGGTACGGCCGGAGCGGATGACGCGTCCCGGCTGAGCGATGCCGATCACCAATTCGTGATCGCGCGCAACACCAAACGCGCTGCACCTCATGCGCGAGCACGCGGCATGTTCTTCCCCCGATGGACAAACATGCCCAGAAATAGATTCGTTTTTCGGCTGCGAGCGCATGTTTGAGTCCTGGCTGCGAGACCGCGCGCCATGGGGCGGTACATAGGTGTGCGCCAACAGTTAATTTTTTTGGTCGGCCGCACTCACCAATCGCTAAAGGTTTTTTGTGGAACCAAGAAACCATTTATGGCCACAAAATGGTTGCTCGTGATCACTAACGCAGCGCACGACGTGATCGAAAGCCTTTATCCATCGCATTTTTTGCAAATCGTCGCGATGCAGATCATCAGCCCGATCGGCGGGCTACAGCGGCAGCAATGTGGCGGCCAAGGCAAGACTTCTTGTGCTGCCTGGAATTTCTGCGAACGGCCGACACGATTTGCGGGCCCTTGCCACGCTATGGGCATATTTAACGCAGAAGCACAGGGATAACGCCGGACCCGAACTCTGCAACAACCCGGTGTTATCGAGGCGGCACGGGATGGGTGACGTCATCAACTTTCGCAAGGCTCGCAAGATAGCCGAACGGTCGCTGCACGGGGGTCGAGCAGCAGCCAGTCGGTTGAAGCACGGTCGCACCAAGGCCGAGCGGACACTTGTTGCCGCGCGCGATGCCAAAGCCCGTCACGATCTTGATCAACACCGGGTCGACACGGGAGATGAGCGATGAAATCGCCGGTAATAAAACGCTCGATCGTTATCGCTGGTCACAAGACCAGCGTTAGCCTTGAAGATGCGTTCTGGAAGGGATTGAAGGACATCGCAGGCACTCGCGATATGACGTTGTCGGAACTTGTCGCCGCAATCGATTCTGATCGGCGGCACGGCAACCTATCATCCGCTATTCGCCTGTTCGTCCTCGATCACTACCGCAATCAAACTGCCGAGGAGAAAAGCGGGCGCGGTGCAGCTCGCGAAATAATTGCCTCGCGCCCCTCGGCGCCAATGCTACGGGCCGAGTAGGTTCTCAAGCCAGGAACGCGACGCCGGGCGCTGCGGCTGCGGTTGTGCTTGCTTCGGCGGCACAGCCTTTGCCGCAGCCGGCGGCCGAATGTCAGTCGGCGGCAGCGCTTTTGCCGCCGGCGGCCGCGGCGGTGCTTTCTGCTGCGGCACAGGTGCGACGGCGGGCGGCGGCACAGTTGCCGTTGTAGGTGGCGCTGGCGTGACGCCAGGAGGCACCGGCACTTCGCGCCCGCTCTGCAGCGCCTCGATGCGCTTGTCCTTTTCCTCGATCGCGCGCAACGCCAGCCAGCTTGTGAACGCGACCACATCAAGGGTCCGCTTCGGCTCGCCGAACGGCCCGCGCAACGACAGTGCGATTTCCGGACGTACGCCTTCGAGTGCGCCGGTACCCGGCGCTCCCGACAAGATCAGGCGCGCGTCGATGGCGCTGCCGGACAGATCGATGCCCAGGCTGACGCCGAGCTCGGCGCCTTTCGCGCGGACCGCGGTGTTGGTGAGACGCAACTGGCCGGATGCAACCGCGATTTCGCCCTGCGCCAGCGCGACGCGCAAGGCGTCATTGCCGAGCGCGACTTCCATGCGCTCGCGGATTCTCGTCGTGTCGATCGGAAGGCCCTCGTCCACGCTGCGGATCACCGCAGCGAACGCCGATGGATCAACGCGCATGATGGCGCCGTCCTGAATCGTAAAGGTGCCGTCGCCCTTCAGCGATCCAACCAGCGCGATCGGACTGCGTCCGGTGCCCTGCAGGTCGAAATCGACGGTGGCGCGGCCGGTCAGCGCGCCATCGCCGGGAAGAAGGTCGGCGAGGTTCAGGCCGGCGAGCCGGGCCTGGATGTCGAGGCCAAGACCGTCTTCGCCGCGTTCGAAGCTGATCGAGCCGGCCACGCGTCCGCCTGCGATCGAGCCGTCGATCCCTTCCAGCGCGAATGAACCACGTCCAAATTGCAAAACGCCCCGCATGTTCGAAATGGCCAGCTGCGGCGACAGCGCCACGCGGCCGACCCTCACCTTCACCGAACCGTCGACGCTCCCGATCAGGCCCTGCTCGAACGGCTCCGACGGCCAGCTTCCGCCCGCCACGCGCGGCACGCCGATCACCGCCGCAATCGCCGCCGGCAGATGAACGGAGCCGAGCGACAGTTCACCGCCGACGCTGGTCGAATCGGCGAAGCCGACAGACAGGCGGCCGTTGATGTTGGTGCCCGCAATCGTTCCGGTGAGATCGCTCAGGCTGATGGTGCCTTCGGCAAGTGCGAGCCGCGCCAAGCCCATCGCCGGAATCGATTCCGCGGCATGGCCGGCGGAACGCGGCACGCGCAGGTTCGCCCGTCCGACCTTCACCTCCAAGTCCGCCGTCGGACCGCGGCTGCCAGCAAACCGCATCTTGCCCTTAGCCGATGCATCGAGGGTGTCGGCGCTCAACCGAGCGTCAACAGCCATGTCGCCATCGAACGCGCCGCGCGCCGTGGCGGTGACGCGCCCCGTTCCTTTGTCGGCGACGACAAAGCGTTCGAGACCCAGGAAGCCGACAAGCGTGGCGCCTTCGCGGGCTTCGATGTCCCCACTGAGGTTGACAGGCGCCGAGCGCAATCGCACGAGCCGCGCGATGGTCAAGTCTGCGCTGTCCGCGGTGACGTCGCCGTGCAAGCCGACACGGAAGGTGCCGGCGTTGCCGTCGATCTTGAAGCGCCCGTTCAATTCGGTGGCCGAAGCCGTTCCCGGGCTGACGTCGAGCGTCACGTTCAGCTTCGCCGGCGCGATGCGGGCGGCATTGCGGCGCAGCTCGGCCGCGGCGGGCGGCGAGAGACGTTCCAGCAGCGTGGCCACGCCGTCGAGCCGACGCGCATCGAGATCAAGCTTCACCGCACCGCGCGGCGCTTGCGCACGGGTGTCGATGTTGCCGCTCGCCGAAAGCGACACGCCCCCGAAGTCGCCGAGCGCAAGGCGCTCGATATTGAAGCCCTGCGCATCAAAGCGCATGCTCACGTCGGCGCGCCGCGCCTCGACCCCGGCCAACGTCGCGCGGTCGATCTTGGCCGACAACAGGCCTTCGCGCGGCAACTCGAACACGCTCCCGTCGAACACGCCCTGCATCAAGCCCATAGGCGCGGTCGAGATCGATGTCGGGCGCGCTCACCACGGCTTCGATGCGGGGCGGCCGCTGCTCGTTGCCCCACGAATAAGCGAGCCGTCCTTCCATCGACATGCGATCGAGCTCGGCCTTGAGCCGGTCGACCGATACCTCGTCGCGGCTCAGCTTGAAGTCGCCGTCCACGCTGAGGCTGGACGCGGCGGTAATCTGATCTTCGGGACGATCGGTCAGCCAGGCGATCAGCGTGCGCGGGTCCTTCGACGACAGCCGCGTTCGTCCCGAAAACGAAACGCCATCCGCGACACCGAGACGACCCGACATCGCCAGCTGCGACAGTCCCGGTCCACGCAATTCCAGCTTCTCAATGTTCCAGCCGTTCGGCTCGCTGCTGACGTCGCCGCTGAAGCGCTGCAGCGTCGCGCCGGCGAGCGTGAGGCTTTCGACGCTGACTCCGAGCGAAACCGGGATCGGCAACCGCTGCGACCCAACGAGGGAATCGGCGAAGGCTTTGATCGCGGCAAGCGGCCGGCGGCGCTGCGGCTCCGGCAAGGCCAGGATGCGGTCAAGATCGAGCTGCGGCGACGACAGCACGCCGGTGAATCGGGGCGTCGCACCGAAATTAATCAGCGCATCGCCACGCAGCCGGATCGGCCGATCGTCCGGGCCATATTGGAATTCGATCTGCTCGATCACGGCGCGCGTGCTGTTGCCGTCGATCTTCCCGGCCAGCCGCCAGGGTTCGAGGATCTCGGCCTGCGAGCCGGCCGGCGCGCGCGTGACCGGACGCGCGAGCGTCATGGTGCCGGCGAAGCGCGGCGCGCCGTTCTCGATCGAGACGAAGCCCTCGGCGTCGGCGGTCAGCGGCCGGTCGATGGGATCGATATTGAGCCGCACCCGCACGCGCTCGTCGCCGACGCGGCTTGCGGCGATGCGATAGGGATAGTGCTGGCCGTCGGCATAGAACGATCCCTGCCCTTTCACCGGGCCGGACAACGTGCGCAATTCGCCTTTGAATTCCAGCTTGTCGAGCACCACGCCATAGCCGCTCGCGGTGTCGGCAAGGAGCGCACGGCTGTCGCGGATGTCGAGGCGCTCGATCGAGATCGACTCCGGATCGAATCCCATCGACGGCGCCGGCCATTCCAGGCGGCCATTGCGGTCGAGCGCCATCGTGATTTCGGCGCCCTCCAGGATCACGTCGGTGGCCTTGAATTCGCCGCGTGCGAGCGACCCGAGCGAGAACTCGATGCTGAGCCGGCGCGCACGCAGCGAACCGGCCTCGCCGGGGCGCGCGATGTCGATGCGCGAAAGGCTCATCGAGGGAGTCGGCAGCAGCCGGGCGTCGATCGAGCCGGCGATACGGACCTGCAGGCCGGTCATCCGGCTGGCCTGAGTCTCAAACTCGCCGCGATACTTGTTCCAGTCGACAAAATGCGGCCCGACCAGCGCCGTTACCAACGCCAGGATCAGTGCAATCGCGATGCTGAGCAGCGTTGCCTGCACGCCGTCTCCACGCCGGGCCTAGACCCGGTTCCAAGCCGCCTATCCGGGCTCCCTCGCCTCGGACATTCTCTTACAATGGGCCCGGAAAGCACCCCAGCGTCAATAAAATCAGCACGATTCGTGCTACCGGACTGTAAACCGCTCGACCGCCTTCAATAAGCCTGCCGGCAGCGACGCTCCACCCCTCGACTTGGGAGCGTCTTGCCTTGTCTCGTTGCGGTTGACGGCAAATCTATGTCGCGGTGTGGAAGCACCACTAGCCGAGGCTGATAATCTTTTAACCGAGGCTGATAATCTTTCCGGGATTCATGATGCCGTCGGGGTCGAGCGCCCGCTTGATCGCACGCATGGCGTCGAGCGCCGGCCGGCCGTGCTCGGCCTCGAGATAGGCCATCTTCCCCTGCCCCACCCCATGCTCGCCGGTGCAGGTGCCGTCCATCGCCAGGGCGCGGGCGACCAGCCGCTCGTGCAGCGCCTTGGCGCGGGCGACCTCCTCGGCGTCGGCCATGTCGAAGGTCATGGTGAGATGGAAATTGCCGTCGCCGACATGGCCCATGATCGGCGCGATCAGCCGGCTCTCGGCGATGTCGCGCTGGGTCGCCGTCACGCATTCGGCGAGCCGCGAGATCGGCACGCAGACGTCGGTGGCAAAGACGCCGGCGCCCGGCCGCAGCGCCCGGCCCGACCAATAGGCGTCGTGGCGTGCCTGCCAAAGTTTTGTGCGTTCCTCGGCCTGGGTCGCCCACTCGAACGGGCCGCCGCCGAACTCGACCGCGATCTCGCCGAAGCGCCGCGACTGCTCGGCGACCCCGGCATCGCTGCCGTGGAACTCGACGAACAGCATCGGCGTCTCCGGCAGTCTGAGCCTGGAATAGGCGTTCGACGCCTTCACCTGCAGTTCGTCGAGCAGCTCGATGCGCGCGACCGGGATGCCGGACTGGATCGTGAGGATGGTCGCGTTGCAGGCGGCTTCGACCGAGGGAAACGGGCAGATGCCCGACGCGATCGCCTCCGGGATGCCGGCCAACCGCAGCGTCAGCTCGACGATGACGCCGAGCGTGCCCTCCGAGCCGATCATCAGCCGCGTGAGGTCGTATCCGGACGACGATTTCTTGGCGCGGCGCGCGGTGGTCATGACCTCGCCGTTCGCCAGCACGACTTTGAGCGACAGCACATTGTCCTTCATGGTGCCGTAGCGCACGGCATTGGTGCCCGAGCAGCGCGTCGCCGCCATGCCGCCAAGCGATGCGTCGGCGCCGGGATCGATCGGGAAGAACAGGCCCTGGTCGCGCAGGTGTTCGTTGAGCGCCTTGCGGGTCATGCCGGGCTCGATCACGCAGTCGAGGTCTTCCGCATGCACCGCCAGCACCCGGTTCATGTCGCGGACGTCGATCGAGACGCCGCCTTGCGGCGCATTGACCTGGCCTTCGAGCGACGAGCCGGTGCCGAACGGGATCACCGGCACCCCGTGCGCCGCGCAGATGCGCACGATCTCCTGCACGTCGGCGACGCTCTGCGGGAACACCACGGCGTCGGGCGGCTGGTTGGCGATCCAAGTGAGCGTGTTGCCGTGCTGCTCGCGCACCGCCTGCGAGGTGACCACGCGGTTGCCGAATTTTTGCGTGAGCACGCCGATCGCAGCTTCGATCGCGTCCGGGTCCCGGCCTGCCGCCGGGGATACGATGAATGTCACCATGCACCGACGTTAGCAGAACGCCGGCGGCTCCGGCAAAGTGCGCAGGGCGGCAACGCTCTGTGCCCTCGCCGACGGCGCTCCCAACCGACCTGCCGACCGGCTTTGACACTCCTTGAAGCGAGGTGCAGGCTCCGCCGCTCGCGACAACTAAGATTCAAGAATAATGGGAGGAAGCGTCCATGTTCTGCAAATCGTTCGTATTGTCCGGCGCGCTGCTCCTCGCCACCGTGCTCGCGGTCGAGCCCGGGTCTGCGCAGACGGTCCTGTTCGAGGCTGAGCGGGTGATCCCTGGCGATGGCAGCGCGGCGATCGAAGGGGCGGCCTTCCTGGTCGAGAACGGGACGATAACCCGCATCGGGCGAAAGAATGAGATCGCCCTGCCCGCCGGCGCAACGCGCGTTGATCTTGGCAACAAGACCGTGATGCCGGCGCTCATCAGCACCCACGTGCATCCCGGGTTCCAGATGGGGCTCGGCTATTTCGCGAAGAACTTCACCCGCGACAACATTCTCGACGACCTCAACCGCGCGCTCTATTTCGGCGTCTCCACCGTCATGTCGCAAGGCATCGAGCGGGGCGACGTCATGTTCGACATCCGCGCCGATCAGGCCGCCGGACGCGCCGGTGGTGCGCGCCTGCTGCTGGCCGGGCGCGGCATGGGCGCGCCCAATGCCGGCCCGGGCAACCCGGTCTATGCGGGCTTTGCCTATTCGGTCACGACCGAAGACGACATCCGGCGCGCGGTGCAGGAGCAGGCCGCCCGCAAGGTGGACGCCATCAAGATCTGGGTCGACGACCGCGGCGGCCGCGCGCCCAAGCTCCCGATCGCGTTGTCGCGCGCCGCGATCGACGAGAGCCACAAGCACGGGCTGCGGGTCTCGGCGCACATCTTCTATCACGACGACGCGATGGAGCTGGCCGCCGCCGGCATCGACAGCTTCGCGCATCTCGTGCGCGACCGGGAGATGAACGACGCGCTGGTCGCGCTGGTGCGAAAGAACGGCGTCTACGTCATGCCGAACATCTCGTCGCCCGAGCGCAACACCCATGCGTCGCCGCCGCCGTGGCTTGACGAGCCGCACCTGGCGGGCCTGCTGCGCGACACCGTGCCTGCGGATGTCATCGAGCGCATGCGCGGCGTCTTCGCCCGCCGCGATCCCGCTGCCGCGGAGAGCGCCCGCAAGACCTACGCCAATCTCCAGCGCAGCGTCGCGAAGCTCAGCGCAGCGGGCGCGAACATCGTTCTCGGCTGCGACACCGGGCTCGAAGATCACTTCTTCGGCTATGCCGAGCAGAAGGAGCTTGAGCTGATGGTGGACGCCGGGATGACGCCGATGCAGGTGATCGTCGCGGCGACCAGCCGCGGCGCGGAGTATCTGCGCCTGCCGGACCGGGGCACGCTCGCCGTCGGCAAGCGCGCCGATTTCCTGGTGCTCGACGGCAACCGCTCGACAACATCCGCAACACGCGCCGGATCGCAAGCATGTATCTCGCCGGCGCCGAAGTGGATCGCGCGGCGCTCAAGGCATCGCTGACGCGGGCCACGCGCAAGCCATGAGCAAGCGGACGATTACTGCTCGCCCCGCTGCCGGATCACGTTCGTCACCATCGCCGTGATCTTCGGCACCTCGTCGTCCTGGAACGGGATCGGCCGGCACATGTCCATGACGATGACGCCGAGCCGCGCCATCCGGTAGGAGGCGTAGAACGCGTCGGCGGCGGTGGTGGCGAGGCGCTCCGCCATCGCGCCGCCGAGCTGCTGCGCGATCGAGGTCGAGGCGATGTCGATGGCGCCGAGCTTGCCGGCCTCGATCACCAGCCGGCGCAGCAGATGCACGGTGGCGGCGGTGGTCGGCCGGTGGCCGTAGGTGGCCGCGATCCGGCGCACCATGCGCACGCCGACCGCGAGGAAGAACAGCGCGTCGCTCAGCGCGGTCGGGCTGATCGCGGTGATGCCGAAGGCGCGCAGCACCGCGGCGCGGATGTGCTCCTCGGCCCGGGCGTCGAGCGGCTTCATCACCGTGCGCGACAGGATCTCGACCTGCTGCGCCACGTTGTGATGCGGCTGCACCTGGCGCTGGAAGATCTCGATCGCGGCCTGCGTCTCGCGCTCGCGCGGCACCACCGCGAGGATGTCGGCGATCGCCTTGCGCGCGGCGGCGCGGGCTGACGATGTCCTGATCGAACTGCGCCCGGATGGTCTCGACGTTGCGCAGCCGCCACAGGCTCGTGACCTCGCGCGCGATGATCGCGCCGGCGCCGGCGACGCCGGCCGCGACCGCGGTGGCGGCAAGCGTGCCGAGCGCCGTCGAGCGCTCGAACGCGGCGGCGATCCACCAATAGGCGTCGACGACGAACCAGCCGGTGACGGCGACGCCGAGGGCCGTCAGCCCGAACGAGCGCACGCGGCTCTTGCGCTCCTTGCGCACCGGCACCGTCCTCGGCGGCGGCTGCGTCGCGACCACCCGGTCGGTGCGCTCCGACATCACGACCTGCGGCATCGTGGGCGGCGGCGCGCGGCGCGCCTCGCCTTCGAACACGCGCGGCTTGAGCGGCTCTGATGGTCATCGCAGCCGGTCTCCCACCAGAAATTCCAGCGCCCGGTCGAGATTGATGTGCGCGATGCCGTCGACCGGCGACGGATCGATCACCGGCGGCTCGAACAACGGCACGTTGAGGAACGGCGCGTTCCAGGCGTCCGGCCGCGGCGGCCGGATCGGCACCGTGCCGACGAAGAATTTCGCCTGCTTGTCGCCGCCGATCGGCCGGCCGACCACGACCTGCACGCGCTGGCCGTCGATCTCCTGCGTGTCCTCGGCGGTCGAGATGACCGAGGCGACCGGGATCACGTCGAAGCGCGCGCTCGAGCTCTTGGCCTCGATCGCCGGGAACGCCGCCATGTTGCGCAGCAGCTCCGCCAGATGATCGCGCTGGATGTCCGGCACGTGATCGGCCTTGGTGGCCGCGAACAGCACCTTGTCGATGTGCGGGCCCCGGATCAGTTTCGAGAACAGGCTGCCGGAGCCGTAGCGGAAGCTTTGCAGGATCGCTTCGAGCGCGAGCCGCTGATCCTCGAACGCCTCGCGGCCGGCGAGCAGCGCGCGCAGCACGTCGACCAGCACGATCTGCCGCGAGAACCAGCGGAAGTGATCCTCGTAGAAGCGCGCGACCACCTCGCGCTTGTAGACGTCGTAACGCTCCTGCCATCAGCGCGCCGAGCGTGTTCGGCGTAAAGACGGCGTTGTCGGCAACGTCGAGCGGCGCGAACCAGAGGAACGGCGCGTCGGCGAGATTGCCCGGGCACAGGAAGCGCCCCGGCTGCAGATGGCTCAGGCCGTGCGTGTCGCGCGCCTTGAACAGGAAAGCGCGATAGAGATCGTGCGCCTGCTTCGCGGTCTCCTCGCTCGCGGCCTCGTCGTGGCGGTGCTGCGCGATGAAGGCGAGGTAATCGGATGCCGCCTCGGCGCGCACGCCGCGCCGGTAGAGCCGCAGCGTCGCGCGCGACCACTCGGCAAAGCTTTGCCCCAGCAGCGGCAGGTCAAGCAGCCACTCGCCGGGATAGTCGACGATCCGGATCGTGATCGTCGCCGGGCTGCCGCTGATCTCGCTGAGAAGCTTGCCGGGCGCGTTCGCCGGCATGAAGCGCACGTCGATGCCGATCTCGCGCAGGTCGTCGGTGCCCGCCGGCCAGGCCGGCGCGCCCGCCGCCATCGCCTCGATGTTCTCCTGGTAGCGGAAGCGCGGCAGCCGGCCGGCGCCGGGGCTTTCCAGCCGCGCGCCGATCAGGCGGCCGCCGCCGACCACGCCGAGCAGCGGCATGCGATTGGGATTGTGGACCGCGCTCAGCAGATTGTGGATCAGGCTGGTGATGAACACCGTCTTGCCGGAGCGGCTGAGCCCCGTCACCGCCAGGTTGACGGTCGAGCCCTGCGCCATGTCGGCGAGGTTGGCCGCGTCCGAAAGCCACCCCGACGCCTTGGCGACGTAGGGGGCATACCAGGGGGCATTGGTCATCAGGGGCGGTCTCGCGGGTTCCTGCCGCGCGAAATATCGGGGCTTTGCGTCAGAATGGAAGCCCCATCCTCCGCTCATTCCCGCGAAAGCGGGAATCCAGGAATTGTCATTTGAGCGCTGGGTCCCCGCTTTCGCGGGGACGAGCGGAAGATGAGTCGAGCCAATTCGGTTAAATTCGCGTGATTAATGCAGAAACTACGTGGCTTCGCGCCAAAATCTGGCATGATGCGCCGTGTATCCGGGTGCTGCCATGTTGGATCGCGTCGATTTCGAGCCGCTGTTCTTTTCGCCTTTCGTCTCCTCGGTGATGACCGTCGAGAAGGACTGGATCGACTACAACGGCCATCTCAACATGGCCTATTACAACGTGCTGTTCGATCGCGCCGTCGACGAGGCGTTCGAGCTGATCGGCTGCGGCCTCGACTACGTGCAGAACCGCAAGCACTCCTGCTTCACCGCCGAGGTCCACGTCCGCTATCTGCGCGAGCTGCATGCCGGCGACCCGGTGCGGGTGACGTTCCAGCTCATCGATTTCGACGCCAAGCGGATGCACTACTTCGAGCAATTGTTCCACGCCCAGGAAGGCTGGGTGTCGGCGACCTCGGAGAACATGTCGCTGCATGTCGACATGGCCGCGGGCAAGACCGCGCCGTTCCCGCCCGAGGTGGCGCACTGCCTGTCGCGCATGAAGCAGGCGCATGTGAAGCTGCCGCTGCCCGAAGCGGTCGGCCGCAAAATCGCCATGCCGGCAAAGGGTTGACCCCTCGCCTTCGAGGGTTACGAATCCCATCTAAGGAAGCGAGATTCGCCCCAATTCGCCCTGCGTGGCGCGGGCTGGCGTGGGCGCCGGCTCCAACTGGATAAATGATGGCTCAGCCGGACGATTTCCCGCGCGATGACAATACGTTGCCGCCTTATCCTCAGCCGGGCGGGATCGCCGCGCGCGCGATGGCGAACCGCGCGCAGCCGGATTACCTGAACGATCTCAACCCGGAACAGCGCGAAGCGGTGGTGACGCTGGATGGTCCGGTGCTCGTGCTGGCGGGCGCCGGGACCGGCAAGACGCGCGTGCTGACCACGCGCATCGCCCACATCCTGGCCACCGGCCGCGCGCGCCCGGCCGAGATCCTCTCGGTCACCTTCACCAACAAGGCCGCGCGCGAGATGAAGGAGCGCGTCGGCCGCATGGTCGGCCAGATCGTCGAGGGCATGCCGTGGCTCGGCACCTTCCATTCGATCGGCGTGAAGATCCTGCGCCGCCACGCCGAGCTGGTCGGGCTGAAGCCCGACTTCACCATCCTCGACACCGACGACCAGATCCGGCTGATGAAGCAGCTCATCGCGGTTGAGAATCTGGATGAGAAGCGCTGGCCCGGCCGCGTGCTGGCGCAGCTCATCGACAGCTGGAAGAACCGCGGCCTCACGCCCGACCAGGTGCCCGCCGGCGAAGGCGCGAGCTTCGGCGGCGGCAAGGGCAAGAAGCTCTACACCGCCTATCAGGAGCGGCTGAAGACGCTCAACGCCGCCGACTTCGGCGACCTGCTGCTCGAATGCATCCGCCTGTTCCGCACCCATCCGGAGGTGCTGCGGCAGTACCAGAACCGGTTCCGCTACATCCTGGTGGACGAGTATCAGGACACCAACGTGGCGCAGTATCTCTGGCTGCGGTTGCTGGCGCAGTCGCAGAGCACCGCCGGCTGTCATTCCGGAAGCCGCGCAGCGGCTGTCCGGAATCCATACTCCCGATGCCGGTGATGACACGCGAGACTGGGAGCTATGGATTCCGGGCTCGCGACTTCGTCGCGCCCCGGAATGACGCCGGAGAGTTCGCCCACTCCCGCAACGACTCCAAAGCTCCACCAGAAAAACATCTGCTGCGTCGGCGACGACGACCAGTCGATCTACGGCTGGCGCGGGGCGGAGGTCGACAACATCCTGCGCTTCGACCACGATTTCCCGGGCGCGAAGATCATCCGGCTGGAGCGCAACTACCGCTCCACCGCCCACATCCTCGCCGCCGCCTCGCACCTGATCGCGCACAACGAAGGCCGCCTCGGCAAGACGCTGCGCACCGAGGACGTGCCCGGCGAGAAGGTGCAGGTCACCTCCTGCTGGGATTCCGAGGAGGAGGCGCGCTCGATCGGCGACGAGATCGAGCAGCTCCAGCGCGGCTCTTATGGTCCCTCGGGCACCAGCGAGCCGCACAATCTCGACGAGATCGCGATCCTGGTGCGCGCGTCGTTCCAGATGCGCGAGTTCGAGGACCGCTTCGTCACGCTCGGCCTGCCCTATCGCGTGATCGGCGGCCCGCGATTCTACGAGCGCATGGAGATCCGCGACGCGCTGGCCTATCTGCGGCTCGTCGCGCAGCCCGCCGACGACCTCGCCTTCGAGCGCATCGTCAACACGCCCAAGCGCGGGCTCGGCGACGCCACGCTGAACACGCTGCACAACCACGCCCGCAAGCGGCGCATCCCATTGATGGAAGCGACGCGCGCCATCGTCGAGACCGACGAGATGAAGCCGCGCCCGCGCAATGCGCTGCGCGAGCTGGTCGCCAATTTCGACCGCTGGCGCGCGATGAAGGACGCCACGCCGCACGGCGAGCTGGCGCAGATCATCCTCGACGAGTTCGGCTACACCGACATGTGGCAGAAGGACCGCTCCGCCGACGCCGCCGGCCGCCTCGAAAACCTCAAGGAGCTGGTGCGCTCCATGGAGGAGTTCGAGAACCTCGCCGGCTTCCTCGAGCACATCTCGCTGGTGATGGACGCCGACAAGAGCGAGAGCGGCGAAGCGGTCTCGATCATGACCATGCATTCCGCCAAGGGGCTCGAATTCGACACCGTGTTCCTGCCCGGCTGGGAGGAAGGCCTGTTTCCGAGCCAGCGCACGCTCGACGACCAGGGCCGCACCGGCCTCGAGGAAGAGCGGCGTCTTGCGCATGTCGGGCTCACGCGCGCCCGCCGCCGCGCCAAAATCTATTTCGCCGCCAACCGGCGCATGCACGGGCTGTGGTCGTCGAACATCCCCTCGCGCTTCCTCGACGAATTGCCGGAGGGGAATGTCGAGGTGCAGGAGGCCAAGGGCGGCTTCGCCTCCGGCATGAGCGCCTACGGCAACGCCGGCGGCTCGCGCTTCGACGAGATGACGCATTTCGGCTCGGGCTATTCGACGCCGGGCTGGCAGCGCGCGCAGGCGCGCGGCAAAAGCTTCACCCGGCGCGACGGCGGCTTCGAGGAGGAAGACGCGTCGCAGGACTACGAGGCCTACGACAGCACCGATATCGGTGCGCGCTCGGGCGGCGGACGCACGTCGCGCGGCTCAAGCGCACCCCGTAGCTCAGCAACGGGTGGATCCCCTCCCCCCTTGCGGGGGAGGACCACAGAGGGGGGTGGCGCGTTTGGATCAGGCCGCGACGCCGCCCGCCGCCGCGGCCCGCTCACCATCGAAGGCGAGCTCGTCGCCAAATCCACCGGCACCGTCTCCGACTTCTCAATCGGCGACCGCGTGTTTCACCAGAAATTCGGCAACGGCAACGTCACCGGCGTCGACGGCAACAAGCTCACGATCGCCTTCGACAAGGCCGGCGAGAAGCGCGTGGTGGATAGTTTTGTGGAGAGGGTGTGAGGACTAGACATCCCTCACCCCTTCCCCTTCGTCCCCTTCACCTTCCGCTTGCGCTTGTACGAGCGCTGGCGTTCGCCGCACAGCCATTCGTCATCATGCGCGAGCGATTTGTAGGACGCCGCCACGTCGAAGTGCGCTTCGCGCTTGTCGCCGGGCGCCGTCTTGCGGCCGGCGCGCAGCGCGTCGGCGGCCATCTTGCGAAACGTCTTCGATCTGCTGGCCGGCATGGGCGCGCTGTCCAATCCTGCAAATGGTCGCGTGATCGAAACACGATGCAACGCACTCACGAATAAACGGACAATCGGCGAGCCGGTCACTTGTAATAGCTGACTTCGTAGTCAATTGAATGATCTGACCGGAAATATTTCCAGTCAGGAATTTGAAAGATAATCCTATGACCAATGTCAACATTGCTGCCGCCGAGCCGAACAAGCCGAACTCCCGCGCAGCCTGCCCAGAACCCGCAACAGAACCAGCAGCAGGGCGACCAGAGCCAGCAGCAGGGCGGCCAGCCCAACAAGGACAAGCCGGCGCAGCAGAAGTAAGCGGCACCGAGATACGAAAGGCCCGGCTTTCCCCAAAGAGCCGGGCCTTTCGTCACTTGACGCTTGGTCGTCATTCGGGAGGAGCGCTTCATGCACAACGATCCGACGATGCGGCAACATCCGTCGCCGATCGCCACCGTGACCTCCACCAAGACCGCGATCTACAACCCGCCGGAGGACGGATTTCCGTTCGTGGCGGCGGTGTTCGATCCGAGCGGCACGATCCAGGCGTTCCGCGCATTTCCGTCGCGGCGCGAGGCCGAAACTTTCGTGCAGGCGTACATGCAGGACAATGCCGGCGAGCACGGCCTGAGCGGATCCGGATTCAGCCTGGAAGAGCCGACGACCGTTCCGCGCGGCTCCGATTCACCGCCGCATCTGAAACGCCACCAGCGCGGCGATCATCATCGCGCCGCCGAGCGCCTGTAGGGGCGCGATCACCTCGCCGAGTTCAATCCGATCGACGAACTTTGTAGATGGGGGCAGCGCGATACACGCACCGCGCTGCCCTCTGTCTGTCAGAACCTCGGAGCGATCGAACGGATTTCCAGATTCTGAAGAGCGCGGTCGAGGCGCTGCTCCACGTCAGGAGAGATCGGTTTTGGCCGCGGGCGTCCCCGCTGCTCGACTGCCCTTGGCGCTGCAGCCTTCTTCCCCATCCCCCTCTTTGGTTCGCCTTTGACCTCGGCCGTCACGCCGATGATGGGCGGCGGAGCGACTTTCGGCGGAACGGGGCATGGGCGTGCAAGGTTGACGACACAGACCTTGGTATAATCCGGAGCCTCCGGATCAACGTACTCGATGGCGATATCGAGAATGTGGAAGCTCTTTGCGTGCAGAGAAAATATCCCGCTGCCGCGCGATCTGCGCAGAACATAGGCGGGGGTCAGCCTCAGACTACCGTCCAGCGTGAACTCGATCCGGTGCGACAGACTCTTCGGGCGCGGGAAAGGATTATTGGCATTGTGCGATTGCAGCACAGTCACGAACCATTCGCGCAAACCAAGATCGCCCTGGAGGGGCGGATAGGCCTTGTTGCCAATGTCCTTGCACCACGATGGCTCAGATCTCGCAAACCCGAGATTGAAGCCATAGGTGGCAATGCGGTTTGCGCCGCCGAGGACGCCGGCTTGAAAGCCGACCGAATAAGTCCCTGATTGGAACGGTCCAAGAAGACTTACTTCCGGCGTCGCGCCGCCATCGGTGTTCATCTGGAGCGTAAGGACGGCCTTCGCTACGTAGTTCGTGACCCACGCAAATGGCCGGGCACCGCGGTCGTCGGTGATTGAGCCGAGTTCCACGATTGCTTCCCGCACCTCGCACTGAACGCGATCGACAACGCCGGCAATCAGCTTGGTGTCTTGCCCGACGATTGGAAGCGCAGGCACCCCCGTGCATCCCGTTCCAAGCAACGCAATTGCCACGCACAGTCCCACATTCGCACCAACATTGGCTCGCATATCCCCCTCCCCTACTCTCGGCTTCTCGCCTTAGGGTTGTTATTCTGTTAGGTTGTATTGTTGGATGCAAGTGTATCGTTGGTGGTACTGAAGAATCGTGCCGGCGTTCGGCCCTCACCGCCGCATCTGAAACGCCACCAGCGCCGCGATCATCACCGCGCCGCCGAGCGCCTGCAGGGGCGTGATCACCTCGCCGAGGAAGATCGCCGAGCCGATGGTCGCGAGCAGCGGCTCGAGGTTCATGAACAGCGCGGTGCGGAACGGGCCGATGCGCGCGGTCGAGACGAACACCATCAGCACCGCGATCGCCATCGCGATGCTCGAGCCGATCAGCGCAAACCAGCCGAGCGTGGTCACCGGCGGGTGCCAGTTCGCGGTCGCGAGCGCGGCGGCGATGAACACCGCGGTCGCCGCGATCAGCGACCACAGGCTGATCAGCCGCGGGTCGGAGCCCTGCAGCTTGGTTCGGGTGAGCAGCAGGATCACAACGCGGGTGCAGGCGGACAGCACCGCGAAGGCAATGCCTAAGAGCGCGACGCCGCCGGGATGCGCGCCGATCATCAATGCGAGCCCAGCAAAGGCGGCGAGTGCCGCGAGCAGGCCGGCAACGCCAAGCCGCTCGACCCCGAACGCCGCGGCGGCGAGCCCGGTGAGCAGCGGGTAGGTGAAATAGGTGAGGATCGCGAGCGGCACCTCCATCGCCTCGATCGCCTTGAACAGCAGGAAGACGTTGGCGGCGAACAGGAGGCCGATGAACAGCGCAAGGCGCCGCGCCGGCGTGGTCAGTGGCTTCGGCTTGGCGCCGGCGAACAGGCACGAGGAAGAGCAGCGGCACGCCGATGAGGCCGCGGAACAGCGCCATGGTGAGCACGTCGGCTTGCGCGTCCAGCTGCACCCGGGTGGCGACGTCGGCGAAGCCGAAGGACGCGGCCGCCACCAGCGCAGGCGCGATGGCGGCGAGACCGGTCGGGCCGGTCGGATGGAACGGCGGCTGACTCAATGTGTTGATCCCCGGCGTGATGGCCGGGCGAAGCCAGGCGTCTCACGAGATGCGTCGCACATTCTACGGAACGAATGCGCAACCGTCTTGGAAAAGCTCACGCGCGTTGTAGGATTTCAACATCGCCGCACTGCGGCTTGTCGACAGGGAGAGAACTGCCATGGCCAAACGGACCACGCATCGCAGCTCCAAGGGCACCAAGCTTTATGCGGTGCGCGACAAGAAGGGCAAGTTCAAGGACATCCAGAGCTACAAGCGGGCGCACTCCGCCGACCTGCGCAAGAAGGGCACCAAGGGCGACAAGTGAGCGCGCTCAACGCGAGCACCTACCAAGCACCGTCATCCTGAGGTGCGAGCGAAGCTCGCCTCGAAGGATGCACGGGCACTGATACAGCAACTTGCTGCGATTCCCGGGCCGTCGTCCTTCGAGGCTCGGCCCACAGCGCGTCGAAGACGCACGTGAACACGGTTAGCGGGCCGAGCACCTCAGGATGACGGATCGAGGGTGGGTGCAAGCGGCGCAATAACGACCGCCGGCGCAAAAGCAAAAGCGGCCCGCGTAAGCGGGCCGCTCGATCCGTTGGCTTGAGGCCTATGCGACAGGCCGAACGCTATTTCAGGCTGTCCGGCACGGTGCCGCCCGACTCCATGAGCTTCGCCATCACCTGCTTGTGCAGCCAGATGTTCATCTCGGCGGAGCCGTCGAGCGCGCCGGTGTAGCCGAGCTCCTTGGCGAGCTCCTTGCGCGCGTTGAGGCTGGAGTCGAGGTCGAGCAGCTTCATCAGGTCGACGATCGATTGCTTCCAATTGTAATCGGTGCGGCCGGTCTCGTCGGCCTTCTTCTGGATCATCGCTTCGACCTGCTCGCGGGTCATCGGGGTCGGCTTGCCGACGCCGGTGACCGCAGTGGCTGCGCCTGCAACCGCCGCGCCGGCGGCTTTCGCGGTGCCGAAGATCGCGTTCACGATACTGCCGAAAATGCTCATGGAAACTACTCCTCGCTGGCGCACCGGGCGGTGCTGCGGACCAGATGTATTGGACGCACGCGACTTACAATATTCCGTAACGACCATGGACATTTGCGCGCGCACTGGCAAGCAGCGCGTTACCATGTTTGCACGCGTGCGCGCGCGATCTTGCACGCACGCGTATGCGTCCGGCAGCAGTGCCGCAAATCTGTCGCAATTGCGGCGCGGCTTTGTTTGCCCAGCGGCGGAACGCTGTCGCGCGTTCGCCGTTACGTTAGACCATTGACTTGAGCATTTTGACTTCGCGGGCGCACGGCCCGCGCAACGCGGAGGGCAATCGCCATGAGCGGCATTATCTGGATCATCATCATTGGTTTCGTCGCCGGCATGGTTGCGCGCTGGCTGTCGTCGGGACCGAATACGCCGACCGGCTTCATCCTCACCACCGTGCTCGGCATCGCCGGCGCCTTCCTCGCGACCTTCATCGGCCAGACCATCGGCTGGTACCGGGCCGACCAGGGCGCGGGCTTCATCGCCGCGACGCTCGGCGCGGTGCTGGTGCTGTTCATCTGGAACCGGCTGGTTGCCCGCGGCGTCATCGGCGACCCTGGCAATCCCAGAGTCTAGTTCCTATCTCGCGCTCGCGAACGGAACTCCGTTCGCACCTAGACAGTTTCGCCTTTGTCACTTGTCGCGTTTAGCTTCTGGAGGCTCCCATGGGACTGATGGATATCCTGAACGGCATGCAGAACGGCCCCCGCGGCCAAAAACAGCCGACGCCTCCGGGACAAGGCGGCGGTGGCATGTCACCGATCATGATGGCCCTGCTCGGCCTGCTTGCTTACAAGGCCGTGAAGGGCATGACCGGCAGCGGAGCACCCGCGGGCACGCCGCCCGGGGCACCGCCCACGCTCCCGCCCGGCACCCGCACCGCGCAAGGTGGCGGCGGACTCGGTGACATCCTCGGCGGCATGCTCAATGGACCGCGCGGCAACCCCGGCGGCGCACCGCAGCCCCTGCCACCCAGCGCGCGCACCGGCGCTCCCGGCGGTGGCGGACTCGGCGACCTCCTCGGCGGCTTGCTTGGCGGCGGTCAGCAGCCCGGCGGACGTCCCGGCGGCCCGATGGCGGGCAATGCCGGCGGTATGCCTGGAGGTCTCGGTGGTGTTCTGGGCGGCCTGCTTGGCGGCGCCGCCGCAGGCAGCGTGCTCAACGGCGGGCTCGGCCAGGTGCTGCAGGATCTGCAGCGCTCGGGCCAGGGCCGCACCGCGCAATCCTGGATCAGCCGCGGCGAGAACGAAAGCATCGCACCCGACGATCTCGCCAATGCGCTCGGCGCCGACACCATCAACACGCTTTCGCAGCGAGACCGGGATGTCACGCGACGATCTGCTGCGCGGGCTTGAGCCAGAACCTGCCGGACTTGGTCGATCAGCTCACGCCGGACGGCCGCCTGCCGTCCGAGGAGGAAGCCAGCCGCTGGTGACGATTGCCGGCGTCCGTTGACGCCAAAGATTTGGCTAGACACCACGGGAGAGCGGCCGACGGCCCTCTCCCGTTTTCTTTTGCCGATGATTTTCGCTATTGCCTGTGCGGCATGTCCGCCGCGAAGCCGATCATTCTCTATGTCGACGCCGACGCCTGCCCGGTGAAGCAGGAGGTCTATCGCGTGGCCGAGCGCTTCCTCGCGCGCGGCACGCTCCTCAAGGTCGTCGTGGTCTCGAACGCGCCGATCGCGGTGCCCCGCGAGGACTCATGTCGAGCGCGTCGTGGTCGGCTCCGGCATGGACGAGGCCGACAACTACATCGCCGAGCGCGCCGGACCGGGCGACGTCGTGATCACGGCCGACGTGCCGCTCGCGGCGCGCGCGGTGAAGGCGGGCGCAGAGGCGATCGCGCCGAACGGCAAGCCGTTCACCGAAGACGCCATCGGCATGACGCTCGCCACCCGCAACCTGATGAGCGACCTGCGCAGCGCGGGCGTCGTCACCTCCGGGCCGAAACCGTTTGCCGCGCAGGACCGTTCGCGCTTCCTGTCGGGGCTCGATGCCGCGCTCACGCGGCTCATCCGCGCTGGCTTCGGCAAGGCGGAGTAAGCGGGCGCACCCGCAATTCTACGGCGGGCAGCCAAACCGAATGCCGTGTCGAACGTTGTCCTCCACGTCAGGAGGAAACCATGACAATCACGCGGCTCATCTTCATCACCATCGACCCAGCCGATACCGACCAAGCCATGCAGGTCTGGAAGAAAGAATGCGCACCGCTGATGATCCAGCAGAAGGGCTGCATTTCGGAGCGGCTCTTGCGCAGCCGCGAGGCGCACGAATTCATCTCCTGCTCGGAGTGGGAATCCGAGGTCGACATCGAGATGTATGTGCACAGCGACGCCCACGCCGAGATCGTGCGTCATACGCGTGGCCTGAAAGGCGCGAAGGCGGAAGTGAAGCTCTACGAGGCGGTGAACTAGCTAGCGCCGCCTGCCCTTGCGTCAGGCTCGCGGTCGCTTCCGCGTCGGCATAGTGCGCGTTGATCGCGGCGACGCTCTTCTCGACCGCGCTCCAGAGTTTGGCGATCTCGGCGGCGGCGAGCGAGGAAGGCTCGGCCTCGCCGGCGCTGGCGCCCTCGGCGAGCGTGGAGCTGAACGACGCGCGATGGCTGATCTGTCCGGCGAACACCGGCACGCCTTCGCGCTCGAGATAGGCGCGCGACTGCGCCACCGCCGGCGCCTCGCGCACGCCGCGCTTCACCGGACAGGCGTTGAGCACCACCGCATAGGGCTTGTTGCGCTCGCGCGCGGTCTTCACCGTCTCGCGCACCGCGTCGAGATCGAGGAAGCCGGGCCGCGCCGGGACCAGCACCAGCGTCGCCGCGCGGATCGCTTCCTGCACGACCACCCACATCGTGGGCGAGGTGTCGATGAACACCCACTCGATGCCCGCCACCTGCGCCATCGCGATCGCCCGGTCGATGCCGCGCTCGGCGGTCGCGAACGGCAGCGCCGCGTCCGCGCGCAGCCGGTTGCACAGCGCCAGCGAGCCCTGTGGATCTCCGTCGATGACCTGGCACTTGTAACCCTGCGATCGCGCGAGCGCGGCGAGGTGGGCGCAGAGCGTGGTCTTGCCCGCGCCGCCTTTACGCGAAGCCACCGTGATGACGTTCATCGAGGCCGCTCCCCCCGTGTCGGGATACCGCAGCCTTGGGCCTGACTGGTTAACGAACGGTAAAGGGCGGTGGCACGGCCCGATTGGCGGCCGTTACCAAGACTCTCTCTGGTGGTCTGCTTTTAGCGGCTTTTGCGCTCGGCCGGTGCGCCATCCGCGCCGTCAGACCGTTGGCTGGTCTCGATCACGCCGAAATCGGCCGACTTCGAGCCGGCCTCCGTGATCATAAATCCCTCGCTCGCCAGCCCGCGCCTGAGCAGTTCGCGCACCGCCGAAGCCCGGCTGGGCATTCGGGTCTTGAAGCGGAAATCGTCCAGCGCCGCCAATTCCTCTGGCGTCAGCATCACTTGCAGGCGCTCGCCGCGCGCATCGCCGTTCCGGTCACTCATTGCTGCCTCCCGTGAAAGCAACAGATGGAAACTGTAGCCGATTGTACCTTTGGCCCGATCTAAGTCAATTACTCAATCAACGCTATTCACACCCCTTGAGTTCCCGACCTCAATTAATAACAGGGCACAAGATGATCCATAAGCTTAAAAGCCGCCGATGACGTCTATTACTGATGATTGGTAGATGCCCAAAGTATTGTCCGTGTATTGCTGAAAGAACGCCCTTGTCGTTTATTGTAGCGCGACCTAATATGCACGGGCTGACGGCCGTGCACGGGCCGAGGGGAACGGACAAAAAGAGGAAGTTCCTGTGAGCGACATCTTCGAACGACCGCAGTCCCCGCTCTCGAACGGTGCCCTGGGTAGAGCAATGGCATCCTCATCCGAGCGATTGTCGAACCTGCTGAAGGCTCCGCCGTGCCCGCGCTGCCGCGCGCCGATGTGGCTCGCGCGCCTGGAGCCGCATCCGACACCGAACGGCGGCGCCGACGACATGATCTATGAATGCGCCTGCGGCGAGCAGCTCACCCGCACAGTGGAAGCGCGGTAGCCGCGGTCGCGGCTGTCTCAGCACAATCGATCGCAAGCGTCTGCGCGCGCCGGATTCTCGTCGCGAGCCCCGTCGCGTTTATCCGCACGGAACGCGGCGGCCGTTGCGGTTCACGTAGGTGTGCGAGGCTCGGTCATACGACCGGAAGCGCGCACACGAGCGTCGACCGCGCATTGGCGCCGCGGCCTTCGATCGCGTCCCACTGGCGCTGGTGCCATTCCCAATTGCCCCGGTACATCAGCGGATGGTCGCCCCAGTTGCCGCCGCGAAATGCCACGGTCTCGACCGGGAGCACCGCAGTAGCGGGCAACGGAGCAACCGGCGCCGCGCTGGCTACCGTGCTGGCGAACGCCGCCGCGAGGATCGCCGGATAGATCGCTGTTTTGAATTTCATCGCGCACTCCCGTCCGTCGCATCGTTCTTGGTTGGACTGCCGCAAAGCTGGGGTTCGATTGCGATCCGATTGCGGCGTCGGTTAACGGCGCCGATCAAGAGCGCGTGACATGAACGCCGCTTAACCGAAGTGCCCGTGGCCCATCTCGTGCGGCAAAAGCCCCCGCCAGTAGGAAATCCTGTGCCCAGGCTATAGTGTCGGCGCAATTGTCAAAGAAGGCGGGGAGCCAAAGCGTTATGCCGATCAGCGAGAAAGTGCGTAAACTCATCAACAGTGCCTGGGAGGATGGCTATTGCTGCCTGCTCGCCACGGCGGGGCCGGACGGTCCGAACATCTCGCCCAAGGGCTCGATGCTGGTCTATGACGACAATCACCTCGCCTATTGGGAGCGATCGAAAAAAGGCGCGCTTGCCAATCTCGGCCACGACCAGCGCGTGACCGTGATCTACGCCAACATGCAGGCGCAGCGTGACAAGGTGCTGGAGTCAGGCTTCCTGCGCTTCTACGGCACCGCCGAGCTCTACGAGTCGGGCCCCACGCGCGAGGCGATCTTCAAGCGGCTGACCAAGCGCGAACAAGAGCACGACGGCGCCGACAAAGGCATCGGCGTGCTCATCAAGATCGACCGCGCGGCCGATGTGCGCGGCAAGCCGCTACCGTAACGGCAGCGCTAGCGAGCGAAGTCGACGGCGGGCAGTTCGACCGTCACGGTCTTTGCCCTCTCGGCGGGAATCGCCGGAAGCTGCAACACGGTGGCGTGCTGGCCTTCGGCCAGACGCGTCACCAGCACGACCCGGCCGTCCGGGAACTCCAGCGCATCGTGATGAACGTGCGGCGCTTCCGTGTCGATCTGGCGGAAGCGTGCGACGCGGGCCGGAATGGCTTCGCGGCCGCGGCTGAGAACGTGGTCGAATTCGACGTCGCGATCGAAGGCAAGCTCGGTCCCGGCGCGCAAGCAGACCGCCACGCCCGGATTACTCTCGCCGGCAAAGCCACGAGTGATCGAATCCCCGAAGCGCGTGGAGACGAGCCGATCGCCGACTTCCGCCGCGCGGGAAGCAACGTGTTCAAGGCTGTAATCGCACATGAGGGTTACTCCTTTGGCGTCCTGACCGAGCGGACACCCGGCCGTCGCCGCAAGGACAACGGGCGGAGGCAGCACGCGTTCCGCACGCGCAAAAGCAAAAGGCGCCGGGTGGCGCCTTCTGCCTCAGGTCCGCCTCGATTTACGAGGAACCGCTACCGGCATTGCCAGCTCGGGAACGCGCTGTCGTCGTCGCGGTCACCCGTGCAGGTACCGTATTGCGGCGAGGGAAACTGATTGGCTGCCCCGTAGTAGCCGGGCGCTGCACCATAGGCGTAGTACCCGCTATTGCCGGGCGCTGCGCCATAGGCGTAGTAACCGTCGTTGTAGGCACGCGACGCGAGCGCACCACCAACGATCGCACCGGCAGCGACGCCAGCAGCAGCGGGACCGACCCATCGGCCGCGATTCCAGCGGCGATACTGTACCTGCTCAACGTTTCCGACGTCGGCGCTGTTGAGCAAGAGCGATTGCGAGAGCGGCGCCGCTGCGGCGGGGCCCGCGTAAACCGGGATGGCTGCCGCAACAAGAGCCGCGGCCAGAGTTCGGGTGGGAAGTCTCATGAGTATTCTCCAATCTGTGATGAATGTGTCGGCATGCGGAGACCTTAGGTGTCGACGGTGCACCGCAGCAACGATAGGGATGCAATCGCTGCGGTCGCCGTCCGTTCCCGATTTCGCATCCCGCGAAACCGTCGCTGCGCTCACAAAGACGTGTGTGCAACATCGTCAATACGGCGCGTCGTGGCGCGGTTCCGCGCGAACGACTTCTCGATCGCCACATGGTGAAAAACGCATTGCCCCCGCGTGGCAAAGCGCAGGGGCAAGCGAATCGAACAAGACTAAAAGATTGCGGAAATCTAGTTCGGCCGTTGGAATTTCAGCACGAACTCGTCCACCGGACCGGTCCGCCGTGTCGTGGAGAAGTCGCGCGCGTCTCCTGGCTGGCGCAGGAAATCCGCCTCGCCGACCAGCTTGAACCCTGCCGCCTCGACCTCGCGGCGGAGCGCCGCCTCCTCGATGCGATGCAGGCTCTTGCCGACGGTGGTGCCGGCGCCCGCCGCCGCCGAATGATCCGCGATCACCAGCACGCCGCCGGGCTTGAGCGCCGAGAACAGCTTCTTGTTCATCGCGGCGCGATCGACCTCCATGTAGGTCACGTCGTGATAGAAAAAGAAGAAGGTGATGAGATCCAGGTCGCGCACCTCCGGCGGTGTAGGATCGTCGAACGGCCGGAAAAGCGGCGTCACGCTCTTCATTGCGGGCGTTTGCAAGCGCGCGTCAAAATTCGCCTTCGCCTTCGGAAACAGGTTCGGCATGTTCTGCGCATAGACCGTTCCATTCGGCGCCACTGCGCGCGCCATCAGCTCGGTCGAATAGCCGCCGCCGGCGCCCATATCGAGCACCTTCATGCCGGGCCGCGCGCCGGTGAACGCCAGGAGCTTCGCCGGATCGCGGCGCTTGTCGATTTCGCGGTCGCCCTCGCTACGGTCGGGCGCGGCGATGATGGCGGCGTAGTCGGGCACATTCTGCGCGCTGGCGCCAAAGCCCAGCACGACGGCAATGGCGGCGAAGGCGAGGACGGCGCGGCGAACTATCATTGAGACCTCCCGGGCGTTTCGACATCCCATAGCACGACATACACCGGCGAGGCACGCTTGTTCCCTGGGCGCCACATGACATTCGGGCCCGCGGCGAACGCCGCGAACCCGAAAGACCAGGTCGGATTTGAGTGGACTGGACCTACGCGGCCACGCGGTGCATGGCGACGCCGGCGTAGTGACCGTGGATTGCCTTCACCGATTTGTCGATGGCGTTCCACAGTCCGGCGATCTCGTTCGCCGCTTCGGATCCGGCCTCGTATTCGGCGGCGCCCTCGCCTTCCGCCAGCGCCAGCGAATAGTTATTGCGCGTGGTGATCTGGCCGGACCAGACCGGGACGTTGAGGCTGGTCAGCGCCGCACGTGCCTCGCGCACGAATGGCGACTCGGTGTTGTCGCGCCGTGGCGGCACGCCGTTGATCACGACCGCATAGGGCCTGCGCAATTGCCGCGCGAGATCCATCGTTTCCTTGATCGCGGCGAGGTCGAACAAGGTGAGCCGCGCCGGGATGATGATCAATGTCGCGGAATGGATCGCGTCGGTGACCACCGCGGACATGGTCGGCGGCGTGTCGATGAACACCCAATCGTAGCCCTGGCGTTTGGCGGAGGCGACGATCGAACGCACGCCATCGGTGCCGTCGACCAGCGGCGGTTCATTGCTGCCGCGCAGCTTGTGCCAGAGTGTGAGCGAACCTTGCGGATCGGCGTCGACCAACAGCACCGACCGCGACGGCTTGTACGCATGGGCGGCCAAGTGGGCCGTAAGCGTGCTCTTGCCCGAGCCGCCTTTGCGCGACGCGAAGACGATGACGTTCATGGGGTAACCCCTCGGTAAACCCTAGTGATTCGCCTTCTAAAATAGCATGCCCCGTGATTCGGCCCTATGGCGCGCTGCGTAAAATGGGGGAGAGCCCATGGCCAGCAACCGCCGAAATCCCCCAGAATGTGAGGCGAGCCCTCCTATCCATGCTAGGTTGCACTGCGGAAATGCAGCCATGATGAAGCGTGAGAACTTCCCGATCGCCAACATCTACGTGCCGATCAAGCGGCGGGCGACGCTCGACCCGAAGACCGTCGAGGGCATCGCCAGCAGCATGCTGGAGGTCGGCCAGCAGACCCCGATCCTGGTGCGGCAGGACGGCACGCGGCTGGTGCTGGTCGAGGGGCTGCACCGGCTGGAGGCATGCAAGGCGCTCGGTGAATCGACAATCGCGGGTTATCTGGTGCAGTCGCGGAAGTTCTAGCGCGCAGTCCCGAAACGGTGACTTTCGGACAAGATCACGCGGCTAACCAAAGAACTGGAGCGGAAGAGGCGCTGCGACCGGCGGAAAAACGTTCGGAAATGGTGTTGTGTTGGCGTCGATGTTCTGCGAGCGTGAGTCTCTTTAGACATCGCTTTGAAAAATCATAGGATCAATCTCTATGACAATGTCACCGACAATGGTTTCGCTTGCCGGCACAATCGTTCTCATCTTGGCGTTTATCTGGATCTTCAACTTCACGACGTTCTTCTGAGTCAGACGGCGCGACGCCCGCGGGGCAATTCAGAAATCGGTTTTTAATAGGTCGTACGAACCTCTGGGGCCGCGCGCGTACACCTTGGTTGCGGTCTTGTAGATCAGCTCACGATTGGAGTCGAAAGCGCCGAGAAGCCCCGCTTCGTCCAGCCGCATGTCCGGCTCCACGCGCTTCAAGGCATCCTCGGTCACATAGAACGACGCTTCCATCGCGCTGTCATAACCCCAGAACCGCACCGCACGGCGTGTCGCATCAAAGGAGCGGCTGCGATTGGGAAAGGTCAGCGCCATCGTTCCATTTCGCGCCTGTCACTGCCGCGAGGCGGCGCGGCGTTTCAGCGGATAGCGGGCGCTCTCGTACAGCCGGCGAATGCCGGCGCTACCGAAGCGCTCCTCCTCGACCTGCAGGTAGGCCCCGAGCAGAAGATCGCTCGGCAACTCCTCGATGGCAAAACGGATCGCCGCCGCGGCGGTGTCAAATCGCTTGTAGGTCATCGGGTTGCGACGCGGCTTGCGGCTACGGGTGGGAAACAACTCGGCCGCCCTTTTGTAGTCGAATGCAGTTTCGGTCGCCGAAGTCTCGGCGCGCGCCGAAGCTTCGTCCGTGCGCAGAGCAGTCGCGTCGGTCATGTCGATGTCTCCAATATTCCTTGATGCCGCAATCGAATGGTTGTCTTTCAAACCTCAGCTAAATATAGGGTCCGAAGACAGGAAAACTAGCGTTATCTATGGGAATATTTCGAGAAACGGTATGAATATCGGCCGGATTCGACGGACTCACCGCCCGAAGTGGGCTAGATTGCGATTGATTGTTTCATCTTGCCATTCGGACCTGCTCGCCGCGAGCCCATCATCGCGAGCGAATTTGAGCGCCTGCCAATTCCTACTGTGAGATGGAACAGTCCTATTGGGGGATGGTTTGCCCTCCGATCAGAAAGACGTCGTCATGCATATCTCTCCGGACATTAAGCCCGCATGTTGGGGTGCGGTTGGCGGAGCCATCGCTCTGGCGATCGTTGGGTTCAGCTATGGCGGCTGGGTCACGGGAGGCAACGCCCAGCAGATGGCGCAGCAACGCTCCGACGCCGCTGTCGTCGCAGCGCTGGCGCCGATATGTGCGGAGCGATTCCGCCAGCACGCCGATATGGGTGCAAACCTTCTTGAGCTGAAGAAAGTCAGTTCCTGGCAGCAGGGCGCTTTCGTCGAAAAGGGCGGCTGGGCGACATTGCCCGGCAGCACATCGCCGAACGCGGCGGTGGCGCGTGCTTGCGCCGAGATGCTCGTCACCTGACGTAATGCGCCATCCGCAAATCGCACCCGACGGTGTTCCGTATACCGGGACATCGGCTGCGGGGGCGCGCCCTTTTGCCGTTGGTCAGATCGGCCGCCTTCGACTATCTTGACGCCACAGCAAGAACGAGGATCGCCCGATGACAAAAACCATCCGCCTGCAAGGCGACAGCAATGCCCACGACCGTCCCTGGCGCATCGCCGTCGAGCAGGGCTTCTTCAAGGCCGAAGGCCTCAACGTCGAATATCACGAGGACAACCCGAAGGGCGTCGCCGGGCGGGTGGAGAATTTCTCCGAACGCTGGAAGGAGTCTCAGCTTCAGGCCGGTGCTCTCGACGTCTATCCGGTTTGCGAGTGGGGCGCGATCGAGCGCGTTCAGCAGCTCGGCGCCGGCAAGATCATCGGGCTCGACACCACGGCGCGCACCGGCGCCATCATGGTGCGCAAAGACTCCAAGATCACGAGCCTGTCGCAGCTCGCGAACGTCCCGATCGCGGTGACTTGGCATGCCGGCACCTTCTATGCCGCCGTCGAGGCGCTGGAAGAGGCCGGCGTACCGTTCAAGGAGATCAAACTCGAGCACGCCAACGACCGGCTCGATGCCCTGCTCTCGGGCAAGAACGAAGCGGCGGCGCTGATGGAGCCGCTGGTGAGCCGGGCCTTTTCTGCTGGCTGTCGTAAGCTCTGCGACCTGCGCTGGCGCGGCGGCATCGTCGCCAGCGACGAAATCGACGACGAGACCGCGCAGAGGATCACTCGCGCGCTCAACCGCGCGGTCGAGTGGCTGCGCGCCAACGAAGAGCGCTCGCGCGAGGAAGTGCTGCGTGACCTCACGCCCGAGCAGCGCAAGACCGGCATGATGCCGGAGCTCCTCGGCGTGCAGGGGTACAAAGCGTCCGAATTCCAGGAGAAGGTCGACTGGATGATGGAGCGCGGCTACCTCGAACGCCCGCCGGCATACGGTGAGGTCGTGCGCGGCAAGTGACGCGCGGCGCGCGCGTGATTTGAACGGCCGAAGCCCCGGGTACCCATCCCGGGGCTTTTTATTTCTGCCGCTCCGCCATGATGCGGCGGACCAGCGGCGCCCAGCGGTCGATCTCGGACTGCGCAAATTTGTTCAACTCGGGCGGCGTCAGCGGCATCGTCTCGATCGCATCCCGCTCGATCGTCTTGCGGATCTCCGGTCGGTTCAACGCCTTCACCACGACCGCGTTGATCTTGTCGACGATGTCGCGCGGCAGCTTGGGCGGTCCCGACAAAGAGAACCAAGTCAGCGAAACGAAATCCTTGTGGCCAAGCTCGCCGAAAGTCGGGATGTCCGGCAAATACGGCAACCGCTTGGCCGACGTCACCGCCAGCGCATCCAGGGTACCGGAGCGGACATGCTGGTCGATCGCGGTCCAGGTCAGCACCGAGGCTTTCACGTGCCCGGCGATCAAATCGACGATCGCCTGTGAGCCGCCTTTGTAGGCGATGTGGTTGAGTTTGATCTTCTCCAGCGTCGCCAGATACTCCGCCGCCCAGTTGCCCATGGTGCCGAAGCCCGCCGACACATAGTCGGTGCCGGTCGGCTGCTTGCGCGCATAGGCCAGAAACTCCGCGTAGGTCTTGATGCCAAGCGAGCGGTGCACCGCCAGCATGTTCGGCGTGCCGCCGAAATACGCGATGTGGGTAAGGTCGCGCATCGGATCGTAGCCGACGTTCTTGTTCATCGCCGGACCGACCACGATGATCGGAACGCCGGACACCATCAGCGTGTAACCGTCGGGATCGGCACGAGCGACCGTTTCCGCCACCGGGACGCCGCCGCCACCCGGCCGGTTCTCGACCACGAACTGCTTGCCGAAAGCCTGGGCAAGCGCCTCGCTATAGAGCCGCGCAGCGGTGTCGGCCGCGCCGCCTGGCGCGAACGGCACGATGATGCGCACGGGTTTGGTCGGCCAATCTTGCGCGCCCACTGATAACGGCGACAGAAACACCGCGCCAACTATGAGCGCGAACAATCGCTTCATCGGTCTTGCTCCAGACTTGTCACAACTCGCAGCATACAATGTCCATGGGAGCAATTCGTGCGCACACTGTCGCGCCACCAGGCAGCTACTGCGGAATGAACTCCAGAATGAAGTTGCGCAGCGGCAGATCGCCGATGTTGTGCACGACATGGATCACCGGCTCGCGCCAGTTCACGATCACGGGCTCGGTCTCGACCATCTGGCCGTCGCGCCACACCTGCTGGCGCAGCATCGGCCCGCTGTTTAACCGGATTTCGACGCGCTGCGCATGACTGTGACGCGGGCGCGTCTGCCCGACTGGCAAAATCTCCTCGTAGATGAAGAACGTCTTGCCCTGATGCACCGCAAGATTGGCGGACGCCGCGATCCGCTCGGCAGGCGCGCGGAACGGCGGATGCTTGGGCTTGATCGCAATCTCGAAGAACGGCGAGCCGACGGCGACCTCGTAGGACTGCCCAGCGCCAAAGACCGCGATCTCGGCGCGCTTCATGCCGCGCTTCTTCGCCCCGGACGTAAGCATGAGCTCGCCCATCGCGAGGATCACGCGATCCTCGCACTTGTCGGCAGTCGCGGTGGCGCAGGGCGCGATATTGCGGCTGACCAGCACATAGTCATTTTCAAGCGCAGTCGCGGGCTTTGCGCCGGGCTGCGCATGGGCCTCAACAAAAAACAGGCAGACAAAGACGGCGACCGGAAGCCAGCGACAAGCAGGCATGGGCGTCCTCCCGAGCATTTTTTGTCCGGGGAGCTTAGCGCGTTTCGGACGCCTTGTTGATTGCGCCTTACCGCCCCGCGAGCCACGCCGCGTAGCGCGCGACCAGCGCATCCGTGTGCGGCGCGCCGTCGTAGTGCACCGGCTCCGCCAGCGGCCGGCCGGCCGAGGCGAGCCGCACTGCCATGTAACGATACGGCTCGGGATATTGCGCCGCCGGCACATCGCGCATCATGCGTGCGAAGGCCTCCGACGGAACCACCGGGTCAAGCCGGTCCTGTTCGTAAAGCGCAGCGCGCTCGAGAATCTTCCATTGACCGCCTCGGCGTTCGAGTCGGTCGAGGAAGCGTCCGCGCGAGGTCATATCGACGGCAAGATTCTCGATCGCCTGCCGCACCAGGATGATGACCGTGGTCTCGGCGGTTGCACGTTCGCCGTTGACCTGCACCAGCGGCGCCATGATCAGGTGCTTCGACGGTCCGCCGCGTTTGCAGTGCTCCACGAACTCCGCGAACGGCCCGCGGAACCACGACACCGCGATCTCACCGTCGGGATGAAAGGTGGAGAGCAGCTCCGGCCAGCGCCGCTGGTCGCGATAAAGTCCCCAGGACACGATGACGTCGGCGCAGGCAAGTTTGGATTCGGTCGTCATCCCGCCCTGATCCCCGCCGCCGTAATCACGCGGCCCCAAATCTCGATTTCGCGCGCGACCAGAGCACGGAATTCCTCCGGCGTCGACGGCGTCGCGACATTGCCGCCCTCGACGAGCTTCTGCTGAACATCCGCAAGCGCAAGCGCGTGCCGGATTTCCGCATTCATCCGTTCGACGATCGCGCGCGGAGTCTTCGGGGCCATGGCATAACCGAGCCACGACATGAAGGTGACGCCGGGCACGAATTCCTCGATCGTCGGCGCTTCGGGCATCAGCGGATAACGGCCCTTGGAGGACACCGCAAGCAGGCGAACCTGGCCGGCACGCGCGCGCGGAAATGCCGACGTCGCGGGCTCGACCATCACATCGACGCGGCCGCCGAGCACATCGGTGATCGCGGGTGAGGCTCCGCGATAGGGGATCGGGATCATGGGCGCGCCCGCTTCCATCCCGATCCATGCGGTCAGCAGATGATGGATCGAGCCCTGGGCGTTGATGGTGTAGGTGAGCGTATCGGGCTTCGCTTTGGCGCGGTCGAGCAGATCCCGGAACGACTTGATCGGGCGACTCCGGCGCGACCGAATAGGCAAAGGGATAGCCGCAGACACCGGAAATGAACGAGAAGCCGTCGAGCGGATCGAACGCCAGCCCCTGATGCAGGGCTGCACGGCCGGGATAGCCGGCCGTGAGCATCACCATGGTGTGACCGTCGGGCATGGACTTGTTGACGGACTGCTCGGCAACGATGCCGGCGCCTTGCGTATTGTTTTCGACCACGAACGACTGGCCGAGCCGCATGGAAAATTTTTCGCCCAGTGTGCGGCTGACAATGTCGGGACTGCCGCCCGCCGCGGTACCGACGATGATGCGCACCGGCCGGGACGGCCAAGTCTGTGTTTGTGCCTGCGCACGCGCAGGCAGCATCGGCGACGCCGCGAGCGCACCGGCGGTTGTTAGCAGCGTCCGGCGTGAGATCATCGCGTTCGCTCCTGTCGAACTCTGCGCCTAGCCGGCCTTGATGCCGGCCGCGGCGATCACGCGGCTCCAGGTCTTGATCTCGCGCTCGACATGGGCGCGGTACGCCTCGGGCGTGGACGGGGTCGGAATGTTGCCGGCCTCCGCCAGCTTGGCGACGATGTCAGGCAGTTTCAGCGCGCGGTGCACTTCGGAATTGAGCCGCTCGACGATCGGGCGCGGCGTCGCCGGCGGCATCACGAGACCGAGCCACGACATGAACTCGATGCCGGGCACGGTCTCGGCGACAGTCGGCGCCTCCGGCATCAGCGGATAGCGCCCGGCGGACGACACGGCGAGCAGCCGCAACTGTCCGCTCTGGATGCGCGGGAACATCGAGGTCGCCGCGTCAACCATGACGTCGACGCGGCCGCCGAGCACGTCCTGCAACGCCAGCGACGTGCCGCGATAAGGGATCGGCGTCATATCGGTGCCGGACTCAAGCTCGATCCACTTGGTCAGCACGTGATAGATCGAGCCGAGCGCGGTGATCGTATAAGTCAGCTTGCCGGGGCTCGCCTTGGCCCTGGCGATGAGATCGGGGAACGACTTGATCGGCGACTCCGGCGCGACCGCGTAGACCATCGGATAGCCGCAGACCTGCGTCACGAACGAATAGCCGTCGAGCGGATGGAAACCAAGGTTGCGCAGCACCATCTGCGGCGGATAGCCGGCCGTCATCATCAATGCGGTGGTGCCGTCGGGCGGCGCACGGCTCACCATCTGCTGGGCGACCGCGCCGGCGCCCTGCGTATTGTTCTCGATGGTGATGGTCTGGCCGAGCCGCTCGGAGAGCTTCTCGCCGAGCAGGCGGCTCACGATGTCGGGACTGCCGCCGGCCGCGGTGCCGACGATGATGCGGATCGGCCGCGTCGGCCACTCCTGCGCATGCGCCGGAAGCAGCGGCAAGGCCGCGAGCGCGCCTGCGGTTCGCAACAGCGATCGTCGCGTGACGGTCATGACGCCCTCCCCTCAAACCTCACTGCAGCGGGATGCCGGACTTCGCCACCAGCTCGCGCACCGCCGGGATTTCCGTCTTGATGCGGGCGGCGAGCTGTTCCGGCGTCCCGGCGACGATCTCGAAGCCGGCCTTGCGCGCCTGCGCCTGCGCGTCCGGCTTCTGGAACGCTGCGCGCGACTCCTTCACCAGCGTCGCGAGGATCGGCGCCGGCACCGCCGCGGGCGCCAGCACGGCCTGGAACGTGTCGGACACGAAGCCCGGATACCCGGCCTCGATCATGGTCGGCACGTTCGGCAGCGAGAACCAGCGCTTCTCGCTGGTGACCGCGAGCGCACGCAGCTGCCCGCTCTGGATCATGGCTTCGGCGGCCGCGAGCGCGACCGAGCCAAGCTGGATCTGCTTGGCGAGCACCGCCTGCGCCGCCGGACCGGCGCCGCGGAACGGGACGTGCACCATGTCGATATTGGCGCGCAGCTTGAGCAGCTCGCCGGTGAGATGGGATTTCGTGCCGGCGCCCGGGCTCGCATAGTTGAACGGCTCGGCCTTCGCGCGAGCGATCAGATCGGCGATGCTGTTGATCCCGGAGTCGGGATGCACGACCAATACGTTCGGCGCGTTCACCAGCTCGGAGATCGGGGCGAAATCCTTGATCGGGTCGTACGGCAGGTTCTTGAACAGCGCCGGATTGACCGCGATCGCGGTCGAGGCGAGCAGCAGCGTGTGCCCGTCGGGCGTGGCGCGCGCCACCTGCCCCATGCCGATATTGCCGGCAGCGCCGCCGCGGTTGTCCACCACCACCTGCTGACCAAGCGACTGGCTCAGCGAGAGTGACAGGATGCGGGCGATGATGTCGGTGGGGCCTCCGGGGGCAAACGGCACGACGAGGATGATCGGGCGGTCGGGATAGGCGGAGGCGGGCTGAACCGCTACCAGCGCAACCAACGCAACGGCACATGCCAGTGCGCGAGCATAGCTACGCAAACTCCATCCATTCGAACGCATCATTTCACTCCCTGTTCTTGCGGCTCTTGCCTTCGTCACTTCCCCTCGATCAGCGCATGCGCGCGCTTGAGCACGTGGGGCGGCGTGTTGATGGTGGAAACGGCGATCTTCTGCACTTCCTCGCCGGTCATCGGGCTGATGTCGGTCTCTGTCTTGGCGGCTTCGGCAAGGAACGCCGGATCTTTCATGGTGGCGGTGAAGGCGCGGCGCAGCGCTTCGACGCGATCCGCGGGCACCCCGGCATTCGTCGTCAGCGGACGCGAGATCGCCGTGTCCGCCGAGATGAAAGCGAGCACCTGGCGATCTTCGTCGTTCTTCGCAAGCTCCATCAATGTCGGCACATCGGCGAGCTCCGCATTCCGCCGCAGCGCAACCTGCACCAGATTGAAAATCTTCTTTTCCGCGACCCATTGCGGGCGCGTCGATTTCCACGCCGCCCAGGAATTCGAGCCGCGGCCGCCGACTTCGCCACGCTCCATCGCAATGTTGACGTCGTTGCCGCCGGGATAGCCGGTGACGATCTTGAATTTCGTGCCCACGAGCTGATTGAGCGAATACGGATACAGGAACGAACCACTGGCACGGCCGGTGGCGCCCACCACCAGCTCACGCTCCATCACGTCCTGGATGGTGCGGATGCCGGTCGCATGCCACGCAGTGATGACGTTGGGGGTATCCGTGGTGTTGCCGATCCAGTTGAATTCGCGCACGTCGAACTTGATGCCGGCCGCCCCGGTCGCCTGATGCACGGCGAGATTCTGCGTCACGGCGACGACCGCGCTGCCGTCCTTGGGCGCGATGTTGGCGAGCCAGTTGGCGACCACGAGCCCGCCGCCGCCGGGCATGTTGATGACCGTAACGGTGGGATTGCCGGGAATGTGCTTGCCGATATGGCGCGCAACCATGCGCAATCGCAGGTCGTAGTCGCCGCCGGGCGAGGTGCCGGTCGCCATCGTGATGGTCTTGCCGCGGTAGAAATCCGCCACCGGCTGCGCCGCGGCAGGAATCGCCAGCAGCGGCACGAGCAAGGGCAGCAAGAACAGAGCAGTACGACGCCGCATCATTCCTCCCGGAACCCCGGCGTGCTTGCGTTGTGCCGGTGGCCGCACGATACGGGGCATAACGGGCGAGGCAAGACCCCAAAACCGCGCATGTCAGGGGGCGTGCGCGCCGTTCGAGCGCTGTGTGACGGCCTGTGGTCAACGCTGTGGAAAGGCTGGGGAAAAGGCTCGAATCCCCAGTTGATAACGCGGTAGCTGAATGGCGCGGCCCTTGTGAGGAATTGCCTGTGAACGACGTGGATGAAACCCGATGACGGCGGCCGCCGACATTGAAAGTCCGGCGCCGGGAGCGACCGTCGTCGCCCGTCTTGAGGCTGGCGCGGCAGACGACCGCCCGCGCCCTGCTCGACCGGCTGGCGGAGGTCTTCGACGCGTCGGACGCCGTCGTGTCCAGCTATGACACCGGCAACGGCTGGAGCGTCGCGATCCACTTCACCGATCCGCCGAACGAAACCGCCGTGCGGGCGCTGGTGGGACTTGCGGCCGGCCCCGCCGCGGCGAACGCCCTCGTGTTCGAGAAGCTCGCCGAGCGGGACTGGGTCAGGGCCAGCCTTGAAGGCCTCAAGCCGGTGGAAGCCGGACGCTTTGTCGTCCACAGCGAGCACTATCGATCGAGCGTGCGCCTCAACCGCATCGGGATCGAGATCGGGACCGCATTTGCCTTCGGCACCGGTCATCACGGCACCACGCGGGGTTGCCTCCTGGCGCTCGACCACCTTCTCAAGGCGCGACGTCCATTGCGCGTGCTGGACGTCGGCACCGGGACCGGCGTGCTCGCGATCGCAGCGGCCAGGGCGCTGCGCCGCCCGGTGCTGGCAAGCGACATCGACCGCCGGGCGGCACGGGTGGCGCGGGAGAACGTGCGGCGCAATCGCGCGCCGGGCGTGACGATCGTTGATGCCGCGGGCCTCGGCGCGCGGCGCTTTCGCGAGCGGGCGCCGTTCGATCTCGTGCTCGCCAATATCCTGCTCGGGCCGCTGCAACGGATGGCGACGCCGATGAGGCGGCTGCTCGCCCCCGGCGCGCGTGTCGTCCTCTCCGGCCTGCTGACGTCACAGGCGAGCGCCGCGCTTGCGGCGTATCGCCGTGAAGGCCTCGCGCTCGAACGGCGCGTCGTGCTTGATGGCTGGTCGACGCTGGTATTGCGGCGCGGGCGCTAATAGATTGTTTGATATGTTTGAAGCCAAATTCCAGACCTTCGACGACACAGCCAATCCGGCGGCAAGCGCGCCGCGCGTGGCAGCGCTGCGCACCGAGCTGGCGAAGCGCGGACTCACCGGTTTCGTCGTGCCGCACGCCGATCGTCATCAAAGCGAATATCTCCCGGCGTCGGAGGAGCGGCTCGCCTGGCTCACCGGCTTCACCGGCTCGGCCGGCGCCGCGATCGTGCTGATGGACAAGGCCGCGCTGTTCGTCGACGGCCGTTACACGCTGCAGGCGCGCGAGCAGGCCGACACATCGCTGTTCGAGATCGTGCATTTGGTCGACACGCCACCGCACCAATGGATCGAGCAAATCTTGAAAAAAGGCGACGCGCTCGGCTTCGACCCGTGGCTGCACACCGTTGAGGGCGCAGAGAGGCTCGCCAAGGCCTGCGCCAATGCGGGTGCAACGCTCGTGCCGATCGAGCCCAATCCGATCGACGAATTGTGGAAGGACCGCCCTGCCCCGCCGCTCGGCGCCGTGACACTGCACGACATCCGTTTTGCCGGCGAAGCCGCCGAGACGAAGCTGTCGACCATCCGCCCCGAGATCGCCAAGCTGAAGGCCGACGCGCTGGTCGTGTCCGATCCGCACGCGGTCGCCTGGGCCTTCAACATCCGCGGCGCGGACGTGTCGCACACGCCGCTGCCGCTCTCATTTGCGGTGATCCCGCGCGAGGGCCGCCCGTCGCTGTTCATCGATGGCCGCAAGCTCGGAAACGACGTGCGCTACCGGCTTGAAGAGCTCGCCGACGTGCGCGCGCCCGGCGACTTCGCCAATGCGCTCGCCGCGCTCGGCAAGGCCGGCAAGACCGTCCGCCTCGATCAGGCGACCGCCGCCGACGCGCTGGCGCGGATCGTGACCGGCGCCGGCGGGAAGGTCGCGAAGGGGCCCGATCCGATCGCGCTGCTCAAGGCGGTGAAGAACCCGGTCGAGATCGAAGGCGCGCGTGAAGCGCACCGGCGCGACGGCGCGGCGGTGGTGCGTTTCCTCGCGTGGTTCGACCGTGAGGCGCCGCGCGGCAAGCTGACCGAAATCGGCGCGGTGGAGGCGCTCGAAACCTTCCGCCGCGAGACCAACCTGCTGCGGGACGTGTCGTTCTCGACCATCGCCGGCGCGGGGCCGGACGGCGCGATCGTGCACTATCGCGTCACCCGCAAGACCGACCGGGCGATCAACGCCCGGCGAGCTGTTCCTGATCAATTCCGGCGGCCAGTACCAGGACGGCACCACCGACATCACCCGCACCGTCATCGTCGGCGAGCCGACCGCGGAAATGCGCGACCGCTTCACCCGGGTGCTCAAGGGCCACATCGCCATCGCCACCGCGGTGTTCCCCGATGGCATCTCGGGCGCGCAGCTCGATTCCTTTGCGCGGCAATCGCTCTGGCAGGCCGGCCTCGATTTCGACCACGGCACCGGCCACGGCGTCGGCAGCTATCTCTCGGTGCACGAAGGCCCGGCGCGCATCTCCAAGCTCGGCACCGCGCCGCTCAAGCGCGGCATGATCCTCTCGAACGAGCCCGGCTACTACAAAGCCGGCGGCTACGGCATCCGCATCGAGAACCTCGTGCTGGTGATCGAAGGGCCCAAGGTCGCGGGGGCCGAGAAGCCGCTCAACGCGTTCGAGACGCTCACGCTGGCGCCGATCGACCGCCGGCTTGTCCAGCGCGACCTGCTCACCGCCGCGGAGATCGCGTGGCTCGACGGCTATCACGCGCGCGTGCGCAGCTCGCTCGCCCCATTGGTCGATGCGCCGACCAAGACCTGGCTCGACGCGGCGACGCGCCCGTTAAGCTGACTCCGGCGCGGCACTCCACCCGTACACCTCTTTCTCGTACGCCACCCGGAATCCGGCGCGTTCGAGATTGCGCATCGAGTGCTCCAGCATCGTCAGCGTCTCGACCGCGACCGCCGTGCATCCGAGCTCACGCGCCTTTGCAATGCGTGCGGCGATCAGCGCAGACTGTGCGCCGCGCTGGCGGTCCCCTTCCGCCGTCGAGGCGGCGTTCAGATAGCCGAGGCCTTCGAACACCGCGAGCGCACCGATTGCCACCGGACGCGCGCCATCGAACGCCATGAAATGCGTAAAACCGTCCTTGCCGAACGACCTCTCATATTCGCCCCACATCTTGTCGCCGACCGCCGCATGCGCCGCCGCCAGGTCGCTTCCCCTCGCCTCCCGCACGACGAGGTCAGACCGGAACGGCGGCGGCTCGAGGGAATCGCGGATCAAGGTCGGGTAGCGCGTCCATTGCATGCGAGGCACGAAACCGGCCTCGCCGAGCCAGCCGCGAACCGTGTCCATGTCCGGCCCCGGGCTGAGCCAGACGAAGAACCGCTCTACCCCGGCTGCCGTGAACTGCTCGATCAGCCGCGCCAAGCCTTCCGGGCGCAGACCCGGCTCCGCACCGCACAGATGGACACGGTTCCGGTTGGCGGAAGCCTGTTGCTGCTGGCGCTGCGGATCGATGGTCACATAGCAGCGCCCGAACGGCGCGCCGTCATATTGCGTCGCGACAAATCCCGCCGGCTGCCATGCGCGATCAAGCCAGATCGCGAGCCGTTTCATCGTCTGGGCAAGGGCAAGACTGTCCATGCGGGTGGTATAGACGGGTTTTGAACGCTTCTGCCGGAGACGAAATGTGCAGAATCGCCGCGGAACATGGTAGATTCTTTCACGTTTCCCGGACAGGTTGGAAATACTACCGCGTTGCGGCGGGCCGCCCCGCTCATTAGTTTCAAATTCGGAGAACGCTCATGAGCTGCTGCGACGAAACCACCGCCCGCGTGCCCCCAACCGATCTGTCGCGCCGCACTCTTCTCAAGGGCGCGGCGGTCATCGCGAGCGCCCTGCCGGGCGCGGCCAAGGCGCAGGGACGAAGCATCAAGCTCGCCTATTGCAGCCAGCTCCTGTGCGGCGTGCCCTACGAGGTCGCGCGCTCGGCCGGTCACTTCAAGAAGCACGGGCTCAATGTCGAGCTGGTCTACACCCGCGGCGGCAGCGCGGCGATGCAGGCGCTGGTCGGCAACGCGGTCGACTATGCGGCGACGTCGCTCGATGTCGCCATTACCGCTTTCGCCAAGGGCGCCGGCATCAAGCGCTTCGCCGTCACCGGTCGGCTGCCGCTGTTCGCGCTGGTGACCGCGCCAAAGTCCGCAAGCCAGATCAAGGGCGTCGGCGATCTCCAGGGCCGCACCGTCGCAGTGTCCGGCCTCGGCAATGCCGACCATGCGCTTACGATCTACCTGTTGAGGCAGGCCAAAGCCGACCCCGCCAAGGTCAAGTTCGCGACCATGGGCGTGAACCTGCTCGAAGCGCTCCGTCAGGGTCAGGTCGACGCCGGCATGGTGCAAGAACCGGCCCTCACGCATCCTCCAACGCGCCGGTTCGCGCGTGCTGGTCAACGGCATGGACCTCACCGACGCGCGTCGCTACTTCGGCGGCAACTTCGAATTCATGGGCGTCGCCGTGCGCACCAAGGAGATGGAGCAGCGCAAGGACGAAATGGTGACGATTGCGAGAGCACTCACCGAAGCGCTCAAGGCGATGCGAAGCATGAGCGGCCCTGAACTGATGGCAGCGCTTCCGAAGGAAATGACCACCGGCCTCGACACCAAGGAGTTCGGCGAGATCCTCGCGCGATACCGCGACCAGCTTTATCCCACCTCGGTAACCATCGACGTTCGTGCCGGCGAGCGCGTCGCTGCAGATTCTTGTCGCGGGCGGCCTGCTGACGGAAGGCACCAGCATTGCCGGGATCTATGACACGTCGATTGCGGGTGGATAGTGCGCGTCCGTGATCTGAGTATTTCCTACGGCCAAGAGCCTGTCCTCGAAGGCGCCAGCGTCGAAGTCGGCCAAGGGCAGTTCGTGAGCCTGGTCGGCCCGTCGGGCTCGGGCAAATCGAGCCTGCTGCGCGCGGTGATCGGGCTGCAGAAGCCGCTCGCCGGCACGGTCGAGCCCGGCGTGAAGCCGTCCGAGATCGGCATGCTGTTCCAGGACGACGCGCTGCTGCCCTGGAAGACGGCGCGCGACAACGTCGCGCTGGGTCTAATTTTCCACGGCTGCACACAGAAAAGCGCGCTGGTGCAGGCCGACTACTGGCTCGACCGCCTCGGCCTTGCCGGTTTCGAGCGCCGCTATCCCCGCCACCTCAGCGGTGGGCAGAGGAAGCGCGTCGCGCTCGCGCAGGTGCTGGCGTTGACGCCCAAGCTGCTGCTGATGGACGAGCCGTTCGCCTCGCTCGACGCCATCGTGCGCGCACGCATCGTGCAGGACGTGGCGTCGCTGGTCGAAGAGGAAGGCATCAGCGTGCTCCTCGTCACGCACGATCTCGAAGAAGCGATCAGCCTCTCCGATCGCGTCTACCTGCTCTCGCAGGGCCCGCGCGCGCGGGTCACGCAGGTGTATGACGTGCCGATCCCGCGGCCGCGCAATCCGGTCAAGGCGCGCATGCATCCGGCGTTCGCGCCGCTCTACGAAAAGCTCTGGAACGACCTCTCCCACGAAGTCGGCTTCGAGCAGCGTGCCGAGGCGGCGGAATGATCCTCACCGATCCGCGCTTTGCGCTGCTGCGCCAATTGACGGCATTCGGCCTGCTGCTCCTGATCTGGGAAGCCGCCGGTTACTACAAGCTGATCAATCCGCTGTTCGTGCCGAGCCCGAGCGCGATCGGCAGCGCACTCTATGAACTGTTCGCCGATGGCCGCATCTGGCCGCATCTCGATGCCACCTTCACTGCAGCGCTGCTCGGACTCGCGCTCGGCATCATCGTCGGGATCGTGCTCGGCGTCATCGCGGCGCTGGTTCCGCTGGTCGCGGAGCTGCTCGAGCCCGTCATGACGCTGCTCAACGCCATCCCGCGCGTCGTGCTGGCACCGTTGTTCGTGATCTGGCTGGGCATCGAACTCGAATCCAAGATCGCGCTCGCCTTCATCCTGGTAGCCGTGGTGATCTTCTTCACGGTTTACGGCGGCATCAAACAGGTCGATCGCAAGCTAGTCGAGCGCATCGTGACGCTCGGCGGCACCCGCTGGGACCTGGTGCGCCATGTTTACCTGCCCTCCGTCGCCGCCTGGGTGTTGGGCAATCTCAAGGTCGCGGTCGGCTTCGCCTTCACCGGCGCCTGCGTCGGCGAGTTCGTGGGCGCCAGCCGCGGTCTCGGCTATCTCCTCTCCTTCGCGCAGTCGACTTATAACTCCGCGCTGATGTTCGCCCTGATCTTTCTGATCATGGTGGTCGTGCTGTTGATCTTCGCCGCCGCCGGGCGACTCGAGAAATTTTTGCTTCGTTGGCAATAGAGAATCTTTATGACGGCGACTTGCCGCGAAGCGTGTTGCAGCGCCACCCCACGCCTCACCGTCGCAGAGCTGTTCGAGCGCGGCTTCCGCCGCAATCGCGAAGCGCCACGCGCGATCGTCGGCGCGGCCTGCACCGGCGCCGAGGACAACACCGCCACCTTCAGCCTGGACGTGGCGGAAGGCCGGGTCACCGCGGTCGGCTTCCACGCCTCCTGCTGCGCAACGCTGATCGCCTATTGCGAATACATCGCCGAGATCGCGCCGGGCTTCAGCCTCGACGATCGCGCGCGAGCTGACCGCCGCCAATCTGGTCGACAGCGTGCCCGGCGTGCCTGCGCTCAAGCGCGACCGCGCGGTGCTTGCCATTGCCGCCTTCCGCGCCGCCTTCTGGTCGGCCAGCGAAGAATTTCAACGGGGAGAACCAGAAAATGAAAGTCGCCTACATCTTCGCCACGCAGCGCCATAACGTCTCTTATGTGCTCGCCAAGATGATCCTGCCGCAGCTCGAGCAGAAGCGGCACGGCGTCGACGTGGTCGGCATGTTCTTCTTCGAGGACAATAATTACGTGCTGGTCGACGGCAATCCGATCGGCGCCCGCCTGCACAAGGTTGCGAAAGACAGCGGCATGCTGCTGATGGGCTGCGACCAGTGCTGCTACGAGCGCGAGATCGCCGACAAGCTGTTCCCCGGCGTGCCGATCGGCTGCTTCCCCGATCTCTACAAGGCGCTCTCCGGCAACATGCCGGACCAGGTGATCACCCTTTAGATCAAGCCTGGCTTGCCCGCATCCTGCGGGACAGTGCTATCGTCGCCAAGAACGAAAAGCACGGGAGGGAATGCTCATGACGCCGACCATTGGCCGGTTGCTGCCGGCCTGCATCGTAGCGGCGCTACTGACAGCGGCGGCGGCTGCGCACGCGGAAACCGTGGAACAACTCTACGAAAAGGCGAAGGCCGAGAAGTCATTGGTGTTCTATGCCGGCGGACCGACCGCGCCGTATGAAGCGAGAATCAAACAGTTCCAGGAGAAATTCCCGGGCATTCAGGTCTCGGTGTCGGGCGGCTTCAGCAACGTGCTCAACGAACGCATCGAGCAACAACTGGCCGCCGGCAAGCTCGAGGTTGATTTCGCGTTCTTCCAGACCGTGCAGGACTTCGTAAACTGGACGAAGCGGGACAAGCTGCTCGCGTTCAAGCCCGACGGCTTCGACCAGATCATACCTAACCTGCGCGATCCGAACGGCACCTACATGGCGTTCGCCGCCGTCGCGATCGCCTACGCCTACAACACCAAGCTGGTTCGTACCGAGGACGTGCCGAGGTCGGCGTTGGATTTTCTCAAGCCTGCGTTCCAAGGCAGGCTCATCAGCGTCTATCCGCACGACGACGACGCGGCGCTCTATCTGTTCCACCTGATCGTGCAGAAATACGGCTGGAGCTGGATGGAGCGATACATGGCCACCAAGCCGCACTTCGTCCAGGGCCATCTCCCGGTGGCGCGCGCCATCGCCGAGGGCAAGATGACCGCCACGCTCGACGCGACGATCACCACCGCTGGCAGCCTCAAGCGCGACGGCGCGCCGATCGAGATCACGTTCTCGACCGAAGACGAGACGCCCGTGTTCACGGTCACCGGCGGCATCTTCAAGGACGCGCCGCATCCGAATGCCGCCAAGCTCTTCTTGACGTGGTACCTGGCGAAGGAACAGCAGGCGCGGCTCGGCACCTTCTCGCCGCGGCTCGACGTGCCGCCACCGCCAGGCTTCAAGCCGCTGACCTCGTACAAGATCGCCAACGCATTCCGCGAGTTCATCACTGACGACAAGCTGATCGCAGACCTGCGCAAGCGATTCGAGGCGTACACCGGCCCGGCGGTAAACAAGGGCGGGGTGAGGTAGAGGTAGTCACCAGACCAGGTGCTCACGCAAAAAGTTTCCTGCGTGGAACTTTTCCCTGCGTGAAACGTTTTTGGTCGAGACGCTTACAAGCGAGGCGACCATGCTGACGACCATTCTGATTGTGATTCTGATTCTGGCGCTGGTGGGCGCACTTCCCCACTGGGGTTACAGCCGCAACTGGGGCTATGGCCCCGGCGGCGGTCTCGGCCTCATCCTGATCATCGTGCTGATTTTGGTGCTGACGGGACGCGTGTAACGCAGCACAGACTGCAACGTGACTGAATTTCGGGTGCGGGCGAAATGTCCGCACCCGAAATTGCGCGTGGCTACCGCGGCTCGCCGATCAGCTTGAACCAATCGTCTTCGGTGAGAACGGTGACGCCGTGCTTTTTGGCCTCGGCCAGCTTGGAGCCGGCACCGGGGCCGGCCACCACATAGTCGGTCTTCTTCGAGACCGAGCCCGCGGTCTTGGCGCCGAGCCGCTCGGCCATCGCCTTGGCTTCGTCACGCGTCATCTTTTCGAGTGAGCCGGTGAATACCACGGTCTTACCAGCGACCGGCGAATCCTTTTTCACCGCCTCCATCGGCTCGACCTCGATCTCGGCGAGCAACCGGTCGAGCGCCTCGTTGTTGTGCGGCTCCTTGAAGAACTCGACCAGCGCATCGGCCACGACCTCGCCGATGCCGCCGACGCCGGTCAAATCCTCGTAAGCTTCGGTCTCCTTGCCCGTGGCAGCGCCCTTGAGCGCCGCGCGCAGCGCCTCGACCGTTCCAAAATGGCGCGCCAGCAGCCGCGCATTGGTCTCGCCGATATGACGGATGCCGAGTGCATAGATCAGCCGGTTGAGCGAAATCTTGCGCCGGGCGTCGATGGCGTCGAACAGATTGCGCACCGAGACTTCGCCATAACCTTCGCGGTCGGCGAGTTTTCTCGTGGCGCGCGCGTCGCGTGCGCGTAACGTGAAGATGTCGGCAGGCTGCATGATCAGCCCGTCATCGAAAAACGCCTGCACCTGCTTCTCGCCGAGCCCTTCGATGTCGAATGCGGTGCGCGACACGAAATGGCGCAGCCGCTCGACCTGCTGCGCCGGACAGATCAGCCCGCCGGTGCAGCGGCGCACCGCCTCCCCTTCCTCGCGCACGGCATGACTGCCGCAGGCCGGGCATTTGGTGGGGAATTGATAGGGCTTCGCAGACTTTGGCCGCTTGTCGAGCACGACATCGACGATCTGCGGGATCACGTCGCCGGCGCGCTGCACGATCACGGTGTCGCCGATGCGGATGTCCCTGCCCTCGCGGATCGGCTCGCCGTCGTTGCCGATGCCCTTGATGTAGTCCTCGTTGTGCAGCGAGGCGTTCTGCACCACCACGCCACCGACCGTCACCGGCTCAAGCTTGGCGACCGGCGTCAGCGCGCCGGTGCGCCCGACCTGGATCTCGATGTCGCGCAGGACGGTGGTCGCCTGCTCGGCCGCGAATTTATGGGCGATCGCCCAGCGCGGGCTGCGCGAGACGAAGCCGAGGCGATCCTGCCAGTCGAGACGGTCGACTTTGTAGACGACGCCGTCGATATCGTAGTCGAGCCTGGCGCGCTTCTCGCCGATGTCCCGATGGAACGCGAGCATCTCGTCCACCGAGTGCACGATTTTCCACAACGGATTGACCTTGAATCCGATCTTGTCCATCCACTCGATCATGCCGGACTGCGTCGGCGCCGCCTTGTCCTCGATCTCGCCCCAGGTATAGGCGAAGAAATGCAGCGGCCGCGACGCGGTGATGCTCGGGTCCTTCTGGCGCAACGATCCGGCGGCCGAGTTGCGCGGATTGGCGAAAACCTGTTCGCCCGCTTCCGCCTGCCGCTTGTTGAGCGCGAGGAAATCCTCCTTCTTCATATAGATTTCGCCGCGCAGCTCGCACACCGCCGGAATCTTCCTGCCCTTGAGCTGGTGCGGGACCTCCTTCACCGTCCGGATGTTGGCGGTGACGTCCTCGCCCTCAAAACCGTCGCCGCGGGTGGCGGCTTTCACCAGCTTCCCGTCCTCATAGCGCAGCGACATCGAGAGCCCGTCGATCTTCGGCTCGGCGGTGAATGCGATCGGCTCATCTTCTTTCAGATTGAGGAAGCGGCGGATGCGCGCGACGAAATCGGTGACCTCCTCGGCGTCGAACGCGTTCTGCAACGACAGCATCGGCACCGCGTGGCGCACCTTGGCGAAGCCGCGCGCCGGCGCAGCGCCGACCTTGCGCGACAGGCTCCCCAGCGTGCGCAGGTTCGGGAACGCTTGCTCGATCGCCTCGTAGCGGCGGCGCACCGCGTCGTATTCCGCGTCCGACACCGTCGGCGCGTCCTTCTGGTAGTACGCCGCGTCGTGTTTCGCGAGTTCGGCCTCAAGCCGCGCGTGCTCGGCCTTGGCCTGCTTCTCCGACAGTGCGTCAACGGCGGTCTTGCTCAAATCGCGGGGCGGCATGGTCCCTATCTACGTCATGACGGGCCTTCCGCCAACGCGGCTGCAGCGCCGTTTTTTTGACGGGTTGGACGCGCTAGGATCGCACCAGGCGCGGCACACCACGCCCGGTTCAACGAGGCATGGCGGCGCGACCCAAAGGGAGGTCCAACCATGTCGATCGATGTCCAAGCGGCCAGCCGCCGCAAATTCCTGCAATTCCTCGCTGCCAGCCCGCTCCTCGCCGCGTCCGACCTTGCTGCCTTCGCCAACGAATCGCCCAACCGCCTTCCGGACCCGATGGTCTGGTCACCGCCCAACCTCGACCGGCTGATCAAGGATCCGAAGGAAGCGCTCAACGTCTTCGACTTCGAGCCGGTGATGGCGAAAAACGTGCCGCCGGCGCATTTCGGCTACATGGCGACCGGCATCGACGACGAGCAGACGCTGCGTGCCAATCGCGAGGGCTTCCAGAAATTCGTGCTGCGCCCGCGCCGGCTGGTCGACGTCAGCAAGCCCGATACGAGCGTCGAGCTGTTCGGGCACAAATATGCGAGCCCGGTCGGCATCTGCCCGACCGGCAGCCAGCGCGCCTTTCACCCCGATGGGGAAGTTGCCGTCGCCAACGCCGCCCGGCTCGGCAATCACCTGATGATCCTGTCCAACCAATCCTCGACCTCGGTCGAGGATGCCACCAAGGCGCGCGGCGCGCCGATCTGGTTCCAGCTCTATGCCACCAACAACTACGACATCGCGGCGCATCATGTGCGCCGCGCCGAACGCGCGGGCTGCGTGGCGGTGGCGGTGACGGTCGACCGCAGCGGCGGACGCAACACCGAAACCGAACGGCGGCTCCAGCGCACCGACACAAGGCAATGCAGCGAATGTCACGACCGCTCGAGCGTTGCCGCCAACCTCAAGAATCGGCCGGCCTATCAGGGTCTCGATCTGACCGCGATGACCAATACCCTGTCGTCGGCCATGAGCTGGGACTACATCAAGCGGCTGCGCGACATCACCAAGATGAGGATGGTGATCAAAGGCATCATCACCTGGGAGGACGCCGAGCTCGCCCGCAAGAACGGCATCGACGCCGTCATCGTGTCGAACCATGGCGGACGCGCCGAGGACGGCGGCCCCTCCACCATCGAGTCGCTGCCGGAGATCATCGCCGTTTCCGGCGACATGCCGGTGCTGATCGATTCCGGTTTCCGCCGCGGCTCCGACATCATCAAGGCGCTCTGCATGGGCGCCCGCGCGGTCTGCGTCGGCCGGCCTTATCTCTGGGGACTGGGCGCCTTCGGCCAGCCTGGCGTCGAGCGCGTGCTCGAGCTGTTGCGCATCGAGACGCGCGCGCAGATGCAGCAGATGGGCGCGCCCACGCTCAAGCACCTGGTGCCCGCGATGGTGCGCAAAGCTTAGCCGGCTCCGCTCGCGCTCTCAGGCGATACGGCCGCAAGGCGATTTTCATCACCGGTGCGGGACGCTAGGATCATCGCATCCGACCGTCCCGCCAACGAGGTACGGCATAATCAAGCATGAGGGAGGCTACCCATGTCGCTCGACGACGAAAAGATCGCCAGCCGTCGCAAATTCCTGAAATTCCTCGCCGCGAGCCCCCTGCTCGCGGGATCCGACCTGGCCGCCTGGGCCGCCGAGAATCCGTCGCTGCTGCCCGACCCCATGTTGTGGGGCCATCGGGGCCTCGACCGGCTGATCTCAAGCCCCAAGGAAGCGATCAACGTCTTCGATTTCGAGCCGGTGATGTTCAAGAACGTCCCGCCGGCGCATTTCGGCTACATGGCGTCCGGTATCGACGACGAGATGACGCTGCGCGCCAACCGCGAGGGCTTCCAGAAATTCGTGCTGCGCCCGCGCCGCCTGGTCGACGTCCGCAAGGTCGACATGAGCGTCGACATCCTCGGCGAGCGCTATCCGACGCCGATCATGCTGGCCCCGGTCGGCGGCCACCGGATGTTCGCTCCCGAAGGCGAACTGGATACCGCCCGCGGCGCCAAGGCAGGCAACCATTGCCAGATCCTGTCGACCTCGACCACGGCCGGCGTCGAGGACGTCACCGCCGCACGCGGAGCGCCGATCTGGTACCAACTCTACGCCTCCAACAGTTGGGACGTCGCCAAGGCGCTGGTGGCGCGCGCCGAAAAGGCCGGATGCCCGGTGGTGGCGGTGACCGTGGACCGCAACGGTGGCCGCAACCAGGAGACCTTGTTCCGGCTGCGAGCCCTCGACAAGCGCAATTGCGACGATTGCCACGACCGTTCGAGCCTGACCGCCAATCAGGCGCGCCGCTCGATGTACCAGGGCATCGACATCTCGAAGCTCACAAACACCCAGTCGTCCGGCATGACCTGGGAATTCCTCAAGCGGCTGCGCGACACCACCAAGATGAAAATCGTGATCAAGGGCATCCTGGCCTGGGAGGACGCCGTGCTCGCCGCCGACAACGGCATCGACGGCATCATCGTCTCCAACCACGGCGCGCGCAGCGAGGATAGCGGCCGCTCGACCATCGACGCACTGCCGGAGATCGTCGAGGCGGTGAAGGGGCGGATGCCGATCTTCGTCAACTCCGGCTTCCGCCGCGGCTCCGACATCGTCAAGGCGATGTGCATGGGCGCGACCGCGGTCTGCATCGGCCGGCCCTACATCTGGGGCCTCGGCGCGTTCGGGCAGCCGGGCGTCGAGCGCGTACTCGAGCTCCTGCGCCTCGAGCTCTCAGGCATGATGCAGCAGATGGGCGCGCCCACCATCAAGCACCTTGTCCCGGCGATGGTGCGCCGGGCCTAGCCCACCGTAATCCACGCCGTCCTCATTCTTCGAGGATGAGGACGGCGCGCAGCTCACCCCATCCGGAGTAAAGAATGCGAACGTTTGCAATCGCCGCCGCTGCCCTTCTGACATTCTGCGGCGGCATCAATGGGAGCGCTTGGGCCCAAAACGCGTCGGCGCAAGTCACCGCCCTCACCAACGCCACGCTGATCGACGGTACCGGCGCGGCCCCGCAACCGGGCGCGACCATCGTGATGCAGAACGGCCGCATCATCGCCATCGGTACCGGGATAACGCCTCCGGCGGGCGCAGCAGTCGTGGATCTCTCCGGCAAATACATCGTGCCCGGCATCATCAACGGCCACGGCCATGTCGGGCCCGCACCGCACGAGCGGCAGGTCCGCCAATACGCGCTCTATGGCGTGACCACCACCACCAGCATGGCGTCGGACACCGATGCGATGGTCGACTACAAGGCGCGCACCCGCGCCGGCGACATCCGCGGCGCGCGCGTGCTGACGGCGATGTACCGCTTCACGACCATGCAGGCGGCGGGCGCCGGCTATGACTACCGCACGCCCGACGCTGCCCGAGGCAAGGTCGATGAGATCGCCGCCAAGGGCGCGGACGTCATCAAGGTCTGGATCGATCCCCAGGGCGGCAAGATTCCGCGGCTCTCGCGCGAGATGGTCCGGGGCATCTTCGACCAGGCGCGGAAGCACAACCTGATCACCGGCGCACATATCGTCGAGCTCGCCGACGCCAACATGGTGATCGACGAAGGCGCGCGCATTCTTTTGCACAATGTGCGCGACCAGGAGGTCGGCAACGACTTCATCGCGCGGCTGAAGGACCGCAACATCACGGTCATCTCCACCCTTGCCCGCGAAGAAGGCATGTTCGCCTACGGCAACGAGGGCCCGGGATTCACCGACAATCCGTTCTTCACCAAGTCGGTCCCGCCGGAGCGGATCGCGGTGCTCACCGGCAAGATCCGCGAGTCCCAGGCGAAGATGCCGGGCCGCGACCGTGCGATCCGCGCGTTCGAGACCGACAAAAAGAACCTCAAAAAGATGGCCGATGCCGGCGTGCGCCTGGGCTTCGGCACCGATTCCGGCGGCGACCCGAACCGCTTCTTCGTGCAGGGCTTCTTCGAGCACCGTCAGATGGAGCTGATGGTGCAGGCCGGGCTCACGCCGATGCAGGTCATCCAGGCGTTCTCGCGCAACAACGCCGAGGCCTACGGCATCCAGAACGACTACGGCGCGCTCACGCTCGGCAAGGCCGCCGATCTGCTCGTGCTCACCAAGAACCCGCTCGACGACATCCTCAACATGCGCACGATCGAGGCCGTCTATATCGGCGGCCGGAAATTCGAATAAGAGGGAGGCGAACCATGAGTATCATCCATCGCGCCGCGGTCGTTGCGGCGATTGCCGCCGTCTGCGGAATCTATCAATCGGCCGGAACGGCGCAGACCGTGCCGCGCTTCGAGATCGACGCGAAATGGCCGAAAGACCTGCCCGGCGACTGGATCACCGGGCGGCTCGGCGGTGTTTGCATGGACGCGAAGGGCGACAACGTCTTTGTCGTGAACCGCGCCGACATCACCGAGGAGGAGAAAGAAACCTCCACGTCCGCGCCGTCGATCATCAAGTTCAACGCCGCCGGCGACGTCGTCGCCTCCTGGGGCGACCAGAAGACGGTGCCGGGCTCGATTCACGGCTGCTTTGTCGACCTCGCGGGCAATGTCTGGGTCGCCGGCAACAGCGACGGCGTGATCCAGAAATACGACCCGGCCGGGAAGCTCATCATGCAGATCGGCCAGCGCGGGAAGTTCGATTCGGTCGACGGCAAGCGCAAGAGCAAAGGCACGAATTCCGCCCAGGACCAGCTCCACATGCCGTCGGCGGTCGTGATCGATCCCGACAACGGCGAGATCTTCGTCTCCGACGGCTACGGCAACCGCCGCGTCGTGGTGTTCGACAAGGACGGCAAGTTCCTGCGCCAGTGGGGCCGCCAGGCCACCGACGAGGAAACGCAGAAGGCGGTGCCCGGCGTGTTCGCCGAGGTCGTGCACTGCATCCACATGAGCAATGCCGGCCTCGTCTATGTTTGCGACCGGCAGGGCAACCGCGTGCAGGTGTTCCGCAAGGACGGCAGCTTCGTGCGCAACATTGCGATCCCCAACAAGTCCGGCAAGCTGCCGGACAAGCGCGGCACCGCCTGGTGGGTGGCGTTCTCGCCCGACAAGGAGCAGCGCTACCTGTACGTCATGAACGGCGGCACCGAGCAGGTGCACATCCTCGATCACAAGAGCGGTGAGATCCTGTCGAGCTTCGGCCGGCCGGGCCACCAGATCGGCAACTTCACCCACGGCCACACCATCACGGTCGACTCGCAGGGCAGCATCTATGTCGCGGAGACCGATTGGGGCCGGCGGATTCAGAAATTCCGGCTGGTGAAGTAGGCAGGCGCCCTACCCTGCCGCCTTGATCAGGCGCTCGGCGGCGGCGCGGGCCTCGGCGGTGATCTCCGCTCCGGCGAGCATGCGCGCGATCTCCTCGCGGCGGCGTTCCGCGGCCAGCTCGGCGACGCGGGTCGCGACCCGCTTGCCGCGATCGAGCGTATCCTTGCTGATCAGGTAGTGCCGCCCGGCGCGCGCCGCGACTTGCGGCGCATGCGTCACCGCGATGACTTGGGCCCGCTGAGCAAGACGCGACAGCCGCGCGCCGATGGCGTCGGCAACCGCGCCGCCCACGCCGGTGTCGATCTCATCGAACACCAGCGACGGCGCCGAGCCGCGGTCGGCCAGCACCACCTTGAGCGCGAGCAGGAAGCGCGCCAGCTCGCCGCCGGAGGCGACCTTCATCATCGGACCTGCCCGCGTGCCGGGATTGGTCTGCACCCAGAACTCGACACGATCGAATCCGTGCGGACCGGCGGCAGCCTCGTCGGTCGCGATATCGGTGGTGAAGGTCGCGCGCTCGAGCTTGAGCGGCTTGAGCTCGGCATTGACCGCCTTGTCGAGCTTCTCGGCCGCCTTGCGGCGCTTATTGGAAAGCGCGGTGGCGGCCTTGCGGAAAAGCTCCGCCGCCTCGCCTGCCGCCTTTTCAAGCGCGGCGAGCTTCTCGGCGCCGGCGTCGATCAGTGCGAGGTCGGCCTCGTGGCGCGCGGCCAGCGCATTGAGTCCGTCGACCGGCACGTTGTATTTCCGCCCCGCCGCGCGCAGCGCGAACAGCCGCTCCTCGATCCGTTCGAGCTCGCGCGGATCGTGGTCGGCGGAGGCGAGCGCAGCTTCCAGATGGGAACGCGCCTCGTCGAGCGCGGTCAGCGCGGCGTCGAAAGCTTTTACGGCAGGCTCGATCAGCGCCGGCGCGTGTGCCGTCCGGCGTTCGAGCCGCCGCACCGCGGAGGCAAGCGTCGGCACCGGCGACGGCGCGCCCGCGACCGCGTCATGCGCCTCGCGCAAGTCGCCCGCGACCTTCTCCACCTGCATCATGGCGGTGCGCCGCTCGGCGAGCGCGGTCTCTTCCGCCGGCTCGGGACTGAGCCGGCGCAATTCCTCGACCGCATGACGGAGCCACTCGGCCTCGCGCTGCGCGCGCTCGACGCCGGCACGATGCGCGGCCAGTTCCTCCTCGCGGGCGCGCCGGTCGTTCCACAGCCGCGTCAACGCCTGCGCCTCGCCGTCGAGGTCGCCGAAGGCGTCGAGCAGCAGGCGATGGGTCGCGGCGTCGACCAGCGCGCGGTCGTCGTGCTGGCCGTGGATCTCGACCAGCGCCGAGCCGAGCGCCCGCAGCGTCTGGACGCTCACCGGCTGGTCGTTGACAAAAGCGCGGGTGCGTCCGTCGGCAAATTGCGCGCGGCGCAGGATCAATTCGTCATCCGCCTGAACGCCCTGGTCGGAAGCAAGCGCGCGGACCGGATGGTTGCGCGGCAACTCGAAGGCGGCGGTCACCTGCCCCTGCTCCGCGCCGTTGCGCACCAGGGTGGCGTCGCCGCGCGCGCCGAGCGCCAGCGCGAAAGCGTCGAGCAGGATCGACTTGCCGGCGCCGGTCTCGCCCGTGAGCACGGCAAGCCCGTCGGCGAAATCGATGTCGAGCCGATCGATCAGGACGATGTCGCGGATCGAAAGCCGGGTGAGCATGGTTCAGGCGACAAACGACAGGGTTCGAGGTCGGGCTAGTGTCCCGATTCCGAAGTTCGTACCATCTCGCAGCGGCCTCCTATACGAACTTCGGAATCGAAGGACACTAGCAGTTCAATGATTCTAGTGTGGCTTTCGTTCAGAAGTCCGCATGTCGGATTCGCCGCGAGAATGATGCGGACTTCTGAACCGCCACACTAGAGGATAGACGCGATTCTGTCCGCTGTCGTCCGGCCTGTGGCCGCTACTGTGCCGCGTAACCGAGACCCACTTTGCGGAACGCCTGGCTGATCCAGGAGTCCCGGTTCTCCGACGGCTTCAGGCCGCGCTGCTGAACCAGCGCATAGGCGTCCTTGTACCAACGGCTGTCGGGGAAATTGTGCCCGAGCACGGCGGCCGAGGTCTGCGCCTCGCTGACGACGCCGAGCGAGAGATAGGCCTCGGTCAGCCGCAGCAGCGCCTCCTCGACGTGGCGGGTGGTCTGATAGCGGGTCACCACGATCTTGAAGCGGTTGATCGCGCCCGTGTAGTCGCGACGCTCCATGTAGTAACGGCCGACCATCATCGTCTGCGCGGCCAGCTGGTCTTTGCCGACGTCCATCTTGCGCTTGGCGGAGACGGCGTATTCGGAATTGGGGTATTTGCGGACCACCTCATCGAACGCCTGCATCGCGCGCTCGGTGCGGTCCTGGTCGCGAGTCACGTCGCGGATCTGGTCGAAGTAGCAGGACCCGATCAGGTACTGCGCATAGGCGGCGTCCGGACTGCCGGGATGGAGCTGAATATAGCGCCGCGATGCGCCGATCGATTCCTCGTACATGCCGGCTTGATAGTAGGTGTAGGCCGACATGATCAGCGAACGGCGCGCCCAGTCGGAATACGGGTGCTGCCGGTCCACCTCCTCGAAGCGCTTCGCCGCCGTTTTCAGGTCGCGCTTGTTGTTCAGGAGGTAGAGGCCCTCGTTATAAAGCTTGTCGGCGGGCTCTTCGAACTGCTCTTCCTTGCCACCCCACAGGCTGGTCAGCGTATCGCAGCCGATCAGAAGCGGCGCGAGCAGCGTCACCGCGACCGCACGCGCGATCCAATTGACGCGCCGATCGGTGTTGTCCGACGTGAGCAACATACGCACCCTGAAGCAGTCGAAATGAACCCCCGGCCGCGATCCCCACGGGTTCCTCTGACGCCAAGGAATACCCGATAACTCACGGCTCCACCAAGCAAATATGCGGACAATCCGCCCGCAATGTGGCGGAAGGTAACGGTAAAAGTCCTAGGTAAAACGTGGGTTTAGGACACGTCCGGCGCGTAGGCCGGAAGGGTCAGCCCGGCCGCCAGATCGCCATGACCGCGCACCGGACGGACCGGCTCGGCCTCGACCACCATCCATGCGCTGGCGTCGGCCATCAGGGCCGACAGCGCGGCATGGTTGAGCTTGTGGCCGCCGCGGACCGAGCGGTACAGGCCCTGGAGCGGCGCGCCGGCGAGCGCGAGGTCGCCGATGGCGTCGAGCACCTTGTGGCGAACGAACTCATCCGGGAAGCGCGTGCCTTCCGGGTTAAGGATGCGGTTGTCGCTGACTACCAGCGTGTTCTCGAGCGAAGCGCCGAGCGCATAACCGGCGCTCCACAGCTTCGCCACGTCGCGCATGAAACCGAAGGTGCGGGCGCGCGCGAAATCGCGGCGGAAGGTTTCCGGCCGACCGTCATAGGCGATCGACTGACGCCCGATCAGCGGGTGGTCGAACTCGACTGTCGCCTCGATCCGGAAGCCACGCGTAAATGGGCGGAACTCGGCAACGGCCTCACCAACCGTCACGGAAACCGGCTTGAGCACGCGGATATAGCGGCGCGGCTCGTCCAGCAATTCGAGACCAACCTGGTCGACGGCGACCACGAACGCAGCCGCGCTGCCGTCCATGATCGGGGCCTCGGGACCGTCGATCTCGACCACTGCGTTGTCCACGCCCAGTCCGCGCAACGCAGCGAGGACGTGTTCGGCCGTGGACACCAGTGGGCCCGACGCATCTCCCAGGACAGTGGCAAATTCGGTTGCGGTGACCGAGCGGATATCCGCCTTGATCTCGCGGTCGCGGGAACCCGCAAGCCCAGTGCGGAGAAAACGGATTCCGGTATTAGCCTCGGCAGGATGAAGGGTCAGCGTAACCGGCAACCCGGAGTGAACCCCGACACCGGTCAGCACGGCCTGATCGCGAAGCGTCGTTTGCTTGCCGATCTTCATAGACCCGTCCCACCTACGCGCCTGCCCGACGTCTGGGCGGCGACCCTTCACTGAAGCGGCACACGCCGCTCTGCTTCCGTCTGCTGGGACGCGGACTTTTTACGAAGTATCTTGCTGCAGCAGGTTGCCCGCTGCACCGTCCCCCGACGAAATCCCCTTACTGCGAGGCAGCTTAGTCCGGCCGGGGGGCAACTCAAACTCACGCTTTTTTACCGACTGTTACCTCGATCCAGCCGCATTGGTGCCTCGGGGCCGTCGCAAACCGGGCTCGCCTACCGGTTCACAGGGCCGAAGTACGCTCAACAGCCCGAAATCTTAGGCGCGCCTTCAGAATCGGCACGTCCAAAATTTTCATTTGCTAGCAATTGGTTACCGTGCCGCTCGGCGGTGGCATGAGGGTGATCGGCCGGTCCCCGCCCCTGGCACCCAGGACCGGCCTCACCCCCGAAACGCTTCGGTTACTTCGCCTGCCGGCGCAGGAAGGCCGGGATGTCGAGTTGGTCCTCCTCGGACGAATTATGCACAGGAGCCTGCCGGCCGAGGGGGTCGAGCCCCTGGTGTGGAGGCCGCTTGGCGTATTCGGACACCGGCGATTCGGCCGGCCGCGACTGCTCCGGCGGGCGCGGCGCTGGCCGCGGCTGCATCGGACGGGCCGGCGGCTGGGGAATCGGGCCCATGCGCGGCCGCGGCGGCTGCTGGGGCGGCTGCGCTGCCGGTTCATGGGCTTCGTCCTCGCGCCGGCCGCCACCGAGGCCGACCGAGGCGAGGCGCTGGAGCAGGCCCATACGCTGCTTTTGCGGCGGTTCGCCCGGCGCCTGCTCGCCGCGCATGACGCGCAGCTCGTTCTGGGCCGGAACCGGCAGTTCATCGATTCGCGGCATCCGCGCCCCGCGATTCGCCGCCCGCTCCGGTGTCGGCGGAATGAAGGCGGTGGGCGCCGGCGAATCATAGGCGGCCTTGGGGTCGGCCGCAGGCTCCGGGAACAGCGACGGCTTCGGCTGCATCGGCCGAATTGTCACGTCGTCCATCGTCATCGGCAGCACCGCCGCCGCGACCGCGGCCTTGGCGGCGTTCTCGATCGCGTCGTGGCCATGCGCCGCGCCATGCGTGGCCGGCATGGACGCAGCGCGGTCGCCGCCGGCGCGTTCGATGCGCTCCGCCAGCCGCTGCTGGTCGGCGCGCAGCTTCTGGGTGAGTTCCGCGAGCCTCGTCTCCGGCGCCGACGCCGCCGTCGCGGCTGCCGCCGACGACGCCAATGCCGGCCGCGGCGCTTTCACCTCGGCGGAGTGATCGATGCCGGTCGCCACCACCGATACGCGGATGATGCCTTCCAGGTTCTCGTCGAAGGTCGCGCCGACGATGATGTTGGCTTCCTGATCGACCTCCTCGCGGATGCGGGTCGCGGCCTCGTCGACTTCGTAGAGCGTGAGATCGCGGCCGCCCGTGATCGAGATCAGCAGGCCCTTGGCGCCCTTCATCGAGGCGTCGTCGATCAGCGGGTTGGAGATCGCGGCTTCGGCGGCGGCAAGCGCGCGCTTCTCGCCGGACGCCTCGCCGGTGCCCATCATCGCCTTGCCCATCTCACGCATCACCGCGCGGACGTCGGCGAAGTCGAGGTTGATCAGGCCTTCCTTGACCATCAGATCGGTGATGCAGGACACGCCGGAGCGCAACACCTCGTCGGCGAGCGCAAAGGCGTCGGCGAAAGTGGTCTTCTCATTCGCCACCCGGAACAGGTTCTGGTTGGGAATGATGAGCAGCGTATCGACCACCTTCTGCAGTTCGGCAATGCCGGACTCCGCGACCTTCATCCGGCGGACGCCCTCGAAGTGGAAAGGCTTGGTGACCACACCGACGGTGAGGATGCCGAGTTCCTTGGCGCAGCGCGCGACCACTGGCGCCGCCCCGGTGCCGGTGCCGCCGCCCATGCCGGCGGTGACGAACACCATATGCGCGCCCTGGAGATGGTCGCGGATCTCGTCGATCACCTCTTCGGCGGCGGCGCGGCCCACTTCGGGTTGCGACCCGGCGCCGAGGCCCTCGGTGACCTGCACGCCCATCTGGACGATGCGCTCGGCCTTCGACATCGTGAGCGCTTGCGCGTCGGTGTTGGCGACCACGAATTCGCAGCCCTGGAGCCCGCTCGCGATCATGTTGTTGACGGCGTTGCCGCCGGCACCGCCAGTCCCGAATACGGTGATCCGCGGCTTGAGCTCACGGATGTCAGGGATCTTCAGATTGATGGTCATGGCTGCCTCTTCATTGCGCGCGCGTCGCAGGTCTTGCGATGCCGCCGGTCGCGCCGGTCCGCCACCGGCTGCATGGGTAAATTCTCAGTCATCAGAAGCTCTCTCGAAGCCATCGTCCGACCCGTGCGAAATAGCCGCCCGTTCCTGTCATGGAGTGACGCGTTGACCGCGTTTCGTTTGGTTCGAGATGCGCAAGTTGCGGATAGACCAGCAAGCCGGTCGCCACCGCGAAAGCAGGGCCCTTCGCCTCGTCGGGCAACCCGGCGATGCCGAGCGGCCGTCCGATGCGAACCGGCCGCCCGAGAATTTGCGTCGCGAGCTCGGGAAGGCCGGTGAGCTGGCACGCGCCGCCGGTCAGCACCACACGCGCGCGCGGTTCCGCGGCGAACGGTGATGCCGCGAGGCGGTCGCGGACCATTTCAAGAATTTCCTCGATGCGCGGTTTGACGATCCGCACCAGCTGCGCGCGCGACACGTATTGCGGCGCGTCGCCGTCGTCCTGATCGACCGGCGGCACCGAGATCATGTCGCGCTCGTCCGAACCGCCGGTGAGCACGCTGCCGTAGAGCGTCTTGATCCGCTCGGCATCGGCGATGCGCGTGTTCAGGCCGCGCGCGATATCCATGGTGACGTGATGGCCGCCGAGCGCGAAGCCGTCGCCGTGCACGAACCGCCCGCCGCTGAACACCGCGATCGTGGTGGTGCCCGCGCCCATGTCGATCAGCGCCGCGCCGAGATGGCCTTCGTCATCGGCCAGCGCCGACAGCGCCGCCGCATAGGGGCTCGCCACCATCGACGCGACGCCGATATGGCAGCTTTCGATGGCGTACATCAGGTTGCGGATGACCGACATGTCGGTGGTCATCACATGCATGTCGACGCCGAAGTTGCGGCCCAGCATGCCGCGCGGATCGCGGATGCCGGCCACGCCGTCGAGCGTGTAGCCGATCGGCAGCGAATGCAGCACGGCGCGGCCGGGGCGCGCGGAATGCCGGCTGCCGGCGGCCATGACGCGCGCGATGTCGCGCTCCGCGACGGTCGAGCCGTTGACGGTCACCGACGCGGACATCAATTCGCTCGCCGGTTTGCCGGCCGAAATCGAGACCATCACCGATTCAAGCTGCATCTTGGCGGAGCGCTCCGCGAGGTCGATGGCCTGGCGCAGCGCCTCCTCGGCGGCTTGCAGATCGACCACCGCGCCGCCCTTGATGCCGCGGGCGAAGGTGTGACCGAAGCCGATCACCTCGACGGTATGGCTGCGCCGGTGCGGCGCGTCGTTCGACGACTGCGGCTTGAGCCGCGCGATCAGGCACGCGACCTTGCCGGTGCCGACGTCGAGCGCCGCCACCAGCGCAGATCGCCTCGGCGACACCGGCTTGGCTTTCGGCGTGAGGCCGAACTGGAGGACGGTCATACGCGCCCTCCCTTCTTGCCACTCTTCATACGGTCCTTGAGCAGCTCCTGCCGGGCCTGCGCCGCCTTTTCAGACAGGCGCACGGTCACGCGGTCGGACAAGCGCATGTCGACGACCGCGATATCGCGCGTCAAAAGCCTGGCTTCGCGGTCGAGCGTGACCAAGCGCTCCAGCGCGCCGGCGACTTGGGTTTCCGGCAGGCGGATGTCGAGCCCGCTGCGCAGCCGCAGGTTCCAGCGGCGCTCGCCGACCAGGACAGACGCGAGCACCTGATCGCGGATCGCCGGGAAGCGGTCGAGCAGCTCGAGGAAATTCTTGGCGCGCGTCTCCGCGCCGCGACCGACCACCAGCGGCAGCGTCAGCAGTTGCGGCGCGACGAAACCTTCCAGCACCGTGCCGTCGTCGGCGATGACGGAGACGCGGCGATCCTTCTGCCACAGCGCGAACGGCTCGCGCTCCTTGATCTCGATCTGCAACTGGCCGGGAAGCAGCTTCCGCACGGTGGCGTCGGCGATCCAGGAATTGGTCTTGAGCCGTTCGCGGGTCGCGTCGGCGTCGAGGAACAGAAGTGACGACCGCCCCGTGACACGGGCGGAAGCGAGCACCTCTTCCTTGGTCAACTGGTTGTGCCCGGTGACCGTCAGGTCCGTGATGCTGAAGCCGACGGTATTGGCGGCCTGGTCGCGCGTGTCCTCGAGGAACTCGACGATCACCGGCACGTGCTCGCCTTTGACCACGCCGTAGCAGACGCCGCCGAGGATGAGCGTGGTCGCGGCGACAGCGCCGGCGCCGCGCGGCAGCCGGACGCGGATGAGCCGGATCCAGCAGCGCTGCAGGAGCCGCCGGAAACCGGTTGCTGGCATCGGTTCAATGACGTGCTGCGGACGCGGAGGCGCACGCAGCACGGCGCCGCCGGTCGGCGGGCGGGCACGCAGCCGCGCGATCCGGATCAGCGATTGAGCGATGCGTCCTCGACCATCCATCGCACAAGCTCGTCAAACGGAATGCCCGCGTAACCCGCGAGCTCGGGCACGAGCGAGGTCTCGGTCATGCCAGGTTGTGTATTGACCTCGAGACAGACCAGTCCCTCCGTCCCCTCGAGGCGGTCATCAAAGCGGAAATCCGCCCGACTTACGCCGCGGCAGCCGAGCGCCTTGTGCGCCCCCAACGCTAGTTCTCGGACCTGTTGGTAAACAAAGGGTGAAATCGGCGCCGGTAGCAGGTGGCGGGACCCGCCCGGGGCGTACTTCGCCTCGTAATCATAGAACCGGACCGTCGGCTCGATCTCGATCACGCCGAGCGCCTGCTCGCCCATGATGGCGCAGGTCAACTCCTTGCCGGCAATGTACTTTTCGACAATGACCTGATCGCCATAGGTCCAGTCGTCGCGAGTCAGTTCCTGCGGCGGGTGGGCGTGTTCGGCGGTAACCACAAATACACCTACCGACGACCCCTCGGCGATCGGCTTGATCACATAGGGCGGCGGCAGGAGATGTGACTTGGCCGCTTCCAGGCGGGGGGCGACGATCCCCTCCGGCACCGGGACACCCGCGGCGCCAAAGACGGCCTTGGCCATGTCCTTCTGCATCGCCAGCGCGGAGGCGAGCACGCCGGAATGGCTGTAGGGAATCCCGACGATCTCGAGCAGCCCCTGCAACGTGCCATCCTCCCCCGGCCGACCGTGCAGCACGTTGAGCGCCACGTCGGGCTTGACGGTGTTGAGCACGGAGGCAATGTCGCGCCCGACGTCGATGCGAGTCACCCGATAGCCGACCCGCGCGAGCGCGTCCGCACAGGCCTTCCCGGACCGCAGCGACACATCCCGCTCGGCCGACCAACCGCCCATCAGAACGGCGACGTGCTTATCCACCATGCCCCTTGCTTCAGCCGAAACTGATTCGCATTAGAGCCAATAGAATCGAGATTTTGCGGGCCGTCGAGAGTCTTAATGCATTATGAGTGACGGATGTTGTGCAGGCCGTCACCGAACGCGTTCACGCCCTGCGTTCGACCTCGGGAATGGACTCCGCGGAACTCGGAAAGCCGTCATAAAGCCAGGCAAGGCAACGGTGCATATGCGCCTCGTCCCAGGCGGCGATCGTCTCGTTGCGCACGTCCCGGGCGATGCCTTCGGCGTGATAGAAATCCCAAAGCGCGCGGGACTCGAGCTGCAGCCGCGACGTGCGCAGTATCCGGGCACTCTCGAAGCGCCGGAACGCGCCCGCAAAGTCGCCGCCGGCCGCATGGATCAGTTCCGCCAGGCAAAGCCCGTCCTCGATCGCCATGCAGGCGCCCTGTGCGAACGACTGCAGCGGCGGATGCGCGGCGTCGCCGAGCAGCACGACGCGCCCCTTCGACCAGCGCCGCACGGGATCGCGGTCGCCGACCTGCCAGCGCCGGCCGAGATCCATCATCGCCAGCAGGTCGTGCATCGTCGGATGGGCGTCGCGGTACGTGTGCTGAAGCTCCGCGCGGTAGGAGTCGACGTCGCCACGCTCGCCATGGGTCGAGGTGCGGAACACCGCGACGATGTTGAACAGCGTGCCGTGACGCAGCGGGTAGTGCACGATGTGGAAGCCCGGCCCACCCCAGAGTACCACCTCCTGGCGGTGCACGTCGGCTTTCAGTTCCGACATCGGCACGATGGTGCGGTGCGCGACATAGCCGACCGGGCGAGGCTCGCCGTCTCCGATCAGCTTCGCCCGGACCAGCGAACGGAAACCGTCGGCAGCGACCAACGCGGGGCCGGCGACGTTGCGGCCGTCGGCGATGGTGAGCGCAACGCCGGCGTCGCGTTCCTCGAAGCCGGTGACCATGGCTTCCGGCACCAGCTCGATCTCCGAGGTGCGCTTGCAGGCGTCGAGCAGCGCGTTGTGCAGATCGATTCGGTGGACGATGATGTAAGGGTGCTTGAAGCGCGCGCGGAACGACGCGCCGGTCGGCATGCGGAGCAGTTCGCCACCGGTCAATGCGTCACGCATCAGCACGGCGGGCGGACTGTCGGCTTTCTCCATCACCGCATCGGTCACGCCGATGCGATCGAGCACATGGAAGACGTTGGGACCGAACTGGATGCCATAGCCGATGGCGCCGAACTCGGGCGCGCCTTCCAGCACGCGGCTCGCGAAGCCGCGTTGCGCGAGCGCCAGCGCGGTGGTGAGGCCGCCAAGGCCGCCGCCGATGATCAGGATGGGATCGCGATTGGACAATCAGCCCCCGTCATTCCGTGCTCGCGGGCACTCGCCCGCGCGCCCGGAATCCATTCTCGCGAATCTGCCCGTATTTGAAAAGCAGCGCTGAAAGGACGTTTGATGGTCACGGATTCCGGGCCCGCGACTGCGTCGCGCCCCGGAACGACGGAGTGTTAGCGCACCCCGATCCGCTTGATCTCCCACTCGAGTTCCACGCCGGACGTCTCCTTCACGCGCTTGCGGACGGTTTCGCCCAGCGTCTCGATGTCGGCGGCGGTGGCGTTGCCGCGGTTGATCAGGAAATTGCAGTGCAGCTCCGAGACCTGCGCATCGCCAACGATGAGCCCGCGGCAACCGGCGGCATCGATGAGCTGCCAGGCCTTGTGATCGGGGGGATTCTTGAAGGTCGAGCCGCCGGTGCGGCTCTTGATCGGTTGAGTGGCTTCGCGGCTTTCGGTGATCTTATCCATCTCGGCGGCGATGGCGGCGGGATCGCCGAGCGTGCCCTGGAATAGCGCCTCGGTGAAGACGATGTCGTCGGGCACGCCGCAATGACGATAGGTGTAGTGCATGTCGCCATTGGCGAAGACGTGGATCTGGCCGGCGCGATCGACGCCGCGCGCCTCCACCAGCGTGTCCTTGGTCTCGCGGCCATAGGCGCCGCCATTCATGCGCAATGCGCCGCCGATCGCGCCGGGAATGCCGCGCAGGAACGCGAGCCCGGCAAGTCCCGCTTTCTGGGCCGCCTGCGCAACCCTCAGATCCGGCACCGCGGTGCCGGTGCGGATGCGCTCGCCTTCCACCTTGATGTCAGAGAAGCCGCGCCCGAGGCGGATCACGACCCCCGGCACGCCGCCGTCGCGCACGATCAAATTGGAGCCGAGTCCGACCACGGTCACCGCAATGCCGGCCGAGAGCTTCGAGAGGAAGTAGGACAGGTCCGCCTCGTCTTCCGGCATGAACAGCACCTGCGCCGGACCGCCGACGCGGAACCAGGTCAGCGGCGCCAGCGGCTCGTTCGGCAGCAGCCGCCCGCGCAGTTGCGGTAGCTTCGCTTTCAGATCGGAAACGATATCGGGAAAGGCCATCGCCGGCCGCTCACGCCACCTTGCCGGTCGCCGCCAGCTCGCCCGGCAGCGCGTAGGCCCATTGCGTGATGTTGCCGGCGCCGAGGAACACGACAATGTCGCCCGGGCGGCCCAGCCGCTTGACGATGCCGGCGATGTCCTGCGGACCGTCGAGCGGGATCACCTGCCGGTGGCCGCGCGCGCGCATGCCGTGCACCAGCGCAGTCGCGGTCGGCGCCGGCGATCGGCTGCTCGCCCGCGGGATAGACATGCGCGACCATCACGGTGTCGGCGTCGTTGAAGCAGGTGCAGAACTGCTCGAACAGCGACGACAGCCGCGAATAGCGATGCGGCTGCATGATCGCGATCACCTGCCCCTTGTTCGAACTCGCGGGCGGCGCGCAGCACCGCGGCGATCTCGACCGGATGGTGGCCGTAGTCGTCGATGATCGGTACACCGTTCCATTCGCCGGTGCGGGTGAAGCGGCGGCGCACGCCGCCGAAAGTCTCCAGCGCCTTGCGGATCATGTCGTCGCCGATGCCGAGCTCGCGCGCGACCGCGATCGCGGCGGTGGCGTTGAGCGCATTGTGCCGTCCCGGCATCGGCAAGCGCAGATTCTTGATGGTGTGGATTTCCTGTCCGGCGCGGTTGCGGAACATCACGTTAAAGCGCGACGCGCCGTTGGCGTGGTCGATGTCGATGAGCCGCACGTCGGCCTGCGGGTTCTCGCCGTAGGTGACGATGCGCCGGTCCTCGATGCGGCCGACCAGTTGCTGCACCACGTCATGGTCGGTGCACATCACCGCGAAGCCGTAGAACGGTACGTTCTCGACAAAGCCGCGGAACGCGTCCTGCACCGCGTCAAAAGTCTTGAAGTGGTCGAGGTGCTCGGCGTCGACATTGGTGACGATGGCAATGTCGGCCGGCAGCTTGAGGAAGGTGCCGTCGGATTCGTCCGCCTCCACCACCATCCAGTTGCCGCCGCCGAGCCGTGCATTGGTGCCGTAGGCCTCGATGATGCCGCCGTTGATGACGGTCGGGTCGAGATTGCCGGAGTCGAGCAACGCGGCCACCATCGACGTGGTCGTGGTCTTGCCGTGGGTGCCGGCGATGGCGATGCAGCTTTTCAGCCGCATCAGTTCGGCGAGCATCTCCGCGCGCCGCACCACCGGCAGGCGCTTGGCGCGCGCCGCGACCAGCTCGGGATTGTCGCGCCGGATCGCGGTCGAGACCACGACCACTTCGGCGGCGCCGAGATTGGCGGCGGCGTGGCCGATCGAGACCGCCGCGCCCTTGTCGCGCAGCCGCTTGATGTTGGCGCCGTCGGACACATCGGAGCCCTGCACGACATAGCCGAGATTCATCAGCACCTCGGCGATGCCGCTCATGCCGATGCCGCCGATGCCGACGAAATGGACCGGGCCGATGTCGCGCGGCAGCTTCATGATCGTGGCACTCCCGACTCAGCGTTCTCAGACATCATAATAGAGCATCAAACAGGCCTTGACCCAGGGCACGTATCCTCTGTTGTTGCTTGACGATATGCCCCCACCTCACCCAGCGATGCAAGTCACCGGAACCGCGATGACCGCCTTCCCATTTCCCGTCGAGGCCGTGATCTTCGACATGGACGGGCTGCTGCTCGACACCGAAACCGTCTATCGCCGTGCGATGATCGCAAGCGCTTCGGGCCTGGGCTACGATTTTCCGGAAGAATTCTGCCATTCCATGGTCGGAACCGCCGAGACGGAAATTCACGCCATCCTCCGGCAGCGGTTCGGCGCCGATTTCCCGATCCCGCGGCTGTTCGAGGATTGTGAGGTGCAGATGGGGCTGCTCCTCGAAGCCGGAGTCCCGGTGAAAGCCGGTGCGGCGGAACTGATCGGCGATCTTGCGGCACGCGATCTGCCGATGGCGGTCGCGACCTCGACCTTCCGCAGGATCGCCGAACATCATCTGCGGAGGGCGGGCTTCCTCAATCATTTTGGCGCCGTCTGCACGCGCGAGGACGTGACGCGCGGCAAGCCGCATCCGGACCTGTTCCTCGCCGCGGCCGAAAAGCTCGGCGTCCGCGCGGAGCGCTGCCTGGTGCTCGAAGACTCCTATCCCGGCGTGCGGGCCGCGCACGCATCCGGCGCGATGACGATCATGGTGCCGGACATGCTGCCGGCGACCGACGAGTTGCGGGCGCTGTGCATCGCGGTCGTCCGCGACCTGCACGACGTGCGCGCGATGTTGCAGAACGGTTAGGCGAGCCGCGCGGTTTTCATCACAAGCTCAGCGAGCCGGTCGGCGGCATCGGGCGCGCCCTGCGAACGTGCGGCGCTGGCCATCGTCACGAGCCGTTGCGGAGCCGAGGCAAGCGCGGCTGATCTCCGCGGCAAGGCGCGCGGGCGTGAAATCGTCCTGGCGCAAGCGGATCGCACCGCCCGCCGCTTCGAGCACACCGGCATTGGCGAACTGATCCTGGTCGAGTGCGCCCGGCAGCGGCACCAGGATGGACGGCCGCCCGATAGCGGCCAGCTCCGCAACCGTCGACGCGCCGGAGCGTGCGACCACGAGATGCGCGGCGGCGATGCGCGCCGGCAGGTCGGGGAAGAACGGCGACACCTCGGCGACGACGCTCAGGCGCGAATAGATGTCGCGCACGCGCGCAAGGTCCTCGTCGCGCGCCTGCTGTGCGAGCAACAGCCGCGCCCGCAGCGATGCGTCGAGCTGCTCGATCGCCGGCGGCACGATCTCGGACATGATCCGCGCGCCCTGGCTGCCGCCGAACACCAGCAGACGCACCAGCCCGTCCGCGTCCGGCGCGGCGAACGGCGTCGCCGACGCCGCGATCGCCGCCGGCCGCACCGGGTTGCCGGTGCGCGTCGCCTTGGCGGCAAGCGCGGGCTCGGCATCGAGCACGCCGCCGAACGAGGTCGCGATCGCGGTCACATGCGGCGCAAGCTGCCGGTTGGCGCGGCCCATCACTGCGTTCTGCTCGTGGATGATGGTCGGAATCTTGAGCACCGTCGCCGCGCCGACCGGCGGCAGCGTCGGATAGCCGCCGAAGCCGACCACGGCGGCGGGCTTGGTCCGCCGCAGCACGAAATAGGCGCGCACGAGGCCGCGGCCGAGCGCCAGCGCGGTGCGCGCGAGCGCGACCGGATTGCGCGCGCGCACGGTGTCGCTCGGGATGATGTGGGTCTCGCGCGCCGGGAAGCGTCCGCCGTAGCGCTCGGCGCGATGATCGGTGGCGAGATCGACGGTCACGCCGCGGCGGGCGAGCGCCTCGGCCAGCGCCTCGGCCGGAAACAGATGTCCGCCCGTTCCGCCGGCCGCGAGCAGCACGAGCGGCGCGCCGCCCGTCGCGGTCACGCGGCGCTCCCGGCGGGAACGAGGCCGTCCTGGCTCGCCGGGTAATCGGTGCGCGGACGCTCGCGGGTCAACGCCAGCAGCATGCCCATGCCCCAGGCCAGCGAAATCATCGAGGAGCCCCCATAGGAGACAAACGGCAAGGTCATGCCCTTGGCCGGGATCAGATGGGCATTCACCGCCATGTTGATGGCGGATTGCAGGCCGAACAGGATCGCGAGCCCGGCCGCCGCAAAGCGCTGGAACGGATCGTGGTTGCGGAGCGCATGCAGCAAGGCGCGCAACACGATGAAGGCGAACAGCAACAACAGCACCAGGCAGAGCGCGATGCCGAACTCCTCGGCCGCCACCGCGAACACGAAGTCGGTGTGGCTCTCCGGCAGGATCCGCTTCACCGTGCCCTCGCCCGGCCCGCGGCCGAACCAGCCGCCGCGCACGAAGGATTCCACCGCCTGATCGATATTGAAGGTGTCGCCCGACGCCGGATCGATGAAGCGCTTGATGCGCCGCGCGACGTGCGGGACCGTGAAGTAGGCGCCGGTGAGACCGACGATCGCCGCCCCTCCGAGTCCCACCACCCAGATCAACCGCATGCCGGCGAGGAAGAACAGCGCACCCCACACCGCGAGGATCAGCATGGTCTGGCCGAAGTCGGGCTGCAGCACCAGTCCGAGCACGACTGTCGCCAGCATCCCGAGCGCGATGGTATTGGCCGGCATCTCCGGGCGTCGCGCCGATTCACCGAACAGCCAGGCGATCAGGATCACGAAGGCAGGCTTGAGGAATTCCGACGGCTGGATGCTGACGCCAAGGATGACCAGCCAGCGCCGCGCGCCCTTCACCTCCGCGCCATAGACCAGCGTGAGGAATACGAGCGCAAGGCTGAGGACAAATACCACCAGCGAAATGCGGCGGATGAGGTGTGGCGACAGGAACGAGGTCGCGATCAGGACCGCGATCGCGGGAATCAGGAACAGGACGTGGCGGTTGACGAAGTAGAACGGCTCGAGCCCGAGCCTGGCCGCGACCGGGGGGCTCGCCGCCAGCGACAGCACGATGCCGGCCAGCATCAGCCCGAGCATGGCCGCCAGCGTCAGCCGGTCGACCGTCCACCACCAGGCGGCAAAGGGTGTGCGCTCGAGGCGCGAAACCATTGGCATCCCCCGTCCAAGGTACAAGTCCTGACGGGGGTTGGTTGAAGAGAGGTTAACGGCTGATGTTTCCGGCTAGGCTCGAGCTTCAGCGGTCTTCTTGCTGAAGCGCCAGAGTTGGAAGCCTTCGGCTTCGATGGCCCCCTCAATCTTTTCGCGTGAAAGATTGTGGGGTGGTTTTGCCTCGGCAGCGACAATACCCGTCGCGGTCCAGGGCGCGTGGCTTCCCGGAAGCTTCGATCCTCCCGGATCGCCCGCAAACGCCCGCAGATCCTTGGTGGTCTCAGATTTGAAGATATAAAAGCGCATCTTGAATCCTTGTCTGATTGAGTCGCCGGAGTTTCAGCTCCGCGGCACGGCAAGTGCCGTGGCCCCTCCCGGAGTTGCCGGAGGCAATCCATTGACCCAGTCCTGGTGATGAGCGCGCTCGATCCATGAGCGCTGCATTCGCAGCAAGAGCTCCCGGTCTGACGGCGACACCGCGTTTGCTGCAAACGCGCCGCATGCCGCGGCATTGTTGTGGAATCGCGTTGCTCGCTCGAATTGGGAGGTTTCGGACACGGGACGCTCCTTGCTTGCAGGCGGGAGCGCAACCGGTCTCTCAGCCACCGGCGCCTAGGTTCGCCTCTTGCGGGCGACATGCCAGTGATATCAGTAGTGTACGCCCATTCGGTGATGGCACCTAGCTAATCTTTCGAAGCGATCCGATATAGCGGCCAAGGAGCGCACCGGCAAAACACAGAAAAACCCCGATTCCTCGGTCTCTGCGCCCGCATCGTGGTATACGCCAGCACAATGGTTTGCTGTCATATCTGATCATCCCCTCGCTCACGGATTCGCATCTTGGACAATGGCCTGGACGCTGCAGCTCCTTCAAAATCGACCGACGCACGGCACTGGGCGAAAATCCTCGCGCGCTATCGCGAACCGAGTCACGCGCGCAGCATCGTCGAGATCGCGATCACGCTCGGTCCGCTGGTCGCGCTCTGGGGTTTGAGCTGGACGGCGTACTATCTCGGCTATTGGTGGCTCTCGCTGTTGATTGCCGTACCAGCTGCCGGCTTTCTCGTGCGGCTGTTCATGATCCAGCACGACTGCGGTCACGGGGCTTTCTTTCGCCACCGCATGGCCAACGACTGGGTTGGAAGGGTCATCGGCGTTCTGACCTTGACGCCTTACGGCTTCTGGCGCCGGACGCATGCCGCTCATCACGCGAGTTCGGGAAACCTCGACCAGCGCGGATTGGGCGACGTCAGCACGCTGACGGTGCGCGAATATCTGTCGCTGTCGTGGTGGGGCCGGTTCTGTTACCGGCTTTATCGTCATCCGCTCGTGCTGTTCGGCCTCGGTCCGGCCTATCTATTCATTCTGCAGCAGCGGCTGCCCATTGGCATGCTGCGCGGCGGCTGGCAGCCTTGGCTGAGCACCATGCTGACCAATCTCGCGGTCGCGACGATCGTGGCGACGTTGATCTGGTTCGTCGGTATCGGACCCCTCCTGCTCGTCCATCTGCCGACCACGCTGATCGCCGGTTCGGTCGGCGTGTGGCTCTTCTACGTACAGCACCAGTTCGATCCGACGTTCTGGGCGCGCAACACCGAGTGGACGTTCCACGAGGCAGCGCTCTATGGAAGCTCGCACTATCACCTGCCGGGAGTTCTGCGCTGGTTCACGGCAAATATCGGCATGCACCATGTCCACCATCTGTGCAGCCGCATTCCGTACTACCGCCTGCCGAGAGCGCTGCGGGATCATCCTGAACTTCGCGATGTCAGCCGATTGACGATGCTGGAAAGTTTCAACTGCGTCCGGCTTTCGCTTTGGGACGAGGGCGAACGGCGGCTGATCTCGTTTCGTGACATGCGCCGGGCCCGCGCGAACGGCGGCGAAGCACGTTCGATCAGCGCTGCGGCTGGAAAGGCAATTGGCAATGGCGAATAGCACTCAGCCCAAATGGACGGCGCTGGACGTTATCGGCCTGCGCGAAGGCTTTCGGGAGAACTTGTCGGTCCCCGACATTGCCGGCCAGCTCTTGCGAACGGAAGCCGATGTCGCGGGCAAGGCGCTGGAATTAGGTATAAGGCTCCGGGCCGCCTGACAGGCGCTAGACGGCAGACGCCACGCGCTTGGCGCGCTTCACGGCCGGCCGCTGCTTCGGCTTCGCGGGAACCTTGGGCTTCGCGGAAGCCTTGAGCTTCGCAGGGGCCTTCGCGGGCGCCGGCGTTGCGACGGCCTCAGCCGACAACCGAAGGGCTCTCAAACGAGCCGTTCGCTCGAGCGTCGCGCGGCCCGCAGCCTCATATTCCGCCATGGCGGCGCAACCATCCAGGCGCTGAAGTTCTTTGCGCTTGAATTTCGCTTCTGCGTCCTGGCGCAGTTGGGTGGGTGTCGACATTCCTTCTCTCCGTTGGACTTCGTTTGAAGCTCTGCTCGCTTGCGCGAGTTTGGATCTGAGCTTCGGTTTTGAGCTTCTTGAAGCTCCGCCCTGCTCAACAACGGCGCACCCTGCAAAGGCGTTCCGGCGGCGGACTTCGCTGCTTCAGGTATCGGGCTCGAAGCGGACGCCAAGTCAAACGAACAGCGCGGCCACGCTCCGGAAAACCGGACCAGACAAGCATCGCATTCGAAATCAAAATATTGAAAACAAACAACGCGGACAGTTAACGATATCTGCGATCAAACGAAGACTCTCGCAACGCCGCAAGAGCCCCGCGACCGTAACAGCCGCAGGGCCCTCAACCAGAAGCCTCGCCAGTACATCCGTGGTCAAGGCAACATGGCTAGCAGTGTTATCAATCGACAGTGCGAAGATTGTCGGCCGACGATTTGCCGGTCTTTCGGTCCGCAACAACGTCGAATTCGATCTTCTGGCCTTCATTGAGGCCACGCATCCCAGCGCGCTCGACTGCGCTGACGTGCACGAAAACGTCCTTGCCGCCATCGTCCGGCTGAATGAAGCCGAAACCCTTTTGGCCGTTGAACCACTTCACGGTTCCTTGTGACATGACCTTATCCTTCAGATGTGTGTATACAGACCGCATACGAATGCGGCCGCTCAAGTTCGAGATTTTGGAAGAAGGTCGTCAGTCAGGCGCGCATCAAGCGCTGCAAGGCCAAGTCGTCCGGCCGAAAACTCGATCATTCAATATAGGCTGTTGGCGACGATACTGCAAGGACCAAAGTCCCCGCGCGATCGGATTGCAGGCCAAAACAGCGAGAAAAGGCTGGCTATTGAGCTTGGCACCCCCCATATTGATCAAATCATACCGGCGCCGCTGGCTGAGACACATGGCGCTCGCGACAGAGAGCACCGTCTCTCCTTGATTGTCGGCCTAACGCAAGCTCGATACGTGCAGCTCTAGCGAAGCGCGCGAACCCCGCGGTCGCCCGCTGCGATCACGATCAGACCGCTGTTGCATCCACGTGAGTTGAGCGAGGACCGGAATTCCTCGCGGCGCCCAATTCGTTTGGCGCGCGGCCAATGCGCACCACGACTAACTTGAACTTGCTCAAACCCGGAAGGATCGAACCTTGCAAGTGCTCGTCCGAGACAACAATGTCGATCAGGCGCTCCGTGTCCTGAAGAAGAAGATGCAACGCGAAGGCGTCTTCCGGGAGATGAAGCGCCGACGGTTCTATGAGAAGCCATCGGAGAAATCGACACGAGAAAAAGCCGAGGCGATCCGTCGCGCGCGCAAGCTCGCACGCAAGCAGGCGATCCGCGAAGGATTGATCGCCGCTCCGGTCAAGAAGCTCCCCACCGGGCCCGGCAGATCGGCGGGCGGTTCTGCGTTCGGCGGCGGCGGCTCCGGGTTCGGTGGCGCACGACCGCGGTAGCTCGGCCGGCCCCGCCCTGGGCTGTCGGCTCAAAAGACAGCACTTGCAATCCTTGCGAAAGGCCCGGCCAAACGCCGGGCCTTTCCGTTACAGGGAAGCAGATCGGCGCTGCCCCGCGACGGGCTCTGCAGCGCTTGGCAGCGTGACGAGGATGGCCCGCCTACTTAAAGCCGTTCGAGACTGACGCAAACGTCGTGTCCAATTTCGTGCCGATCGACATAACGGCTGCCGTGACCGCGATCGATAGAAAGCCTGCAATAAGCGCGTATTCGATGGCGGTCGCCCCGCCGTCATGGTTTAGAAATCGCGCCCCTAGCCCGATGAGATCGCCCACTGATCGGCTCCCTGACGTGTGACCGAACGATATTTGCCGCGAGGCTGCACCACGCTCCGGCAACTATGCATGCAAAAACGAAACACTCTTTTAAGCGATCGATCCAATTTGATGACAATTTTCACGATCTGCTTATAGAACGTGCTGTCTAGGCTATATTTGACGGTCGTATGTCCCCACCCCTCCTTCAGCTCAAGGATATCGCGCTGACCTTCGGCGGCACCCCGCTGTTGACCGGCGCGGAGCTGTCCGTCTCCGCGGGCGAACGGGTTTCGCTGGTCGGACGCAATGGGTCCGGCAAATCGACCTTGCTGAAGATCGCGGCCGGGACCGTCGAGCCGGACCGCGGCACGGTGTTCGTGCAACCCGGGGTGACGCTCCGCTATCTGCCGCAGGAGCCGGACTTCTCCGGCTTCGAATCCACCCTCGCCTATGTCGAGGACGGGCTCGGCCCGGCCGACGATCGTCACGCCGCCCGCTATCTGCTCGAGCAGCTCGGCCTCACCGGCAACGAGCATCCGGCGCATCTCTCCGGCGGCGAAGCGCGCCGCGCCTCGCTCGCGCGGGTGCTGGCGCCCTCGCCCGACATCCTGCTGCTCGACGAGCCGACCAACCACCTCGACCTGAGCACGATCGAATGGCTGGAGCGCGATCTCGCTGCGCGGCGCACCGCGCTGGTGATCATCAGCCACGACCGCCGCTTCCTGTCGACGTTGTCGCGCGTCACCGTCTGGCTCGACCGCGGCGAGACCCGCCGGCTGGAACGCGGGTTCGCCCATTTCGAAGAATGGCGCGACGCGGTGCTGGCGGAGGAGGAGCGCGACCAGCACAAGCTCGACCGCAAGATCGTCGCCGAAGAGCATTGGCTACGCTACGGCGTCACCGCGCGGCGCAAGCGCAACATGCGCCGGGTCGGGCAGTTGCAAGCGCTCCGCGAACAACGCCGCACCTATCGGGGCAGCACCGGCAACGCCGCCATCACCGCCAGTGCGGCGGCGGAGTCCGGCGCGCTGGTGATCGAGGCGAATCGGCATCGGCAAGAGCTACGAAGGCCGCTCGATCGTCAGCAGCTTCTCGACCCGCATCCAGCGCGGCGATCGCATCGGCATCGTGGGACCGAACGGCAGCGGCAAGACCACGCTGATCAATCTCCTGACCGGCAGCCTCGTCCCCGACAGCGGGACGGTCCGGCTCGGCGCGAACCTCGCGATCGCGACGCTCAATCAGCACCGCGACAGTCTCGATCCCGACGTCACGGTCGCCGAGGCGCTCACCGCAGGCGGCGGCGACACCGTGCATGTGAACGGTCAGGCCAGGCATGTCGTCAGCTACATGAAGGACTTCCTGTTCACCGCCGAACAGGCGCGCACCCCGCTCCGAAAGCTGTCGGGCGGCGAGCGCGGCCGCCTGATGCTGGCGCAGGCGCTCGCCAAGCCGTCGAACCTCCTGATCCTCGACGAGCCGACCAACGATCTCGATATGGAAACGCTGGAAGTGCTCGAGGACATGCTCGGCGACTATCCCGGAACCGTCCTGCTGATCAGCCACGATCGCGATTTTCTCGACCGGCTCGTGAACGGCGTGATCGCACCCGAGGGCAACGGCCGTTGGATCGAGTATGCCGGCGGCTACAGCGACATGCTGGCGCAACGCGGCGCCGATCTGATGCGCGATCAGCGCAAGACGGAGCCGCAGAAGGTCTCAAAAGATTCCGCGCCGGCCGCTGACGCATCTTCGAAGCGGAAAATGACGTTCAAGGACAAGCACGCGCTCGAGACGCTGCCGAAGACCATCGCCGCGCTCCAGGCCGAGGCCCATGTGCTGCAGGAAAAGCTCGGCGATCCACAGTTTTATGCGCGCGATCGCGCCGCCTTCGAACAGACGAGCGCCGCTCTCGGCGATCTTCATCGCAAGATCGCCGCCGCGGAGGAGCAGTGGTTGGCGCTCGAAATCCTGCGGGAGGAGCTGGCCGGCGGTTAGCGCCGGCCAAACGAAAGCCCCGGCAGCAGCACTGCCGGGGCGATCGTCCATCCAAACGATGCGTCTAAGGTCAGACCGCCATCTTCAGGTCTTTGGCTGCCCGGAAGGCGACCTTCTTGCTCGCCTTGATCTTGATCGGCTCCCCGGTCGCGGGATTGCGCCCCATACGGGCTGCACGCTTGCGAACCTGCAGGATCCCAAGGCCGACGATCCGGATTCGCTCGCCTTTCTTGAGGTGCTTGGTGATCAGCGCCACCAGATCGTTGAGGAGGGCTTCGCCGCCCTTTTTGGTCAGCTGGTGTTGCTCGGCAAGGGTCGCCGCGAGATGTTTCAGGGTGACCGGCCGGTTGGCTTTGGCGGCGGCGGGTTTCTTGGAAGCCTTCGATGCGCGAGCAGGCGCCATGTTGAATTGCCCTCTTTTGTAGCGCGACATGCGCTGCATCAGGCAGGACATGATTCGGACGCAAAGATAAAGGGCTTCCGGGCTGCACGGCGCGCGGCTCGAGGCACCGATTGACTGCCGGTAGCGCGGCGACTAATCAATGCGCGCGGTTCCCGCAGACGTCAAAATTTCCCCCACACCCGGCGCCAGCCCCTGGCAGGGCTCAAGAGGAGCACCATACTAGTCCCATGCCTAGTCACGATCAGAGCCTTCAAGACCGTCTCAGCCTCGCGGCCGAGGCCAAGAAGAACCTCCTGGCAAAGTTCAAGAAGTCCGCCGATCCCAACACCCCGGAAGCCATGGAGAAGCGGCGCGAGCGCGAAGCCATCGCGGCGGCACGCGCCGAGCGCCAAAAGCAGCGCGAGGTCGCGCGGCGCGAGCACGAGGCGGAACTCGCCCGCCAGGCCAAGATCGCCGCAGAGGCGGCGGCGGAAGCCGAGCGGATCGCTGCCGAGCAGCTAGCCGCGGAAGCGGCCGCCCAGGCGGAACATGCATCGGTGGCGAAAGACGCACTGGAAGCCGAGCAGAAGGCCGCCCGCGATGCCCGCTACGCCGCCCGGAAGGCGGCAAAGAAGAAGCGGCGCCGCGGTTACTGAGCCACCCTCGAGCGGACGCCCTGGCCGACATCTATTCCATTGATGTCCAGGGCCACTGCTTCAGCGACGCGAATTCCGTCGACCCCCGCGGAGAGAATGCCGCCGGCATATCCGGCGCCTTCTCCCGCCGGATAGAGTCCCCTTGTGTTCAAGCTCTGGTAGCTGCGGTCACGGCCGATCCGGATCGGCGACGACGTTCGCGTCTCGACGCCCGTCAGCAACGCATCGTCGAACGCGAAGCCTTTGATCTTCTGATCGAACGCCGGAAGCGCTTCCCGGATCGCGGCCACGGCGAAATCCGGCAGACAGACGGCGAGATCGGTCGGTCGAACGCCGGGCTTATATGACGGCACGACCTCGCCAAGCGAGGTGGACGCCCGGCGCGCCAGGAAATCGCCGGCACGCTGCGCCGGCGCGGCATAGGTTTCCCCGCCGGCTTCGAAGGCGCGTTCTTCCCATTGCCGCTGAAACGCAATGCCGGCGAGTGGATGCCCCGGATAGTCCGCGGGTGTGATGCCCACCACGATGCCCGCATTGGCGTTGCGCTCGTTGCGGGAGTACTGGCTCATGCCGTTCGTGACGACGCGTCCCGGTTCGGAGGCCGCCGCGACCACGGTGCCGCCGGGGCACATGCAGAAGCTGTAGACCGAGCGGCCATTGCTGCCGTGGTGGATCAGTTTGTAGTCGGCCGCGCCCAAGAGCGCATGGCCGGCAAATCCACCATAGCGGCAGCGATCGATCAGCGACTGCGGGTGTTCGATGCGCACGCCGATCGAGAACGGCTTGGCCTCGATCGCGACGCCGCGATCATAAAGCATCTGAAACGTATCGCGGGCGCTGTGGCCGACCGCCAGCACGACGTGATCGGCCGCGATGCGCGTGCCGTCGGCCAGCACCACACCGACCACCTGCCGGCTGCCGTCACGCCGCACATCGATTTCGATGTCTTCGACCTTGCTCTGGAACCGATATTCGCCGCCGAGCGCTTCGATGGTCTGGCGCATCTCTTCCACGATCGTCACCAGCCGGAACGTGCCGATGTGCGGCTTGGCGATTGTCAGTATCTCGGACGGAGCGCCGGCCTTGACGAATTCGGTCAGCACCTTGCGTCCGTAATTTTCAGGGTCCTTGATCTGGCTGTAGAGCTTGCCGTCCGAAAATGTGCCGGCCCCACCCTCGCCGAACTGAACGTTCGATTCCGGATTCAGCACCGACTTGCGCCAGAGCCGCCAGGTGTCCTTCGTCCGTTCGCGGACGACCTTGCCGCGCTCGAGGATGATCGGGCGGAAACCCATCTGCGCCAGGACCAGCGCCGCCAACAGGCCGCAGGGACCGCTGCCGATGACGACCGGGCGTGACGCGCGCTCGTGCGGCGCCTGCGTCTTGAAGCGATAGCTGACGTCGGGAGCCACCGATAGATTGCGGTCGCCGCTGAGCCGCTTCAACACCGCCGCTTCGTTCTTCACCTCGATGTCGAGCGTATAGATCAGCGCGATCGCCGCCTTCTTGCGCGCATCGACCGCACGGCGAAATACAGCGCAGCGGATCAAATCCTGCGGCTTGATCTGCAACCGCTTGAGGACCGCCGCCTCGATGGCGTCGTCCGCATGATCGAGCGGAAGCTTGAGTTCGGTCAGGCGCAGCATCCCGAGACGGGCTCCGTCCGCAATGATTGGCGCTGCATACCGCGATCTTCCAGCGCAATAAACACATTTGATCGCACGTTGCTGCGTTGCCCGGGATGAGGCCCTGCTGTACCGAAGCCTGCGAGGCTCTTACCGGAACCAGGGGCGCGTGAAAGGGCGAATGCCGACAGCAACCGAGTCGTTCGACGTCATCATCATCGGGGCGGGCGCAGCGGGACTGATGTGCGCCCTGACCGCCGGCCAGCGCGGCAGAAAGGTCTTGTTGCTCGACCATGCCGACAAGGTCGGCGCGAAGATCCTGATTTCAGGCGGCGGACGCTGCAATTTTACCAATCTTCACAGCGCGCCGGATCGGTTTTTGTCCGGCAACCCCGACTTCTGCAGATCGGCGCTCGGCCGCTATACGCAGAGCGACTTCATCGCCCTGGTCGAGCGCCATGGCATCCCCTATCACGAGAAGACGCTCGGCCAGTTGTTCTGCGATGGCTCGGCGCGCGCCATCGTCGCCATGCTGCTGGCCGAATGCGCGCAAGGTGGTGTCGATCTCAGGGCCGGTCACACCGTCACGGATATTTCCCATGCCGACGGCTTCCGCGTGGAGACCGCCCAACAATGCTTCACCGCTCCGGCGCTTGTCCTGGCGACCGGCGGCCTGTCGATCCCGAAAATGGGGGCGACCGGCTTCGCCTATGACGTCGCGCGGCGCTTCGGTTTGAATATCGTCGAACCGCAGCCGGGGCTGGTACCGCTGACGGCCACGCCCAAGGCGCTCGGGTTCGACCAGCTTCTCGCCGGCGTTTCCCTGGAAGCGATCGCATCCTGCGCGGGAACGAGCTTTCGCGAAAACATCTTGTTCACGCACCGTGGCCTCTCGGGTCCGGCCATCCTTCAAATCTCCTCCTACTGGCGGCGGGGCGATACGATCAGCCTCGACCTGGCGCCGGATCGCGACGCGAGCGCCTTTCTGTTGGAGCGCAAGCAGTCACGTCCCAGGGCGGAAGCAAGGACTGCGCTCGCCGAGATGTTGCCTGCCCGCCTCGCGCACGCGCTGGCGGAAGCCTGTTTGCCGCCCGGGCCGATGGCCAATATCCCCGACCGTACGCTCACGGCGTTTGCGGCGCGCCTCAAACGCTGGGAGATTCAACCGGCAGACTCGGAGGGCTGGCCCAAGGCCGAGGTGACGCTCGGGGGCATCGACACCCGGGATCTGTCGTCCAAGACGATGGAGGCGCGGAACGTCCCGCGACTCTACGCCATCGGTGAAGCGGTTGACGTCACGGGCTGGCTGGGCGGCTACAATTTTCAGTGGGCGTGGTCGAGCGGCTGGTGCGCGGGGCAGGCTGTCGCGTAGGCGATCGTTGGCGCTGCGGGTCAGTTCGCCGCTTGCAGGGCGCTCTTCATCTTCGCAATGAGACCGGGCGGCGCCGCGTAGATGGCGGCGACGAGCCGCTGCACCTGGTCGCCGTCGACGGCGTCGATATCCATGCCGAGCTTGCGCGCCTCGGCGACGAAGTCGGGATCCTTCATCGTCGCCATGAAGGCCGTGCGCAAGGCTGCTAGACGGTCGGCCGGCACCTCGGGCGCGACCACATAGGGCCGCCCGAAGGTCGTGTGACTGAAGTAGAGCTCCATGATCGCGCGTTCGTCCGGCGTGCGGGCGAAGTCGCCCACCAGCGGCACTTTTTCGGCATTGAGCTCCGGGTGTCCTTTGACGTGGGTCTGCACCAGCACACGCATGAATCCGCTTGGCCCGAACCAGCCTGCGTTGGTCACCGAGATCGACGGCCAGGAGAAGCCGCAGGCGCCCTGCACCTCGTTGCGTTCGATCGCGAGCGCAATCGAGCGGCTTCCGACATAACCGAGCACGATCCTGAACTTGGTCGCGATCAGGTTCTTCAGCAGTGTCGAGACTTCGGCGCTGGAGCTTGAACCGCTCGCGCCCAGCGTGATTTCCTTCTCGAAGACCTCCTTGAAGGTCTGCGGCGCGGCATCCTTGCGCGCGATGCAGACGTAGACGTCGTCGTTCGCGCTGCCGAGAAACTGGAAGCGGCTGGGATCGAATTGCAGCTTGTTGGTGCTGGTCAGCGGCTCGATGAGCGCACCGGCGAATACCGAGCCGATCTGCGTGCCGTCCTTGGGCGCGATCAAATAGATGTAGTTCGCCGCCGTGTTGCTGCCGGCGCCCGGCATGTTGGTGACGATCACGGCCGGATTGCCGGGAATGTGCTTCGACATATGACGTGCAATAAGCCGCGAATAGGCATCGTAGCCGCCGCCGGCACCGGTGCCGACGACGATCCTCACCTGCTTGCCCTTGTAGAATTGCGCCACCGCATCCTGCGCGTCGGCCTGCGTGGCGATGAGACAAGACGCCGACGAGGCCGGCCAGACATTTCGCGGCAAGGCCGGTCAGGATGTTTGCGGATGTCACGGGTGGCCTCGCTCGATCTTGCGCTAGCCGCAAATCTCGGTCCGCTCGGTGACGCGCATTTCCCAGCGGCAGGAATATGGAAGGTCTGCGATGCAGGTCATCACCACGCTGTTGGGTTGCTGGCAATCGCAGGGGGCGTCGCGCACGGTCCATTTGGCGTTGCGATAGCCGCCATTGGTGACGATCGTCTCGCACATCAGCTTGGCGCGCGCGTGAACGTCGGACTTGGCCTTGGAGCAGTGCTGGTCCGCGGTAATGCCGGATGACAACGGGCCGCCGGAGACGCCGCGCACCATCTGGTTGGCGACATCCGGCCCGGGCTTCCAGACCTCGTTGGTCTCGGTGCGGCAGGTCAGCAGCGTGTCGCGCGCGCGCTGCGCATAAACCCCGTCAGGATAGCTGATCAGATAGGTCTGGAACGCCTGCCGGGTTTTGTCCGCGAGCGCCCGGTCCCAGAGCTTCTGCTCGCTGTCGCCGGCTTGCCGCTGGGCGGGGGGTGTCACAGCTGCCGGCGGCGTCGCGACCGCGGGCGGAGGCGTCACAACCGACGCCGGCCCCTGCCCGCGCATGAACATCCAGCCGGCCGCGAGCACCGCAACCACCGCCACGCCGGCGACCGCCAGCAAGATCGGAGTCTGGCTGCGCGCCGCACGCCGCGGCGGCGCCTCCACGCGCGCGGTCGATCCCCCGACGGACAGTCCCGACCCGCCGCGCAGAATGCTGCGCACCGCGTCGAGGAAATGCGCCCAGCGCGGATCCGAGCGGTCGCCACGCCAATCGACGAGATCGGCGGCCTGGATCATCATGAAGCCGAGTGGCGGATCGACGTCGTCGATCCGCGCGGGAATGAGCACGCCGCGGTTCTTGCCGACCGTCGCCTCTTCCTTGACCCAGGGCGCCGCGACCGACGCGTTCGACCAGATCGCGATCACGACCTTGGCGGCGTAGAGCTCCTGGTGGATGGAGCGATCCCATTCGCTGCCGGCCTTGATGCCGTGATCCCACCAGACGTCGAAGCCTTCCGCGCGCAACGCCTCGACCATGCGGATCACGCGACCCGCGTCTTCCTTTTTGTAGGAGATGAAGATGTCCGCCATGGTCCCTCGCGCGCCTGAATTTTTATTCTGTGGCGAAACGATTGTCCATGAACGGCCGACCGTATCCGGACGGCGGATTGAGGCCGGATTCGGCTATCGATGCGCCGGAACGAGCCCCGGCAGCACCTGCACCAGCGCCCGAAAAGCGTCGCCGCGCACCTCGAAGTTGCGATACTGGTCGAACGACGCGCAGGCCGGCGAGAGCAGCACCACCGGCTCGGCGACGTCCGCCGCCTCGGCGTCGCGGGCGGCCAGCGCCACCGCGCGGTCGAGCGTGCCGGCCACCACATGCGGCACCTTGCCGTCGAGCTCGGACGCAAAGCCTGCCGCCGCCTCGCCGACCAGATAGGCCTTGCGGATGCGCGGGAAGAACCCGGTGAGCGTCGACAGCCCGCCGGTCTTCGGCTTGCCGCCCAGGATCCAGAAAATATCGCCGAAGCAGGCGAGCGCCTGCGCGGACGAATCCGCGTTGGTCGCCTTGGAGTCGTTGACGAACAGCACGCGACCCTTGCGGCCGACCTCCTCCATGCGATGGGCGAGGCCGGGGAACGAGCGCAGGCCCTTCTGGATCTGCTCGATCGAGAGACCGAGCGCCAGTGCCGCGCCGCTGGCGCAGGCCGCATTCTGTGCATTGTGCACACCGCGCAGCGATCCGATGCCGCCAAGCAGCGCGATCGCGGTATTGCTGCCGCCCGCGGCCTGCATGATGCGCCCGGCTTCGACGTAGATGCCGTCGGCAAGCGGACGGCGCACCGATACGCGCGTCACCCGCTTGCCTGCCTGCTCGATGCGGTCGGCGGCGGCCTGGCACCAGTTGTCGTCGACGCCGACGATCGCGGTGCCGTTGTCCTGCACGCCGGCGACCAGGCGCTCCTTCACCTCGGCGTAGTGCGCGAGCGTGCCGTGGCGATCGAGATGGTCCTCGCTGACATTGATCAGGATGCCGACCGACGGATCGAGCGATGGCGCGAGGTCGACCTGATAGGACGACACCTCGATGACGTGGACGCGGCCGCTGCCGGGCGGTTCCAGCGACAGGATCGCGGTGCCGATATTGCCGCCCATCTGGGCGTCGTAACCGGCGCGCGCGAGCAGGTGCGCCGTGAGCGCGGTGGTGGTCGACTTGCCGTTGGTACCGGTGATGGCGACGAACGGCGAATTCGGCATGTGACGGCGGCGTTCGCGGCAGAACAGCTCGATGTCGCCGATCACCTCGACCGCGGCGGCGCGCGCGAGCCCCACCGTCCAGTGCGGCGAGGGATGCGTGAGCGGCACGCCCGGAGCCAGCACCAGCGCCGCAATCTTCGACCAGTCGATCTGCCGGAGGTCGGCGGCGGGAATGCCGGCGGCCGTCGCCTTGGCGACGGTATCGGCGCTATCGTCCCAGCCGATGACGTCGGCGCCGCCGGCGAGCAGCGCGCTGGCGCTGACCAGCCCGGAGCCGCCGAGGCCGAACACGGCGACTTTCCGTCCGGCAAAGCTGGTGACCGGGATCATTACCGCAGCTTCAGCGTGGAGAGGCCCACCAGCGCCAGCACGACCGAGATGATCCAGAAGCGGATCACGATCTGCGGCTCGGTCCAGCCTTTCTGCTCGAAATGGTGATGCAGCGGCGCCATGCGGAACACGCGTTTTCCGGTGAGCTTGAACGACACCACCTGCACGATCACGGAGACCGCCTCGAGCACGAACAGGCCGCCGATCACCGCCAGCACGATCTCGTGCTTGGTCGCGACCGCGATCGAGCCAATCATGCCGCCGAGCGCAAGCGATCCGGTATCGCCCATGAAGATCGAGGCCGGCGGCGCGTTGAACCAGAGGAAGCCCAGTCCCGCGCCGATGACGGCGCCACACAACACCGCAAGCTCACCGGTGCCGGCGACATAGTGGATCTGGAGATAGTCCGACAACGCCACGTTGCCGGCGAGATAGGAGATCAAGCCGAAGCTCAGCGCCGCGATGATGACCGGCACGATGGCGAGGCCGTCGAGCCCGTCGGTGAGGTTCACCGCATTGCCGGCGCCGACGATCACGAAACCGCCGAGCACCAGGAAGAACCAGCCGAGCGGCAATAGCCAGTCCTTGAAGAACGGAAACGTCAGCGACGATGCAAACGGCTGGCGGCCAAGCGACACGATAAAATAACAAGCGGCCATCGCGACAAGTATTTCGAAGACAAGTCGAAACTTTCCGGAAAAGCCGGCATGGGTCTGCCGCCTGACCTTGAGGTAGTCGTCGTAGAAACCGATCACGCCGAAGCTCAGCGTCACGCCGAGCACGATCCACACGTAATTGTTCCCCGGGTTCGCCCACAGCACCGTCGCCACCACGATGCCGAGCAGGATGATGAGGCCGCCCATGGTGGGCGTGCCCTTCTTGGTGACGAGATGCGATTGCGGCCCGTCGGCGCGAATCGGCTGTCCCTTGCCCTGCAGCGTGCGCAGCTTGTCGATGATCATCGGTCCGAACAGGAACACGAATACCATCGCCGTTATCATCGCGCCGCCGGTGCGAATCGTGATGTAGCGGAACACGTTGAGCGCGTTGAACTGGTCCGACAGGAAGGAAAGCCAGTAGAGCATTGATCAGCCTTGGCTTGGCGCCGCGAGTGCGGTGCGGGAATAGCTCTGTTCCAACGCCTTGACGATGGGACCCATGCGCGACCCGAGCGATCCCTTCACCATGATGGCGTCGCCGGCGCGGATGGCGGCGAGCACCTGGGGTTCGAGCGCGGCCGAAGTCTCCGCATAGCCCCCCCGGCGCTCGGATGGAAGGGCCTCCCACAACGAATGCATCAGCGGCCCGCAGCAGAAGACGAGATCGATTCCTTGCGCCACGACCGGATCGACCAGGCCGCGATGCAGATCGGCGCCGCTCGGTCCGAGTTCGAGCATATCGCCAAGCACCGCGATGCGGCGCCCCTGCCCCGTGACATCGGCCTGACCCAGCAGTGCGATGGCCGCCTGCATGGAAGCAGGATTGGCGTTGTAGCTTTCGTCGATGAGGAGCGCGCGTCCACCCGGAAGATCGAGCTCGCTGCGTACGCCGCGGCCGGTCGGCGGCGTGAGCCCGGCAAGCGCGAGCGCCGCCAGCGCGAGATCGGCGCCCGAGAGCGCGGCCGCAGCCAGCACCGCCAGCGAATTCGATACGACATGGCGGCCGGGTGCGCCGAGCTTGTAGGTCACATTGGCGCCAAGGATGCGCGCCTGCACGGTCGAACAATCCGGATGCAGCGACGATTTGATCAGCCGCGCGTCCGCCTTGGTATTCTCGCCGAAGGACACGACGCGCGCACCGGCCTGCTCGGCTGCGCCGGCAAGCCGCCGGTATTGCGGGATATCGCGATTGATCACCGCGGCGCCGCCCGGGACGAGGCCGCGAAAGATTTCCGCCTTGGCGTCGGCGATCGCTTCGATCGAGCCGAAATATTCGAGATGCACCGGCGCGATGGTGGTGACGATGGCGACATGCGGCTGCACCAGCCGGCTGAGCGGCTCGATCTCGCCCGCGTGGTTCATGCCCATCTCGAACACCGCAAAGCGGGCGCTTGCGGGACAGCGCGCCAACGACAGCGGCACGCCCCAGTGGTTGTTGTAGGAGGCCACCGACGCATGCGTCTCGCCCGAAGGCGCGAGCGCCAGCCGCAGTGCGTCCTTGGTGCTGGTCTTGCCGACCGAGCCGGTGACGGCAATGAAGGTGCCTTGCGAACGCGCGCGCGCGGCGCGGGCGAGATCGCGCAGGCCGTCGAGCACGTCCGAAACGACGAGCAACGGCGCGTCCTTCGGAAACGCATCGCGCTTGTCGGCGGCGACGACCGCAAGGCCGGCGCCGTTGGCGAGCGCGGCTGCGACGAAGTCGTGGCCGTCGCGGGCATCTCCCTGGATCGCGAAGAACGCCTCGCCTCGGCCGATGCTGCGGCTGTCGATGGAAATGCCGGAGATCGAGGCAGGCAGCGTGCCGGCGCGCGCGGCGCCCATGGCCTGCGCCATCGCCTCGACGGTCCAGAGCGGAGCACTGCTCATGCCGATTTCCCCCGCAACGCGGCCGCGACCGCCTCGTGGTCGCTGAATGGCAGAGTCTGGTTGCCGACAATCTGGCCGGTTTCGTGGCCCTTGCCGGCGATCAGCAGCACATCGCCCGGGCGCAGGTCGGCGATGCTGCGGGCGATCGCCTCGCCGCGGTCGCCGATTTCGATGGCGCCGGGCGCCGATTTCAGGATGGCGGCACGAATATCGGCCGGCTGCTCGCTGCGCGGGTTGTCGTCGGTAACGATGACGCGGTCGGCTTTTTCGGCGGCAATCGCGCCCATCATCGGACGCTTGCCGGCGTCGCGGTCGCCGCCGCAGCCGAACACCACGACGAGCTGGCGCGACGCATAGGGTCGCAGCGCCTCGAGCGCCTTGGCCAGCGCGTCGGGCTTGTGGGCGTAGTCGACGAAGATCGGCGCGCCGTCGCGTTCGCCGGCGAGGTCGAGGCGGCCCTTGGCGCCCTTGAGCGTCTCGAGCGCGGCGAACACGGCGCGCGGTTCGCTTTCGGTCGCGATCGCGAGCCCGGCGGCGGTGAGTGCGTTCTCGATCTGGAAGTCCCCGACCAGCGGCAGCCGCACCGTGTAGTCGGTGCCGGCATAGGTGAGCTTGAGCACCTGCGCGAAGCCGTCGATCGTGCTGTCGTTGAGGCGGATGCCCTCGCCGCGCCGGCCGACCGTCAGCAGCCGCAGCCGGCGCTGTTTCGCCGCCGCGATCGCTTTGTCGGCGTGATCGTGGTCGGCGACGATGACCGCCGCGCCGCGCGGATGCACGAGCTCGCTGAACAGCCGGAGCTTGGCCGCAAGATAGGCTTCGAGCGTCGGATGATAATCGAGATGATCGCGGCTGAGATTGGTGAAGGCGCCGGCGGTGATGCGCACGCCGTCGAGCCGGAATTGGTCGAGACCGTGCGAGGACGCCTCCAGCACAAGATGCGTAACGTCGTCGCCGGCCAGCTCGTCGAGCGTGCGATGCAGTGCGACGGGATCGGGCGTGGTCAGCGAGCCGTAGATTTCCCGCCCCGGCGCAACAAGCCCGACGGTGCCGATGCTCGCGGCGACCTCCCCGGTCGCCTCCCAGATCTGGCGCGTGAACGCGGCGACCGAAGTCTTGCCGCTGGTGCCGGTGACCGCGGCGATGGTGTCGGGCTGGTGCTTGAACAGGCGCGACGCCGCGATCGCCAGCGCGCGGCGCGCATTGCCGACGCGCACGAAGGCGACGCCGTCGGGCAACGGCACCGGCGGCACCTTCTCCGCCATGATGGCGACCGCACCGGCATCGACGGCGCTCTGCACGAAGCGCAGGCCGTCGTCCTTGGTGCCGGACACCGCCACGAACAGGCTCTTGGCCTCGACCTTGCGGCTGTCGGCCGCGATGGCGCGCACGTCGAGATCGGCGAACCGCGCGTCGCTGAGGGCATCGACGGTGAGGAGCCTGGCGAGTTTCATCGGTCGGCGCGCTCTTCAGGAACCGTCATTCCCGGCGGCCGCACGGACCTCCGGAATGACGCCGCAAGTCACGCGACGCTACCGAAAGAGTCAAGCCACGTTATCGACTGGCGCGCGCGCTCGCCAGAATCAGGCGATCCGCCGGCGGCAGATCGAAGCGCGGGGTGATCGAGAGAAGCGGCGCGATGCGCGCGATGATCAGGCCCGCCGTCGGCGCCGCATTCCAGCCCGAGGTGGCGTAACCGTTGGTCTCGGCAATCACCTGCGGCTCGTCGAGCATGACCAGCAGGAGGTAACGCGGCTGGTCGGCCGGGAACACCGCGGTGAAGGTGTTGAGCAGCTTGTGCCTCACATAGCGGCCGTTGACGACCTTTTCCGACGTTCCGGTCTTGCCGCCGACATAGAAGCCGTCGACGTCGGCGCGCTTGGCGGTCCCCTTCTCGGCATTGAGCCGCATCAGGTAGCGCATCTTCTCGCTGGTCTCCGGCTTGATCACGCGGGTCGCGACCTGCATCGCCTCTTCTTCGGTGCGCTTGCGGAAGGTCGGCGGGATCAGGAGGCCGCCGTTCACCAGCGCGGCATTGGCCATCATCGCCTGCAGCGGTGCGACCGAGAGCCCGTGACCGAAGGCAATGGTCACGGTGTTGATCTCCTGCCAGCGGCGCGGAACGATCGGCTCCGCGCTTTCAGGCAATTCGGTGCGCAGCCGGTCGAGCTGGCCGAGCCGGCGCAGGAACTGCTTGTGGTGCTCGACGCCGAGCGCCAGCGCCATGCGCGCGGTGCCGATGTTCGAAGAATAGGTGAACACCTCCGGCATCGTGAGCATGCGCTTTTGGCCGTGATAGTCGTTGATCGTGTGCTTGCCGTATTGCAGCGGCACGCGCGCGTCGAACATCGAGTTCAAATTCATCCTGCCGGAATCGATCGCCATCGCAAGCGTGAGCGCCTTGAAGGTCGATCCCATCTCGAACACGCCGGTAGTCAACCGGTTGATGCGGCTCGGGTCGAGCGCCTCGCGCGGATTGTTGGGATCGTAGTCCGGCACCGACACCATCGAGACGATCTCGCCGGTGCGCGCGTCGAGCACGAGACCGGCCGCAGCCAGCGCCTTGTATTTGGTGCGCGCCTTGACCAGCTCATCGCGCAGGGCATGCTGCACGCGTATATCGACGGCAAGCTCCACCGGTTGCTGCAGCCGGTCGCGCGCGAGGCCGGCGAGATGCAGGTCGGCGAGCCCGCGGCCATCGAGCCATTTCTCGATTCCGGCGATGCCCTGGTTGTCGATGTTGACGTGACCGAGCAGATGCGAGACCAGCGGACCCGAGGGATAGACGCGCTTGTTCTCGTGCATGAAGCCGATGCCCGGCAATCCAAGACGATGGATGTCCTGGCGCTGCTTGGCCGTGATCTCGCGCCGCAACCACGCGAAGCGGCGGCGCGAGGACAGGCGCTCGCGCACTTCGGCGACATCGAGGTCCGGGATCACCGTCGCGAGCAATTCGACCGCCTCGTCCTTGTCGATGATGCGATGCGGCTCGGCGAACAGCGAGGGCATGCGCACGTCGGTCGCGAGGATCTCACCGTTGCGGTCGAGGATGTCGGGACGCGCGGTCGCCACCGCATCCGCCGCGTACGACCGCCGCACGGTGGTGTTGTCGGTCGCGGCGTACATCACCAGCCGGCCGGCGATGACCGCATAGCAGAGAGCGAACACGGCGATGGCAAGCCCGATGCGGGCCCGCGCCTTCACCGAGCGGTCGACCGATGTCCCGTAGAGCAGCTTGCTCACGAGGCGCCGCCGCCAGGGTTCGTGAGCTCCGCGCGCGGGCGTGGCAGGCATTTGCATGGCTTACCTCTTGGCTCGCGCCGCGGCGGGGATGCTGCCCGTCGGAACTTCGAGCACGTCGGGATTTTCGAGCAGCGAGCCGATCGGATCGGCGGAATTCGGCGGCACCAGGTCAGGCGGCCGTTCCGGCAGATTGCGGAGCGCATCGAACTGCCGCGGATCGATCGGCTTGAGCGAAAGGTGCCGGTTCGCCAGGGTCTGGATGCGCGAGGGGGTGTCGAGCTTCGACCACTCCGCGCGCAGCGCGGCGATGGCGTCCTGCTCCTGCCGGATTTCCATGCGCACTTTGGCCAGGCGCTCGGCCTGCCGCGTCGACTCGAACTTGATCTTGTAGACATAGGCCGCCGCCGAAACGAGCGCGGCGATGACGAGGATGTTGAGGACGCGCATCATGACTTGCGCCTCCCGGTCATGACCTCGGCCAGCGACGGCAGCCGCGGCAGCAGATCGTCGGCGATGCCGGCGCCGGCCGGCGCGTCGGTGCGCTCGGCGGCGCGAAGTTTTGCCGAACGCGCGCGCGGATTGGCGGCGGTCTCGTCCTCGTCGGCCACGACCGGCCGGCCGGTGAGGATGCGCAAGCTCGGCGGCGTCTGCACCGCCTCCGGCGCGTGGCGGGAAGGCGCGCTGCGGCGGCCGCGCGCGGTGAGGAACGATTTGACGATGCGATCCTCGAGCGAATGGAACGACACCACGACGAGCCGCCCGCCGGGACGCAGCACGCGCTCGGCGGCTTCCAGCGCCGCCGCGAGCTCGTGCAGCTCTTCATTCACGAAGATGCGCAGTCCCTGGAAGGTGCGCGTTGCCGGGTGGATCATGCCGGGGCGCGCATGCACGACGCGGGAGACGATGTCGGCGAGCGCACCGGTGGTTTCGATCGGCGTTTCGTCGCGCGCGCGCACGATGGCGCGGGCGACGGCGCGGGCATGCCGCTCCTCGCCCAGCGTCGCAATGATCGACGCCAGATCGCGCTCGCTGGCGCGCGCCACCAGGTCGGCGGCGCTCGGTCCGGCGCCGCCCATGCGCATATCGAGCGGCCCGTCGAGCCGGAACGAGAAACCGCGCGCGGCCTCGTCGAGCTGCATCGACGACACGCCGACATCGAGCACGACGCCGTCGACCGCGTCGTAGCCGCAGGAACGCGCCACGCCTTCGAGATTCGAGAACCGATCTTCGACCAGCACCAGCCGCCCGTCGGCGCGCGAGACCAGGTCGAAACCGGCGGCGATCGCGCGCTGGTCGCGGTCGATGCCGATGACGTTGCAGTTCGCGGCGTCGAGGATCAGCGCGGGTGTAGCCGCCGGCGCCGAAGGTCGCGTCGATATAGACGCCGCCGTCACGGACGTTGAGGAATTCGACCGCGGGGCCGCCGAGCACAGGAATGTGGCGGGCCAGTCCGCCATCGGCAGCAGGTTGCCCGCCGCCGCGGCCCGCCATCATTCCCGCGCTCCGTGCGGACCTTCCGCCGCTACCCGGGTGCCGAGCTGCTTCTTGAGCGCGCGGACCTTCTCGGTGGCCTCCGCGAGTTCCGCGCGGAAGCGACCCGGCTCCCAGATCTGAAACTTGTGGCCGTGGCCCGCGAACGCGACCGCGTCCGCGATGCCCGCATGCGACTTCAACGGCTCGGTCAGGACCACCCTGCCCTCGCCGTCGACTTTCAGGATTTCGCTGGTCGAATAGAGCGTTGCCGAAAACTGCTCGCGCTCCTCCGAATAGGGCGCGAAGCGCGCGATCAGCGCCTCGATCTCCTTGAGCAGCGCATTGCCGCCGGCATCGAGCGCCGGCCGGTCGAGCGCCGGATAGCAGTAGAGCCCGTCGAACCCATCGCGCGCGAGCACCGCCCGGAACGGCGCCGGGATCGAGACCCGGCCCTTCGCGTCGAGACGCAGCGTGTAATGGGAAACAAAGCGGTCCATGACGCCCCTTGCTCAACCCGCCCCGGCGGACCGTCTGCGGTGCGGCGCCCGGCGGCCCGGAAACCCCGGCCGAGGCTGCTGCGGCGCAGACCTGCCCCAGCAGCCGGGCTCGAGAACCTCGCCTGCATATGGGATAATATGGGCTATCATGGGAATATTTGGGCGTCAATGGAACTGGCGGCCGCGCGCGGCGCCTCGCCCGGCCATCTCAACCGCTTATTAACGACGCTCGCTCTTAAGGAATGGTTGAGGGTTGGCCGCGCGACCCGGCGCCCCTCCAGCTGGCCGCCCGGACTGTTGGCCGGGGAGCAGCTCATCGCGAGGCGCTCGCGGGGCGTATCCGTCACGCCAGCGCATCGCCGGCAGGCGCAAGTGTCGCACTCTTGTTTCCGAATTCGATTTCAGAACTTGAGTTGCCGAGCGCCCGCGACCGTCTTCAACACGCGACGCATTGCTCCTGGCTTCGAGCGATTTTTCCGCGCGCAGCTTGTTCACGCAGTGATGCGCGCACGCGTGAAACTCGCACGCGGACAACGCACATGCGCGCGAAACCAAAAGTTCCGCACGCGTCATCACAACGTTGCAAATCCGCTTGATTGCGATCCACTTGGTTCCATCGCGGGAGATAAATTGTGCGCAAAAATTGGCGGAACACGGCGAGATCATGCGCGTTATTTCGCTACAGGAGCCGTCGTTCGCGCGATGCCTCCGATGCAACGTGTGATCACCCCAAACAGTCGTTCTGCCAAGGAGGCAAGAAATGCTCAAGACACTGATGATGACAACCACAGCGGTAGCGCTGGTGGTTGGCTCTGCCGTCGCGCAGTCGCCGGCGCCGGATTCGCCGAAGGCGCCGCCGATGCAGAAGTCCGAGACGATGCCGGCTCCCGGCGCGACCGGTTCACGGCAGTTCGTGACCCTGCAGTCGGCCGATCAGTGGCTCGCGACCAAGTTCAAGGGCACTGACGTGATCGGCTCGAACAACGAGAAGATCGGCGACGTGAACGATCTGCTGATCGACCAGAACGGCCGCATCGTGGCCTACGTCGTCGGCGTGGGCGGCTTCCTCGGCATCGGCCAGAAGGACGTCGCACTCGCACCGGCCGCGTTCCAGGTGCAACCGGCGACCGACCGCGAGGAGCTCAAGCTCAAGCTCGCCATGACTCGCGACGAACTGAAGAACGCGCCGGAGTTCAAGGCGGCTACCCGTGCGGCTCCGACGACGGGTCAGGCCCCGCCGCGTGACCGCGCTCCGGCCACGCCGCCGGCGGCTCCCCCGGCGCGCTAAGGCGCGTAGCGTTTTTGAGTAGTGGAGCTGCCTCGGCAGTTCCAAGGCAGGACGGTCTGACGGCTTCGGCCATCGGGCCGTCCTTTCCTTTTCGTTATGCAACGGCGAACTGTGAAAACCTTCTGCAGACGCGGATTGCAAGCAAACCGTGCCACCTGGCGTCAGGTGAGGCGGCGCAGCCACAGCTGCCAAGAATTCCGCCATTATCCACTCCTTTGAGCGGCTTCCCAGCTTGTGGCCCAATTCCCTTTTCTGCAGTGTCACTTGGCTTAACTTTTCCTGCCCGAAGGCGTCTTTGTATCGCGTTGCGCCATCCGGCTCATCGAACGTAATCGGTGTTCCGCGTATGGTCATGCTCGTGTCCGAGTTCCGTCCCGATTCCTGCGTGGTCGCAGAGGTCAAAGCCTCGCCAAACCACGGCGAGCGTAAGGCCGGCGCCAAGCCCGATATGGTGGTGCTGCACTACACCGGCATGCGGGATTCCAAACTTGCGCTTGAGCATCTGTGCTCGCCGCTGAGCGAAGTCTCCGCCCATTACGTCGTGATGGAGGACGGCCACATCGTGCAATGCGTGCCGGAATCCCGGCGCGCCTGGCACGCGGGCGTATCGTCCTGGGCGGGCGAAACCGACATCAATTCCTGCTCGATCGGCATCGAGATCGCCAATCCCGGGCACGACTACGGCTATCCGGACTTCCCGCGGCGCCAGATCGCGGCCGTGATTGCGCTGTGCCGCAGCATCTTCACCCGCCACCGCATTCCGGCGGACCGCGTCCTCGCCCATTCCGACATCGCGCCGTCGCGCAAGAAGGATCCCGGCGAGAAGCTCCCCTGGCGGCTGCTGCACGACTCCGGGATCGGGCTCTGGGTGAAGCCGGCGCCGATCACGGCGGCGGGCGGCCGCATCTTCGTGCTGGGCGACCGCGATCCCGAGGTGGACACGCTGCAGAGGTCGCTGCGCAGCCTCGGCTACGGGATCGAGAACACCGGCAGCTACGACTCCGAGACCATGGCGGTGGTCGCCGCGTTCCAGCGCCACTACCGCCCCGCCAAGGTCGACGGCATCGCCGACGTCTCGACGGTGGCGACGCTCGGCGCGCTGTTGGCGGCACGCGAGCCGCGCACCAACGGCACCATGAAGGGCGCAGCCTAGCCGACGCTGGCGCACAATTGCGTCCGGCCGAGCGAAGTCCGTCGTGCTAGATCACGATGCTTGGGTTGCGCAGGTTCTGGTCGCAGTCGATCAGGTTGACCTGACGCACTTCGATTTCCCAGCGGCCGTTACGCTCGACAAAGCGATGCCCGCACCAGCCCGACAGGAAACGCACGCCGTCCGGGCGGAATTCGCTGATCAGAAAGTTGGAGCGCACCATCCGCCTGTCGGCGCTCGCGGCCTTGAACACCTCGACATTGGAGATCATCCGCACCGTGCGCGACTTCGGCGCCTGCGACCAGGCATAGCCGGTGCGCAGCCGGTAGATGCGGTCCTCCATGCGGCGGCGGTCGTCGAACGACATCGCGATCTCGCGGCGCGGATCGCCGGCGGCCGGCGTGCCGGGCACCCAGTAGATGCATTCCGGCGAATACATCGCCAGCCAGTCGTCGAAATTGAGCTGGTCGAGCAGCCGCGCCTCACGCTCGATCAGCGAGCGGAAGCGGTCGCGCTCGGCGGCGTCGGTGATGGCGCGGTCGTCACGCTGCCAGTCGGCAAAGCTCGCGATCAGCTCGCGATAGAACGCATCGGTCACGTAGTAGGAGGTGAGCGACGGATCGCGGGCGGTCATGTCCATCGTTGTGACTACGGCTCCCGCTGCACGACGAGGTTCGGCGACGCCTTCATCAGCCGCTTCCACTCGTGGATATATTCGCGCATGAACGCCTCGTCGGTGGCGGGCGCGGTGACCTCGCCCTTGGCGTCGGTCTTGATGCGGCCGGGAATGCCGAGCCCGCGGTGCATGTAGACCCATTCGTCCTCCAGGCAGGCGAGCCCGCGCTGGATCTCCTCGAAATTCGCAAGGTCATCGACCTCGCCGAAATTCGGGAACTGCTCCTGGGTGCGCATGCGCAGCGCGTTGATCTCGTCGAGCGCATCGCCGAGCGTGCCGTCGGCGTCGACCACGCTGGTGCCGAACCAGGTGACGTTGGTCTCGTCGACCGAGATCGGATCGAACACCTGGATGTGGTTGCCGAGCAGCGACAGGTTCGGGAACACGTTGATGTTGACGGGCTCGGAGCCCGCGAGATCGAGGATGTCGTCGGCCTTGGCGCCGAAGCGGCGGCGGAATTCGGCTTCGTAGTGCTCGCTGCCGGGCGCAGGACCTTCGACCGCCCACAGGCCGCCGGAGCGCTTCTCGATGTTCGGGCGCTTGTCTTTGAAGTGATGACCGTTGCCGGTATAGCGCATGTACATCGCCTTCGAATCCGGCGAGCCCTTATAATAGGACATGCCCTTGTTGGCCTCGTCGGCGAGCCGGTTCTCCATTTCGAGCAGCGAGCGGTGCGAGAAAACGACGTGGTAGCCGTCGCCGGAATTGTCGTAGGCGAGCTTCCAGTTGCCCTTGTACTTGAGCCGGTTGGCCTCGCACACCACGACCTTGCCCCCCGGATTGCGATCGAGCCATTCGTCGATCGGGCCGGTGATGCCGCCGAGATAGTCGATGAGCGGCGGCGCGTCGGGGTTGAGCGTGCCGAAGATGAAGCCGCGGTAGCTGTCGACCCGCGGCACCTGCGCGACGTTGAACTTCGCGTCTTTGAAGTCGCAGGCATAGCCGTCCGGCCACGGCACGGCGCGCAGCTTGCCGGTATTGAGGAAGCTCCAGCCGTGATACGGGCAGACGAACTGAAAAGCATTGCCGCGCTCGAGCCGGCAAAGCGTGGTGCCGCGGTGGGTGCAGCGGTTGAACAGCGCGCGAATCTTGCCACTGGAATCACGCAGCAGGATAATCGGGCGCAAGCCGAGCTTGGTCGTGATGTAATCGTTGTTGTTCGGGATCTGGCTGTCGTGGCCGAGATAGACCCAGACCGCACCCCAGATGTTCGTCAGCTCCGCCTCGAAGATCGCCGGGTCGGTATAGATCAGCCGGTGGACGCGATCCTCCTGGACCAGTTCCTCCCAGTCGTAGAGATCGGCGGCGGCGGCCGTGCGGATCGATGGAGCGTTGATCTTTTCGAGCATGGCGAAGGTCCTTCGCAGCCATCTTAGTCCGTAGGGTGGGCAAAGCGAAGCGTGCCCACCCTCGACTCCCCGCGATTTCCGACGGTGGTGGGGCACGGCTCGAAGAAGCGCGTTTGCCCACCCTACAAGCGCTAGAAAAAGTCGAAATACTCCCGCTGCTCCCAGTCGGTGGTCCCATCGTCGGCCGGCACCACACCGCCCTCCTCGACCCAGTGCTGGAAGCGGCCGGCCTCGTTGCGCTTGAGCTTCAGATAGTAGTCGATGAACACCTCGCCGAAATCCTTCCGGAACAGCGGCTCGCGTTCCAGCGCTTCCAACGCCGCCGGCAGACTCTTCGGCAGTAGCGGACGCTCTGCGGCATAGGGCTCGTCGTCGCGCGGGCCGGGATCGATCTTGGCGTCAACGCCGTCGAGCCCGGCGGCGATCTGCGACGCGATGAAGAGATAGGGATTCGCCGACGGCTCGCCGCTGCGGTTCTCGATCCGGCTCGCGGGATCGCCGGGCGCGCCGAGCACGCGCAGCATCGCGCCGCGGTGGTCGTAGCCCCAACCGCAGCGATCGGGTGCCAGCGAGTTCACCCGGAAGCGGCGGAAGCCGTTGACGGTCGGCGTCGCGAACACCGTCGCCGGCACCGCATATTTCAGGAGCCCGCCGAGGAAATTCAGTCCGAGCGGCGACAGGCAGTCGTCCGCGCGCGCCGGCATGAACAGATTGGCGCCGCGCTCGTGATGATTCGCGCCCTTGTGACTACCAGCCTTGGCCTCGGTCAGCGACTGGTGCAGATGCCAGCCGCTGGAATAGTGGTTCTTGAGACCCGGCCGGCTCATGAAGGTCGCGAAGCAGCCCATGCGCCGCACGATCTGCTTGGTGGCGGTGCGGAACAGCACCATGTTGTCGGCGGCTTCGAGCGCGTCGCGGGCAGCGAACGTGCACTCCACCTGTCCCGGCCCCCACTCGTTCTCGATCGAGCGCAGCGGAAGATTGATCTTCTCGAACGCTTCCGCCAGCGCCGACATCGCCGGCTGCATCAGATCCATGTTGGATTCAGAGTGGTAGGAATAGCCGGGCTCGATCGGGGCGGTCTTCACCGGCTCGCCGCGCAAGCCTGGCGCGCCGATATTGTCGTCGCCGAGTTGATCCTGCACGACGCGCATCAGGTACCACTCGACTTCGAGGCCGACGACATAAGCCCAGCCACGCTCTTTCAGACGCGCGAGCTGCTTGCGCAGCAGATGCCGCGGCGAGAAGTGGAACGGAATGCCGGTGTTGAAATATTCGTCGGCGAGGATCCAGCCGACGCCGCCCCCCGCCGTCCCCGCCCATGGCAGCACGCGGAAGGTCAAGGGATCGGGCACGATCGTTAGGTTCGGCGAGCCGGTCATCTCGTCGAGACCCATGCCGCCGCCGCGCGTGAACGAGGAGAACGTGCGCGCGTTCGCGGAATCGAGCGTCGTGGTCGCGACGTTGATGTTGTAGCCGTCCTTCAAGCGCGGCAAGGAATGCCGGCACGGTGACGGCCTTGGTGCGCGACGCGCCGTGCGGGTCGGCCCAGGCGATGCGCACGAATTGCAGCTTGTCCTTCTCCAGGAACAGCTTGAGCTCCTCCGCCCGCCGCTTCTGGTCGTCGGTCCACAGTCCGTGCTGTTCGATGAAGGATGGCGTCGTCATTGGTCCCTGCGCAAATTGGCGCGCATTGTTGGCGGAGCGCAAACCGTTAAGCAATGGGATGCCCCGCCCTTGACGCTCGCCCATCACGACCCCATTGCTATCCGTGTCAGTCGGCTGGACGGCCGCTCCGGCGAGGACCGAAAGGTCGCCGGGGAGGAAAGTCCGGGCTCCATGGATGTACGGTGCCGGATAACGTCCGGCGGGGCCGATCCCCTCACGGGGTGAGGCTTCAGGGATAGTGCCACAGAGAACGAACCGCCGCGGCACGTTGCGTATCGTCGCGGCAAGGGTGAAAAGGTGCGGTAAGAGCGCACCGCGCCGGCAGCAATGTCGGCGGCAGGGCAAACCCCACCGGGAGCAAGACCGAATAGGGACGGCACGAGGCGCAAGCTTCGGGATCAGTGTCCGGATCCGGCCGTCCGGGTAGGTTGCTAGAGGCGCCGGGCAACCGGCGTCCCAGAGGAATGGCCGTCACGCGTGGCACGCAAGTGTCGCGCCCTACAAAACCCGGCTTACAGGTCGGCTGATATAGTAAGGGGGCTCGGCGGAGAAACACCGCCGGGCCCCCGCCAATTTTTGCGCCACGCTCCAAAAACGAAAATGGCCGGGATTTTCATCCCGGCCATCGCGTTGTCCTTGAAACGCTGTCGCGTCAGTCCGTCTGCTGGACCGCGGAGACGATCCAGTTGCCGCCGCGCGCGCGCATGAAGGTCCAGATTTCGACCGCCTCGTCCGGACCGCCTTCGATCACGCGGCCGGTCGCACGGTCGATCTGCTCGTCCTTCAGCGAATAGCGAACGGCAACGGTGCAGTATTCGGTGTCGCCTTCGCGCCAGGCTTCCGCGGGATCGCCCTGCAGGAGCTTGATGTCGGTGAGGCGATTGATGACGCCGCGGCTCGCATTCGCGTTGAAGTCCTCGAGGTAGTACGAGAGCAGCTCCGGCGTCACGAGATTGCGCAGCTTGCCGATGTCCTCGGCGCCGTACGCGGTCTGCACCTCGCCGAGCAGCCGCTCGAAGGCCTCGAAGTCGGCCGGCGTGGTGCCGATCTCATCGGGATTGGACGGGCGCGCGTTCGCGGCGCCGTAGCCGCCAAGGCCACCACCAACGCCACCACCCGTCCCGCCGAAATTGTACGACGGGACGCGAGGGCGGCACGTCGCGCATCGACGGGCCCATCGCAGTCGCGGGCTGCTGGCGGCGTTGCCACCAGGAGAACAGCAGCCAGCCGATCAGCACGACGATGCCGATCTGCAAGGCGAGGCCGAGGAACGAAGCCAGCCCGCCGAGGCCGCCGGTGAGGCCGCCGCCGAGCAACAGGCCGATCAGACCTGCGCCGAGCAAGCCGGCGAACAGGCCGCCCATGAAGCCCGGACGATTCATCAGGCCGGCGGCGGGTGAAGTCGACGGTACACCGGGGCGCGCTGCGAGATTGCTGCTCGGCGCGGTCGGCTGCGTCATGGTGCGCTCCATCGGCCGCGCCGTCGGTGCGGTCGTGGTGGTCGGGGGAGCGGTATGGGTGCGCGTGCCACGGCTGCCGCCGCTGACGCGCGAGCGCGCGTCGGCGATATCGGCCGCGATCATCACAAACGCGGCGGCGATGGCGCCAAGCACGAGCGAGAAACGGAAGCGGTTGTGGAACATGAGGGTCCTCCCAGACCTGCTGACCGAGGAGCCCGGCGGGGCCCTGCGCGTAATATCGGCATCACCTTATGACAATTTAAGAGGCGCGGCGATGGGCCAGCGCCTCTTTTCACAGTGCGGCTAAGCGTCCCTGAATGGAAGCAATTGCGCAGGCAACTCAACGCGATGCGGACGCTACCGGGCCAAGATTACGGTGGCAGGTCCGCGCGTCGGCCAGCACCGAGGTGTAGTAGGCGACGTCGCTCTCGTAGAGCGGATTGCGGTCCGCGAGCGCCCGCGCCTTGGCGGCTTCGCTCTCGAAGTGCCTGATCACTTGGGCGTATTCCGAAGCGTTGTGCTTGCACTGAAGCTGCGCGGCGGCTGCACCGGACGCGAACGCCATACCGATCGTGAGCGCGAAGGCGGCTGCGATGATGCGGGAAACGGTCATTTGGAAACCCCTGTCCTGTCCTTGGACCCGTATCGATTAGACGCGCCCGGACGGGAAAAGGTTCAAAATTGGTTAACCGCTTTTTGGCGATCACCATAACACATTGATTTATATAGTCTTTAAGCGTCAGTCCTCGCCGTCCTCGCCGGGGATGGCGAGCGGCAACTGGTGGCCGACCTTCTCGGCCGCGAAAGCGGCCGGCGGCAGGCGCCTCGGCGGCGCAGCGCGGCGCGGATCGACCGAGCCGGTGGCATGGGGGTCGCGGCCTTGCCGCGCATAGGTCGCGCGGACCCGGGCCGCGATCTCCTCGCCCGACACCGCGCGCGGATTGCAGGCGCGATACCCGCCGCTCCGCTGCATCAGGTCGACATGCATGTGATCGTAGTGGAAAGCGTTCGAGCCCGGCGCCAGCACGGTGGTGAAGCGGTCGCAGGCGGAGGCCTGCACGTCGCGCAGGAAGCCCTGCTCTTCCGGGCCGCCGCGCCAGCCGTCCCGGACCGTGATGCGGCGGCCATCGGCGAGCGTGAAGGACGCGATGTCGAGCGCATTGCCGAAGGCATGCTCGGAGATGCGCGCACGCGGATTGCCGTTCATGCCACGGCACGAATAGGCCGAGATCTGCTTGATCTCCATCACCGGCTGGCCGAACCAGCGCATCGCCGACGGCTGCACCGACACCGCGATCCATTGATCGAGCGCCGACACCAGCGGACAGGCGAGCGTCGCGTTCGGTGTCACTGTGACAGTGCCGGTCGCGGTTGCGACGCGCGGCGCACGCGACGGGCCGAGCGGCGCCGCGCGGCGCGTGTCGCGCACGGGCGGCAGATCGTAGGACGACGGCACGGGCTCGGCACGCACCGGCGCGGGCGTCGCTCTGGGCTGGCCGCCGTAAGGACGGCGGAAATCATAGGCCTCCGGCGGCGGTTCGGAGGCGTGCGGCGGATCGAGCGACACCGGCTCGTCGTAGCGCTGCTGCGGAGCGACGGACGGAGCGCCGCGAAGCGGCGGCAGCGGCCGCGTGTCGACTTGCGAGCGCGGGGCGCCGCGCGGGTCATAGGCGCCGGCCCCTTCCTGTGGCTCGTTGATCGGCCAGCGCGGCGGCGTAGCGCGTGGCGCATTGGGGATCGAGCCGGGCGGCCGCAGGTCGTCGCCGAAGCTGAGCGCCGCCGGCACCCCGAGCGACGACACGCGGAACGGAAAATCGGCGCCGCACATGCCGGGACCGCTGATCGCGCTGATGCGGACGACGCCCGGACCTTCGCGCACGGCGCCGGAGCCGATGCAACGCGCCTCGGCCTCCTTGCGCCACGGCTCGCGCGCGCCAAAAAAACCGCCGCTGCTGCACGCCGCCAGCGCGCCGAGGCCCACGCAAACGACGGAACCGGCAAGAAACCTACGCAACCTGCACGCCATGCCCGGACAATGCGGGGGAGTTTGTTAACGTCTCTTCAAAGATTTCCGGGTGCCCGCCGCGCCTCTGGCCCGCCGCTTGCCCTATGGTTAAGAAGGCATGGTTGAGGGCGCGGGTCGGCCGCGTGGGGGCTGTTGCATGAAGGGCAGATTGATCTTGTCGCTCATGATGTCGAGCGTCATGGTGTTCATGGTGACGCTGTTGGTGACCTATCTCAATCTCGGCTTCGTGCCCGATTTCCTGCGCCAGTGGGCCAAGGCCTATGTCATCGCCTGGCCGGTCGCGGCCGGGACCGCATTCACGATCATGCCGGGCTGCCGCCGCCTGACCGACCGCATCGTCGCGCGCCTGGAGCGATCGGCCTGATGCTGTCCGCACTCGATCTTGCCCGCCGGATCGAGGCCGGCACATTGACGCCGCGCGCGGTGGTCGAGATGTGCGCCGAGGCGATCGCGGCGCGGGAGTCCGAGATCGGCGCCTTCACCGCGCTCGACATCGAAGGCGCGCGCCGCACGGCCGACGGTCTGGCGTCGATGCCGCTGCGCGGGCTTCCGGTCGGGATGAAGGACATCTTCGACACCGTCGATTTCCCGACCGCCTACGGTTCCTCGATCTATGCCGGTCATCGGCCCAAGTCCGACGCGGCGACGGTCATGGCGGTGCGCCGCGCCGGCGGCGTGATCCTCGGCAAGACCGTCACCACCGAGTTTGCGAGCCTCGAGCCGGCCGGCACGCGCAATCCGCGCAACCCTGCGCACACGCCGGGCGGCTCGTCGTCGGGCTCCGCCGCCGCGGTCGCCGCCGGCATGGTGCCTATCGCGTTCGGCAGCCAGACCGGCGGCTCGGTGATCAGGCCGGCGGCATACTGCGGCGTCGCCGGCTACAAGCCGTCGTTCCGGCTGCTGCCGACAGTCGGCATGAAGACGTATTCGTGGTCGCTCGACACCGTCGGCGTGTTCGGCGCCGGCGTCGAAGACGTGGCGTTCGCTGCCGCCGCCATCACCGGCCGCGATCTGCGGATCGACGGCACGACGTTCAACGCGCCCTCGATCGCGCTCGTGCGCACGCATCTATGGCCGGAAGCGACGGCCGACATGCAGGCCGCGGTCGAGCGCGCCGCGCATGTCGCCGAAACCGCCGGCGCGCGCGTGACCGAACTGGTGCTGCCGGAGATCTTCGAGGACGCCGTCCGCTGCCACGGCATCGTGCAGGACCACGAAGCCTTCCGCGCGCTCGCCTACGAGTACGACCGGCACCGCGACCGGCTCGGCCCGACCCTGGCCGGGCAGCTCGACAAGGCCGCCGCCATCACGACCGACCAATACGACGAGGCGCGGCGCGCCGCCCGGCGGGCGCGGCAGACTTTTGCCGACCTGATGGCGAAGACCGACGTCATTCTCACGCCGTCGGCGCCCGGCGCGGCGCCCCACGGACTCGGCTCGACCGGCAAGCCGACCTTCAACCGGCTGTGGACTCTGCTCGGCCCGCCTTGCGTCAATGTGCCGGGAATTGCGGACAGCAGCGGCTTGCCGCTCGGCGTGCAGATCGTGGGACGCTTTGCGCGGGACAGAATCGCGCTCGCGGCGGCGCAATTCGTTGAGAAGGCCCTCGGGCGTTAGTTAACCCTCTGCCCGCACGCTCAATATTCCTCATTCATGCAAGTGTTGCATGGCTGAAATAAAGCTTAGATGGTAATAAATTCAGTAGTTCCGATGGTTATTCTGCGTTGTTATAGATGGTAACAAGAGAAATTTTTGCTAGTAATTTCAGCCCTTTGGGAAACTCCTCCGATTATTCATCCCCGCTATGCGGTCGATTTCGGCGGTGCACAACATTTCTCATTTCTGGCAGGGGCTGGACTCTGCTAGACTTGGCTCATGTCAACAAGCAGGGAGCACCTACGTGGACCTTGCCGTGAGGTTTGAGGTGCTGGCGCTTTGCGCAGTGTTCGCTTTTGTTGGTGCGATCTTGTTGGGAGCGTTCTGAGAGTTCCGGCACCGTAGCCAGCTGACCGTCTCGCAAGAGCGGCCAAGAATTTCAGTCAAGAGTTCGGACACCGGAGAGGGCAACCTCTCCGGTGTTTGATTTTTCAGCGGGACCGCTCCGCTTGCTGGTTCACTCCGCGGCGGTGCGCGCCGCCGCCAGTGGATCGTAGTTGAGGATCGGCATCAGCCATCGCTCGGCCTCGGCGACGCTCCAGCCTTTGCGGCGAGCGTAGTCCTCGACCTGATCACGCTCGATCTTGCCGACGCCGAAATAGTGGCTGTCGGGATGGCTGAAATAGAGCCCGGAGACCGCCGCACCCGGCCACATCGCAAAGCTCTCGGTGAGCTTTACGCCGGTGCGTTCCTCCGCATCGAGCAGGCTGAAGATGGTCGCCTTCTCGGTGTGGTCGGGCTGCGCCGGATAGCCGGGCGCTGGGCGGATGCCGCTGATACTTCTCGGCGATCAGTTCGGCATTGCTCAGGCCTTCGTCGGGCGCGTAGGCCCACAATTCCCTGCGCACCATCTGATGCAACCGCTCGGCAAAGGCTTCCGCGAGCCGATCGGCCAGCGCCTTGACCATGATCGCGGAGTAGTCGTCGTGCGCGGCCTTGAAGCGCTCGGCGATTTCGTCTTCGCCGATGCCGGCCGTGACCAGGAAGGCGCCGACATAATCGGCAACGCCACGAGGGCCTACAAAATCGGCGAGCGCGACATTGGCGCGGCCCTCGCGCCGCGAAAGCTGCTGGCGCAGCGTGTGCAGCACCGAGATCGGCTGCGCGCGGGTCTCGTCGCCGAACACCAGGACGTCGTCGCCGTCGGCATTGGCCGGCCAGAAGCCGACAATGGCCGAAGCGCCGAGCCACTTCTCGTCGACGATCTTCTTGAGCATCGCCTGTGCGTCCTTGAACAGTGCGCGCGCCGCTTCCCCGACCTTGGCGTCGTCGAGGATCGCCGGGTATTTCCCGCTGAGCTCCCAGGTCTGGAAGAACGGCGTCCAGTCGATATAGGGGACGAGCTCGGCAATGGGAAAGTTCTCGAACAACCGGGTGCCGATGAAGCTCGGCTTGGTGGGCGTGTAGTTCGCCCAGTCGATCTTCGCGGCATTGGCGCGCGCGGCCTTGAGCGGCAGCCGCAGCTTGTTCTCCTCCGCGCGCGCATGCGCGGCGGCGATCTTGGCGTATTCGTCGCGGATATCGGCGACATAGGCCGGCCGCAACTGGCCCGACATCAGGCTTTGCGCCACGCCGACGGCGCGGCTGGCATCTGTCACGTAAACTGCCTGCCCGCGCCGGTAGTTCGGATGGATCTTCACCGCGGTGTGAGTCCGGCTGGTGGTGGCGCCGCCGATCAGCAGCGGGAGATCAAAACCTTGCCGCTCCATCTCGGCCGCGACATGGCACATCTCGTCGAGCGAGGGCGTGATCAGGCCGGACAGACCGATGATGTCCGCCTTCTCGGCCTGCGCGGTCTCCAGGATCTTCGCCGCCGGCACCATGACGCCGAGATCGACGACCTCGTAGTTGTTGCACTGGAGCACGACGCCGACGATGTTCTTGCCGATGTCGTGGACGTCGCCCTTCACGGTCGCCATCACGATCTTGCCGTTGGTGCTGCGCTCGGCCGCGCCGCCGGCGGCTTGCCGCGCTTCTTTTTCCTTCTCCATGTAGGGCATCAGGTAGGCGACGGCCTGCTTCATCACGCGCGCCGACTTCACCACCTGCGGCAGGAACATCTTGCCGGAACCGAACAGGTCGCCGACCACGTTCATGCCGTCCATCAGCGGGCCTTCGATGACATGCAGCGGCCGTTCCGCTTTGGCGCGCGCCTCTTCGGTGTCGGTCTCGATGAAATCGGTGATGCCGTGCACCAGCGCATGCGAGAGCCGCCGCTCCACCGGCCATTCGCGCCAGGCGAGATCGGCTTCTTTCTTTTCCGTGCCCTGCCCGCGATAGCGCTCGGCGATCGCGAGCAAGCGCTCCGACGCATCGGGACGGCGGTTGAGCACCACGTCCTCGCAGGCTTCGCGCAGCTCCGGATTGAGATCGTCATACACCGCCATCTGGCCGGCGTTGACGATGCCCATGTCCATGCCGGCCTTGATGGCGTGATAGAGGAACACCGAGTGCATCGCCTCGCGCACCGGCTCATTGCCGCGGAACGAGAACGAGAGGTTCGAGACACCGCCGGAGATGTGCACGTGCGCGAGCTGCTGGCGGATCTGCCGCGTGGCCTCGATGAAGGCGACGCCATAGCCGTTGTGCTCTTCCATGCCGGTCGCGACCGCGAAGATGTTCGGGTCGAAGATGATGTCTTCCGGCGGGAAGCCCACTTTATTGACGAGGATGTCGTAGGCGCGCGCGCAGATCGCGACCTTGCGCTCGATGGTGTCGGCCTGGCCCTGCTCGTCGAACGCCATCACCACCACGGCGGCGCCGTAGCGGCGCACGGTGCGGGCGTGGTCGATGAACGCCTGCTCGCCCTCCTTCATGGAGATCGAGTTCACCACCGGCTTGCCCTGGATGCATTTCAGGCCGGCTTCGATGACGGTGAACTTCGATGAATCCACCATGACAGGCACGCGCGCGATGTCGGGCTCGGCGGCGACCAGGTTGAGGAAGGTCACCATCGCCTTCTCGGAATCGAGCAGCCCTTCGTCCATGTTGACGTCGATGATCTGCGCGCCGTTCTCGACCTGGTCGCGCGCGATCTCGAGCGCGGTGCCATAGTCGCCATTGGTGACGAGCTTGCGGAAGCGCGCCGAGCCGGTGACGTTGGTGCGCTCGCCTACGTTCACGAACGGGATCGCGTCGGTGAGCGTAAACGCTTCAAGCCCGGAAAGCCGCAGCCGCCGCTCGATCTCGGGAATTTGCCGCGGCGTCTTGCCCTTCACCGCTTCTGCAATGGCATGGATATGCGCCGGCGTAGTGCCGCAGCAGCCGCCGACGACATTCACGAGGCCCGCTGAGGCAAACTCCTCGATCAGCCCCGCCATGTATTCCGGGCTTTCGTCGTAGCGGCCGAATTCGTTGGGCAGGCCGGCGTTCGGATAGGCGCAAACTAGCGTGTCGGCGATGCGCGACAGCTCCGCGATGTGGGCGCGCATCTCCTTGGCGCCGAGCGCGCAGTTCAATCCGATCGACAGCGGCGCGGCGTGACGCACCGCGTTCCAGAACGCCTCCGGCGTCTGCCCCGAGAGCAGCCGGCCGGAGCGGTCGGTGATGGTGCCCGAGATCATGACCGGCAGCGTGCGGCCGGTCGCGTCGAACGCTTCGGCGAGCGCATAGATCGCGGCCTTGGCGTTAAGCGTGTCGAAAATGGTCTCGATCAGTAGGATGTCGGCGCCGCCTTCGATCAGTCCGCGCGCCTGCTCGCCATAGGCGATGCGCAATTCGTCGAAGGTGACGGCGCGGAAGCCGGGGTTACTGACATCCGGCGAGATCGACGCGGTGCGGTTGGTCGGCCCGAGCGCGCCGGCGACAAAGCGCGGGCGGCCGTCCTCCTTCTGCGCGGTGTCAGCGGCGGCGCGCGCGAGCTTGGCGCCCTCGACGTTCAGCTCGTGCGCGATCTCCTGCATGCCGTAATCGGCCTGCGCGATCGATGTTGACGAGAACGTGTTGGTCGAGACGATGTCGGCGCCGGCGCGGAAATATTCGAGATGGATCCTTTGAATCGCGTCGGGCTGCGTGAGGATAAGCAGGTCGTTGTTGCCACGGACTTCTCGATTCCATGCGTCAAAACGTGCGCCGCGGTAGCCGCCCTCATCGAGCTTGAGCTCCTGGATCATGGTGCCCATGGCACCGTCGAGCACCAGGATGCGCTCGGCGGCGATGCGGCGAAAAGTTTGCTGTCGGTGTCGGATTTGGAGGTCATCTTGTACTCTTCACGCAACGCTCACGCTGCCACCGGCACCGCGGGCCGGAGCCCAAGCAGGTGGCACACCGCATAGACCAGGTCGGCGCGGTTCATGGTGTAGAAGTGGAAGTCGGTGACGCCGCGATCGACCAGGTCGAGCACCTGCTCGGCGGCGACTGCGGCGGCGATCAGCTTGCGCGTCGCGGCGTCGTCGTCGAGACCGTCGAAGCGCTCGGCCAGCCAATCCGGCACCGAAGCACCGGTGCGCGCCGCGAAGTTCTTGGTCTGCTTGAAGTTCTGCACCGGCAGGATACCGGGAACGATCGGCACATTGATGCCGGCCGCGCGCACGCGGTCGAGATAGCGGAAGTACTGGTCGTTCTCGAAGAAGAACTGCGTCATCGCACGGGTCGCGCCGGCGTCGACCTTGGCCTTGAGCATGTCGATATCGGCCGCGACATCAGGCGAATCCGGATGCTTCTCCGGATAGGCCGACACCGACACGTCGATCTCGGGCGCGATGCGCTTGATGCCGGCGACGAGATCGGCGCCGTTCTCATAGCCGCCGGGATGCGGCGCATATTTGTCGCCGACGCCGCCGACCGGATCGCCGCGCAGCGCCACGATGTGGCGCACGCCGGCCGCGTGATAGCCGCGGATCACGTCGTCGATCTCACCCTTGGTAGCCGCGACGCAGGTGAGATGCGCCGCCGGCGTCAACGCGGTCTCGCCGAGGATGCGCTTGACGGTCGCGTGCGTCCGCTCACGGGTCGAGCCGCCGGCGCCGTAGGTCACCGAAACGAAATTGGGGCGCAACGGCGCAAGCCTGGTGATCGACTCCCACAGCGTCGCTTCCATCTCCGCCGTCTTCGGCGGGAAGAACTCGAACGAAACGTGCATGCGGCGATCGTCGCCGGCATGGACGAAACGGCTGGCGCGCGCGTTCATCACGCCACCTCCCGCGCCGGCGCGTCGGCAAGCTGCATGCGCGGGTCGCGGCCGAGCCAGAGCGACACCGCGATCTTGCCGTCGGAATTGCGGTCGGGCTTGAGCGTCTGCTGCTTCACCACGTCGAGGCCGGCGGCGGTAAGCCATCCGCTCACGGCTTCCGGCGGGAAGCCGAGCCGCCGATGCGCGTGCTCGTCGCGCAGGAATTCGAGATCATGCGGCGCGAAGTCGACGACGATCAGCCGCCCGGACGGACGCAGCACCCGCGCAGCCTCCGCGATGGCGCGCGCGCCGTCGTCGAGGAAGTGCAGCACCTGGTGGATGATGACGACGTCGAAGGAATCCTTGGGCAGCGCGAGATCGTAGATGTCGCCCTGCCGCACGCTGCAATGGCGCAGGCCGGCGCGGTCGAGCCGCGTGCGCGCGAGCGACAGCATGTCGAGCGACATGTCGAGGCCGAGGCCGCGCTCGATCGAGGGGCCGAACAGTTCGAGCATGCGGCCAGTGCCGGTACCGAGATCGAGCAGCGAGCGGAACGGCTTGTCGGCGAGCGCCGAGCTGATCGCCTCCTCCACTGCGTCGTCGGCGACGTGTAGCTTGCGGATGCGGTCCCACTCCGCGGCATGACGTGCGAAATATTTCTGCGCGGCGGCCGCGCGCGCGGCACGGACCGATGCCAGCCGCTCACGGTCACGGGCGATGGTGGGGTCATGGAGATCGAGTTGCGCAACGAGGTCGCGCGCCAGCGAAGCGCTGCCGCCCCGCTCCCCCAGCCGGAAGAAAGCCCAGGAGCCTTCGCGGAAGCGCTCGACCAGTCCGGCTTCGGCCAGCAGGCGCAGATGACGCGAGATGCGCGGCTGCGACTGGCGCAGGATGTCGGTGAGATCGGAGACCGTCAGTTCGGCTTCCGACAGCAACGCGACGATGCGCAGGCGCGTCTCTTCGCCGGCGGCTTTCAGCGCGCCGTTGAGGTCGGCAAACGGCAGTTGGGCGGACGAAGCCATGGGCGTGGTCCCAAACCATACGGCATATAAAGATATCTTTATACCTTTAAACAATGGTTAGCAAGCCCGGCACGTCATGCCCGGCCTTGTGCCGGGCATCCACGTCTTGCTTTCTTATGCCGGTAAGACGTGGATGGCCGGACAAGCCCGGCCATGACGCCGGCGAGATATTGAAATGACCAAGGACCCCAACGCGTTCGGCCTCTGGGAGGGCGAAGTCGCCACCGACCTGCCCAAGGATTTCGACGCTTCGCTCTATTACATCGGCCGCATCCACACGCCCTGGAAGCAGCGCCAGGACTGCCCGAAAAACGCTCGTGAATCCGAGGCGGTCTGCACCATCGAGCTCGATCCGCGCTGGGCGCCGGCGCTCAAGGACGTCGGAAGCTGCAGCCATCTGGTGGTGCTCTATTGGATGGACCGGTCGCGGCGCGACATTGTCCTGCAGGTGCCCCGGCACTACGGGGTGCAGCGCGGCACCTTCTCGCTGCGCTCGCCGGCGCGGCCGAATCCCATCGCCATGAGCGTGGTGCAGCTCCTCAAGGTCGAGGGCCACACGCTCTCGGTGGTGGGCCTCGACTGCCTCGACGGCACGCCGCTTCTCGACCTCAAGCCCTATTTCGCCTCGACCGACGCAGTGCCCGAAGCGGTGGTCGGCTGGCACAAGGCGCGGCGGGACTGAACGACGCTCACGCCAAAATCACAGCGAGATCAGGCTTTTCCAGCCGACATCAAACGGTTGCGCCGGTGTGCGCGAAATAATTTTAGGAACTTTTGAACCATTCCGCCGGTTGCGCCGACGAACTAGCAATCAGGATGGGGTGCTCAAATGAATACGATCCTCAAAACCGCCGCCGCGATCGCTGCACTCATCGTCGCGACGACCCTTCCCGCTTCCGCCAACCAGTTCTTCCTGTTCGGCCCGGTTCAGACCGCCCCCGCGCCCATGGCGCAGGAGGACGTGGCGACCGAGCGCACCGAGGTCCCCGCCCGCTTCCGCCGCCAGATCGTCGAGTACCGCACCAACGAGCCGGCCGGCACGATCATCGTCGACACGCCGAACACCTATCTCTACCTCGTGCTCGGCAATGGCCGTGCGATGCGCTACGGCATCGGCGTCGGCCGCGACGGCTTCACCTGGTCGGGCGTGCAGACGATCACCCGCCGCGCCGAGTGGCCGGATTGGCATCCGCCGGCAGAGATGATCGCCCGTCAGCCCTACCTGCCGCGCTATATGGCCGGTGGCCCGGGCAACCCGATGGGCGCCCGCGCGCTCTACCTCGGCAACACCATCTATCGCATCCACGGCACCAACGCCCCGCACACGATCGGCCAGCGCGTGTCCTCCGGCTGCATCCGACTGACCAACGAAGACGTGGCCGACCTCTACAGCCGCGTGAACCTCGGCACCCGCGTTGTGGTGCTGCCGCAGACCGGCCGTCACGCCGCGGTCCGCTAGATATTAGAGACAACCTCACGGCGACGCGTGAGTAGTAGCGTAGCGTAAATCAACACCGGCCCCGCCGACACACGGGGCCGGTGTTTTGTTTTTTGGCTACAGCCTGTTCAACTGTTTCTTTCAGGTCTTCTTGCGGCATTTTTCGCAATGACGTCGGCTATGCGCGATTGGACCTTTGGATCAAAAAATGGGTCGTCCAGATCATGCGGCCCCTGCGCCGCGGGGTCGTGCAGGATCACCTCCGGTGTCTTTGCGCGATCTGACTGCCTTCTGGTGATTGCACACCAGAAACCACGAACCGTTTGGACGAAACTGGCCATGATCCTTCGGAATGCCTCCAAGGCTGGATAACCTTCCAACGGCGCGGAGGTTTGTTCGTTCCACACTTTAAGATCACTCCACGCTCTCACGGCGAAGCGTGAGTTGTGGCGTCGCATAAAATCACACCGGCCCCGCCGAAACACGGGCCAGTGTTTTGTTTTGCGTATGGAGCTTGCTGTCTTACGCCGCGACGCTGACGTCGAGCGGCGCGGTGAGCTTGACGCCCTTGAGCGTCACACCGCGGCCGGACCGGCCTTCGCGCTGGTCCTTCGGGATCGGGCGGCCATTGGGATCGGAGAGCCAAAGCCGCAACAGATGGCGCTTGCGCGCCTCTTCCGGCCAGTCCTCGTATTCGCGCCGCGTGTGCAGCGTCACGAAGTTGTTGAGGAACTGGATGTCGCCGGGCTCGAAGCCGATGTCGATTGCGCATTCGTGCACCGTCGTCCGATAGAGCTCAACCGCCTCAAGCTGCGCCGGCGTGTAACGCGGCACGCCCGGCAGCTTCTGCGCCTTGTCGATGGCCGCGCCCGCGCCGGTCGCGCTGAAATAGCCGTCGATAAAGGAGAAGATCGGCTGCGTGAAGTAGGGCTTTTCCCCTGGATTCACCTCGCCGGTGTGCGATCGGTAAAAGTCCTCGCACAGCACCTTCGCGAGATCGGGGCGCTTCTCGAGAATGCGATTGTAGACGGTAACTGAGCTCGCGACCCGGCTCGCGCCGCCGCTCTTCGCGCCGTGCAAGCAAAGCAGCCCGACGTAATCGCAGGCGTCGGCATGGAACAGCATTTCGGCGCGGGTCATGTAGCCGCGTGTGTTGGGGTCCGCGTAGTCGCCGCCCAGATCCTTGACGTGGCCGAGGATATGACCCTGCCCGTTCTGCGACATGGTCACGCCCATGTAGCTGCCCAATCCAAGATAGGCGATGGCAGAAGCCTCGCGGTCGAAGCGATCGATCGGAAAGTTCTGCATCATGACCATGCCGCGGCCATCCAGCAGCTCGCGCCGCACGTCGGCCATCACCTGCGCGAGCGCGGTGAGCGGGAAATTATCGCGTCCCACTGCCTCAACCGCGACCCCGTTGCGGCGGACCGTCGCAACCGCCTCCGCAAGCTCGTCGTGGTCGCGGGCGGTGAACCGGTAGCTCCACGACGCCACATCCCCGAGTTCGCCGGGGCCCCATTCGGCCGGGTCGACCACAGGCTGCATGGCGAGGGCGGGCTTACGCCGCGCCTTATGGAAGGTGCGGAAATCTCCGGTGACTGCTGTATCCATCGTCATGGTCCTGCTGCCGTCGCGTCGCGTGCGATTCTAGCAGCTTTTTCCGGCCGCAGCGTTGCAATTCCGGCAGACTGTCGAGTGCGGCACGCATATTGCAATGCAAAACACCGCTGACCAGAATCGTCGCATGGGCGTTGCGATCTGCCGCTGCCGGTCCATGATGGTGATGTTAACTGCTCACAGGTGGGACCGCGCATGCACGCCGTCGTTACCCTTGCCCTCGCCGCACTCCTGCTGCTGGCCCCGCCGGCCCGCGCCGACGATTTTTACCAGGGCAAGACGCTGACCATCGTCGTCGGCTACACCGCCGGTGGCGGCTACGACATCAATGCCCGCCTGGTAGGGCGCCACTTCGGCAAGCATATCCCAGGCAACCCCGCCGTCGTGGTCATGAACATGCCGGGCGCCGGCAGCCTGCGCGCGCTCGAACACATCGAACGGCATGCAGCGAAAGACGGCACCGTCATCGGCCTCTTCGACTACACGCAGATCACCAACTCGCTGCTCACGCCCGGCAAGGTCCCGATCGATTTCCGCAAGTTCAAATGGATCGGCAGCGTCCAGCAGGATCTCGCCGTCTGCTACGTCTGGCACACACTGCCCGTGAAGACGATGGCAGACCTGCAGCGCCTGCCCAAGATCCACATGGGGCGCACCAATCCCGGCACCTCCTCCGACACGCAGCAACGGATTCTGCGCGCGCTCTTCAACGTGAATGTGCACTCCGTCGCCGGCTATCCCGGATCGGCGGAAGGCTTCATCGCCGTCGAGCGCGGCGAGCTCGAGGGCGGCTGCATGACGTGGGCGAGTCTTCCGCCGCACTGGATCGCCAACAACCGCATCCGCCCCATCATGCGCGTGACCGCCGCGACCGCGCCCGACTTGCAGGCGGATGTGCCGACGGCCTCCGATCTGCTCACGCAGGATCGCGACCGCAGGATATTGCGCGTGCTGTCGGCGGCCGGCGAGGTCGGCAAGCCTTTCGTCGCACAGATATCCGTGCCCGACGACCGCGTGGCCATCCTGCGCAAGGCCTTCGCCGCCATGGTGGCGGACCCGGCCTTCGTCGCGGACGCCGCCAAGCAACGCCAGCCGGTCAGCCCGACCCTCGGGGCCGAAGCGACCAAAATTCTCGACGATATTTACTCCACACCGGAGGACATCGTTGCCGCGGCGCGCTCGGTCGCGAACGACTGAGCGAACTAGGCTTTCCGGAACAGCGGCCAGAAGTCGTCGAAAGAGTCGCGACTGGGCAGCGCGTTGAGGATCGCCAGGATCTTCGCCGCCCTGCCCTTGTCGATCACCACCGCGGCGCAGTCGTTGAACTTCTCCTCGAGCTGCGCCTGCGACATCGGCAGCTTGATCGAGCCGGTGGAGAAATCCTTGCGCACCTCGAACACCTGGCCGTCGGCCATGGTGATGCGGATTTTCGCCGGGCTGTCGTCGCCGCCGGGGCCAAGTTCGGGATCGACCGCGGCCGTGATCTTCGGCTGGATCGCTTTCAGGCGGTCGTCGTGGAGCGCCTTCTCGGTGAACGCGGCGATCCGCGGCGCGCCATGCACCAGCGAATACGGCACCAGATAGCCGACGCTGAACTTCGCCTGCTCGGTGTTCGACGGATAAGCCGTGCCCGCGCGCTGGCCCGCGGCGCGCGACACGCCGCAGTGGATGCTCTTGATGTCGTCGAGGCGCCCGGCGACGCGCGGCCGCAATTCGAGCGCCGCCTCGATTGAGGTGTGGGTGAGTCCGCCGCACGGATACGGCTTGAAGCGGTAGCGCCCGCTCACGAGATCGTAGCGGCTGCCGAGATCCTTGAAACCGTCGAGCGACACCGCGACGCCGCGGGCGAAGGACTGGAAGTAGCCGTTGCGGCCCTCGAACGCCGCCGGATTGGCGGTGAAGCCGGTCTTGCCGAGCGTTGCCGCCAGCACGCCGTTGCGCGCCGCGTTGCCGGCATGCAGCGGCTTGGTCATGGTGGCGAAATTCGCGGTGAAGCCCGACGCCAGCGAGGCCGCGATGCCCATCACATGCGGGATCGCGGGCGCCGGCACCTTCATCAGCCGCGCGCAGGCCGCCGCCGCGCCAAGCACGCCAACCATGCCGGTCGAATGCCAGGCATCGAACATCGGCCCGTCCTGGTCGGCGCGCACGATGCGCGACGCCACCTCGGCGCCGATGATGAAGGCGGAGACGATCTCGGCCGGCGTCGCCTTGGTGGTTTCGGCAACCGGCAGGATCGCGGGGATGACCGCCGCGATCGCCTGCGCGCGCATATAGGTGAAGTCATAGTCCATCGCATGCGCGGCGACGCCGTTGGCGAGCGCCGCAAGCTGCGGCGAGGCGCGCAGGCTTTCCTGCACGATCGAGGCCTGCGGCGCCGCGCCTTCCGCCTTCACCATCGCCACGATGAAGTGCGAGGCTTCCTCGTGGCTGCCGGCGAGCATCACGCCGACGGTGTCGATGAACACCATGCGGGCGCGCTCGACCACCGGCTGCGGGACGGTCTTCAGGTCGAAGCCGGTGATGAAATCGGCAATCGCCTGGCTCACGCGCACCGCGTCCGCTGCGCCCTTCGCTGTGGCCTTGGGCGCGTCCTTCGCCTGCGGCGCTTGTGCCCGCGCCGCGCCGGCCACGCCAACGGCCGTCAGCGCTGCCGCGCCCAGAAACACCCGGCGATCGACCGGTCCGTTACTGTCGTCCATATTGCGTTTCTCCTTATTGGATGCCTCACGGCGTCTTCTTCACGAATTTCTGCACCCGCCAGTTCAGCGTGTCGGCGACGAAGATCTCGTTCTTCGCGCTCACCGCGATGAAATGCGCCTCGCCGAATTGGCCGAGGCCCCTGCCCTGTCGGCCCATCACGCCGAGAACCTTGCCGTTGAGATCGAGCTTCAGCACTTGTCCGGCATGCCCGTGGGCAAGCCAGAGCGTCTGGTCAGGGCTGATGAACAAGCCGCAGGGCGTGCCCGGATGTTGCGACTCCCGCAGGAACTTGCCGTCGGAGTCGAACACCTGGATGCGCTGATTGTTGCGATCGGCGACATAGACGAGCCCCTTTGCGTCGACCACGATTGAATGCGCGATGTCGAACTCGCCGGGCCCCTTGCCCTTCTTGCCCCAGGCCTTGATGAAGTTGCCGTCGCGATCGAACTTCAAGACCCGCGGCTCGGCGCGGCCATGGCCCTGAACGACATAGATCTCGCCACTCGGCGCGACGGCGACGTCATTCGGCTCGTTGAGCAGGCGCAGGTGACCATAGGGATGAAACTCGCCCGCCGCGCCCTTGTTGCCCAACACCAGCTGGATGCGCCCTTGTGGACTCATTTTGTAGACGACATGCGACGCCACGTCGGTCGTCCAGATGTTGTCCTGCGCATCGATCCGCAGCCCGTGCGGCCGGTCGAAGAAGCCGTCGCCAAAACCGCGGATGAATTTTCCGGCGGGATCGAACTCCATCAGTGGATTCGGCCCGCGCGACAGCACGAAGATATTGCCCTTGGAATTGATCGCGACGCCCGAAGTGGCGCCGAAGCTCATGCCTGGGGGCAGGACAAAATCATCCGGCACCGCCACGTAGTCGAGCGGTGGCGGACCTTCGGTTTGCGCAAAGGAGGGCGCCACCGCCACGACGCTCGCCAGCCATAGAAACGTGAACAGCCGCACAACAATAGTCAGCATGGACCGCTCCTCTGGTTTCAGGAGCCCATGCGCAGCCAGATCTAGTCAGTGTGGCCGCGGTGGCGCCCCAGACTGATTCAATCGAGTCCCCTTATGCCTTGCGGATCAGCGAGAAGAATTCGCCGAACGTCTCCTGCTTGTCGATCGTGTTCACGATCGCGAACAGTTTCTTCGCCGAGTCGGCGCTCACGGTCTGCGTCGCGCAGTCCATGAATTTTTCCTCGAGCTGCGCCGGGGTCAGCGGGATCTTCGCCGACCCGGTCGCGTAGTCGCGCCGCTGCTCGAACGTCTGCCCGTCCTTGAGCGTGATCTTCAGGATCGAGGGGCTCTCGCCGAAGGCGTCGGGAAGCGTCGCATCGGCGCCGGCGGTCACCAGTTTCGCCATCGCCTGGGTGCGCGGGTCTTTGAGCGCCTCGGGCGTGAACGCCTTGATCTTCGGGATGCCGTGCACCAGCGAATAGGCGACGACATAGGCCGCGGAAAATTTCGCGGCCTCGACGTCGTGCGGATAGTTGGTGTTGATGCGCTTCGCGCTCGACGGCGACACCAGGCAGTGGATGTTGCCGATCTCTCCGAGCCGCGAACCGATCTTGTCGCGCAACATGAGAGCCGCTTCGATCGCGGTGTGGCCGCGCCCGCCGCAGGGATAGTACTTGGTCTGAAAACCGATCTCGACCAGATCCCAGCGCTTGCCGAGGTCGCCGAACGGCGCGAAATCCGTCGGCAGCGCGCGGCCGAAGCTCGCGTAGAATCCGTTGTTGCCTTCGAACGCCGCGGCATGCGACGTGAACCCCTTGCCGGCCAGCATCGCCGCCATCACGCCGTTGCGCGCCGCGTTGCCGCAATGCAAGGGCTTGGTCATGGTGCCGTAGTTGACGGCGATGCCCGACGCCAGCGAAACGCCCATGCCGATGGCCTCGGCGACCTGATCGACCGGAAGCTTCATCAGCTTGCAGCAGGCCGCCGCGGTGGCGATGACGCCGACGATGCCGGTGATGTGCCAGCCGCCGTCATTGCCCATCCGCAGGCTCGACCGGTTGATGCGGGCCGCGACCTCGCAGCCGACGATGAAGGCGCCGAGCACGTCGGCGGGCGTCGCCTTCGTCGTCTCGGCGAGCGGCAGCAGCGCCGGGATCACCGCCGCGACCGACTGCCCGTTGAGGAAGGTGAAGTCGTAGTCCATCGCATGGTTGGCGACGCCGTTCGCGAGCGCCGCAAGCTGCGGCGAGGCGCGCAGCGATTGCCCGATCACCGTGCATTGCGGCGCCGAGCCTTCCGCCTTCACCATCTCGGCGACGATGTGCGCCACCTCCTCGTGGCTGCCGGCGACCGCCACGCCGATGGTGTCGATGAAGGCGACGCGGGCGCGCTCGATCACCACCGGCGGGACCTGCTTGATGTCGAAGCCGACGACGAATTCCGCCAGCATCTGCCGCAGCCGCTTGTCCGACGCCGCCGGTTTGCCGCCGCCCTGCTGCGCCTGCGCGGCGCTGTCCGCGCCCATGGCCGCGAGCGCGCCGGCGCCGGCGAGAAACACGCGGCGGTCGAACGGATGCGCGTTATCCTGATTGTTCATGGCGATACCTCCCTTGTGGTCTTGGTTTTGAGGGAGTGTCGGCGGTTTTGCGCCGCCCGACAATGGGCGCTAGTGCCGCCGATTTGAAGTTCCTACAGCAGTTGCTGCAAACTCGACTAGGAACTTCAAATCGAAAAGCGGCACTAGAATCATAGAGTTGCTAGTGCCCTTTGTTTCCGAAGTTCGTGTCAGAGTGTGCTGCGGGCGTATCACGAACTTCGGAAACAGGGCACTAGGGCCGGATGGCAAGCGGCCCGGGCGGCGGCGCGGGCTCTTCGAGAACCAGGGGCACCGGCGCATAGGGCACGCGGGCGCATTCGTCGATCAGGACGGCGATCCGGAAGTGAACCATGGTGTCGCCGTTGAAGAACAGCGCGTAAGGCCGCGCGATGTCGCGCGCGCCGCTCTGCGCACAGACGATCCAGTCCGCGGGCGAGATCGCATGCGCCGGCCGCGCCGGCGAGGCTTCGATGCCGGGCCAGTTCACGGTCTTGGCGACGAGCGTGAGGCTCTTTTGGAGGGCGATCTGATTGGGCGGCTGGCTGATGGCGCGCGGCGGCGGGTCGTAGCCAAGCACGGCGCAGCCGCCGAGGACGCCACCCAGCACGGCGCATAACACCACCGAGCGACAGGTGCGCATGACCTTGGAACCCCAGCCCCAACTGAACGCATGTCCCTCCCAGGCATTGTCGGCGTTTTTCGGGCTGCCGACAACGGCGCGGCCAGATCGCGCGGTGCAAAACTCCCGATGTCACAGCCAATTGACACCCTGTCCCGCGGGCCTACATTAGGGCCATTCCGAGGGGTGCCGGCTGGAGTCGGCTGAGATCGCGCTCGTTTCGTGCGAACACCCTTTGAACCTGATCCGGTTCGTACCGGCGAAGGGACAGGAGGTCATGGCAAATTCCGTCTTTCTGGCGAGGCTGATCGGGCCGCTGATGCTTGCGGTCGCCATCGGCATTTTCGTCAACGGCCAGATCTATCGCGTGCTGGCCGACGAGTTCCTGCGCAGCCGCGCACTGGTCTACCTCTCCGGCCTGCTGCTGATGACCGCCGGCCTGGCGATCGTCCTCACGCATAATGTGTGGCGCGCCGACTGGCCGGTGATCATCACCCTGCTCGGCTGGCTCGCCACGATCGGCGGCGCGGTCCGCATCGTCGTCCCCCAGGGCACCGAACGCGTCGGCCGCGCGATGCTCAAGAGCAAGTTCGGTCTCACCATTGCCGGCGCGGTCTGGCTCGCGATCGGCGCGATCCTCTGCCTGTTCGGCTACCTTCGCTGATTCACAAAACTCGCACGCTCAACGGGAGCAAAAAAAATGAACGTTCACGATCCCAAATTCGAAACGCCGAAGGTCACCACCGGCCCGCTGCCGTCTTCGAAGAAAGTTTATTCGCGGCCCGAGATGGCGAAGGACCTCAAGGTCCCCCTGCGCGAGATCATTCTCTCCGAGGGCGCCGGCGAGCCGAACCTGCCGGTCTATGACACCACCGGGCCGTACACGGATCCGAACGTCGAGATCAATGTCGAGAAGGGCCTCTCCCGCGCCCGCACCGAATGGGTGAAGGAGCGCGGCGGCGTCGAGGAATATGACGGCCGCGAGATCAAGCCCGAGGACAACGGCAACGTCTCCGGCAAGCATGCTGCCCGCGTCTATCCGGTGGTGAACAAGCCGCTGCGCGGGCTCGACGGCCACAAGGTCACGCAGCTCGAATTCGCCCGCGCCGGCATCATCACCAAGGAGATGATCTACGTCGCCGAGCGCGAGAACCTCGGACGTAAACAGCAATTGGAGCGCGCGGAATGGGCGCGTAACGACGGCGAGAGCTTCGGTGCCTCGGTGCCGCTGTTCGTCACGCCGGAATTCGTGCGCGACGAGATCGCGCGCGGCCGCGCCATCATCCCCTGCAACATCAACCACGCCGAGCTGGAGCCGATGGCGATCGGGAGGAACTTCCTCACCAAGATCAACGCCAATATCGGCAACTCGGCGGTGAGCTCCTCGGTCGAGGAAGAGATCGACAAGATGGTGTGGGCGATCCGCTGGGGCGCCGACACCGTGATGGACCTCTCCACCGGCCGCAACATCCACACCACCCGCGAATGGATCATCCGCAATTCGCCGGTGCCGATCGGCACCGTGCCGATCTACCAGGCGCTGGAGAAGTGCAACGGCGACCCGGTGCAGCTCACCTGGGAGCTCTACCGCGACACGCTGATCGAGCAGTGCGAGCAAGGCGTCGACTACTTCACCATCCACGCCGGCGTGCGGCTCGGCTACGTCCACCTCACCGCCAACCGCGTGACCGGCATCGTCTCGCGCGGCGGCTCGATCATGGCCAAGTGGTGCCTCGCGCATCACAAGGAGAGCTTCCTCTACACGCACTTCGACGAGATCTGCGACCTGATGCGCAAATACGACGTGTCGTTCTCGCTCGGCGACGGGCTGCGCCCGGGCTCGATCGCGGACGCCAACGACCGCGCGCAGTTCGCCGAGCTCGAGACGCTGGGCGAGCTCACCAAGATCGCGTGGGCGAAGGGCTGCCAGGTGATGATCGAAGGCCCCGGCCACGTGCCGCTGCACAAGATCAAGATCAACATGGACAAGCAGCTCAAGGAGTGCGGCGAGGCGCCGTTCTATACGCTCGGCCCCCTCACCACCGACATCGCGCCGGGCTACGACCACATCACGTCCGGCATCGGCGCCGCCATGATCGGCTGGTTCGGCTGCGCCATGCTCTGCTACGTGACGCCGAAGGAGCATCTCGGCCTGCCCGACCGCGACGACGTGAAGGAAGGCGTGATCACCTACAAGATCTCGGCGCACGCCTCCGACCTCGCCAAGGGCCATCCGGCGGCGCAGATGCGCGACGACGCGCTGTCGCGCGCGCGCTTCGACTTCCGCTGGGAGGACCAGTTCAACCTCGGTCTCGATCCCGTCACCGCGCGCGAATACCACGACGAGACGCTGCCGAAGGACGCGCACAAGGTCGCGCATTTCTGCTCGATGTGCGGGCCGAAGTTCTGCTCGATGAAGATCACGCAGGACGTGCGGGATTATGCGGCGACGCTGAACGATCCGGCGAAGCGCGCGATCGCGGGCGCGGATGCCAACGGCGACGCGGCCACCGCCGAAGCGGGCATGGCCGAGATGTCGAAGAAGTTCATCGACATGGGCGCCAATGTGTATGTCGAGGCGGATGCGGTGAAGGCGAGCAATAAGGTGTTGTAGCCGCTCTCGCCTCCTCAAGTCATGTGTGGACGAGGGTCCACGCATCCTTCGAAAATTTAAAAGGCTGGGCGAAAGCCCGGCCTTTTTCTAGTTAAGCCGTGGCGGCTTCCTTGCGGGGGGCCGTGACGATGATTCATGTTGGCGGGCAGTGTCGGTCGCTCGAAGTACTAATTGCCTAATCGCAACATCATCTAGTCCTAGTCATCCAGGGTTACGGCCCACGCCAATTGGACGGTCTCGACAAACCCACTTTGGCCATTCCGTAGTGGACGCAAGAATCCAGCATGTTCAGCGATTTTTACGCAACCGTGGTCCAAGGCCACGCGCACGCCGTCATGACGTATGAACTCAATCGGCAGTTCGGACGTCTGAAGTTCAGCAGCAATGCTGACAAGATTGCGATAGAAGACCGCTTGCCGAGGAGTAAGTCGCGCGGGTTGATCCTTAAACTCCATTGCGCTGCGAGGCTGATAACCGCCGCTGATCTCCCGAATTACGCTTGACCCCTGCCACGTTTCGAGAATTGTAGAGACCTGAATAGGCATCCAAATTTCCTCGCTTGAATAGATTACCCAATGCCCGCGAGATAATACGTCAAATGCTCACCCTCTACTCCTATCCCACCCTGTTCGGCGTCGCGGACAACAACGGCTACGGCCTGAAGGTCTACGCCTTCCTCAAGCTCGCCGGCGTGCCGTTCAAGCATGAGCACATCTTCGACGCGTCGAAGGCGCCGCGCGGGCAGCTTCCCTACATCGTCGACGACGGCGAGACGGTCGGCGACAGCGAGACCATCCTCGCCTATGTCACCAGGAAATATCGCGTGACGATGGACGCCGCGCTCACGCCGTCGCAGCGCGGCCAAGACCTCTTGGTCACGCGCACGCTCGACGATCTCTACTGGGTGATGTCGTATTCGCGCTGGAAGGACGAGCGTTACTGGCCGGCATTCCGCGACGCGCTGCTGCGCGAGCATCCCTCAAACGTGACGGAGGAAGGCCTCAACAAGGCCAAGGAATTCAACGCGCAGCGCTATCACTACCAGGGCATCGGCCGCTACGAGCCCGACGCCGCGATGGCGCGCGGGCTCGCCGATCTCGCCGCGCTCGCCGGCATCATTCCCGCGAACGGCTATGTGCACGGCGCGACGCCGACCTCGATCGACGCCGGCATCTATGGCTTCATCGCCAACATCTATTTCTACGACATCGATACGCCGCTCAAGCAATTCGTCGTCGCGCACGACAACATCGTGCGGCACTGCAAGGCGATTCACGCGCGAATGGCCGATTGAGTCGGACTGACGAGGCGCCTCAGCGCTTCCGCATCAGCAAGTAGCCCGGATTGAGCGCAGCGAAATCCGGGTATTACGGTGACAGCTTACGCTGTAATCGTAGTACCGCCTGGAGTGCTGCGTTCTCAACGCGCTCTTTCATTGTCGTTCAAGCCGCCTGGTCTTCGCAATCTCCGGCAATGCTTCCGCTTCCGGCACCGGCTCGAACGCGAATTGACCGGACATGATGACGGTGACAGCGCCAGGAAGGATGATCGGAATGAATGATTTGATCGTTTCCGTGTAGCGCAAATAGACCGTTGCGCCGGCGGGGACAGTAACGGTGGTCTCGCCAGCAACCTTGCCGGTGTCATTGCCAAGCAACGACGCTGTCGCGGTCAACTTGTGTCGGCCCGGCGAAACGGGAAGGGGAATGTGGCCGCCAATGCGTATGCGCGTCACCCGCTGCCCATTGAGATGGAGGAACGTCACGTCCGCATTTGCTATGCCGACCACGGTATCGGGCCGGTAGACGTAAAGCAGGGCGCGACCACTCTCCGGCTGGCTCAATTCCGCTTTGAACTCAGGGCCGGATGCCACGCATCCCGCCAGCAGAAATATCGTGAGGAAGGCGGCTACCCGACGCACGTGACCTTCCAAACGAGCCGCGGCGCCGCGCTGAAGATGCACCACAAGCCTCCCCCTTCCCCGCGTACTCACGTGACCAGCATGCCAAGCGTCGCCGCGTGGAGCAATGCGTGACTGACACGCGCACCAGCAACAAATTTATGGATCAATGCGAGATGTTATGCATTTGAAAGCGCATCACGATGACGATCGTCGAGGCCGCGCTTTGGCTGCTTTGCCCACACGCCGGCGCGACGTTGGCCGGCGTTGCGCGCTCGCTTTCGTGCTGGTCCGCAGCCGTGTCCTTCGTCGGATTGCCGACGGTGTGATTGAGCCGCGCTGCTTCGCGCGCGAGTCGGGACACGACGGCGGGGCTGACCGCCGTTCCCTCGCGAATTTCAAGCGTTCGCAACTCGTACTTGCCGCCGCCCTTGAGCCGCGGCTCGATGGTGGTCAACCGCTTGCCTCGCCAGAAGCCGAGTAGCACGCGCGCCTCCTCGGCACGGATCAGCAGGGCCGGACCGTTCGTCAGATAGACAAGGTGCCCCCATTTGATCACTTCCTCGAACTCGGCCGCCTTTCGCACGGCGCTCCGCAGCATGTCGACGCAATCGCGCCGCCAACCGTCGAGCGCGCGGACATACGCGTCAGGATTGGGCGCGGGTACGCTCTTCCTCATCACCATGGCTGCTCTCACGTCCTGTAAAAAAGCACGTGGCACACAAGCAACTGGCACAACAAGTAGCCCGGATTGATCGCCAATAAAATCCGGGGCCCCGATCTGCGACCACGATCCTCACGGATTTCGCTCATGCTCAATCCGGGCTACGCTTGCTGAATGACAAGGACAATGAAGCAGGCGGAATTCACATGAGCGAAACAAGCGTCGTGAAAAAACATCGCATCTATACAATCAGCTTCGCAAGCGTCTATCCGCATTACGTTGCCAAGGCGGAGAAAAAAGGACGCACGAAAGCGGAAGTCGATGAGATCATTCGCTGGCTGACAGGGTACAGCCAGAAAAAATTGGAAACCCAACTGAAAAAGAAAACAGACATCGAGACCTTCATTGCGGAAGCCCCTCAACTGAATTCTTCGCGCGCCTTGATCAAGGGCGTGATTTGCGGTGTCCGGGTGGAAGACATCAAAGAGCCAACCATGCGGGAAATTCGCTACCTGGATAAGCTGATCGACGAGCTGGCAAAGGGAAAAGCAATGGAGAAGATTTTGCGGAAATAGCAGATCTTCAGAGCTCGCAGGATGAGTTACGGTGACAGCTTGCACAGTCACCGCAATCACAGCACGGCGAATGGAACTGGGTGAGCGGAGCGAAATCCGGGACGGCTTTTCCGCCGCATGGCCCGCGTTTCGCGGGCTCCCGCGGCTAGCGGCGTAACCTGATCGTGCAAATCTTGTTGGCCCACTCACCGCCATGCTTGCGGGCTGGGTCGCGATGATGGTGTATCTCGCATTCTTTGCGGAATCGGGCAGATAGGCGCTGTCGATGAGGGTCCTGCCGTCGCCCATATCCCGGCACGGCACTTTGAGCACCGCCCTTTCAGCCGCTTGCGCCGTCATGGCCGTGCCAGCGAGAAAGACCGCAACAACGAATGCTACCAGCATCCGCATGCCAACCTCCATCGACGGGCTCCATAAGGGCGTTCACGCCCGTCTTCGACGGGCTATGGGACGCGCGTAAACGCGCCAATGGGGCCAACCGCCTGCGTTCTACCGCATCGAGAGGGCGAGCCCGCTCAGGTCCGCGTTGATCTGCAGCCCGCGCTGATAGCCGGTGAGCGCGAGCACCGCGCCGCTCTGGTTGACCAGCACGATCGCCTGCGCGCCGCGCCCGATGGCGGCGCCCGCGCCGCCCGCGCCGTAGACCCCGGCCACGCTGCGGGGGCTGCCGTTGAAGGTGGCGGTGCCCCTGAAACGCGTCTCGGAGGCGCCGATCATGAAGCCGTAGCTCAGGCCGCCGATCGAAATCGGGTAGGTGCGGTTCGCGCAGCGCATCGAGCCGGTGCCGCCCTGCCCGCCGACCACAAAGCCCGCCTTGATCACCATGAAGGCGATCGAACAGGTCTCCGCCTGCGCGGCCGGTGCAAAGCCAATTCCCGTGAGCAGAACCGCAGCGGCGAGCGTGGCGCGACGGGCTGATGAATAAGACATTCGTGATTCCTCCATTGGGGGGCACATGACAGCAACGTAGCCCGGATTGCGGACAGCGACACCCCGGGACTGATCCGCAACGCTCGGTTTCCCCGGCTTTCTACTTGGCGGCCTCGCCTGCCCGGTGGCGCTCAGGCTTTCTCCGGCAGCACGGCGATCGCCTCGACCTCCAGCAGATAGGTCGCATTGGCGAGACGGGGGACCTGCAGCAGCGTAGCGGTCGGCAGCGTGCCTTTCTTGAAATAGAGCGCGCGCACCTCGCGGAATTCCGCGGCGTTGGCGGCGATATCGGTCAGGTAGCTCGTGATCTTGACCACGTGCTCGAAGCCGCCGCCGACCGAGCCGAGGGCGGTCTTGATGTTCTCCATCACCTGCACCGCCTGGGCGCGAAAATCCTTCGCCACGTTGCCCTTGGCGTCGGCGCCGGTCTGGCCGGCGATGTAGACCGTACGGTGCGGACCGATCACCTCCACCACATGGCTGTAGGTGGGCGGCGACGACATGCCGGGCGGGTTCGAGAAGCGCAGGTGCGATGGCGTCTGCGCCCCCGCACTTGATGCGGCGCCGGTGGCGGCCGCCATGGTGACGGCCGCGGCGACGAATTCGCGGCGCGACGTGGTTGTCTTGCGCGGTTGAAGCGAAGCGGGCCTGGTCTTTTTGGGCATGATCACTCCCCGGTTTGATGATGTTTGCAGGAGCAGGTCGGGCGCTGGCGCGAAGTCGGAAGCGTAATCCGGAGGCATGCTCTCAACAAATTCGGCGTTGACGTCGTTCTTGTTTTGTTCCCATAATGAGCGAGCTTCGCCACCGGCTTTTTGTTCAATCAATAAGTGAGCTAGCCATGGATTTTCTGAAGCGAATGTTCGGGCTCGGGGGTGCTGCGCAACAAGATGCCGAACCTAACATGATCGGCTGGGTGGTGCTGTCCGACACCGATGTCGAGCTGACCGTGGACTCGGTGCGCGTCACGCTCGATGCGCTCTATCCCGGCCAGTTCCTGCCGGCCAACGACCGCACTTTCGTCATCGAGGGCGCCGTTCCCGACTCGCAATTCATGATCCAGTCGAATGTTGCCGGTGCAGCGGGAATGTTCATGCTCACCACCGTCCCCGGCTCCTACACCGCATTTTCCGATTTTGCCGAGGCGATCACGGACCCCGGCCTGCGCGCGCTCGCTGTCGCGCAGCAAGCCTGGTTGGCGGTTGACGCCATGCACGTCCACACGACCGAGGCGGAGGCTTATCGGCTGATCGGCGCTGTGTTGGCCAAACTGGCACCGCCTGATGCCGCCGTGCTGGTGCATCCCTCGAAATCGATCGTGATGCGCTTTGACAGCGACGTCCGCAGTCGGCTGGCGAGCGGTCTGCAGCCGACATAGTAAGCGGCGATCTTACAAAGTTGGCAGGAGGCGCTTGGAATGACGTCTCACGCGATCGACGATTATCGGAACCGCAACGAAGATGCGCCTCTGCATCTGGTGAGAGAGACGTGGAGCCCCGTCATTCGCCTGATCGATGGCTGGGCCAAGGAGAAAATTGGCTGGAGTTCTGGGTATTCGTCGCAGGAACTCGATGATTTCTCCCGGGCTCGCGGCGTTCGCTTTCCTCCTACACTGCGCGAATGGTGGCGCCTGGCCGGCCGCCATCCGTTCGTAGAAGTCGGGTTGCTTCCCGGTAACTCGGAGTTCCTCGCGCCACACTACCGTTGGCTCGTCAAATGCCGGGATTTCTTGATGATTGCGGTGGACGACGTGCAGACCGGGAGCGGCAATGGAATCCACGTCGATTTTCTCTCGGAGCCGGATCCCGAGGTTCACGGGATCAACGGTATCACCGACGCCGACGAATTTCCTGATCTCCCGTGGTACAAGGACAAGTACATCGCTACCGGGCTGCGCGTGCCCACACTGATCTTCACCACTTTGCTTTATCATCTGTTCCAGCCAAGCCCGTTGGTTCGCGATGACGCGGTTTACCTGAAAGTCGAAGGAGATCCGCTGCTGCGTGGAGAGCGGAAGCCGGATGAACGATTAGTCTCGAGCCTCGAGCTCAAGCACTTCCCAAACGATACCATCGTGGGAGACATCTATAGCGACGGCTTGGACATCATCTACTTCTGGCTGCGGGGATGGGCATGCCGCACGGCAGAGGCCGCGGACCGGGTTCGCCGGCTGGTGCCCACGCAGCCGCAGCGTTTTTGACGGGCAACAAGCGAAGCGCCATATCGCTGCTGGCCGGAATTCCACTTTCGAATTGTTGGCAAGGGTTATTCCGATGACAAAAATTGTACTGGGTATTGGCGTTGCCGGCATTATCGCTTGTGTCGCCTGGTGGGCGATTTTTTATACAAAAGTTCTCGACCTCATGGGCGCGACAATGAAGCCGGATGATTGGCAACGGGGAGTGGCATTGTTTTCTGACTGTATGTTTTGGGACCGCCCGCAATGCGTTGCGGTGAAGGCGGCAACAAATTTGGCCGGCTATGTGCCCTATCAGCCACTTTTTCTTTGGCTCTCGGCGGGCGTTTTGTTGGCGGGCATACTTCTGAAACTCAACGATGCTTGGCACAGCAAGTAACCCGGGTTGAGCGAGCGAAACGCGCTATTGCGGTGAATAGGAAATCTCGACGATAGGGCTTTGCTTCGCTCAACCCACCCTACATATTCGACCAGATGTCTCCGCTTGCGAAGAGCCTGTTGTGTCATGCCGCTTGCGTCCATCACCCGGCTGCGGCTGCGTAGCCTGCGCTTCACGCCATTACTGTTCTGGCGCGCGTTTGGCTCGCTGCGGCAGGCCCGCCGCAGCGATGGTTGCCTTGCCTCCGATGCGCGCACGATCGGCGGCCGCGTCTTCTGGACGCGGACGGTCTGGCGCGACAAGCAGGCAATGCACGCCTTCATGACCGGCGGCGCGCATGCCTTGGCCATGCGCAGGCTGCCGCATTGGTGCGACGAGGCCGCGGTGGTGCATTGGGAACAAGCGTCGGCGCAGCTACCGCCATGGAGCGAAGCCGAGACGCGTATGCGCGCAGCGGGACGCACCTCGCGGGTGCGGCATCCCTCGCCCGCGCATGCCAGCGGCGAGACGGTGCCGGAAGCCTAGCAGGCACTCATGCGCTAACCCGCCCTGCAACTTCATCCCGCCGGCTGCATCGGCAGCGATCCGAGATAATCCATCTTGCCGACCGCGACGCCCTTGTGGCGCAGGATGTCGTAGGCCGTGGTCACGTGGAAAAAGAAGTTCGGCACCACGAACGTGAGTGAGATAGCTCGCGCCGGTGAAGTTGAGCACATTGGGGCCGGCCTTGAACGAGATCGCCTTGTCTTCGCTGCCGTCGATTTGCTCGCGGCTTCACGCCTTGCAGGAAATCGACCGTCCTGGCGATGCGCTCCTGCAATTGCGCGAAGCTCGTCTCGGTGTCCGGAAAGCTCGGATTGTCGATGCCGGCGAGCCGCGCGGCGCAGCCCTTGGCGGTGTCGCTCGCGCGCTGGACCTGGCCCGCGAGCGTGAACATGTCGGGGGCGAGCCGCGCCTCGACCAGCGCAGCGGCGTCTGGATGCGCCTCGCCCTTCTTCAGCACCGCGGAGAGATTGTCGAGCCCGCGCACGAGCAGCGGGACCGACGCCTGATACATGGAAAGCGGCATTAAGAACTCCGTCCAAACAGTTCGAGGGTCTACCGCGACAGCATACACGTCACCACGGCAAGCGCGCCCTATGCATTTATGATTCAATGCGAACGTTTATGTCACGCGCAACCAAGCAGGAGACACGGCGGATTTGGATTTGTATCATTCCGCCGTGGGAGGGGTTCCGTGCGCATCGTCTTTGTTCTCGGCTTCGCGATCGCTCTGACGCAATTCGCGGGATGCGCTACCACGCCGAATTCCGGATCAAGCCAGTTTCAAGCGGCGGCTCCCAAGGCGGGCTTTGGCGCCGTTTATGTTGGCAGACCGTTTGGATGGAATACGAGCGTCATCCCGCTCGAAATCGAACTGGACGGCAGGCCCCTCGCCGAATTGGGAATCAATCAGTACACGCGGATCGAATTGCCGCCGGGCCGTTACAAGATCGGCGCTCCGAACAGTTGGCGGACGCGGTCGACCGCCGGCACGCCCCACCCCGTCGAGGTCGTCGTCGAGCCAGGGAAGGTCTATTATCTCCTGCCGACGCGGTGGGTTGAGAATGTGCGTCCGGCCGTCACGATGATCGCCAACCAAGTGGTCGCGACGCGGACCGGTGATGCCCAGAGCAGCTTCTCGATCAAAGCGAGCGCTGCAACGGCCGAACCGCCGCCGGAGTTTCTAAACCTGTCCCCCGTTGCACCGAGATAGATGCTCACACCCCTACCCACGCAACGGGCGCGTCGTAGTAAGCCGACATCGTTTCCATCTCGACCCTAGGCGCGCCGACGACCCGACATCACTGCAGCGGGATGCCGCTCGCCTTCACCTGATCCGCCCAGTTCTTCATTTCGGCCCGCATGAAGTCCCGCAGATAGGCCGGCGAGCGGCGGGCGGCCGCAATGGGCTCGATGCCGGTCTTGCGCAGCCGCTCGGCGGTCACCGGCGAATCGAGCGTCCGGTTGGTCGCATCATTAAGCTTCTGAACGATGGCGTCGGGCGTGTTCTTCGGGAACAGGAACGCCGTCCAGAAGTAGGAGTCGACGCCGGCGATGCCCTGCTCCTGCGAGGTCGCGAGCTTCGGGAACAGCGCCGAGCGCTCGGCGGTCAAGAGGCTGATCGCGTTGGCCATGCCGCTCTCGACCGGCCCGGTGGCGGTGCCGCCGAGCGCGCAGATATAGTCGAGGCGCCCGCCCATCAGATCCTGCGCGGCGAGCCCGGAGCTGCGATAGGGCACGTGCGCCGGATCGATCCCGAGCGCCGCGTTCAGCTTGGCGCAGGAGAAATGCGAACCCGACCCCACGCCGGCGGAGCCGAATTGCATCTTGCTGTGGTTGGCCTTCGCATAGGCGACGAATTCCGCGAGCGAGGTCACCGGCAGGTCCTTGCGCGTGATCAGCACGATCGGCTGCTCGACCACCAGGCCGGCCGGGGCGAAATCGTTGATGCTGTCGTAGGGCGGCTTCTTCTGCATGGCGGGAACGATCGCCACGGTGTCGACGGTCGCGAACACGAGCTGATAGCCGTCGGGCGCCGCGCGCGCGACCCGCGTGGTCCCGGTCATTCCCGCGGCGCCGCCGATGTTTTCGACGACGATCTGCTGCCCCAGGATCTCGGACATGCCGGCCGAAATGATGCGCGCCGCGGTATCGGTCGAGCTGCCGGCCGCAAACGGCACGACCACGGAGATGGGCCGGGTGGGCCAGCTCTGCGCCCATGCCGACGTCTGCGCCGACGCCGAGACAGATTGCCGCAAGAGCTGCGAGCGCGCCGAGCGCGGCGCGTATTGGATGGAGCATGGCTTCCCTCTTCCTCCGGCGTCCCGGAGTATTCAGTTTCGCCAGCCCCTCGTCAAACCCCTGCTGCTATTAGGGTGAGGCGCGCCCGCCTCTCAGCGCTTGCGCATCAGGCGCGCGCAGACCGCGCGCGGTCCCTTGCCGGATTCGACATAGCAATAGTCGAGCGTGTTCCGATTGACGAGCACGAACGAATAAACGCCCTCGTCGTCCGCGCCCGCGATGAGGCGGCCGCCCGGCGTCATCGCACCCCAGAGGTCTTCCCTCTCGTCACCTTCCTTGTTCGAGCGGCTCAGGTAGCCCTTGAACGCGCGGCCCTTCTGCTCGGTGATCACGAGCGTCGCGGTGCCGCTCCTGTAGCCCTCGACCTTCGCGGATCGGTCTCGTTCACCGGTCCATGTGCCGACGAGCGAGAGCTCCCGCTGGGCGGACGCCGGACTGACCAGCATGGCCAGCGCGAGTGCAGCGACAATGCGCGTTTTCATAAAATGCCTCTGATGTTGGATGCGGTGTGGCTCGAACTAGGGTGCAACGAAAAGGCGGAAGCCTGTCCATCGGCATACCCCGAAACGGTATATGAATGGTCAACCGGGCGGCTCGCCTGCGCGCGGTGGTTGTCGTCACGCCGTAACGCGGTACGGACCTAGGCGTTTTCTGGGCGATTTTGCACGGGACAAACAACAACGTCCCTCGTTTCGCCCTTCACAGGACAATTTTTTCGCCTCTGATATCCGTGTCGAATCGTGGGGGTATGTGCGGGGGGATATGTAATGAGTGTCGAAGCCTACATTGCCGACCTGGATGCGGACATCGCCCGTCTCAAGGCGCAGAAGAAGGTATTTGTCGAGCGGCGCGCGCGAACCTGGTCGCGATGGGGCACCGAGCCCTTCGTCGAATCCACCGGACGGCGCATGGCGGAGCTCGATCGTCAGATGAATGAGCTGGCCGGCAAGGCGGCCGCCATCCGCAAGCGGCGGACGCTCTCGCAAGCGTAACCCACTAAACATCGGCGGGGCCTTCGGTGCGCATCACGCTGCTCGTCGTCCTCGCGGTCGCGCTCTATGCCGGCGCCTATGCCGCCTTCCGCCAATCCCGGATCGAGATCTGGGAGCGCGACAAGCAGGCCTACGTCATCTATCCCGAGGGCTACGGCCGCGCGCTCTATTATCTGTGGCGGCCGCTGTCGTATCTCGACGCCACCGCGACCGGCATGCGCCACCACATCGGCCCGCATCGCTGAACCGGCGCCTTCTATTTTCCCGTGAAGAACTCCGGCCACGCCTCCCGTAGCTTGGCGTAGGTAACCGGACCGACCAGTCCATCCGCAGGGATGTTCTGCGAAACCTGAAATTCTCCGACCGCCTGGAAGTAGCCATCGTTCGCTTCGTCGTCGATCGCACCCGTAAATATTTTGAGCCGCCGAAGGATGACCTTGACCTGTTGCACCGAGATCAAACCGTTTTCGATAGCAGCGCCACGAAAGCGCTGCAGCTTCGGCTTATCGGCAACAGTTGTCGACGCCGCGGATTTGTCCGGAACGGTTGGACCCAGCGAAGAAAAGAAATGCGGGAAGAAAAGGCACAGCACGATCAAAACGGAGCCGGCCAAAAAGCTCATGGCCCTGGGGACGGTGGGCAAGGTTGGAATTTTGACTTCCTTGATTTCAAGCCCGCCGCCAAAAATAGCGACGATGATCAGGGCAAGTCCGACAAGAAAAGTCATTGCCAGGATTGTCATGCAATCCCCCTGCGCCGCGCATCGACTACACTTATAGACGAGCGCCCGGCCGTTCACAATCCGCGCGCGCCGGCTGACGAAAGAGCAAGCGAGGGGTGCATTGAGCCGGCATACTTCGGACGGCGCTCACAGCGCCTTGATCAACGCATCGCGCGCTTCGGATAATTCCAGGAAGGCGCGGTTGCTGCCGCCGGCGTCGGGATGCACCGTCTTCGCCGCGTGCTTGTAGGCTTCCTTGATCTCGGGGCCGTACAGGCGGCGGCCGAGCGGCAGTCCGAGCAGGCGCCGGTACCGCTGCTCAGGCGTCAGCATCTTGTCGGCGTCCCCGCGCTTGCCGAAGCGCGGCAGCGTCAGCGTATGCAACACGTCGCGGATGGCCGCAAAGCGCCGCTCCGCGACCTCCCTGCTCCGCCGGTCCGCGCCCTTGGCGCAGGCGGCACGCAACGGCGGCAGCGCCTGCGCCGCCGCGTGCTGGAGCGACGCGTCGCCGGCTTGCCGCGCGACCTCGCCCGCGAGCTTCGCCGCCTCGCGGTGATCGAACGCCGCCGCCGACCAGAGCCGCTCGGCGGCGTGCTTCCAGACTGTCACCTGCGCGTCCATGGCTGACAGCAACGCAAGGCCGCTCCGCCGCGTTTCAGATGCGTCGATTTCGATTCAATGTGTGCCCGGGCTCCGAGCCGCGAAACCCCAGGAAACGGTTGGTCGCGCTCTCACTCGGCTACAAGGTCAACACCTGGGTCGGCATGATCAGCAAATCGGCGGGAATATCTGCAACAGCCATCGGCACCGGCAGCAGCAACGTGATCGAGCACGGTCCGTTCGTGCGCGCCAGCTACAATTTCGGCGTCCGATATCGCCTGCGGGGATCGGCGCGGCAAGGCGTAGGGGAGAGAGCCAAAAGAAATCCGCAACTCTCCCGCAAACGCCAAAGTTCCATTTGTGATGACTTTGCTGCACCGATCGCAGAACAATCCTCTGCCCCGGTTATCCCTTTGCTCTGCCACAGCGTCGTCACTCAAACGCCGCGCTTCGCTGGCGTGTGACCCGCTGTCACAAGAGCAAAGGGGTGTCGCGTGAAATCACAAATGTTGTTTGCAGGTATCATCGTCGCCGCGCTGGCGGCGCCGCTCACGGCGCAGGCGCAGGGCGTTCCCGGCGGCGTTGCGCATGGCGCGAGTGAAGGCTGGCGGATCGCGGGCCCGGTCGGTGCCGTGGTCGGCGCGCCGGTCGGCGGCGTCATTGGCGGCGTCGAGGGCTTGCTCGGCATCGGCCCGGCTTATCGCGAGCCGCCGCCGCAGGTCGCGCCCCGGCGCGTGGTGCGCGCAAGCGGCACGAAATCGCGCCGCGCCGCAGCGCGCACGCGTGTCGTGCGGTAAGATTGCCGCAAGTTGCGGAAACGACAAACCCGCGGGATGGGGTTCGACCCATCCCGCGGGTTTTGTTCAACGCGAGTCGGCGCGACGCGCGATCAACCGCCGCGACACACGTCCCAACTCGGGAATGCGCTGTAGGTGCTTAAATCAAGGCCGCGGACGCAAGGTCCCCAGCCGGAGGCAGCCCGACGTTCGGCGCGCGGCGACGCGGCATAGGCGTGATAGGCGTCGGCGTTGACGCCGTTGCGATAGGCCTGGTGATACTGGGCCATGTCGCGCGGGGCCGGCGTCGCGGCGAATGCGGGCGCCGCCGTGGTCGCGGCGAGGAACAGTGCGGCAAGTGCGATTGGAAGTTTCATGGAAGTCGTCCTTCTTTGCAGGCGCAGGCCGTGCGGCGATCCGCGCCGTTCGTTGTCGAAGGACGGCGGCGAAGCAACGCTGCGGTGTCACCCGCGGTGATCGCCCTCGCTGGAGAGCTAGTCACGGCGGTGCGAAACGTCAGTTCGCAATTGCGTGATCGGCCGGCTCTTGAAGATTAATTCGGCGCAAGAATCTCGATCAGCTTCGAGCGCACGTCCGCCGCCGTTAGCGGCGCGTATTAATGTATTTGAACTCCACCGCCTGCTTGAGCGTGAGGTCGAGACCCCTCACCTCGCCGAGCTGCAGCGACTCCTTCGGATAGAACTCGTCGCGGGTGCGCTGCGCAAGCGCGCGCGGCACCTTGGCGTAAGCGGCGTAGGCGTCGATCGCGGCGTCGCCGGTATAGGCCCAGTCGATGGCGCGCGAAAGCGCGCGCATGTAGCGCACGAAGGCGTCGCGCTTCTGCTTGAGCGCATTGGCGTTGGCGACGTTGACGCGGATGGTCTGGTCGCGGATCGCCTCGACGTCCGAGCCGCGCGCGATGATCTGCGCGCGGCCGTCAGAGACCTGCTGAAGCACGAAGGGCGGGACCGACCAGCCGACGTCTATCTGGCCGCTCATCACCTGCGTCAGCGTTCCCGGCGCCCCACCGGTCGGCACCAGTTTCGGCGTCGCCTTCTCCTGGTTGATGAGCTGCAGGATGATGAGATTGGTCGAAGAGCCGGGCGAGGAGAACGCAACCGTCTTGCCGTTGGTGTCACGGATCGACTTGATGCCACTCTCCGAGCGCGCATACCAGAACGCATCGGGGGCGCCGGTCGCTTCCGCCGAGATGATCTTCACCGGCATGCCCTTGGCGAAGGCGGCGATCACGCCGAGCGTGCCGTTGGTCATGGCGATATCGAGTGAGCCGGATACCACCGGCATCAGCGTCGAGGCGCCGCCCTCGGTGTAGAGGATCTCGATCTCGAGCCCTTCCTGCTTGAAGAAACCCTGCTGGAGCGCGAACTCGACGAACGACGAATTCCAGAAGCCGCGCTGGGCCACCGCAACCTTGAGCGTCTGCGTCTGCGCGTGGGCGCTCGCCGCCGCGAACGCCGCCGCGGCCATGACCACGCTCAGCAGAAATGCGGTCGTCCTGCGCATGATATCTCCCTCCCTGCCGCGGCTTCTTTCGGCCGCGGGGAAGTATAGCGAGGGAGCGACACGCGGGTAGCGGGGATTTGACGATATGACGCGCTCTGGCGAGGCCGCCAATCCGCGCTTGAAGCCGTAGACGGCGCCAACTCTATTCGCCCGGCTCGTCTTCGCTGGACTGCGCTTGCTGTTGCTGTTGCGGCTGCCGCTGCGGCTGCGCGGCCCGCGGCGGGGTCGCCGGCCGGGATGGCGCCCGGGACGGCGAATTGCGCAGATCCTCCCAGGTGTGGTGCCTGCAGGTGGCGCAGTAATAGATCCGCGCGCCCGCTTCCGCTCCGGACGGGTGTATTTGAAGGACAAAATTGGTTTCCCCGCCGCATTGCGCGCAGGGTGGAGCGTCGTCTTGAGCGGTCATTGGTCAGCGCCACATCAGGTGACGCTTCGATAATGATCGGAGGCGGTGATTTGTTCGGCAGAAATTACGACAATTGAGTAATCGGCTCAGGGCGCCGGCGAAGCGGGATTCTCAGGGGAAACGACCCCTTCCATGGCCAGGGCGGTCTGGGTGTAGAGCTTCGCTATCTGCAGCAGCACCTTTTTGCGGTCGGCGTCCTGGGTCTGCTCCGCTTCCCGCAGGCACTCATGCGCCATCTCACGATAGTCGAAGGCCGATGACATGGTCCGCTTCTTCCGTTACCGACAGGCGGGAGCGCGACAGTCTCTCAGCCACCGGCGCCCAAAGGGCAGAGCCACGGCCGGTGATGAATAAACTCTAAAGCGATTTAGGCTTCGTCGCGATAACCCAAGTTATGCGGGAACCTCAACATTATGGCCGATTGAGCCACGAGCCTTCACGCACGCGCTCTTGTGGAACTTGTCGTCGTGAGACCCAACAATCGTTGGATTGCAGCCCTGTTGACGCCATACGCCGCCGCCAGCAAGCGGTCCTCTACGCACGTAACATCAAGGGGTATCATGTTGACTAGACCAACGATAAGAACGTCGCTCATCATCCTTGCGGCCAGTGTTGTCGCAACAACTCAAGCTCAGGCTCATTCGTCGAACTGCACGCCACAGCATCTGCTGAGCGCGCTGCGGGAGGTCGAAGCCCAGTGCGGCTCTGCGAAAGTTGTTTCCGGGCATCGGCCTGGCGCAAGAATTCGCGGCACTGGCCGGGTATCGCAGCATTCATTCTGCAACGGCAGGAACGGCGCCATTGATGCCGTGTTCTCAAACCGCGCCTGCGCCCTCTCGGCATTGCGCAAGACCAACTACACGATCCTGACCTACGGATCGTCGTCACACATCCACATCGGCACCGATGGCTGGGGCAGCGGCGGCAACGCTCGCATGGCTCGCAGGCAGCCGACACGGGTTCGTGCGGCGTCTCGGCAGCGGTCCAGCGTCCGCTCCGCCAGCAGGCAGCAATCGGGCGTTCGCGTTGCCCACAGGCAGGGAGCACGCGGTCAGAACCAATGGGGCGACGCAAACTGGTCCTCAGAGTGATGAGTCCTGCGAGGTGAGCCCTCGTGAAGGAGCCGCCCGGTTCGCAGCCGGGCGGCTTTTTTTTACGCACAAAGAAAAGGCCCGCCGTCGAGTTACGACAGCGGGCCAAGGGACTTGGGGTGTCATCCAGGGAGGACTGACGCGCGGCAATCTACGGATGCCGGCGGTGCTGTCAGTCATCCTGATGTATGGGATGCCCCATACAAACGTCCCGACGTCAATTCTTCGTCAACCCTTCTCGGCGCTCCGCCCCCTCGTGTTGTCGATGGGGACATGCAAATCTCGGAGGACATCACGCCTCGCGAGAACGATGAAACGCGTGCGGCGCGTTTGCATATTGAGAACCGAGGAAGGCCCCATGAAACCCGCCACCGGCGTCGTCTCCCTCCTGATCGCCCTCGCAGCGCTCGCTTCGCCGGCGTCCGCCGAAGACGCCTACCCGTCGCGGCCGGTCAGCATGGTGGTGCCGATCGCGCCGGGCGGCGGGCTCGATGCGGTGGCGCGGTTCGTGGGCCGGACATTCCAGGCGGCGCTGGGCCAGCCGGTCGTCATCGAGAACCGGGCGGGCGGCTCGCAGAACATCGGCATCCGCCTGGCTGCCAAGGCCGCGCCGGACGGCTACACGCTGCTCTATTCGAGCAACACCATCACCATCAATCCGGCGCTGTTCACGAACCTCGGCTATGACGTCAACAGCGACCTCGTGCCGATCGGCAAGGCGGCGTCGTTGCCGCTGCTGATCGTCGGCCGCGCCGCGTCGCCCTACAAGACGCTCGGCGAGTTGATCGCTTATGCCAAGGCCAATCCCAACAAGCTGTCCTACGCCTCGCCCGGGACGGGAACGCCGCATCACCTCGGCATGGAATTGCTGAAGAGCGCGGCCGGCATCGACATCCAGCATGTGCCCTACAAGGGCGCGGCGCCGGGACTGACCGACCTGCTCGGCGGCACCGTTCCGCTCCTGGTCACGACGGCGGCGCCGGTCGGCGCGCAGCTCGAAACCGGCGAGCTCCGCGCCTTCGCGACGCTCGACGCGACACGGCTCGGCGACTATCCGAACGTACCCGCGGTGAGCGAAACGCTCCCGGGCTTCGAGGTTGGAGTCTGGCATGGCGTGTTCGCGCCGGCCGCAACGCCGCAAGGGATCGTCGCCAAGCTCACGCGCGTGCTCGAAGGCGTCGTCAAGGATCGCGCGCTCGCCGCGCAATTGAACAAGATCGGCGTGCTCGCATCCTGGGCTCCGCCGGCGGAGCTGCGAGTGACCATCAAGAACGAACAGGCGGCCTGGGCGACGGCTATCAAGAAGGCCGGGATTCAAGTGAAGTAACTGACATGCAGTAAGCAAGCCGCACCGCTACTCCGGCTTCAGGCCGGCGGCCTTTGCGACTTTGTCGGTCTCCTCGACCTTGGCGCGCAGATAGGCGGCGAACTCTTCCGGCGTGCCGCCGACGCGCTCGACGCCGAGATCGGCGAGCCGCTTGCGGATCGCCGGATCGTCGAGGCCTTTGTTGATGGCGGCGTTGAGCCGATCGATGACCGGGCGCGGCGTTGCGATGGGCGCAAGGATGCCGAGCCACGAGCTCGAACTCGTAGCCGGGCACGCTGTCGGCGATCGCCGGCAGGCCGGGAAGCACGGCTGAGCTCTTACGCGTGCCGACCGCGATCGCCTTGAGCTCGCCCGAGCGGATTTGGCCGAGCACCGCGGGCGCGTTCTCGAACTGCACCTGGATGCGGCCCGCGATGAGGTCGATCAGCGCCGGCCCGGTGCCGCGATAAGGAATGTGCGTGATGTCGACGCCGGCCATCGCCTTGAACAGCTCGGCGGCGAGGAAGTTGAAGGAGCCGATGCCGGCCGAGCCGTAGCTGATCGTGCCCGGCTTCGCGCGCGCCAGCGCGATGAGGTCGGCGACCGACTTGACCGGCATGTCCTTGTTGACGATGAGCACGGCCGGACTGGTGGTGATCTGCACGACCGGCGCGAAGTCGCGCAGCACGTTGTAGGGGACGTTCTTCTGGATGTGCGGATTGATCGTGATCGACGGCGTCGCGCTCAGGATGGTGTAGCCGTCCGCCGCCGCCTTCGCGCCCTGCCCGGTGCCGATCGATCCGCCGGCGCCGCCGACGTTCTCGACCACGACCGTGCCCTTCAACTGCTCGGAAAGAACCTGGCCGAAGATGCGCGACAGCGTGTCGGTGCCGCCGCCGGCCGCAAACGGCACGATGAACCGGATCGGACGCGACGGATAGTCCTGCGCCTGCGCCGCGCCGAGCGAGAGAATGGCAGCAAGTGCCGCGACCGCGAATGTGCGAACCATTCGTTTCCCCTTTTTACCGGCCGTCTGCGGTGAATGCGGCGGCCTTAGGCGTTGACGTCGCGCCGTCCTGCCGCCATCACCATCGGACGCGATAGCGAGCAGGAGTGAAGCGATGAAGATCTGGTATCAAAGCATGAGCCGCTTTCAGACCAAGTGGAAATCCTACCCCAAGTATCTGCGGCAAATTCTCGACCAGGTCAAAGACCCCGACACCGAGATCGAGATCCACGGCATCACCAAGATCGGCGGTTTCGCCGACCAGTACCGCTACCTCGAATTTCTGGAGACCGGCGAGGTGATGGAGAACGTGCACACCGCCATGGCGCAGGGCTTCGACGCCTTCCTGATCGGCAATATCGCCGATCCGGGGCTGCGCGAGTGCCGCGAGATCGCGAACTTCCCGGTGCTCGGCCTGTGCGAGACGAGCCTGCACGTCGCCTGCATGATGGGCGCGAACTTCTCGCTGGTGACCATCAACGAGAAGTTCACGCCGCGCATCGTCGAGAATGTCGTGCACTACGGCCTCAAGGACCGGCTCGCCGCCGTCAACCGCATGAAGACCGACCGCATCCTCAACCTCGACGAAGGCTTCGAGAACGCGGACGTCCAGCGCGATCTCATCGGCCAGTTCCAGACAGCGGCGAAGGCCAACACCGATGCCGGCGCCGAGGTGGTGATCGCGGCCGGCGGCGTGGTGATGGCGCTGCTGGCGCACGCCGGCGTCTATACGACGCCGTCCGGCGCGCCGATCCTCAACGGCATTACGACCTTGGTGAAGATGGGCGAGATGGCGGTGAAGCTCGACCGCATCATGGGCGGCACCTTCACCAGCAAGCGGCTGCAATATGCGCCGCCTGGCCCTGACCAGATCGCCGAGATCCGCGAATACTACGGCGCCAACATCTATCCGACGGTCAAGCCGAAGTGAGGACAGCGTCAGGCGGCGGCGCGATCCGATGCGAGCATCGCGTAGCGCGCCTCGGTCCACCAGCGGCCCTGCGCAAAAACGCACTCGCGCGCCACGCCTTCGCGCTGCATGCCGATCTTCTCCAGCACGCGGATGCAGGGATGGTTCTCGAGCGCAACGTCGGCCTCGATGCGGTTCAGATGGACGTCGCCAAAGCCGAAGTCGAGTATCGCGCAGGCAAGCTCGGTACCGTAGCCACGGCTGCCGTGGGAAGCCACAACCCGGAGGCCAAGGCTCGCGATCGCGGGATGCGAACGCCCGAGCGAAACACCGCCGATCACGCTGCCGTCGCTCTTGAGCCGCGCCACATAGTCGTAGATGCGCCGCCGCTCGCCATCGCCGCGATACTTGAGGTAGTTGGCGATCCGCTCCACGACATTGGTGAATTCCGCAGGCTCGACCGCCTGATAAAGCCACTGCGTCGGCGAGTTCTGCCATGCTGCTTGGATCGCCGGCGCGTCCTCCAGCGACAGTTCGCGCAGGATCACGCGCGTGGTTTCGAGTTCAGGCAGCATCGCGGCACCGGCGGTCCCGTTACAGTTCGACAGTAATGGGTCGCGGTGAGGAGGCGCCGGGTTCAACCGCCAGCCTGTGTCACAGTCCTGCCGCTTTGCGGAGCGCCGCGTTGATGCGGTCCTGCCAGCCCGGGCCATCTTCCTGGAAGACATCGAGGACGTCGCGGTCGATGCGCAGCGACACCATTTCCTTGACGCCCGGCGGCGACTGGGTTTTCGGCATCGGCTCCGGCAGTTTGGTCGTCGCCTTCTTGAACATCGCTTCGGCGGCGTCTCGCGTATCGTTCGGTCGTCGTGCCATTCACGCCCTCCTTATGTCAGATCGCCTATCGTTTGGCTGCCACCGCTTGCGCCGACCAATGCCGGACAATAACCTGTACGAATAATTTCCATTGAATTCCATCGTGCATCATCCGTGCGCAAATTCCTCGTGCGCCCGGCAATCGCGGACAGAGGCTAAAATCCTGCGGTCTGTCGACGCATATGCGTCGATTTCCACGTTCGTGCGTTGTCCCGGTGATCCCAATTTCAGGGATTTTGCACACGGGACCGACAATGGACCTCTCCCTCCTCGACGTCACCTTGCGGCTCGGCGCCGCCGCACTGGCGGGCGCCGCCATCGGCGTCAACCGTGACCTCACCAACAAGCCGATCGGTATGCGCACACTCGGGCTCGTCGCGCTCGGCGCCGCTTCCGTTTCGGTCGCAGTCATCGAGGTCGAAGGCATGGCCGAAAACGCGGACGCCATGAGCCGCGTGGTGCAAGGCATCATTCAGGGCGTGATGGCGGGCATCAGCTTCATCGGCGCGGGCGTGATCCTGCGCGACACGAAGGCGCGAACCGTCGAAGGCCTGACCACGGCCGCAACCGTATGGGTCACGGCCGCGCTCGGCATCGCCTGCGGTCTCGGGCGCTGGGACGTGGTCGTCGTCGGCGTGACGATCGCCCTCATACTCCTAGTTGCCGTGGCGTGGGTCGAAACCCTCGTAGGCAAGGCCGGCGGTTCGCAAGCGCCAACGCAGGCCGACAACTCCGGTTCGCGCCCTCAATAGCCGCGACCGGTCGTGGTCGGCGCTGGCCTGGAGCGCTTGCCTTCGATCCGGTCCCAGGCCAAAGCGGGATTCTGCGTGCAGCCGTCGGTGCCGCCGCCCATGGCCGCGCGGCACTGCTGCAGCGTGTGATAGGCGCAATCGAGAAGGCCGCCGCCCGGCCCGCCGCGCCCGGCTTGCAGGCACCAGGGCCGGGGTTCGCGTTGCGCGTAGGCCAGGTCAGTGGCGATCGGCAGGGCTATCGTCAGGGTCGCAAGGCCGATCAGAACGATGCGCATGAATGCCTCCTGTTTCGCGGGCCGCGGACGGCCCGATACAGAGATAAACACCGCAGCTAGCCTTAATAAGGTCCTCGCCAGCGTTCTTTTTTGATCGGGGGCTGCGTCCCGTCCTTGGGGACGCCTGCCGGAATCAACGCCCGCGGGCGACGTTGGCGCTGTCGTGTCGGGACGCCGAATTCGTTGCCGCACACCTCGGCTAGCGCGGCGACGCCCTCGCGGATCTCGTCCAGCGTCGGGCTCGCGAAGCAGAGCCGCATCCAGCTCTTGCTGTGGGCCTTGTCGACCGACCATTCCGGCCCGGGATTGATCGCGACCCCGGCCTTGAGCGCCGGCTGGTAGAGCTTCAGCGTGTCGACATTGTCGGGCAGCTTCACCCACAGGAAGATGCCGCCTTTGGGCTCCTCGAACTCGGCCGAGGTGCCGAACTGCTCGTCGAGCGCTTCCATCAGCGTGTCGAGCTTCACGCGCAGCCCGCGCGAGAGATCGCTGACGTGCGAGGCGAAATGCGGCGCGCAATATTCCGCAAGCACCATCTGCTCGAGCGCGCCGGAGCCGCGCGTCGGTCTTGATCGACAGCGCGCGCGACAGCACGTCCCAGCCGGCGACGATGTAGCCGACTGCGCAGCGCCGGCGCGATCGACTTCGAGAACGAGCCGATATGCACGACGCCGCCGTTCCGGCTCATGGCGTAGATCGCGGGCGGACGCTTGCCGTCCCAGATCAGGTCGGCATAGCAGTCGTCCTCGAACACCGGCACGCCGTGCGCCTCCGACAGCTTCAGCAATTCGGCGCGGCGGGATTCCGGCATGATGCTGCCGGTCGGGTTCTGCACGGTCGGGATGGTGTAGATGTATTTCGCGCGGATGCCGCGATGCTTGAGGTCGTCGAGCGCGTTCGACAGCGCGTCCATGCGCATGCCGTCGCGGTCGAGCGGGATGCCGATGGTGTTGACGCCGAGCCTGGTCAGCCGGTTGATCGAGCCCTGGTAGCATTCCTGCTCGATGATCGCGGTGTCGCCGCGCGCGAGGAACACGCCATTGACGAGATCGATCGCCTGCAACGAGCCCGAGGTGACGAGGATGTCCTCGGCGGTGCAGGCGATGCCGGCGTCGCGCTTGAGCTTCTGCGTCAGGAAGTCGCGCAGCGGCCGGTAGCCTTGCGGGCCGTGCGCGAGCCCGTAGGTCGCGAGCGTGTGCCCCTCGCGCTGCAAGCACCGCGGTCGAGGCCGCGATCAAGCCCGTCGACCGGCACCTGATCGGCATCATTGTTGCCGCCGATGAAATTGTATTTTGCGAGCCCGGACCACTTCGCCTGCCGGCGCCGGCAGGCCGGGCCTGAACAGGGGCGCATAGTCGAACATTTGTGGAGGCCATGCGCGCTCACTTTCCCTGCAGATACTGGTCGAAAAACGCGATCGAAGTCCGCGACCGCCTGCCGCTGCACCGCATCTGGCTCGTATGACCCCCGCCCCGTTCCGTCGCACATAGACGAAGCCGTGCACGTCGTGCTCGTAGGTCGCCCAGCGTGCGTCCTTGCCGAGCTCGATGAGCAGGTCGTAGCAGACGCGGAAGATGCCCTGCAGCTCGTCCGAGTTGCGGCCCTGCACGAAGATCGGCGTGTTGATCGGCGCCATGCGCGCCCGCGCCACGTCCTCGGTGATGCGCGGGCGCACCTTCTCCGGCTCGCGCATCAGCATGCGCTCGACGTCGAGCAGCCCGGTTTCAGGATTGATGCGCGCGGTGGCGTCGGGCCGAAGCCGCAGGAATTCGTGCGCCGCCGGCTCGCACGCGATCATGGCGCGCACGCCGTGATATTCGGACGCGATCTTAAGCGCCATCTCGCCGCCGTGGCTCATGCCCATGTAGAAGATCAGGTCGGGCACGATGAACGGCAGCGTCTTCATGTATTCGACGATCGAGATGACGTCCTCGTATTCCAACGGCCCGCGGTTGAGCAGCTGCCGCCGCTGGCGCTTGTCTTCAACGAGCTTGCCGATCTTGTCGTAGGCGTAGTCGACCTCGGCGCGATAACGCAGCCATGCAACCGCATAGCCGGCCTTGAGGAATTCCTCCTGGGTCCAGCTCACGTTCTGGGTGAAGTCGCGCACCACCGCCATGCCGCCGCCGCCATTGCCGGACGCAAACAGCACCAGCGGAAACGGCCCCTGCCCATGTGGCGTGCGCAGGCCGATCGGCGCGTAGACGCCATCGATCAGCTCGACATACATCAGTTGCACGGGAATGTCGGAGCCGCGCACCGGCTCGGTGACGACGACGTGCTGCGGATCGATGTCCGCCGCTTGAGCTTCCCCCGGCATTGATTGGCACTCCCCGGACTGCGTAAGCGATCGTAGCCCGGATAGAGCATAAAGCGCGTTCACGCGCGTCTGCAACGCGCTATGGCGCAATCCGCGCGGCAGCTCCGCTCGGCAACCTCGCGACCATCCGTTTGGATGATTGCAGCGACGGCGGCAACTTGATTGCTGTCAGGTCTCAGACTGCTTGTTGATCACCTGCATCAGCCGACTACTATATATAGCTAAAGTTGCATCGACGCGACGGGAGGGCTTCGCCATGGCCGTCAGGATTCGCAAGAGCGTCTGGTCGTTGCCGCCGGGAGACCCAAGCCTGGATTGGTTTCGTAAGGCGGTCGACGCACTGATCCCGCGACCGGCGAGCAACCCGAGCAGCTGGCGATACCTTGCCGCGATTCACGGCGTCCCGGACAACCTGACGGTGCCACCCGACGCCGACCAGTTCTGGGATCAGTGCCAGCACCAGAGTTGGTTCTTCCTGTCGTGGCATCGCGGCTATATCGCCAGCTTTGAAGCGGTCATCGCCCAGACCATCGTCGAGCTTGGCGGGCCCGCCGAATGGGCATTGCCCTACTGGGACTATAGCGACGCGTCGAATCCCAACGCGCGGCTGATGCATCCGGATTTTTTCAACCGGCGCCTCGCCGATGGCAGTCCCAACGCGTTGTGGTCGCGGCGCGCACAGGCTCAGAACGGCAACTTCAGTTTCGGATCAACCACGGTGGCGCTCGGTGCGTTGCAATTCCAGAATTTCACGAACCCGAGTGCCGGTGCTCCCGGCTTTGGCGGACCGGCAACCGGTTTCAGCCATTTCGGCGGCGTCAATGGCGCGCTCGAAAATTCGCGCCCACAACCGCATCCATGTACAGATCGGTGGCCAGAGCGGCTTCATGAGCGATCCCGCGACGGCGGCGCTCGATCCGATCTTCTGGCTGCATCACTGCAACATCGACCGGCTCTGGGAGGTATGGCGCAACCAGGGACCGGAGTTCCGCAACCCGACCAGTCCGCAGTGGCTATCGGCCGTCACCTTCGACATGCACGACGGCGACGGCAATCCATTCACGTTCGCGAGCAGCGACATGCTCGATACGACCCGGATACTGCACGGCTACCGTTATGATACGGTGCCGGTTGCACAGGAGCCGGGGGCACCGTCGCCGTTGGAGGGCGTCACCGTGGCTGAAGGCCGCAATCCGGAACTGGTGGGCGCGAATGAAGGTCCGATCCCGCTGCAAGGCGACGTCACCCGCACGACTGTGACGTTGCAGCCGCAAGCGCTTGAACGGCGTGGCCTGGAGAGCACCGTGGCGCCGCGCGTCTATCTCAATCTCGAAAATATCACCGGCACCGGCATCCCGGGCGACTTCAATGTCTTCATCGACATGCCCGGAGACCACGAGCCGCCTGCCCTCGCCGGCGTGATGACCACGTTCGGGCTTGAACGCGCCACCGACCCGGCCGGCCGCCACGGCGGTAGCGGCCTCAATCAGGTGTTCGAGATCACCGAGCTCGCGCAAAGGCTCGGACTGACGCAAGGCACGGTTTCACGACTTCAGGTGTCGTTCGTGCGCGAGGGGTTGGCGCAGACCGAAGAAGCGGTCCCGCCCGGGCTCGAGGACTTCGTGCAAGCGGCGCCTGCGGCATCCGACATCAAAGTCGGGCGCGTGAGCCTCTATTACGAATGACGGCGATGCACGCCGACGCAGCGCAACCAGCGCGGATCCATGAGCCTGCCTTGACGGCCGAGGCCCGGCAGGGCTTGCGCTCGCCGGCGTTCCGCTGGTCGATCGCCCCGTCGCTTGCCGCATGGTCGCTGCTGTTCCTGCTCTCGGGGCAGGACCGCACCCTGACGATATGCCTTTCGCCGCGCGCCACGCTTCTCGACGGCGCGCTCGCCGACATCGAAGCCAGACTGGCCGCCATCGATCCGGCGCGCTGGGCCGGCGAATGGACGTTGATGATCGTCGCCATGATGTTTCCGCTGCTGGCGCCGATGATCGGCCACGTCGCCGCGCGGAGCTATGCGTTCCGGCGCGAACGTTCGGTGGCGCTGTTCGTCGCCGGCTATGCGCTGACCTGGACCGCGGCGGTGACGATGGCGAGCATCGTGCTGGTCGTGGCCCGTTCCGGCTTTGCACTGTTGGGCCTCGCGCCGCTCGCCGGATTGATCGGCTGCGCGCTCGCAGCGCTCTGGCAGATCTCCACGGCGAAGCAGCGCGCGATCAACCGCTGCCACGGTACGGCGCCATTACGGCCCGCGGGATTCGACGCCGACCGCGACGCCATCCAATTCGGACTGCTGCACGGAAGCCGCTGCGTGCGCGCCTGCCTTCCGACGATGGTCCTGCCACTGCTCGGCAGCCACGGCATCGGCGCCATGGCCGTCATCTTCGCGATCCTGCTCGCGGAGCGCGCGCGTCTAACACCGCAATATGGGCTGTCCGCAATCGTGCTGCTGTTGCTCGGCCTGACGACGGTAATGCAGACGGCGTCCGGCTGAGTGCGGTTCGCCGAAGCGGGCTACCGAAACGTCCAGAATCCGCCCCACCACAGGAAGCCGGCAAACAAGCCGATATACGCGGCTTCGGTCAGGACGATGCCGAGCACGCCATGTTGCTTCCGCGCGCGGCTGTCCTGCAGGTCGGCGTAGATGACGCGCACGGCGCGCACGACAAGAAGGAAGATCACTCCGAACTGCGGAATGTTGGCCACCCATGTCATCGAGGTTCTCCGTGCGCGGGCGCTTCAGTCGCGGTTCTTGAACTGCTCAAGCCGTAGCGGCAACATGCCGCCGAACCAAGCGGCGTGCGCGGTGTGATCGCGATAGGCATTGCCTGTTTCCGGATGCAGCAGGACGGTCAGGCCGTCGCGATTGAGCATCAGCCACGGCACGAACGACGCCAGCAGCTCGGCCGGGAATGCGACCTGATACATCGATTGTGGATGCGGGCCGACCAGTTCGTCGTGCCAGCGTCCGAGCACGGCCTGCGGGAACGCGGCGCCGATACCTGCGCGCAGCCGCTCGGCGCGATCACGCGTCGCGGCGGGATCGTAATAGATGTGAGCGTGATAAGCCTCGATCGCATGCGGATCGGCGGCGGTCGCGTCGTGAGGCATCGAAGGTCTCCGGATCGGCCTGCGCGCGACTGTAAGCGCGCCCGGCAGACCGGGCAACGGCAATGCTGCGAACGTCAACGGACATCAGCAAGCATCGTCCCCGGATCAGTCGCATCCGATCCGGGCAACCATGTCGCCGTTGCTACGCTTCACCACATTACGCGGCTACTACGCGCTGCGCCCGCTCAGCCGGTCTTCATCTTCAGAGCAGCCGAGCGCCACGGCACGAACAGGCAACGCGTGTTGGCGCCGGTGTGCCTGATCCACTTGCCGCCGGCCGTGTCGTAGTCGCACGCACAGCGGTAGAACTTGCCGTCCGGCGACCAGTTCGTGCGCTCCCGCACCTGGCCGGTGGCGAGCACCTGCCACTTGTCGTCCGGCAGCGACGCGAGATCCTTCTCCGCCACTTCCCAACAGCAGTCATTGGTGACGCAACAATACGCAGGAATCCACGACAGCAGCCATGGATTGGAGTGGTACTCGTTCGCAACGGTGACTCCGACGACCGCCAGTGCCGCAATCGCGGCGATCGTCAACATGGTGATGGCTTGCACGACGTTGAAACGCCGCAAGCCTGGCACGACCCCGCTACGCCGGGGCTGGGATGCCGTCTCACGCACACGCGACATCCCGTCGAAGTTGGTCAGTAAAAGTGACATGGCTTTTCTTGCTTGGCCTGAGTGGTCCCGGCTTCATCACCAATGCAAGCGGCGGGCCAGAGAACAGATGCGCTAATAACGCCGTTTTGCTGGGGTTTTGCGTTTCATGCGGCGGTATGAAGTCACCGGGACGAGGTTCAAAAGCGTGCACAAAGAAGCGGCACGAAGCGCCTGCTCTTCATGCCGCCGCTTGAATGCAACCGATTGCCAGGCGAACCGCTGCGATCACAGTGTGCGAGATCGTTGCTACGACGCTGCCGCGCCGGGTATCACATTTGCGGCCAGCTCTTCTGGCATTGTCACGCTCTTCGAGCATCATCACGACCAATCAATCCTCAATAACGCAATTTAATGCAGGGTCTGGAACGCCATGATCAAGAAAATCCTCCTCGGTTTCGCCGCTCTGATCGTCGTCTTCCTCATCGTCGTCGCTTTGCAGCCCAACGAATATCGAGTCGCGCGCACCGCGGCCGTTGCCGCCGCGCCGGAACGGGTGTTCGCGCAGGTGAACGACTTCCACAATTGGGAGGCCTGGTCGCCCTGGGCGAAGCTCGATCCCAACGCCAAGGCGACGTTCGAAGGACCGCGATCCGGCCAAGGCGCGGTGTTCATCTGGGCCGGCAACAATGAGATCGGCGAAGGCCGCATGACCGTGACAGAGAGCCGCCCGAGCGACCTGATCCGCATCAAGCTCGACTTCGTGAAGCCGATGGAGGGGACGAGCGACGTCGAGTTCACGTTCAAGCCGCAGGGCAACGACACCGCCGTCACCTGGACCATGAGCGGCCGCAACAATTTCATCGGCAAGGCGATCTGCCTGTTCATGAACCAGGACAAGATGCTCGGCGGCTATTTCGAGAAAGGCCTCGCCAGCCTGAAATCGGTGGTCGAAGGCGCACGCAAGACCTGACGCGCGATAGCGCTGGGCTATTGCGCCGCGCCGCTGGCAAGCAACGGTTCCCGCCAGGTCGCAAGCTCGGTCTTGACCAGCTTCGCAACGTATTCCGGATTGCGGCGTTCCGGCGCCGAGACCTGCAGGCCGATCTCTTGAAGCCGCTTGGCCACCGCCGGGATATCGACGACGTCGCTGGTCGCCTTCGCGAGCCGGCGCACGATCGCGTCCGGCGTGCCCTTGGGGAAGAAGAAGGCGTTCCACGCATCGACGTCGAAATCCTTGAGCCCCTGCTCGTCCGCGGTGGCGAGATCGGGCAGCGCTGCGTTGCGCCGCGACGACAAGATCGCGAGCGGTTTCACCAGCCCCGACTGGATCGGCGGGATCGCGGTCGAGATGATGTCGCAGAGATAGTCGACGCGGCCGCCGATAAGGTCCTGCAGTGCCGGTGCGGTGCCGCGATACGGAATGTGGGTGATCTCGACGCCGATGGCGCTGTTGAGCAGGACACAGACGACATGCGAGGCCGAGCCGGCGCCCGCCGAGGCGAATTGCAGCTTGTCCCGGTTGGCGCGGAGCTGCGCGCTGAATTCGCCGAGCGTCGCCGCCGGGAAATCCTTGCGCACCAGCAAGACGGCGGAATTCTCCACAAACGCCGCGACCGGCGCGAACTCGGTCACGGCGTCGTACATCGGCTTCTTGCTGAGGATCTGGCTGTAGATGTGCGTGCTGCGGTTGCCGTGCAGGAAGGTGTAGCCGTCGGGCGCCGCCTTGGCGACGCGGTTGCCGCCCATCATGCTGCCGGCGCCGCTGACGTTCTCGACGATCACCTGCTGCCCGAGATTTTCCGTGAGCCGCGCCGCCATGATGCGCGCGGCGGTGTCGACCGGACCGCCGGCGGCGAACGGCACCACCAGCGTCACCGGACGCGTCGGCCACTCCTGCGCCAGTGCAGGCGACGCCAGCATCGACAGGAGAATAGCGAGCGAAACCAGGGAGCCGCGATCTATGCTTTTTGCAGGCATGTCGTCTCCCATCGGGCGGCCCGTCTTCGCGCGAGCGGCCATTGCGGTGAGCCTAGCGCGGCGGTTCGCGCCATGACAAACGCAGGAATGTCGCGGCCGAGGACGGCGGCAGCGGAATTATCCTAGAACCGGAGCATCCGGAGCCAGCGGGCGACGTCGAGCAGCGTCGCCAGCGCGGCGGCCACATAGGTATAGGCGGCGGCCTTGAGCACGCGGCGCGCCGCCGGCAGATCGCCGACGCCGAGATAGCGCCCGCGCGCCAGCACCGGCAGCGCCTTGCCGAAGCTCGCGTCGAACTCGACCGGCAGCGTCGTCACATGCACCGCGACACGGATCGTAAGCAGGGCCAGGCCGGCAAGGATCTGCAAGATCAGCAGGGCCGGGATGTGCACGAAGGCGAACACCACCGGCGCCAGCAGCAGGATGATGCTCGCCAGCCGGTCGATCCAGGTGAGGTTCTTGACCAGTTGATAGCGCCGCGTGAAGGCCGGCTCGCCGCGCGCGTGCTGCACCGCATGCGACACCTCGTGCGCCGCCACCGCCACGGCGGCGATCGAGCGGCCGTCATGATGCGGCGGCGTGAGCCGCACCGCGAGCGCGTCAGGATCGTAGTGGTCGCCGAGGTCGGTCTGCTCGACCGTTACCTGCTGCAATCCGGCTTCATCGAGGAGATGGCGCGCGAGCTCCGCGCCCGTGCCGGGCAGGTCGGGCCGGTCGCCGGCATGCTCGGCCAGCACATGACGCACCCACCACTGCGGGCCGAATACCGCCGCGAACAGCAGAAGCGCACCGAAAGCGAGGAGGACGGGCATGGGCGATGGTCACCAATTGTCACCGCACCTCGCAGCGGAGATGGCGGACAATCAGTCGCGCCCGTCTTTCTTCTGGTCGCTCAGCCAGTCCGAGAGAGGCTTAGGCTTCGCCTTGGTTGCCTTGGCGGCCTTCTTCTTGGCCGGAGCCTTCTTGGCCGGCGCAGGCGGGGCGGCAGCCTCGCGCGCCAGGCGCGCCGCCCGCAATTTTTCCGTCCTGAGCCGCAGGGCGGCCGCTTCCGCCTCGTAGTCGAGCATGGCCTTCTTGCCATCCTCGGCCTGCTGCAATTTCCGCAATTCCGCGCTTGCCTTGTTGTCACTCTTAACGTCGTCGGCCATGCCTGCTCCTGTCGGCGGGATTTCTCCCCTGTCCGCCTAGCCAGTAGCACGCGAATAAGGCCGATTGCAGTGTCTTTTTTTCGGCGGATGGGCGTCGCCTAGGCCCATTTAAGCTTCTCCTGAATGGAGCGGCCCAGCACCCAGTCCTTGTCGCTCTCCGACATGAAGTCGATCGTCTCGGTGAAATGGGTAAGGCGCTGACGCCAGGTCCCGCGGTGTTGTCCGTTGGTCGTGTCGGTTCCCCAGTGACAGCGCTGCGGCCCATAGGCGTCGAACACGCGCTTGATATGCGGAGTCAGGTCCTTGTACGGGTACGGCTCGAGTGACGAATTGGGCAGGTTCGACAGCTTGACGCTGACGTTCGGATATTTCGCCAGCGCGACGGTGTGACCGATCATCTCCGCCATCAGCCCCTTCTGCGCGATCGCGGTATTGACGCCCATGTGGTCGACGATGAGCGGCAGCTCCGGATTGCGCTGGGCAATCGGGTCGAACAGGTTCACCAGGCCGAACGCCAGGAACATGACCGGCAGCCGCGCCTTCGCGGCCTCCGGCCAGAACCAGTCGGCCGTGCCGTCCTTGAGCCACGCCTGCGTCTCCGGCGTGTTGAATGTCACCCGGACGCCGAGCATGCCCGGCTGTTCTTTCCATTTCGGCAGCAGCGCCGCCGATTTCGGATTTTGCAAGGGAATGCGGCCCATGACGGCGAAACGGTCGGGATAGCGCTTGTGGGCTTCGAGCGCATAGTCGTTGCGGTCGTTCAGCGTCGGCGGAACGATAACTACGCGATCGACCCCGGCCTCGTTCATGCCCGCGAGCGCCCGCTCGATCGTGAACGGCTCCGGCAGCTGCGGCTTGGCCCCTTCGACCCATGGCCAGTCCGGCGTATTCGCCTTCCACATGTGCACCTGCGCATCGATAATCAGGCGCTTCTGCTGCGCGCGGGCCGGCACGCCGGCGGCCAGTGCCGCACCGGCGCCAAGCGTCGTGCCGATGAACTTGCGTCGTGAAAGCATGGTGATCCTCCTCCCTCATGCCGCCGCTCGGTGGCGGTGGCTTGTTTCGTTGACGACACTGTAGCAATTAGGACCACCCTGCTCCACCGCCTGCGAATACCGGCTCCGCGCATGACGACCAGCACCAACAGCGATGGGACGATCGACACCTCCCGCACCGTCGAATTCCACGCCTCGCCGTCGCGGCTCCTCACGCTGCTGGTGTTCAGCGCGATGTCGACCGGGATCGCGGCGGTGCTGGCGTTCCGCCTGTTTCCGAACCTGCCCAGCGATCCGGCCGTTGTGTCGGCCGGCTATTCCGGGATGGCGTTCTTCAGCTTCTGCGCCGCCGTCGCGATCTGGCGGCTGCTTGCACAACGCGGACCGGTGGTGACGGTCTCGCCCGCGGGCTTGCGCGACGTGCGGGTGGCGGCCGAGCCGATCCCGTGGCGCGCGATCAAGAGCATCTCGACCTGGCAGATGCAGCGCCAGACGGTGCTGGTGGTCGCGATCGATCCGGCGGCCGAAGCGCGCCTCACACTCACCCGCCTGGCGCGCTGGACTCGCAACGTCAACCGCAAGGCCGGCGCCGACGGCCTCGTCGTCTCCGCGCAGGGGCTGACCGTCGGGTATCCTACGCTCTACTACACATGCCGCGACTACTGGGAGGCATGGCAGAAAACGCCGTGAGGCGATTTCGCTCGCACACCATACCGGCTACGCTCCACCACTATGCAAATGCAAACCAGGGAACGAACGCCATCATGAGCCGCCTTCTCGACGTCTCGCCCGACCAGCTCACCGCCGAGCAGACCAAGATCTTCGAGCAACTGGTCGCCGGACGCGGCCGCATCCTCGGCCCGTACCGGGTCTGGATCCATTCGCCGACTGTCGCCAGCGGCATGGAGCAGATCGGCACCTTCCTCAACAAGCGCTCGACATTGTCCGAGCGCGAGGTCGAGATGGTGATCGTCATGATCGCGACGCATTGGCGCGGCGAGTACGTGCAAACCGCGCATGTGCGGATGGGCTTGAAAGTCGGGCTGTCGCAGGCGGTGATCGACGCGCTGATCGCCGGCACCCAACCGCCGCTGACCGACGCGCACGAAAAGGCGGTGCACCGCTTCGCCGCCGCCATGATCGAAAGCCGGAAAGTGCCGGACGCGGAATTTGCCGAGATCGAGAAGGCGCTCGGCCGCCCCGGCATCGCCGAGGTGCTGGTGCTGATCGGCTACTACACCTCGGTCGCCATGGCGATGAAGGTGCACGAGGTGCCGATTCCGCCGGAGTCAATAAGGGCTTCGGCCTAGGACATGTTGTCTGATGTCGCGGGCGTTGCGCCCGCGCTAGAATGAAAACAATAAATCTTGAGGGAGAGAACGACCATGACCACGCGCCGCACATTCCTGACCATGTCCGCCGCCGCACTTGCGGCGCCGGCGCTGCCGCGGTTCGCCGCTGCGCAGGCCTATCCGACCAAGCAGATCAGGGCCATGGTCCCGTTCGCCGCCGGAAGCTCGCTCGACATCGTCGGCCGCATCGTGATGGATCCGCTGTCACGCCAGCTCGGGCAGACCATCGTGATCGAGAACCGCGGCGGCGCCGGCGGCTCGATCGGCACCGCCGCCGTCGCCAAGGCCGAGCCCGACGGTCACACGCTGCTGATCCAGGCGTCCGCGCATTCGGCGGCGCCCGCGGCCTATCCCAATCTCAGCTACGATCCGGTGCGCGATTTCTCCGGCGTGATCCCGTTCGGCACTATTCCGAACGTGACTGTGGTTCACCCGTCCCGCGGCTTCAAGACCGTGCAGGACCTTGTGGCTGCCGCGAAGAAGAGCGGCCAGTTCACCTACGGTTCGGCCGGCGTCGGCAGCGCCACTCATTGGGCGGCGGAACGGCTGCGGCTCTCCGGCGGCTACGAGGCGACGCACGTGCCGTTCAAGGGCGGCCCGGAAGCGCTCACCGAAGTAATGGCGGGCCGTGTCGATTTCACCTGCATGGGGATATCGGCGGCGCTGCCGCTGATCCGCGACGGCAAACTCATGGCGCTCGCGGTGAGTTCCGGTGCGCGCTCGGCGGCGCTGCCGGACGTGCCGACAACGCTCGAAGCCGGGCTCAAGGACTCCGACTACAATTACTGGATGGGCCTGTTCGTGCCGTCGAAGACGCCGCGCGCGATCGTCGACAAGCTCTACGCGGAGACCCAGAAGGCGCTGGCTACGCCCGCGGTGCAAGACAAGTTCAAGCCGCAGGGGATCGAGCCGCTGAAGATGACGTCGGCCGAGTTCGACGCCATGATCAAGCGCGAGGTCGCGACCAACATCGCGCTCGTCAACGCCGCCAAGCTGAAGTTCAACTGAAGCGACTGCCTTCCCCAGGCTCATGCTGAGGAGGCGCGTCAGCGCCGTCTCGAAGCACGAGGCCGCCCCACCCTTCGAGACGCGCACTTCGTGCGCTCCTCAGGATGAGGGCGGAGCAATGCCCTACCCCGCGTGGCTGCGGTCGAGCAGCTCGATCGAGATTCCCTGCGGCCCGCGGATGAAGCAGATGCGCACGCCCGGCCGCACCGTCGTCGGCTCCTTGGTGAACTCGCAGCCCTTGGCCTTGAGATCGGCGGCGACCGCATCGATGCCGCTGACCAGCAGGCCGAAATGCTCAAGCCCGCGATAGGGGATTTCGGGCGGCGGATTGTGCCCGTCGCTTTCGGCGATGAAGACATTGGCGCCGCCGATCTTGACGTCGATGCGCGGCTTGTCCCCCTGCATGGTCTTGATGACCTCGGCGCCAAGCATCTTCTCGAACCACTGCGCCATCCCTTCCGGATCGGGCGTCTTCAGATGGACGTGGTCCCAAGTGTACGTGGCCATACGCTATCTCCCCTTTTTTGCTTTTACGGAACGATCACTTTAAGCGGTCGCATGATCGGGTCCGAAGAGTCTACAACTTTTCGTACTAGTCGGCGTACTCGCCCGCCGCCTTGATGATCGGCGCCCAGCGATCGAGCTCGGCGAACAGATGCTTTTGCAGCGCCTCAGGTGTTGCGAGATTGGGTGCGATCGGCTCGGTGTTGATGAGATCAAACCGCTTGATGAGGTCCGGGTCCTTGAGCGCGCCTTGCAGCGCGCTGGAGAGTTTCTGCACGATCGGCGCCGGCGTGCCTGCCGGCGCATAGAGGCCGTGCCACACGCCGAGCGCAAATCCTTTGAGACCGGCTTCGTCGGCGGTCGGCAGATCGGGCAGCGATTGCAGCCGCGCCGTTGTCGTCACGGCATAGCCCTTGATGCGCTTGCCTTGGATCGGCGGAGTCGCGGTCGTCGCCTGCTCGCAGCCGATATCGACCTGCCGGCCGATGAGATCGTTCATCAGCGGACCGCCGCCCTTGTAAGGAACCTGGGTCAGCTTGGTCTGGATCGCGCTCATGAACAGCAGCGCGCAGAGTTGCGACGACGAGCCGACGCCGGCCGTCGCGAACGTCACCTTCTCGCCTCGCTTCTTGGCGTAGGCGACGAACTCGCCGAAATTGTTGGGCTCGAGATCGGAGCGGCCGACGAACACCATCGGCGCGTCGGTGACAAGGCCGATCGGCGCGAACGCCTTTCTGGTGCTGTAGGGAAGCTTGCGATAGAGCGTGTCCGCGGTCGCGAGGCCCAGGTGATGGATCAGCAGCGTGTAGCCGTCCGCCGCCGCGCGCGCGGCGCGGCCGGTGCCGAGCGTGCCGCCCGCGCCGGAGACGTTCTCGACAATGAGCTGCTGGCCGAGCAGCTTTGACATCGACTGCGCGGTGACGCGCGCGATCGTGTCGGTCGGCCCGCCGGCCGGGAACGGCACGATCACCGTGATCGGCCGCGTGGGATAGTCCTGTGCCGCGGCAGGACCAAGGGTCAGCGCTAACGCGATGGCAAGGCTCAATTGACGCATCGAACTCCTCCCGGAACGCATCGTTTCCGGGATTGTCGCCCAGTTCCCGGGCGCTGTCATCGGACAAAAAGTCTAAGAGCTAGGCCTGCTTCTCGACCTTGCGGATCGCGCCCAATTCCGGAAGCCATTGCTGCTCGGAGCGGCACCAGATCTGCACCTTCGGCACCAGCTCGTTGCGCTGGCGCACGGTGCCGACGCGGATGTTGTAGGGCGCACCGCCCTCGGCCGCGGTGGCATAGATCGGCGAGCCGCAATTCGCGCAGAACGCCTGCGCGCGCCTGCCCCCGCTGTCCCCGATTTTCACGTAGACCTTCGGCTCGCCGGTGAGGATCTTGAACTTGTCGTTCGCCGCGCGGATCGACGTCCGGAACACGGTGCCAGACAACTGCTGGCAATCCGTGCAGTGGCAGATCGAGGTGTGATCGGGATCGACCTCCGCCTCGTAGGTGATGGCGCCGCAGTGGCATCCGCCGGTGATCTTCATGAGTCCGATCCTATCTGAAGCCGTTTCCTAGCTGTGAACGTACTATTTCATGCGCCGTTTCAGCTCCGCAAGGCGCTCGATGAGGTCCTTGGGCAGCCGCCGGGCGCGCGCAATGTCGAGGGCATCGCGCCCGCGCGGGTCCTTGATAGTCGGATCGGCGCCCGCTTCGATCAAAAGCTTCAATGTCTTCAACCGTTGCAGACGCGCGGCATAGAAGATCGGTGTCTCGCCATGAGCGCGCAGATTGAGCCGCGGCTTGGTCTTGAGAACGTCGCGGCACATCAACTCGTTGTCGCGAAACACAATCGCCCACAGTGACCAACTCGCGTCCGCACCTTGCTTGAGCAGAAAGCGAACCAGATGTGGATTCTCGCCGCGCGCGACCGCGTACCAGATCGGCGTCGCGCGGAAGTCGCCTTCGTCCTCGTCCATCGGGACTTCTGCTTCGAGCGGTACGCCCGCTTTCAGCAGCGCCGTCACGGTCTTGATCCCGCGGGCTCGCCTTGTCTGGCACCAGGCTTCGCCGCGCAGGCGATATGGATCGCCATGCGCCCGCGCGGGTCGGTCGCCTTCGCCAGAGCGGGCGCCGCCGAAAGGACCGCCTTCACGGCGGCGGCATTCCACGTCTTGGCGGCGTCGAACAGTGCCGACTTGGAAGGTGGTCGCATCGCCGCCGTCACTCCGCCGGGCCGGCGAACAGCAACAGGTTGCCGTCCGGGTCCCGCACCACGAAGTTCTTCGCGCCCCAGGGCTGGCGCATCAGCGTCTGCTGGAACTCGACGCCGGCTTGCTGGAACTCAAGATAGAGTTGCTTGATCGCATCCGCCGTGTCGACACCCATGTCGGCCGACAGCAATTGCTCGCGCTCGCGCAGCTCCGGATCGATCACGGGACGGTCCATGTGCTTGAGGTTGAGCCTCGCCGCATCGCGCTTCACCTGGCCGTAGAACGGCGGCTCGCCATAGGTATAGACGACGGTGAAGCCGAGCTTGCGGGTGAAGAAGTCGCATGACGCCTGAATGTCGGAAACGAACAACTCGGCCGCGACCGCGGTGATGACCGGCCGCGTGGTAGTTTGCGCTGAAGAGTCTGACATGGCTTGCAGTCCTTCCCTGAGCGCCTGCCAGCTTTCGAATCCCCGTTCCCGGGCGACCAGTTCCTGCGCGTCCGCGAGCTTGAACGGATGCGCGAGGATTTCAGGATCGCTCAGTTGCCGGAAGCGAGGCAACACCGACCTGATCTGCGCGGCGACCGGATAGTAGCGGTCGCGGTGCCGCCGCAGAACAAGCTTCGCCTGCTTCCTGAGATTCTCGAGACTAGGCATGGGCGCGCTACGATTGAGGTTTCGTAGGTGGGCTTTGCCCCTTCGGTGAAAAACCGATGCGCCCTACTGCAACGCGCTCAGCATGTCAGAGCACTTGGCCCAACTCAAGCCGGTCTCCGCCATGTCCGAAGCCGCGGATGGAACCGGTTTTCACATCCTCTGCTCGTTAAGCTTCTGTTCATAAATGCCTTCAAAATCAACAAAATTCCGACAAATTGAAAGCGCTTTGGTACAGGCCTCGTTCAAGCGCATGGGGGCGTTTTGGGACGTTGCAATCTCTCTCAATCTCAGACCGCGCTCGGTTCAGGCCGACCGCTCCGCAGGAGATCATGAATGACTAGGACACTGGCTGCATTGGTCGGCGCTGCTGCCATCGCTGGCTCGCTCGCTGTTTCCGTTTCCGACGCCTCCGCCCAGTACCGTCACCGCGGCTGGGGCTGGGGCCCCGGCATTGCCGCCGGCATCATCGGCGGCGCGATCATCACCGGCGCCATCCTCGCGTCGCGGCCGCGTGGCTACGTCGTGTACGAAGGCTATGGCCAACCGGTGCAATACGCCGGCTGCTATTGGGCCGCGGAGCCGGTCTACAATCGGCACGGCCAGGTCATCGGATATACCGGCCAACCGGTTCAGGTTTGCCCGTAGTCCACTGACGATCAGAATTCGCGACAAACCCGGCGGGTGCGCAAGCACCGCCGGGTTTTGCTTTGAGAGACTATTTCCGGCCGGCCCGCGTCTGCATGTGCTCGAGCACCGTGGCCGTCGGCCAGCAATCGACCTTGAGGCGGTTGGCCTTCTGATAGTGCCCGAGCGCGGCGCGCGTGAGCATCCCGGCCTTGCCGTCGATCTTGTCCTTGTAAAGACCGAGCTTGGTGAGCGTGTTCTGCATCGTCTCGACCTGCGTACTCTTGAGCTGAGTGTTCTTGCTCCACGGCGTCTCGAACGGCCGCGGGTCGGCGATGCGGTCGCTCAGGTGCCCGACGAACAACACGTAGAGATCGGAAAAATTATATTCCTTGATCACGAAATAGTTGTTGAGCGTGAGGAACGCCGGCCCGTAGGTCCCTTCCGGCTGAAGCAGCGATGCCGGCTCGCCCATCTCGGTCTGGCTCGGCCGGCGGCCGAGCGTCGGCGTATAGCCCTTCTGGACCCATTCGGCGACCGTCTGCTTGAACTCCGGTGTGCCGGTCGTGCAATCGACATTCGCAGGCACGCGCACCTCATAGGCCCAGCGCTGGCCGGGCTTCCAACCTTTGTTGACGAGCTGCTGCGCGGCTGACGCAAGCGCGTCCGGAATCGAGCCCCAAATGTCGCGGTGACCGTCGCCGTCGAAATCGACCGCGTGCTTGTAGAATTCCGACGGCAGGAATTGCGTGAGCCCCATTGCGCCGCCCCAGGAGCTGCGCATCTTGTCGAGCGTGACGTGCCCCTCTTCCAGGATCTTGAAGGCGAACAGCAGCTCTTCGCGGAACATGTCCTTGCGCCGGCCGTAGAAGCCCTGCGTCGCCAGCACGCGGATGGCGTTGTGCGGCAGCTTATGACCGCCATAGGCGGTCTCGCGGCCCCAGATCGCGAGGATCATGCTGGGCGGCACGCCGAACCGTTGCTCGATTTTGGCCAACGTCGCGCGGTGCTCCGCCGCGAGCTTCTTGCCGCGTTCCGCAAGCCGGGAGATCGACAGTTCGCGGATGTAGTCGGACGGGGTCTGCACGAACTCGGCTTGCTGGGGCTGCGGCCGTCCCTTGCGGCTCGGCAGTTCGAGATCGGGCAGCGTCAGGTCGGGCTCAAGCCCGTGGATGGCGGCGCTGAAGGTCTTGCGCGAAACGCCCTTGCTTTGCGCCTGCGGCCACAGGCTCTCCAGCCAGCGGCTGAACGCCACATCGGGCGCCGGCTGCGCGGGCTGCGCCAGGAGCAATGTGCCTGCGCATACGCAGCCGATCACCAACGCAAATCCTTGAAATCTCATGCCTGTTCGTCCTCGGAACCCTGCAACGAATCGTGATTTCCGGGCGTTAGCATAAGCGCGCAAATGCGCCGAAAGTCAGAATGTCCGGAGGAACGCAATGCAGGTGCCCCTCGAAGTCGCTTTCCACAACATCGACGGTTCGGACTGGGCCGAAACGGAAATTCGCCAGCGCGTCGCCGATCTGGAGAAAATCTACGACCGGATGACGTCGTGCCGCGTCCGCGTCGACCAGCGGGCCAGCAACAACAGCGGCACCATTCCGCCGGTGGTCCATATCGAGCTCGGCATCCCCGGCCGCAACGATGTCGTGGTGAGCCACGAGCCCGATCACCTCATGCGGAAATATCAGCGCCCCGACCTGCACAAGGCCATCAACGAGGCGTTCCGCATCGCCGAGCGCTGCCTCATCGACATCAAGGAAAGGCGCGACGGCCGCACCAAGGAGGCGCATCACGACGGGCCGAACCAGGCGCTGGGCCAGATCGCCGAAACCGATCCGGGCGGCGAGTTCGGTTTTTTGCTCACCAAGGAAGGCAGCCTGCTCTATTTCCATCGCAACGCGATGCTGTCGGGAAATTTCGACGACCTCCGGCGCGGCCACGAGGTGTATTACGTCGCCAGCATGGGCGACACCGGTCCGGTCGCAAGCAAGGTCAGGATGAAGCGAACGGCCGCCAATGGCGACGACCGCGCCGCTAGCGCACCGCCAGAATAAACAGCCGCGGGAATTTCAGGATCACCTTGCCGTCGTAGCGCGTCGAATAGGCGCGCGCGATCGCGTCGGTATAGGCGGCGAGATACTGCTCGCGCATCTTGCCTTCCAACACCGAATAGAACGGCCGCAGTGACGAGCCTTTGAACCATTCCACCACGCCGGCATGGTTCGGCATGATGTGCCGATAGTGCGTGTGCCAGATGTCGAGATGGCTGCAGAGCGGCCGCAGCAGATCGTAGAACTGCTCCGGGCTCAGGAGGTCATTGCGCGCGGCATTCGACTTCGCGATCGCGGCGGCCCATGGACCGTCGGCGCCGACCTTCTCCATCAATTGCAGCGCGGGCTCCTGGGTGTTGTCCGGCATCTGCACCGCCAGCACGCCGCCCTTCGGCAGCGCCGTGAGCAGGCGCGCCAGCACCTTGGGATGATCCGGCAGCCACTGGAACACGGCATTGCCGAACAGCAGGTCGGTGCCGGGCTCAGGCATCCAGGTTTCGAGATCGCCTTGGACAAACGTGCAATTCGGCAACCGTTCCCGCGCCTGCCGGAGCATGTCGGGCGAGGAGTCGACGCCGATCACCGCGGCGTTCGGAAACCGTTCGATCAGCAACTCCGTCGAATTGCCCGGCCCGCAGCCGAGATCGACCACGCGCTTGGGGTTCGCAAGCGGAATCTGCGCCAGCAGATCGCGCGGCGGGCGCGTGCGCTCGTCCTCGAATTTCAGGTATTGGCGGGCCGACCAGTCCTCGGCGCCTGCGCGATACTGTATGGTGTCGGCCATCAGCGGAGCGATCTTCGGAAAGGAAGAGTCTAGCGCGAGAACTTCTTGTACTTGATCCGCGTCGGAATCGTCGAATCCGTGCCCAGCCGGCGCATCTTGTCGGCCTCGTAGTCCTGGAAGTTGCCCTCGAACCATTCGACATGGCTCTCGCCCTCGAAGGCGAGGATGTGGGTCGCGATGCGGTCGAGGAACCAGCGATCGTGGCTGATGATGACGGCGCAGCCGGCGAAATCCTCCAGCGCCTCTTCGAGCGCGCGCAACGTATCGACGTCGAGATCGTTGGTGGGCTCGTCGAGCAGCAGCACGTTGGCGCCCGACTTGAGCATTTTCGCGAGGTGAACGCGGTTGCGCTCGCCGCCCGAGAGCGAGCCGACCTTCTTTTGCTGGTCGCCGCCCTTGAAGTTGAAGTTGGAGCAGTAGGCGCGCGAATTCATCTCGCGCTTGCCGAGCAGGATGATGTCGTTGCCGCCCGAGATCTCCTCCCAGACGTTCTTTGAGCCGTCGAGGCTGTCGCGGGATTGATCGACATAGCCGAGATGCACGGACTCGCCGACCTTGATGGTGCCTTTGTCGGGCTTCTCCTGGCCGGTGATCATGCGGAACAGCGTGGTCTTGCCGGCGCCGTTCGGTCCGATGATGCCGACAATGCCGCCCGGCGGCAGCTTGAAGGTGAGGTCGTCGATCAGGAGATTGTCGCCGAAGGCTTTGCTGAGGCCCTCGAAATCGACGACATTCTGCCCCAGCCGCTCGGCGACCGGGATGACGATCTGCGCAGTCTGGGTCTGCTTCTCGGCCGCCTTCTTCAACAGCTCTTCATAAGCGTTATATCGCGCCTTGGACTTCGCCTGCCGGGCACGCGGACTCGAGGCGATCCATTCCTGCTCGCGGGCGAGCGTGCGCTGGTGTGCGGCTTCCTCGCGGCCCTCCTGCGCGAGCCGCTTCTGCTTCTGCGCCAGCCAGGCGGTGTAGTTGCCCTCGTAGGGGATGCCGCGGCCGCGGTCGAGCTCGAGAATCCAGCCGGTGACGTTGTCGAGGAAGTAGCGGTCATGGGTGACGATCAGGATCGCGCCCGGATAGTTGCGCAGGTGCCCTTCCAGCCAGTTCACGGACTCCGCGTCGAGATGGTTGGTCGGCTCGTCCAGCAAGAGCAGTTCCGGTTGCTCCAGCAGCAAGCGGCAGAGCGCGACGCGGCGGCGCTCGCCGCCGGAGAGCTTGGTCACGTCGGCATCGTCGGACGGGCAGCGCAAGGCTTCCATCGCCAGGTCGACCTTGGAGTCGAGATCCCACAGGCCCTTGGCCTCGATCTCGTCCTGCAGCTTGGTCATCTCGTCGGCGGTCTCGTCCGAATAATTGACGGCGAGCTCGTTGTAGCGGTCGAGGACGGCCTTCTGCGGCGCGACGCCTTCCATGACGTTCTCGCGCACCGACTTCTCGGGATCGAGCTCCGGCTCCTGCTGGAGGTAGCCGACGCGGGCGCCCTCGGCGACCCAGGCCTCGCCGTTATAGTCGGTGTCGATGCCGGCCATGATCCGCAGCAGGGTCGACTTGCCGGACCCGTTGACGCCGAGCACGCCGATCTTGGCGTCCGGGTAGAATTGCAGATGGATGTCCTCCAATACCTTCCGGTTCCCCGGGTAGGTCTTGGTGAGGCCTTGCATGTGATAGATGAACTGCCGCGCCATGGAGCGCCCTGCCCTTGTGTTTCGGGCGCTTGCTAGCGCCGGTTTAGGGGATTTGTGGGGTGATTTAGCTGCCCGAATCCATCACGGCAAGACCGCTGTACCGCCCAACACCCGTCGAATTCTCGCCCCGCGCGCTGGCTTAGGTCATGGCGTGGGAAAAGGGGATCTGCATCCGCGGCCGCCGCAAACCGTAACTTCTTGGCAACGCTGATCGCAAATCACGCCAAGTCCTGGCGAATTACTACCAGTTTTTAATGAATTCGGGCCGAATCTATGGTTCGAACCAGGGTGCGTTCTGGCGCGACGAAAAGGCAGGAGATTCCACTGCCACAGGCGCGAGCCGATAGGAGACCGGCGATGGGCACGTTCAAGAAGAAGAGTCCGAGAACCGGACGCCGTGGCGGTTTGGCCGAATTCAGCCGCCTGTTCCGGACCATGGTCGACCCCTATCGCCCCGAATTGCACTACATGCGCGGCCCGGGCCCGAAGTGGCACGCCAAGCATACGGTTGTCCCAGCCCAGGCCCCCGAGATGCACGGCCTCGCCCATATCAAGCACTAATCGGGAGCGGCGGGCCACTGCGGCCCGAAGGTATCCATTCACCTTGGCTTGAGGTTGTCGTCCGGCAGACCGGCAGGGGCGCTATGGTCGATGCACGGGGACGTTCGTCCCTTGGTGCAAACTGCCGGCGCTTCGATGTGGCACTTCCTCGCACGCTATTTCGGCTGGTATCTCTGGCTCGCGGCCTATTGCACCGTTATTGGCGCACTCGTCGGCCTTGCGTGCTGCGCCGTCCTCCTCTTGCCGTTTATCGTCATTTTCATCGTCTATCTGCTGCCGGTGGCCGTTGCCTATGCAGCACCGCTGAATATCCTGGTCCTTCCCGTCGTCTTTCACTGTGTGCGGCACAGACAGCACAGGAGCATGCTGCTCCAGATCGTGGGCTCGCTAGGCGGGTTTGTCTCCGCAGGGCTCGTCATGGTCGCAGCGGAATGGGCGGACCCGGCCAAGGCCTCTCCCATCGCAAGGGCCCTTTTGCTGGCTGAGGCGAACCCGGCCAGACTGGTCCTGTTGTCGGTGGCTGGTGCGATCGCGGGCGTCGTTTGTGCCCGGCTGTTCCACAAGCATGGCGACAAGCCGTCCGTTTTCGACATCAACGCCAACCTCGAAGCTCTGCGCAAGGAGCACACCCTCCGCAGCTAATATCCAAGGCGCGGCCGCGGCTTCACGGCCCCATTGCGGCCCCGGCCGGTTTCGCGTTTGTTAGGGCGGCTTTTCGCCCGACCGGACCGCCTGTGCTCCGCCTTCCTCCTCCCCGCGCGGCCTGCCCAAGCGATCCCCGACGATCCGCACTGAATCAAGGAACACGACCACATGGCCAAGTATCGCTGTGCAATCCTCGACGATTTCCAGAATGTCGCGCTCAAGGTGGCGGACTGGTCGAAAGTCTCGGGCGACCTCGACGTCAAGGTGTTCAACGAGCATCTCGGCGGCCCCGACAACGTGGTCAAGGCGCTGCAGGGCTTCCAGATCGTCTGCGCCATGCGCGAACGCACCGGCTTCCCGCGCGCCGTCATCGAGAAGCTTCCGGACCTGAAGCTCCTGATCACCACTGGCATGCGCAACGCCTCGATCGACATGGCGGCGGCCGCCGACAAGGGCGTCACCGTGTGCGGCACCGGCTCGTTCGGCAGCCCGACCTCCGGCATCGCCATCGGGCTGATGCTCGAGCTGACCCGCCACATCGGCTACGAGAACGCGCGCCTCAAGGCCGGCGAGACCTGGCAGGTGACGATCGGCCCCGAGCTCGAAGGCATGACGCTTGGCATCCTCGGCCTCGGCAAGCTCGGCACCCGCACCGCCCTGATCGGCAAGGCGTTCGGCATGCGGGTGATCGCCTGGAGCACCAACCTCACGCCCGAGAAGTGCAAGGAGGCGGGGGTCGAATACGTGACCAAGGAAGAGCTGTTCAAGCAGTCGGACTTCATCTCGATCCACGTCGTGCTGTCGCAGCGCTCGCGCGGGCTGGTCGGCGCGGCGGAATTCGCGCTGATGAAGCCGACCGCATACCTGATCAACACCTCGCGCGGGCCGATCGTGGACGAGGCGGCAATGCTCGCGGCGCTGCGTGACAAGAAGATCGGCGGCGCCGGCCTCGACGTGTTCGACGTCGAGCCGCTGCCGAAGGATCATCCGCTGCGCAAGATGGACAACGTCGTCATCACGCCGCATCTCGGCTACGTGGCGCTGAAGAACTATCAGAATTATTTCGCCGGCGTGGTCGAGGACATCCGCGGATTCATCGACGGCAAGCCGGTGAGGGTGATGACGAATTGACGCTGAACAGACGCGGCATCTCAGTTATCGTCATCGACGGCTTCGCGCCAGCCATCCACGTCTTAACGACTCGCATAGACCCAAAACGTGGATGGCCGGGACAAAGCCCGGCCATGACGTGGAGAGGGCAGGAACGACCGAACATGACCACCAATATCCTCAACGGCGGCCAAGTCATTGTCGACTACCTCGTGCGCGAGAAGGTGCCGTATGTCTTCGGCCTGTGCGGACACGGCAATATCGGTCTGCTCGACGCATTGTTCGAGCGCGCCGACGACATCAAGACCATCTCCACCCATCACGAGACGGTCGCGGGCTTCATGGCCGACGTTTATTACCGGGTCGCGGGGAAGCCGGTCGCCACCTTCACGTCCTGCGGTCCGGGCTCGGTGAACCTGCCGATCGCGCTCGCCAACGCCTATCTCGATTCCGTGCCGTTCATGGCCATCACCGGCAACGTCCCGACCGGCCAGTTCAACCGCGGCGCGTTCCAGGAACTCTACCGGCACTACCAGGCCGACTTTCCGTCGACCGTGCGCACCATGTGCAAAAAGGTGTTCCAGCCGACGCGCGGCGACATGGTGCCGCTCGCGGTCCGGCAGGCGTGGAAGACGATGGTGACCGGGCGGCCGGGGCCGGTGGTGCTGGACGTGCCGTTCGACATTTTCAAGGAGGCCGCCGCCGAGGAGACGCCGAATCCGGAAGAATGGAGCGCCAACATTTCGTCGCGCTGCGGCGCCGAGCCGGAAGGCGTGACCAAGGCCGTCGACATGCTGCTCGGCGCCAAGCGGCCGGTGATCCTGGTCGGGCAGGGCGTGCGCTACGGCGGCGCGGCGGCGGAGCTGCTGGCGCTTGCGGAGAAATTGCAGATCCCGGTCGCGGCGTCGGCCAGCGGGCTCGGCGCGCTGCCAAGCGACCATCCGCTGTCGCTCGGTCTCGTCTCCCGCGGCGGCGTCTATCAGGCCAATCATGCCGCGCGCCAAGCCGACGTGCTGCTGGCGCTCGGCGTGCGCTTCGACGACCGTACCTCGAGCTCCTGGATTCCCGGCTATTCTTTCACGATCCCGCCGACCAAGCTCATCCATGTCGACATCGATCCCGAGGAGATCGGGCGCAACTATCCGGTCGCGCTCGGGCTGATGGCGGACGTGCGCACCTTCCTGCGCCAGGTGCTGGCCGAGCTGACGAACCGCAAGAACATCGATGCGCAAGCAAGCGCCCGCAAGGAATGGCTCGGCGCGATCGACGGCTATCGCAAGGAATGGAACGCGTTCATCGCGCCGGGCTTCAAGGACGAGGCGACGCCGATCAATCCGCAGCGCGCCGCCTACGAGATCGACCGCGTGCTGCCCGAGGACGCGATCCTGGTCAGCGACATCGGCGTGCATCACAACTGGCTGCTCCAGTTCTGCAAGCCGAAACGCCCGGATTCGCTGATCGGCTCAATGGGCTTCGGGCCGATGGGCTTCGGCGTCGCCGGCGTGCTCGGCGCCAAGCTCGCGGCGCCGGACCGGCCGTGCGTCGCGGTGGTCGGCGACGGCGCTTTCTTCATGCACGCAAGCGTGCTCGGCACCGCGGTCGAATACGCGCTACCCGTGGTCTGGGTAGTGTGGAACAACTACGCCTATGCCTCGATCCGCGGATTGCAACGCGGCTATCTCGGCGGCCGCGAGCTTGCGACCGACTTCAAGCATCCGGCGACCGGCGCGCCGTACAATCCGGACTTCGCAGCGATGGCGCGCTCGGCCGGCGTCGAAGGCGTCAGCGTCGACCGGCCCGGCGATCTCGCCGATGCAGTGCGCGCGGCAATCGCCAGCGGCAAACCGTATCTGATCGACGCCAATATCGGCGCCGACAAGAATCCGGGCGGCGCCGGCGTGTGGGATCTGCCCGGCCACGGCGTGAGTGCGCCGGTCATCGGCGGGCGCTATACGCCCAGTTGAGGTCCGCGATGGCCACCGCGAGCGACCTGCGCCGGATGGCGCTGAAACTGGAAGGCACGACCGAGGCGCCGCATTTCGACCGCGCCGCGTTCAAGGTTGCCCGCATCTATGTGACGCTCGCCGCCGACGGCCAGACCGCCAATTTCAACTTCACGCCCGACGAGCAGGAACTGAAATGCCTGCTCGCCCCAAAAGCCTTCACGCCGGTGCCGAACGCCTGGGGCAAACAAGGCTGGACGACCGCCAAATTGTCCGCGCTCACCGCCGCGGACCTGAAGAATGCGCTCGAAACAGCGTGGGCCCACGGCGTCGCAAAGAAAGCACGCCGGCGATGACCGCGGGATGATGCGGCACCGCGCCCCAAAACGCCGATGCCCGGTCCATGACCGGGCATCGGAAGTCGTGAACTGAGAAATCGCTTAGCGCGCCCGGATAACCGCCGGCGGCTGCAGCGGGATCGGCTCGTCGTAGTTCTCGGCCTGTTGCGCCTGCGGCCTGAATGTTCGCGGCGCCGGGCCGGTCGCGGGAGCGGATGCAGTTGCCGGCGGCTTGCCCGCGAGCACGACGACCCGGGTGCCGACCTTCACGCGCGTGTAGAGGTCGCTGACGTCCTCGTTGGTCAGGCGGATGCAGCCCGACGACACGAACGAGCCAATGGTCGACGGCTGATTGGTGCCGTGGATGCGGTAAAGCGTGTTGCCGAGGTAGAGCGCGCGTGCTCCGAGCGGGTTGCCTTCGCCGCCAGCCATGAAGCGCGGCAGGTAAGGTTGGCGCTCGATCATTTCCGACGGCGGATGCCAGTCCGGCCACTCGGCCATGCGCGAGACGCGCTGGGCGCCGTTCCAGGTGAAGCCTTCGCGGCCGACGCCGATGCCGTAACGGATCGCCTGGCCGTTGCCGAGCACGAGGTAGAGATACGTGTTGGCGGTGTCGATGACGATGGTGCCGGCCGGCTCGCGGGTGCGGTACTCGACCGTCGTGCGCCGGAACTGCGGCGGCAATTCCTTGCGCGGTCCCGTCTCCGGCCGATCGTCCATCGGCAGACGCGACGTGATGTCGGGATCGACGGCACCTCGCTGCTGCTGCCCGCCGGGTCCGATGCCCATCGGCGGACGAATGCTGCTGTCCTTTGCTGCTGCGGTGGCTGCTGTTGCGGCGGCGGCGGGGCAACACCGTATTGCGGGCGGCCGACCGGTCCGCGCTCCGGCTCATAGCCGGGCGGCGGTCCGTAGGCGGGCTCGCGCGCGCCGTACTGGCCGGGCGGCGGTCCGTAGCCAGGCTCACGCGCACCGTACTGGCCGGGCGGCGGGCCGTAGGCGGGATCGCGCGCTGCCGGATAATTGGGAAGAGGCTGACCGGGAGCCGCGCCATACGGGCCGGGCGGCGGAAGCGCTTCCGACTCATAGGTCCGCGGCGGCGGCGCGTAGGTCCCGCTTTGCGGCGCGCGGCGATAGCCGGGCGGCGGGTCGTAAGGCGGCAGATCTTCGTCGTCGACGGCGGCAGGTGGCAGCGGCGCCCGGAACGGCGGCGGCGCTACTCCGGGCGGGCCGGGAAAGAACTGGGCCAGCGCCTCGCCGGACGAACCAGCAAGGCCCATGACGAGGGCAATAGCAGCAGCCGTGCGCAGAAACATTCCCCCTCCTCGGCCAGAGACAAGCCGTTGGAACAACAAAGAAAATCACCGACGATCAAGGCACATTCAAGACCATAAAGTTAAAAATTGAACAACACGTTGAAAAGGCGGGGCAAATAAGCAGCCCCACACATCAATTCCGCGCGAGAGCGTGGCGGGCGGCTCCTGACGAGGGTTCCACTATGCCGCCATGGACGTAAACGCCACAAGCAGCGTCTCCGTCGCAGCTTGTGGAAACCGCACGCCCCGCATGGCTTCATAGGCGGCGACATTGGCGCGCGCGGCCTCGTCCGCGCTGGCGGCTTCCGCCCCAAGTGGCGCCAGCGCGTACATGGCTTCCTGCTGCAACCGCTCGGCTTCAAGTTCCACTGCCTTGATCCGGTTGCGGAATGCCTCCGCGGTCGGCGGCGCGACCAGCGCCGGCGGCGACTTCAGCGCGCGCCGCACGCTGCGCAGCGGGATCACGGTGAGGTCGCGCCAGGGACCGATCTGCGATTCCAGCGCCGCGACGTCGGCGGTCGAGAGCCGGCGGCGCTGTTGCGCGTGCCACAGCAGGAACAGCAGCAGGTTGACGTCGACGCCGGCGTCTTCCTGCAGCGCGATGCAGGCGTCGGCGACCTTCGGCAGTCGATAGAATTGCAGCGAGAAGCGCCAGAACGGCGAACCTTGCGAGGATGGTCCGGCGTCGCTCATCTGTGTCGCTACGATCTCGCCGACAGCGGCGTGATGCTCAAAGTCTTCGCCAATTCGTCGACCTGCTTGATCAGCGCCGGCGCGAGCGGCACACCGTTCTTCTGGCGGTCGTCGCGGCGCGTCACGCGGCCCTGTCCCGGGATGCGGATCTCATCCACGCCGGGAAGCTTCTTCGACGACGACAGGTCGCCGATGTGGCGATCGATCTCCGCCTTGAACGTATCCAGCGGCAGAAACCGCGCGACGTCGAGCGCGATGATGAAATGGCCGGTGTTGCTCTCGCGCTCCGCCGGCGAATTGACGTCTTTCACGTCGCGGCCGAAGGCGGCGCGATTGAGCGGACCGCCGAGCAGCCCGAGCACGATCGCGAGACCCGAGCCTTTGTAGGCGCTCATCGGCACGAACATGCCTTCGTCGAGCCGTTTGCCGTCGGTGATCGGTTGCCCGTCGGCGCGGCTGATCACCCAGCCCTCCGGCATCGGCTTGCCGGCGTTGGCATAGGTGCGGATCTGTCCGTTCGAGACGACCGAGGTTGCGATGTCGAGCACGACCGGCGGCTCGCTGCCGGCCGGAATCCCGACCGCGATCGGATTGGTGCCGAGCAGCGGCTCGGCGCCGCCCCACGGCGCCATGAAGTTCGACGACGACACCGCGGTGTAGATGCCGACCATGCCGTGCGCCACCGGAATGGTGCAATAGGTGGAGCCGGCGCCGGAATGGTTGGAGCGCCGCACGCCGACCCAGCCGACGCCGGAGGCGCGGGCGAGCTCGACGGCGAGATTGGACGCATACGTCATCACCAGATGACCCATGCCGTTGTCGCCGTCGACCAGGGCGGTGGCGGGGCTGCGCTCGAGCACCTTGATGTTCGCATGCGGGTTGAAGATGCCGGACTTGAGCTGCTTGACGTAGCCGGCGAGGCGGAAAATCCCGTGCGCGTCCGAGCCGGAGAGATCGGCGTCGAGCATCGCACCGGCGACGGTCTTGGCGTCAGCATCAGGGAGCCCGCAGGCGCGAAAGGCGTCGGTCATATAGGCGAGAATGGCGGCAGCCGGGATGCGGCGGGCGTTGTCGTCGGCATTGGGCATGGAGCAATTTCCGGAAGCGTTGGATGAATGCGGTTTTCGGGTGAGGTGCGCTTCAGAGCATGAATCAACGCCCTGAGCCAGCCCCTTGCATCAGCTCCTGCCGGACTTCCTCGTTGTGCTCGCCGAGCGCCGGCGGGGCGGTGTCGATGCGCGGACCGCCATGGGCGAACTTGAACGCCGCCAGCGGCACGCCGAAGTCGCCGACGCCGCCGACATTGGTGTGGCGATGGACCACGCCGCGGCTCGCCATCTGCGGATCGGCGACCGCCTCGCCCATGGTGCGCACGCGCGCGGCCGGCACATGACGCGCCTGCAAGAATTCCTCCCACTCGTCCGCGGTGCGCGTCATCATGATCTCGGACAGCACCGCGATCTCGCGGGCATGATCGGCGTCGCGCTCGTTGTTGGTCTTCTTGATCATCTCCGGGCGGCCGAGCAGCGTCCACAATCGCTTTTGCTGGCGCAGGTTGCTGGCGCCGAGCATCACCAGTCCGGCCTTGGTCTCAAACGCGCCGTTGGTCGCGTGCGGATGGCGATTGCCGTGCGGTTTTGGATGCGTGCCGTTGCGGAGATAGCCGGTCAGCAGCGAGCTCATCAGGATCATCGCGACGTCGAGCATCGCCATGTCGATGCGCTGGCCGCGCCCGGTACGCTCGCGCTGGAACAGCGCCGCCGACAGCGCGAAAGCCCCCGTCATGCCGGTCGAATAGTCGACCACCGGTGAGCCGAGCTTCACCGGATGCACGTCTTTCGTTCCGGTCATCGCCATGATGCCGGAGGTCGCCTGGATGACGTGGTCGTAGGCGGTCTGCCCGCCGCGCGGTCCCTGCTGGCCGAAGGCCGAGAACGAGGCATAGATCAGCCGCGGATTGATCGCGGCGAGCGCCTCATAGCCGAGGCCGAGCGCCTCGAACGCGCCGGGACGATAGTTCTCGACAAACACGTCGGCGGTCGCGACAAGCTTTTTCAACACCTCGCGGTCGGCTTCGGTCTTGAGGTCGAGCGTGATCGAGCGCTTGTTCGACGCCTGGGTCAGGAACGACGTGCCCATGTTGCGATCGTTGAGCGCCTTGTCGGTGCCGCTGCTCCGGCTCTGGTCGGGATCGTCGGGATGCTCGACCTTGATCACGTCGGCGCCCAGCACCGCGAGCTGATAGGTCGCGAACGGCCCCGCCAGCACATGGGTGGCGTCGATGACCCGGATACCCTCGAACGGTCGCATGCGTCCTCTCCTTACGTCGCGCCTATTGTATGCCTAAGGTGCGGCATGAGCACCCGCGCCTTTCCCGCTGCCCTACTGTCCCCCGCGGTCGCGCGCAACCGCGATCCGATCCTGGCGGTGCTGCGTCGGCACCTGCCCGAGCAGGGCACGGTGCTCGAGATCGCCAGCGGCACCGGCGAGCACGCCGCCTATTTCGCGCCGCAGCTCCCGCACCTCGCCTGGCAGCCGACCGACATCGATCCCGAAGCGCTCGCGAGCATCGCGGCCCACCGCGAAGCGGCGAGCGCACCCAATCTGCGGGCGCCGATCGAACTCGACGTGACCGCACCGGCCTGGCCGGTGACCCGCGCCGACGCCGTGGTGTCGATCAACATGATCCACATTTCGCCGTGGACGGCAGCGCAAGGGCTGATGGCCGGCGCGGCGCGGCTGCTCGCCGCCGGTGGCGTGCTCTATCTCTACGGTCCGTTCAAGGAGAACGGCGCACACACGGCGCCAAGCAACGCGGCGTTCGATGCGAGCCTGCGGGCGCGCGATCCACGATGGGGCGTACGCGACACCGGCGACGTGCGCAAACTTGCCGACAGCCATGGTTTCGATTTCGTCGAGCGCGTCGCGATGCCGGCGAACAATCTGAGCCTCGTGTTTCGACGGCGCGCAGGAAGCTAGGATGCGCTGCTTCAACCGCCTTCGGTGGTTGCCCACGCCTTGTCAAACCGTCCTGCCTTCAGATCGGCCGGTTTGATCCAGAACTGCGCAGCGCCCATGTCGCAGAACATGAAGTGCTCGTGCAGCTCCAGATCGCTGTCGATCTGCAAGAGCAGGACGGTGCCGTCGGCTTGCAGCTCTCCGGCGGTCCCCTGGATATTCGTGGCGAAGCCCAACATCTGATGTTGCGAGAGGTTGAGGTCCCGGCGACCATGCAGCTCTTGAATGTATTCGCGCGGCTTTGCGGCCTTGATGGCTTGCCATGAGCCCGGGCCCTCGAAGACCGGCAGCGGACCAATCTTCTTTTCGATCGATGCGACCATCGCGGCGAGTGCAGCCGCCGCGTATGTATCGGGCGAACCCCAAAACGGCTTGATCCCGCCGAAGGTGTCGATGACGTGCGGTTCCAGAGCTATGTGCGGATATTCAACGATCCCGGTGTTGAAGCCGCCGGCGCGCTCTCCGAATGCATGCAATATCTCGGGCGTGTCTTTCGGTGGTGAGCGTTCTGAGCCAGCTTGCTTGGCGAAGATCACACGCGTTGTCGCGAACGGCCCGCCATTGTCGCCCCACAGCATCTCCTCCACCATGTCGGCAAAGAAGAACAGCAGGCCGCTTCGCGGCAGCATCGGGGCATTGGGGGCGTCGTGGAGAGGAGTCGGCGGCAAAGCCGACAAATCAATCTGGGCCAGGAAATGAAGCGGGGTGCGGGCTTGGCCGTGTCGCGGCCAGTCGATTTCCGGTGGCAATGTTGGCCGGCCGCCTACCTTGCTCAGAGAACCGTTCGCCATCCTTTCGCGGCCGCAACCAGATTGCCGGCTGGCGCTGGGCGTTCAGTTCATCCTCGTGCATGGCGCGGCTCCGCCATCTGCGACTCGCGGTCGCCTGTAGACTGCTCGCGGCAGCGCCAGTCCTATTTCTTGCCCTGCGCCTCGATCACAATGCCTTCGAGCGCTTTCGGATCGGTCGGCAGCTCCTTGTCACCCGCCGGTATCTCGCTGACGGCGAACATGTACGCAATCGAGTCGATCGCTTGCTGATCCGTAAGCGTGCCCGGATTGTCGGTCGGCATCATCTTGCGCACGTAGGTGAAGAGCTCGGCCACCGTCTTCCCGTCCCATTTGCGCAGGAACCCTGCGCGCGCGATCGCGGGCGACGGCGGCTGGTCGGACTGGGCGGCGCCGTTCAGCCGCGGCCCGTGACACTGCGAGCAGGCACCCGAATAGAGCACCTGGCCGCGCTTGTTCTGGGCCTCGGTATAGACACCGCTCCAGATCGACACCTGAGCCGCAGCCGGTTCAGTGAGAACTGCCATCGTCGCCATGGCGGCCGCGAGCGTGGCGCCAACTACCATCAACCTCGGACGTACTGTCCATCTACTGGATTTCATCGACACTACCTTCCACTCGACTTTATTGTCTTAAACTCCCGGATCCTCCTCCGGAGACACCCAGGGCAAATCCCCGTCCAGTTCCGCCCGTGTGATCATGTCGGCCGTCACGTCCGCACTGGTGGCGATCGAAACGTATTTGGCCGCCGATACAAAGATCTCGTAGTGGCCCTTGGTCACCTTGACCCGAGCGATGCCGCTTTCGTCGGTCGTCGCCCGATACGGATGCATAACCACGCGCGCGCCCTTGATCGGTGTTTGCTTCTCCCTGTCGAAGGCCTCGATCGTCACCTCGTAGTCGGGAGCCGCAACGACCCGAAGCGGCACGGCAACCGCTCCGGCTGCGTGGGGCAGCTCGCAATCCCACGCGGCGGTCCGGACTTCCCATTGATGGGCTCCCGTGGACGAAGGGGCTTCCGCTTCAACCTCGGCCACATAAAGCGCGTCGCTCTCCGGCCAGATCTCGCTGCCGAGTTTTGCGCCACCGATTTGCTTGCCCTCACCGTCGAAGACACCGAGTTCCTGCCCGGCGAGACAGCACCCGGCCGAGCATCGGACGCCGACCATGAACTTGAAGTGCGAGCCCGCCACGATCGCTGACGGCGCGTCCCAGGCGTTCAGCGCCGCCTGATGCGCCTTGACGACAATGGGGACGTCGGACGCAGCCAGTTCCTGCAAGGCGCCGTCCTTGTCAGGCACAAGCACGACAGCGCGAAAGACATATTCGCCCGCGCTGCGCGGCGCCGCCACGACGATGTCTTCCGATACGTAGGCGTCGTCATCCTCGGCCTCGATGAGTTCGGCCTGCACCAACTCGGCGCCTTCAGCCATCGCGGATCGAAACCCGCGGCGCGCGCAGATCATCCTTGCCGGAATACGCGAGCTGGACCTTCAGCGTGATGTCGGTGCCTGCATCCGCTTCGTCGGGTGAGACCTCGACGGTGCAGGTGCATTGCGCGCTATTCGTTCTGATTTCCGACAACGAAGCACTCACTCACAAGAGACGAAAGCGCCGGTGGGGTCTGACCCCACCGGCTGTCCATGCGGCCTTCGGCACTAACCGCGCGCCTGCGCAATGGTGGTGCCTGCCATGAAGCCGTGGACCAGGCACCGGCCCAGGCCGTGTTGGCCGCAGCCGCCACTTGCCTCGCCGCCACTGTAGAGGCCCGGGATCACCGCGCCCTGCGTGTCGAGAACTTCCGTCTTACCGTTGATCCGCATGCCGCCATAGCAGTCGTGCCAGACCGGGCAGATCGCCGCGGCGTAGAACGGCGGCTTGGAGATCTTGTGCATCGGCGCGTCCTTGCCGCGTCCGAAATCGGGATCGCCGCCTTCGTCGACGTAGGTGTTCCACTTGTTCACGGTGTCCTTGAGGTGCTTGAGCGGCACCCGCTGGAACTCATGACGCGCGTAGATCTTCTTCGCCAGTTCGTCGACGGTGTCGGCGCTGAAGAAGTAGCCATTGTCCATGGAGGTGAACGGCGGCTTGATGTCCCAACTATCGCGTTCGACGGTGGCGGCGTCGAAGATCGCCCACAGCGGTCCCGAGAAGAAGTTCGGCGCCTGCGATCCCTCGTTGATCGCAACCGCGGCGTCGAGAACCGGCTGATAGGCGTACATCTGCTTGACATGCGCCGGGCTACAGTTGCGCCAGTCGTTCTGGACATGCTGCATCGAATGCTTGGGTGCGCCGACGCGCGGCCCGCCCGGCCAGACCGGCGTATCGTGACGCCGCGCGAGGGCGAGCTCGTTGTAGAAGCGCTTGCCGACCTGGTTCACCGCGATCAGATGCTCGTACGAACTCGTCCCGAGCGTGATGCCGGTCGAACGCCGGAACGGGAAGGTCGGATGACCCGGGTACATGTCGGTGTAGGAGTCGCGCGTCGCCAGCCGCGGCGGAATGTGGAAGGTCTGGCTGGTCAGCTGGTTCTGCTGCATGCCCGCCAGATTGGCGCCGATCCGCATGCCGGCGATGATGCCGCTGGCGTCCTGGCCTTGCGGCCCCATCATAGCCCATGCGCTCGACACGAACGCCGGTTCGTTGAACGCGGGATAGAACATGCTGCGGAAATTCGTATTGGCACTGTGACCGCCAGTGCCGACGAACACCGCCACCTTGGCGCGGATGTTGACGCTCTCGCGGCGTTCATCGATGTTGCCGTTGTCCATATAGCTCTTCAGTTGTGCGCCGGTGTCGGGATCGAACCGCGGCGTATAGCTGGTCTTGATGCCGAGGACGCGGCCGGAGAACTGCTGCTCGCGAACGAGCTCGGTCATGCGCCGGTTGAGCATGAACTTGATGCCCTTCTCGCGCGCACTGAACTCCAGACAGCGCGTGAGCGCGGCGCCGTTCCAGACCATGCCCGGGCCGGCGATCTTGCTCGCATCGCCCATGACGCGTGGCGTGAAATGGCTGGAGCTCTTGCCCTCGATGCCCGCGTCCTGCTGCGTGACGGTTCCTGCCTTCATGTCGGTCTTGTTGCCGATTTTGAGGATGGTGAATGCCCGCCGGGCGCGCGAAATACCGCCGGCCGGATGCGTGCCGCTGACGCGCGAAAAGCGCACATAGTTGTCCATCAGGAATTGCCGGGTGCCGTAGCAATTTTCGGCCCAGGCCCGCTGCACATCGCGGTCGTTGTAGCGGTAAGACGCCTGCGCCGCGACGTCGAGCACACTCCAGTCGGTCATGTCCCTGAACAGGAAGTCGACATCTTCCCGCATTTCGTCGGGCTTGTGCAGCGGCGGAACCTTGATGAAGCCTTCCTTGTCGCCTTCGCCGGCGATGTCGCGCAGCTGGCACGGGTCGCCGCCGCCGAGCGAGACCTGGCCGCCGCTGTGCGCCATTTTACCGCCGACGTCGAAGTTCTGGTCGACGATCAGCACCCGCAGGCCGGCGTCGCGCGCCCGGATGGCGCATGGCAGGCCGGAAGCGCCCGAGCCGATTACGACAAGGTCCACCTCATAGTCCCACCTGATGTTGTCGACGCTGTTCCCCTGCGCGGAGGTCTCTCCGACGCTGGCGCCGAGAGCGGCCGCGCTGACGCCGGCAACCGCACCCTGCGTGAGGAAATTTCGGCGGCTAACGGATTTGGCTTGCTTCTGCTCTTCCGGATTGCCGGTGCGCTTCTTGGCCATGCCTTCTCTCCCTAGGGTCGAACGTTGTCGTTCTTGTTCGATGGGCCAAGCCCATCCCGAAGCGGATTATGAGCCAACCTGAGCGGCTCGAAAAGGTAGTAGAAAAGGAATCATCACAGAGAGCCCCCACGATGACCGACCCGGCTTCCCTATTCTCCACCGCCGCGTGGAGCCGCAATGCGCGGGCCTACGAAACCATCCGTACCATGCCGTTCAATGCCGACCTCGCGGCCGGGACACTGAGCGAGGCGCGCTTCAAGCACTACATCACCCAGGACGCGCATTATCTCATCGGCTTCGGCCGGGCGCTGACGCTGGCCGCCGCCAAGGCCCCCTCCCCGGAACGCCTGATCCAGTTCGCGAAGTCCGCCGAAGGCGCCATCGTCGTGGAACGGGCCCTGCACGGCTCATTCTTCGAGCGCTACGGGATCACGCCCGACGTGTTCAACAAGACGCCGCTCTCGCCGGCGTGTCATCACTACGTGTCGTATCTGATCGCCACGGCTTATGCCGAACCCTACGAGGTGCTGCTCGGCGCGCTGCTGCCCTGCTTCTGGATCTATGCCGAGGTCGGCGCGCGATATCCACAGCCGCGCCGCGGCCGCCAATCCCTACCAGGCCTGGATCGACACCTATGCCGGCGAGCAGTTCCACGCGGCTGTGCAAGCGACCATCGAAGCCACCGACGAGGTCGCCGCCACCGCGTCGGAGACGCTGCGCGAGCGCATGCACTGGGCCTTCACCCGTGCAACCCAACTGGAGTGGATGTTCTGGGATTCGGCCTACCGGCAGGCAGGCGTGGCCGGTCTAGGCCTTAGCCTCGTCCTTGTCGAACACCATCACCTTGGACACGAATGCCTTGGTGTCGTAGCGGTGTATCGAGGCCGTGGCGGCGCGCGATCGCGGGGAAGTCCTCGCGCACATAACTCTCATAATACGGCTCGTGATAGAGCTGCGGAAAGCGATCCAGCATCCCATCATAATCGGGCTCATCGCCAAGCTGGAGCGAATCCACCAAGACCAGCCGCCCGCCGGGCTTGAGCACGCGCGCTGCTTCGCCGATCACGGCGCGGCGCACTTCCGGCGGCAGTTCGTGCACCATGAAGATGCTTGTCACCGCGTCGCAGCTGTTCGACGGCGTGGGGATTGCTTCCGCGCCGGCGACGACGAAATCGATGCGCGACCAGCGCTTCAGGTGGCGGCGCGCGTGGTTGATGTAGGCGTCCGACAGGTCGAGGCCGAGCGCCGGCAAACGCGGCCATGCTTGCTTGACGAAATCGAGGAAGCGCCCGGTGCCGCAGCCGATGTCGATGAGCCGCAATTTACGCTGGTCGCGTCCGGCGAACGCCTCCGCGAGCGGAGGCAGCGCTTGCCGGCGCATGATATTGGCCGTTCCTTTGAACAGCACCTCGACCTGCGTGTCGTAACGGTCGGCGGATTCCTCCGTCAGCCAGCCGCCCGACTGAAAATGGAAATTCTGCAGGTAGTAGTCCGGACGCCGGCCGCGGGTGTTCGCGTTCAGCACCTCGTGGGTTGCGTTGCGTTTGCGACGCTGTTCGATGTCGGGGAGGTCGCGAAAGAACAGCCGCGAGCGGTCGAGCACCGTGAGCAGCGAACCGTCATGGTCGGCCGGAAGCGGGTAAATCCCGGCCTCGACATTGGCGAGATCCTGCGCGATCAGCGCCGCCCGGTCCGCGTCCAGGCGCTGCTGGAGGCGAGGATTGGTTCGCGGCTTCGGCCGCGCCCCATCGCCCTCCTGCCGCCGAACCTGCTCGGCAAGCCGGCGCATGACGTAGAGATGCCCGGCATACCAGGCCATGCGCGGCAGTTGCCCCGAAGCGTAGGCAACGCGCGTCGCCAAACGTGAGAGCGGGTGGCTCATAGGTGTAACGTTGGGTTTTGCTTGCGCCCGCGCAAGGCCGCGAGGACCGGCCCGGCGGGATGGATATCTGGGATTCGGCCCACCGACAGGCGGCGGGACCCGCCTGGTTCGGTGGTATGATTGGCCCGCCAGACGCAAAGTCGGCACAATCCCGCCCTATTGACCGATCGGACAGGGCTGACATGCAACCGGGCTGGCACATCAACTCCAGGCGATACGTACGGATTGCAGCCATTGCGCTGGTGATCTCCGGCGCTTTGGCGCTTGGCCTCGATCACGCCCGCGCCCAGCTCGGCCTCGATACGATTCGCAGCGTGGTCGACAAGGCCAAGGGCAAGGCCAAGTCCGTCCCCGGGAAGGACGTCCTGAAAGGCAAGACCACACCGAACGTGAAAGGCGCCCTTCAAAAAGGCCCGATCGCGAAAGACGGGATCGGCAAGGGCAAAGGCGCGCTCGAGAAGTTCGGTAAGGATCGCCTTGTGCCGAAGGACAAGGCGAAGGACCTGATCGCCGGCGACAAGGGCAAATTCGGAAAAGGCCCGGCCGACAGGCTTACGGATAAGCTGGGCAAGGACAAGATCGGCAAGGACAGGCTCTCAAAGAACGCCCTCACCAAGGACAAGCTGGGCAAGGACAAACTCGGCAAGGGCGACCTCGCGAAGGACAAGCTCGGCAAGGACAAGCTGTCAAAGGACGCGCTCACCAAGGACAAGCTTGGCAAGGATAAACTCGGCAAAGGCGACCTCGCGAAAGACAAGCTTGGCAAGGACAAGCTCGGCAAAGGCGACTTCGCCAAAGACAAGCTCGGCAAGGACAAGGCGGGGATCGATAAGATCGGCAAAGGCAAAGCCATCCCCGACAAGCGCGCCGCGACCAGGATCGCGCGGGCGCAGAACCCGGTCGAGCGCGGCAAGATCCGCGTCGACCACCGCCGCGACATCAACGTCGCCCGGCTGCGTTTGCCGCCGCGCCCGTTCCCCGGCACCGCCGGCTTCACCGCCGTTCCGCCCGCCGGCGAGACGCGCTTCATCTCGACCGAGATGGTGTTCCATGTCGGCCCCAGCGTGTCGCAGCAAACCGTCAATGCGACCGCGGCCCGGCTGGGGCTGACCGTCGTCGGCGTGCAAGCGAGCGGCATCACCGGCGGCACGCTCTACCATTTCCGTCTGCCGCCGGGGCGAGCGGTCTCCGACGTCGTGCGCGCGCTGGAGACCGAGCGCGTCGGCATCCCGTCTCCGAATTACGTGTATCGCATCGTCCAGGACACCGCGTCCGATACGGCAAGCCCGGCGGGATCGCCGGAGCAATACACCATCGAGAAGCTCAGGCTCGCCGAAGTGCACAAGGTCGCCACCGGCCGCGAAGTGCTGGTGGCGGTGATCGACTCGAAGGTCGACACCAATCACCCCGATCTCGCCGGCGCTATCGCCGAGGAATACGACGCGGTCGGCCGATCGGAGCAGGCGCATTCGCACGGCACCGGCATGACCGGCGCGATCGTGTCGCACCGCAAGCTGCTCGGCATTGCGCCGAACGCCCGCATCCTCGCGGTGCACGCCTTCTCGACCACGACCCGGCAATCGCCGGAAGCGACCACGCGGCAAATCATCGCCGGCATCGAATGGGCCATCAACAAGGGCGCGCGCATCATCAATATGAGTTTCGCCGGCCCGTACGATCCCATGATCCAGCTCGCGATGCGCAACGCCGCCGCCAAGGGCGTCATCCTGATCGCAGCCTCGGGCAATATGGGCGCGAAGTCGCCGCCGCTCTATCCGGCCGCCGATCCGAATGTGATCGCGGTGACCGCGACCGACGAGAGCGACTCGCTGTTCACACAGGCCGTGCGCGGGCCGCATCTGGCGGTCGCGGCGCCGGGCGTCGACGTGATGGTCCCCGCCCCGGCCGATACCTATCAGCTCACCACCGGCACGTCGGTTGCCGCCGCGCATGTCAGCGGCGTCGCCGCGCTGCTGTTGGAGCGCCACCCGTCCATTGACGCGAAAACCGTGCTCGAGGTCCTTACCTCGACGGCGCGCAACCTGAACGAAAAGGGCCGCGACGATCTTTATGGCTGGGGCCTGATCGATCCCGCTGCCGCCCTGCAGGAACTCGACAGTAGAATTGCGGATGGCAAGCTGATCGCCACCGCCAAGCCCGCGGCGCCCAAAGCCGCGGCTGCAAAATCCGACGCCAAGTCCGCGGCGCCGAGGACGACGGCAACAACGCCGACGACCGCGCCAAGACCAGCAGCAACGAGCCCGGCGGCAACGAGCCCGGCGGCGAAGGCAGCGCCGCCTCCCGCGCGCTAGTGAAGTGGATTTGACATTCGCGCCCTACCTGGCAGCGGCCTCGCGACGCGAACCACTAGTGCCGCTACAACTGACCGATTCTTGCCGGGTTCTGCATGGTGATGCAGGCATCAAGAAGCAATTGAAGAAAGCGGTTAACGAGACCGCAAGCATCTCGTCGCTGAGTTGCGTGCCACAAGCAATCCATTAGCGATTGTCAATTACCGTTCACCAAGCGATCAAGTCGCACGATTTTGCAGCGCGCCGAACAGAAAAGCCGCCGCTGGCGCGGCATCCGCAAGACCGCAATGAATTCTTGGCAATGAGTTCTCAACCCTACGGCCGAGACGCATCGATGGCGAAGGCACAAGGCTCGCTAATCACCGAACTCGAACGCGCAATTCACAGCGGGTCGCACGAGAGATCCGAAGAAACGCTCCGGCGCGTCACCGATCTCTTTCTTGCCGGCGCCGACCGGTTCAGCGAAGATCAGGTGCTGCTGTTTGAAGACGTACTGGGATTCCTGATCCAGAAGATCGAAACGCGGGCACGTGCCGAGCTCTCGACGCGTCTTGCGCTGGTCGACAACGCACCGATCCGGATTGTTCAGCGCCTCGCGCAGGACGACGAGATCACGGTTGCGGAGCCGGTCCTCGCTCGCTCGGCGCGGCTCACGGGACGGGATTTGATCCAGATTGCGCGCACCAAGAGCCAAGATCACCTGTTGGCGATCTCGGGGCGCCGGCAGCTCGATGAAGCCGTGACCGACATCCTGCTGGACCGGGGCAACCGGGAGGTCATTCACAAGCTCGCGCAAAATTCAGGCGCACGCTTTTCCGAAACCGGCTTTACCACCCTGGTGGTCAAGGCGGAGACCGACGAAAGCCTCGCCGAAGCGGTCGGGCTGCGGCTCGATGTCCCGAGCCATCTGTTCGAGCAGCTCCTGTTGCAGGCCACCAAGACCGTGCGGTCGAAACTGCTGTTGCTGGCGCCACCCGAGACGCAGCGTGAGATCCGGCGGGTTCTCGCTCAAGTTTCAAAAGAGATCGGCTGGGCGGTGACCGCCCCGCGCGACTTCACGCGCGCCCAGGAGATCGTGCTTCAGAAATACAGCAGCGGCGTTCTCCATGAGGCGGCGCTGGTGGAATTCGCGAAGGCTCAGAAATACGAGGAACTGGTCGCGGCGTTGTCGCTGCTCTGCTCTGCGCCGATCGAGGTCATCGACTCCTTGATGTGCAGTCCGCGCAACGACGGCCTGCTGGTACCGTGCCGGGTTGCCAAGCTGAGATGGTCCACGGTGGATGCGATCCTGAACAACAAGTTCGGCCATCATTCGCTGACCAATCTCGATCGCGAGATCCTGAGTGCCGACTATTCCCGGCTGTCGCAGACGACGGCGCGGCAAGTGCTGGGATTCTGGCAGGCCCGTTCGGCGGGTTCGCAGCAGCGGCACTGACCGCCTGTCAGCCGACGGCGCGCTACCTGCTCTGCGTGGGCCGCAGGGCGCAAACTGGAACTTTTGCACTTTCATCCCCACATAGCGGGCAAATCTCCCGTCACAATGTGTGGGGCAATCATGTCCATCAGACCCGTCAAGAGAATCGCGCAGTCCACGCCGACCATGGAAGGCGCCGGCGTCAAGCTGCATCGCGCCTTCGGCTTCGGCACCACCTCCGAGTTCGACCCGTTTCTGCTGTTCGACGATTTCCGCAACGATCGTCCCGCCGACTATCAGGCCGGATTCCCGTGGCATCCGCATCGCGGCATCGAGACCATCACCTATGTGCTGGCCGGCACCGTCGAGCACGGCGACAGCCTCGGCAACAAGGGCAAGATGGGCGCCGGCGACGTGCAGTGGATGACCGCCGGCTCAGGCATCATGCACCAGGAGATGCCGAAGGGCGACGACCGCGGGCGCATGCACGGCTTCCAACTGTGGGCGAACCTCCCCTCCTCGCTCAAGATGACCGCGCCGCGCTATCAGGACATCCCGGCGGCCGTCATCCCTGAGGTGACCGACGACGACGGCACGCATGTGCGGGTCATCACCGGCGACTTCTGGGGCAAGACCGGCCCGGTCGAAGGTGTCGCCGCCGATCCGCGCTATCTCGACGTCTTCGTACCGCCGGGCAAGCGCAAGACCTTGCCGGTGGAAGTCGGCCGTCACGCCTTCGCCTATGTGTTCGATGGCTCCGGCACGTTCTCCGGCGCGTCGCAGCCGTTCGGCGTGCTCACCGAGAAGGAGACACCGGCCGGCGAGACGCTGGTACGAGAGCAGACCGGGAACCGGTCGCTGGTCGTGTTCGACTCGGGCGACGAGGTAACGGTGCAGGCCGGCGAGGAAGGCATCCGCTTTTTGCTGGTGTCCGGCAAGCCGATCGAGGAGCCCGTCGCCTGGTACGGCCCGATTGTGATGAACACGCAGTCCGAGCTGGAGCGGGCCGTAAGCGAGCTGCGCAGCGGCACGTTCATCAAGCACGGCTGATCTGCAAGCGGGCCTGCTCAGACTTCCCGCGAATTGCTTTGCGGATGAAGCTATGAACAATGAGGCGCGCAACATTCGTTGCGCGCCTTTCTCGTGTTGCACTGCACACACTCCAGCACGCCGGACCTTCCCTTTCGATGAAGTCAGCGCTCGCGCCGTTTCGATCTCGCAGCTACCGCTTCCAGTGGCCGGCGGATTTGCTGACCTCCTGGGCGCTCGAAATGGAGTTCCTGATCCTCGGCTGGTACGTGCTGGTCGAGACCGGCTCGGTCGTGCTGCTGACCCTGTTCGGCGCCTTGCAGCATGGCGGTACGCTGATCGCACCGATCCTCGGCGTCGTTAGCGACCGCATCGGTCCGCGCAATCTGCTGACCGGCATGCGCATGATCTACGCCACCATCGCCACGACCTTGATGATTCTCGCCTTCGTCGGCGCGCTGACACCGGTCATCGTGCTGATGCTGGTCGCCCTGATGGGGCTGGTGCGGCCGTCCGATCTCGGCCTGCGCGCCGCGCTGATCGCCGACACCATGCCGCCCGAGCAGTTGACCGGCGCGATGGGGATGTCGCGCATCACGTCCGACTCCGCGCGCATCGCCGGCGCGCTCACCGGTGCCGGCCTGTTCGCGCTGCTGGGCATGGGCCCGACTTACATCGTGATCGCGAGCTTCTATGCAGCCAGCGCGTTCCTCACGTCACGGGCGGATTCCGCGCATTCCAAGAAAGCGACGGAGCCTGTCACGGCGACCGTCACCGGACGGGTGTCGGCCTGGAGCGACCTGCGCGAAGGCGTCATCCATATCTGGAACACGCCGAGCCTGATGGCGATCATCTGGCTGGTGCTGCTGTTCAACCTGACGGCTTTTCCGTTGACCAACGGCCTCCTGCCCTATGTCGCGCGCGACGTCTATCACGTCGACCAAGCGGGCCTCGCCTACCTGATTGCCAGCATCTCTTTCGGCGCCATGTTGGGCGGCGTGCTCATGAGCCGCACCGGCGTCGGCGAGCGGCTTCCGCGGCTGATGATCGCGTCGGCCGTCGGCTGGCACGTTTTGCTCTTGTTCTTCGCGCAGATGCAGACGCTTCCGGGCGGCATCGTCATGCTGCTGATCGCCGGCGTATTCCAGAGCCTTGCGATGGTGAGCCTGACTGTGATCCTGGTGCGCGAGGCGGGCCAGCGCTTCCGCGGCCGCGTGATGGGCGTGCGCATGATGGCGATCTACAGCCTGCCGGTCGGCCTCTTGGTCGCCGGCACGCTGATCGAGCACATCGGTTTCGCCGCCACCGCGACGCTTTACGCCGGGCTCGGGCTCGCCTGCACGATCATCATCGCGCTGCGCTGGCGCGAGCACATGTGGCCGGCGGCGCAGCCGACGCCGGCGGAATAGACGGCGCGCCTATCACCACTTCGCGACGGCGATCTCCAGCGGGAATTTGTCCACCACCTCGTGGCCCTTGTCGGTCACGATGAAGGTGTGGCCGAGGAAGATGCCGAACAAGCCGTCAGCCGAGATCGGGTTGGGCTCGGCCATGATGATCATGCCGGGCTTGAGCACCTGCTCGAACGCTTCGGCGGAAACGTGCTCGGCGACCACGTGCGGCTTGTCGGTGACGAGATCGATGCCGTGCACCTGCGTCGGGCGCGACTGGTAGCCGTTGTCGCGGAAGAACTTGCTCGCCTGCCGCATGTTCTCGACCGGCTTGCCGGGCGCGATCTCGGCGACGATCTTGTGGTAGCCCGGCAGCGTGATCTTTTCCCAGAAATTGCGCACCATGTCGTTCGGCTCGCCCACGCAGATCGGCGAACCGATCTGCGCGGTGTAGCCGCGATAGCCGGCGGCCAGCTCCATATTGATGATGTCGCCCTTCTTCAATTCGCGCGCCGACGGACGCGGATTGCCGAAGATCAGCGCCGGGTTGTCCATCGGCGTCGAGCCGATGATCAGAAAGTCGATGTCGCCGCCGCCTTCGAGGATGGCGGCGCCGGCCGCGGCGCGCAGCTCATATTCCTTCACGCCCGGCTTCGCGCGCGCCACCATCGCGTTCATGGCGTCTTCGCAGAGCTTGCCGGCGACGCGCACGCATTCGAGCTCCTCCTCGCTGTGGACCGAGAGCAGCTCGTGCAGGAAGCCCGAGGTGAAGACGAGCTCGGCGTCCGGCAGATTGTGCCGCAGCACGTTGTACTGGTTGACCGGCATGTAATCGCTGTGGCGCGGATCGATCTCCATCAGCCCGATGCGGCCGCGTTCGAGCTTCAGCTCGCGCAGGCGCTCCACCATGATGTCGGCATAGCGGCCGCTGCGGCTGTGGCGCACGTCCTTGACCACGACGTCGACCTGCCGCCGCACCGCCTCCGCATGGGTGCCGCCCATCGAATAGATCAGCGTCGGCTCGCCCTCCAGCGGCACCAGCACATAGGCCGCAAGCGCGTGCCACTCCCAATGGCCGGTGAGCCAGAGCATGGCGCCGCCGAAGCTCCAGTGGCTCGGGCCGCCGGGCGCGATGATGGCGTCGAGCTTCGCCTCGCGCATCTTGGCGCGCAGCGCGGCGTAACGCCGGTCATATTCCTTCTTGGAGAACTGGTCCCACACGCAGTCGCGGTAGTACGGCGTGTCGCGCATGTTCGCGAACGGCAGCGACTGGTCGAGCTTGGTGCGGACGATCTCCCACGGTTGCGGTCCGATCCGCGGCGGCTGGATATTCATGAGCATCCTCTTTTCATCGACGACGACTGGTGGGAATTCCGCCCTCATCCTGAGGAGCGCTGAAGGCGCGTCTCGAAGGATAGAGGGCGGCCCGTTCGGTGGCCTCGTGGTTCGAGACGCGGCCTGCGGCCGCTCCTCACCATGAGGATGAAGGTCAAGTCGAGCAGTTGCCGAAGGTCTTGCGGCCGCCGGCCTTCTCGACCGCCTCGCGCGCCAGCGCCAGGTTGGCGACCTGCGCGACCGTCGGCTTGGTCTCGGGCTTGATGTCGCCGTTCTCGACCGAATTGTCGATCGACCACTGCGTGCGCTTCTCATCAAGGCCCTCGTTGACCGACCAGACGCAATTCTTGGTCAGAACACCGACGGCGTATTCGACGGCTTCCTTCGGCTTCTTGGTCGCATCGACGATCGCCGCGATGCCCTTGGCCGGGTCACTGTACATGGTGCGGTTCGCCTCCATCATCGCCGCGACGGCGTCGCGCAGCAGCGGCCGGTCGCGCTCGATCCAGGAGAGCGAGGCGCCGTAGGCGTTGAACATGTAGAGCGGCATCAGATCGGCGAGCTGGACCAGCGGATTGAGCGTAGGCTTCTGCCGCTGGGCGAGGAACACGTCCTCCGGATGCAGCGCCACCGCGTCGACCTGGTTGGCGATCAGGCCCGGCAGCCGGCCGGCGGTCGGCGACGGGATGAATTGCGCGTCGTTGACGTCGAGGCCGACCGAGCGCAGCACCGCGCGGCCCATGCGCCAGTTGAATCCGCCGACGCCGCCGCCGGTGGCGGAGAGACGCTTGCCCTTGAGCTGCTCGGGCTTGGTGATGCCTTCCTGCACCATGTAGACCTGCGGCATGCGCGGCGCGAGCCCCCAGATCTGCTGCACCTTCATGCCGCGGCCGACCAGCACGTCGTTGACGCTGATGATCGCGGAGCCTTGCGCGACCGCGACGTTCGCGGTCTGCGACTGCCCGCCCTCGAACTGGATGATGTTGGCGTCGATGCAATGCTTGGCGAACAGCCCGAGCGCCTTCGCCACGTAGGGCGCCGTGTGCACCACGTTGGGCGGCGCGACCGCCACGCCGACATTGATCGGGCGCATCTTCGGACAGTTCTGCGCCGAGGCCTCGCCGGCCAAGACGCCTGCCGCGAGCAGCGCCAATGCACATGTCAGGGTGACGTGAGTGCGGTTCGACATGGCTTGTTTCCTTCCCTTGATTTTTCTTCGTCACGGCAACGTGCCGCGTTAGTCCTCTTGCCCCGCCGCGGTCCACGGCGCGACGCGCTTTTCGACGTAGCGCAGGATCGCCGTCAGCGTGACGCCGAGCAATCCGAGCGTGACGATCGGCACGAACATGCGGTCGACCTCGAGCACGCCGGCGGTGCGGACGATCAGGTAGCCGACGCCGGAGATCGCGGTGTAGAGGTCGGCGAGCACCATGCCGATCATGCCGCGGCCGACCGCCAGCCGGATGCCGGTGACGATGAACGGCAACGAGGCCGGCAGGATGATGTTGCCCCACAACTGCCGCTCCGAGCAGCGGAAGGCGTGGCCGACCTCCAGGAGCTTCGGGTCGACCGCCTTCACGCCCTGATAGGTGTTGATCACCATCGGGAAGAACGCGAACAGGAACAGGATGATCACCTTCGCCGTGGTCTCGTAACCGGCCCACAGGACGATCAGCGGCACCAGCGCCACCGACGGGATCGAGTAGAGGAAGGTGATGTAGACCGTGACCGCGACGTCGAGGATGTGGAAGCGCGCGAGCAGGAGCCCGACCGCGATCCCGAAAAAAATCGCCAGCGTCAGCCCGATCATCAGCACGAACAGGCTCGGCGCCATGGCCTGCCAAAGCTCGCCGCTCCAGATCATGTTGACGGCGGCGAGAGCGACCTTGATCGGTGTGGTGAACAGCACCGGATCGGTGTTCATGCCGACGATCTGCCAGAGCGACAGCGCGATCGTGAGCGCGATCAGGCGGATGCCGAGATTCTGCAGCGCAACCTTCCGGCGCCGCTCGGCCGCTACCCGCTCGGCGCGCGCGCGGTCGTCGGTGAGTTCGCGCGTCTCGCCGGTCGCGGCAAGCGACCCGGCGCCGGTTTGTTCGACCGTGGTCACGCAACCTCCCTTGGCGCGCGCAAGTGCTGCGGCCGCGCCGTGTGCAGCTCGTGCCAGATGTGCTGGCGCAACTCGCCGAAGCGCGGATCGGTGCGCATGTCGTCGACATTGCGCGGGCGGCCGAACGGCATGTCGAGGATTTCCTTGATGCGGCCGGGCCGCGCGCTCATCACGGCAATGCGGTCGCCAAGCAAAATCGCTTCGTCGATCGAATGGGTGATGAAGACCATGGTCTTGCGCTCGTCCGGCCGCTCCATCAGATGCAGCAGTTCCTCCTGCAGGATTTCGCGCGTCTGCGCGTCGAGCGCCGCGAACGGCTCGTCCATCAAGAGAACCGACGGGTTCATCGCCAGCGCGCGCACAAGGCCGACGCGCTGCTGCATGCCGCCGGAGAGCTGGTAAGGGTAGTGGTTCTCGAAACCGGCGAGCCCGACGAGCTCCAGATAGTGGCCGACCGCCTGCTTGATCTTTCTCGCGGCCGACGCCGGCCATCGCCAGCCCGAACGCCGCATTGTCGAACACGGTCTTCCACGGCAGCAGGCCGAAATGCTGGAACACCATGGCGACGCCGTCGGGCGGACGGCCGGCGACCGGCTTGCCGTTGACCAGTAATTTGCCATCGCTCAGGTCGGTCAGCCCGGCGATACAGCGCAGCAAGGTGGTCTTGCCGCAGCCCGAAGGACCGACGACGCACATGATCTCGTCGCGCCGGATCTGGAGCGACAGCTGATGAAAGGCGACCACGGCGCCATCAAGGAAGAGCTTGGCCGCATTGTCGGCAACAATGGCGGGCTTTACTGCCGTCTCCACCGGACTCATACGTTTCCCCAAACTGAGCCAGACGCTGCGCCCTGCACGGAACCCGCGGGGGCTGTCGGCCGGGCGGCTTGGAGCCGCCTCTTTGACGTTCTTCTTAGTGGCTCCGTCCCCGAAAGTCTCCGGGAAAATCCGCTTGTTTTCAATGCGGCATGTTCGGTTGCGGACCGCGCCGCTGTGCCGCTTTTCCGAGCGATCCCGCCGTCTTCGCCATCGAGCCGGACGCGCGCATCGACTCCTTTTTGAGCAGTCGGCTGGCATCGATGTCACATCGCAAAATCTTCGCCGGACACGGCCGATCCTGCACCTGTTGTTCATCGGCCGTTCACGCCGGTTTCCTCATGGTGTTCGGGTGGTTCCCGATGCGTTCTGCCGGACAATCGTAGCGCGGAGACCTCCGCGCGGATCGCTGCAGGGCAATCGGGTGTCGAGAATCTGCGCTGGCATGCCGACCCCGTGCAATTCCGATGACTGCGCGAGCGCACGTAAGTGCGATGGGTAGGAGGGACGTGTCATCAGCCAGATAGAGCAAGTTGTCAGCCGCAAGGGCGTGCTGCCTTCCCTGGTCGAGGCGATGCGGCTGCATCAGTGGGCGAAGAACCTCCTGGTCTTCGTGCCGCTCATCCTTGCCGGCAAGACCGAGAGCATCGAGGCGTGGACCGCCTGCCTGCTCGGATTCCTCGCGCTCGGGATCATGGCGTCATCGACTTACCTCCTGAACGACGTGCTCGACCTTGAGTCCGACCGCCGCCATTGGTCGAAGCGGGATCGCGCGCTGGCGCGCGGCGACCTGCCGGTGCCGGTGGCGATTGCGGTGGGCGGCGTCGGCGTCCTCGTCAGCTTTGCGCTCGCGGCGACCGTGAACAGTCACGCAACCTTCGTCCTGGTCATCTACGCCGCCTCCACGGCCGCCTATTCGCTCGGCCTCAAGCGCGTGCCGGTGCTCGACGTCTTCCTGCTGGCGTTCCTGTTCACGCTGCGGCTGGTCTACGGCGTCCATCTCGCCGAAGTGGCGGCTTCGCCCTGGCTGCTCGTGTTCTCGATGTTCCTGTTCACGTCGCTGTCGCTCGCCAAGCGGCAGACCGAGATCCAGCGCAATACGTCCCTGGGCAACGACAGCATTGCCGGCCGCGGCTATGTTGCAAGCGACATCATGTTCGTCTTCGGCCTCGGCGTTGCGGCGGCTGCCGGCGCCGTCCTGATCATGGTCCTCTACCTGATCCACGAAGCGTTCGGCGCCGGCTTCTACAAGAGCCCGCTGCTGCTGTGGTCGATGCCGGCGATCATGTTCCTGTGGCTCGGGCGCGTGTGGCTGCTCGCCGGCCGGAACGCGCTCGACGACGACCCGCTGTGGTTCGCGGTGCGGGACAATGTCAGCCTTGCGCTCGGCGCATCCATGGTGATTGCCTTCATCAGCGCCTGGCAGATCAGCTTGCATATTTGATTTGGCAGAATTGACGGGCATGACCGCCGATGGGAACCACAGGTCCGACTTTGCTCTGGCCTAAGGGCCGCGTCGGGTCGTGGCTTGCGGTTGCGGCGCTCGGCATCGCCGCGCAAGCGATCCTCTGGTCGATCTCCGAGCCAGGGGACCTCTTCAGCGATTTCTACAAGGCCTATTTCCCGGCCGGCGACAGGCTCTTGAACGAAGGCGCGGTCGCGACCTGGGAAACCACCGAATCCGCCGCCGTCGGTTTCGTCAATCTTCCGATCCTGGCGTGGCTCTTTGTGCCTCTGGCATTGCTTGGCGAGCCGGCGGCGGGCTGGGCATTCCTCGCGGTCGGCGTCGTCGCCGTCGCCGTCACCTATGTCCTGCTGCTTCGCCTCGGTGACTTCGACGTCACCAGCGGAGCGATGCTGGCGCTGTCGATCCTCGCCAGCGGTCCGCTGGTCAACAGCCTGCGCGAAGGCAACACCACGCATTTCATCTTGTTGCTGCTGGTCGTCGCGCTGCTGCTCTGGCGCGCCGGCGCCGAATATGCCGCCGGACTGGTGCTCGGGCTGTGCGCGCTGTTCAAGCTGCCGCTGATGCTGTTCGGCCTCTATGTCCTGCTGCGCGGACGATGGCGCATCGTCGCCGGCGGCGCGACGACGATCGGCGCGGCGGTGTTGCTGTCGCTGGCGGTCTTCGGCCTCCAGATCAACATCGACTGGTACCGGAACTGCATCGAGCCGTTCGTCGGCGGCGTGATGCCGGCCTTCAACGTGCAATCGATCGACGGCTTCCTCGCCCGGCTCGAGAGCGGGCCGGCGCTGCTGATGGAGTGGACGCCGCTCGCGGCGTCGCTCTGGCACAAGATCGTGCGCAGCCTCGTCCTCTCGGCGATGTTCATCCTCGCCTTCGTCGCCATGGTCCGCCGCGGCGATCGGAGCGCCACGGGCGGCCGGCCGTTCGAACGCGACGCGCTCGAATTCTCGATCGTGCTGGTGCTGGCGGTCGTGACCAGCCCGGTATCGTGGTCGCATTACTACCTGCTGATGCTGCTGCCGTGGGCGCTCTATCTGGGCGGCCGGCTCGGCCTGCCTGACGACGCGGCGACGCGCTGGCTCATGGTCGGCGGCATCGTGCTCGCGTCCTTGCCGGTCATCGTTCCACCGCTTGGCTCCGGCATCGTCGCCGCGGTCGCGTCGCGGACAATCGTCTCAGCCTGGATGTTCGGCGGGCTGCTCGTGCTTGCGGCCCTGGTTCGCGGCGCCCTCCATGCCGACCAGCCGTCCGCCGAAGCGAAACGACAGGCAGCCGCGCCATGAGCGAAGCAACTGCCGCAAGCAAGACGTCACCCGCGGCGTGTCCGTCGTCGGTGGCATTGACGCGCAGTCTCGCGATCTTCCTGCTACTGAACGCCCTGGTGCTCAACGGCCTGATCTGGCTCGCCTCCCCGGCCAGCCACAAGGAGACGGTGCTGCAGCACAGTTGGGACGTGCTGCGCATCGACGGCAGCGACAATTCCTGGGGCGCGATGGCGATCGCCCTCACCTACTTCAAGTCGGGCGAGCCGCTGCCGATCTACAGCGAGGTCTTCTTCGACCGCAACGTCAAGTTCCAGTATCCGCCGTCGTCGCTGTTCGCGCTGATGGCGATGCAGGCGGTGGCGCGGCCGGAGCGCGTACGCGTCACCGACGAGGATGTGTACGCATGGCCCACCGTCAACGACATCGTCGGCTGGCTGTTCCTGGTGCTGACGGCCGCCGCCACGGCGGCGTTGCTCGAACGCCGGCTGCGGCAGGAATGCAGGTTCAACGACACGCGAGCGCTGATCGGTTTGCGCGTTGCCATCGTGTTCGGTCTCGCGCTCACCTTTTATCCCCTGGTCAAGGCCTTCTCGCTCGGACAGATCCAGGTCTGGATCAACGGCCTGTTCGCCGTCGCGCTGCTCGCCTGGGCGACAGGATGGCGGACCGCAAGCGGCGCGATCATGGGCGTCCTGTGCCTGATCAAGCCGCATTACGGCTTGTTCGTGCTGTGGGCGCTGCTGCGCAAGGAATGGCGCTTCGCCTTTGCCTGCGTCGCCGCCGGTTGCGCCGGGCTGGTCGGGTCGATCGCCGTATTCGGCTGGACCAATCACCTCGACTATCTGCCGGTGCTGTCGCACCTCGCCGAGCGCGGCGAAACCTACTATCCGAACCATTCGGTCAACGGGCTGCTCAACCGCCTGATGTCGGTTGTCGAGCCCGAGCTCTATCGCAATCTCGAATGGGGCGACGGCGCCTTCCCGCCGTTCAACCGCTTCGTCTACTGGACGACGACCGTCAGCTCGGCTGCGATCCTGCTGCTCGCCATCATGCGGCGCCACCGCGAAAACGATCCCGATCGCGTCATCGACTTCTGCACCATGGCGGTGAGCTGCACGGTCGCCTCGCCGATCGCGTGGGAACATCACTACGGCGTGCTGTTTCCGGTGTTCGCGGTCATGCTGGCGAGCGTGCTCCGCAGCCGCTCCCGGCTGCCCTGGCTGATCGTAAGCTATGTGCTCGCGAGCAATTACTTCATCGCGACGCAACTGCTGGCGCCGACGTTCTGGAATTTCATTCAGTCCTACCTGCTGTTCGCAACGTGGATTCTGCTGGTGCTGCTGCACCTGCGGCCGCCGCTGCCGCTTGCCAGCGCCAATCCGACCAGCGCCGACGCGCCGGAAGCCCGGCTTCAGGGCACGCGGCCCATGAATGCGATGCGCTTTTCCCCGAACGGCGTCTGACGTTCATCGCGTTGTGATGTCGCGGCCCGCATGAGGACGTGACAGCGTCCGCAAGCTTTTGCAAACTGGCCGCCCGTCCTTCTGAGCCATTCTTGCGAGGATCCATCCTGCCATCTTCAGCACTGCACTTTCGAATCAACGTCCTTGGCGCGATCGTTTTCGCCGTCCATCTGGTGCTGGCGCTGCTGTCGTACATCCAGGCGGCTGCGCTCTGGAACGCGAACGCGACCGAATATCCGCGCGCTTCTGCTTTCTTCGAGACCTTCGGCATCCAGTCGCCGGACCTGTTGGCCGGCAACGCGGCGGTGATCCTGAGCTACGGCGTTCCGCTCGCGATCGCCAGCGTCGCGGCCATGCTCGTCGTGCTGATGCTGACGCGGCGGGGCGACGAGGCCGATGCCGGCGTTGCGCGGTTGATGCTGCGCTGGTCGATGGCTTTCGCGGCGGCGTGCTTCTTCGCCTTCCCGCTGTTCACGCAGGATTTCTGGCTGTCGGCGGCGTGGGGCCGGATGGTCGCGGCGGGCGTCAATCCGTACCACACGCTGTTTACCCCGAACGACCTGACCGGCCTCCCCCTCGATCATTTTCCGATGCCGATGTCCTACGGCCCACTCTGGGCCGTGATGTCGGCGCTGATCGCATTGGTGGCGTTCGGCAACCCGATCGCAATGGCGCTGTTGTTCAAGGCGCTGATCGCGGCTGCATGGATCGGATCGCTAGTCCTCATCGACAAGGTCCATGACGGCCGTCCGCAGCGCGAGCGCTGCCTCGCGATTGCGCTGTACGGATGGATTCCGCTCGGCGTCTCGCAGTCGATCGCCGAGGGTCACAACGACATCGTCATGATCGCGCCCGCGTTGCTGTGGTTCCTGCTGCTGCTGCGCAACAGCCGTCTGGCGCCCATCGCGCTGGTGGCGTCCGCGCTCTGCAAATACGCGACCGCGCCATTGTTCCTGGTCGATCTGATCCACGCCTTTCGCCGCGAGCGGCTCACGGCGTTGCAATATGTGTGGCGCATGCTGCCGGCGGCGCTGCTCGGCCTCCTCGTCCTGGCGTTGTTCTTCCGGTCGATGTCGTTCTTCGACGGCATGCGGCTGGTCAGCGAATGGCGCTTCCTGCGACCGAGCGAGGCGGTGTCGGGCCTCGAACAACTTATCGCCTTGCCGCTCTATCCGCTGGATATCGTTGCGCTCGCCGTGTTTCCGGTGATCGCCATCTATTGGCTCGCGGTCGCCGTCCGCGACGCCAGCGTCGAGAACCTGACCAGAGCGACCGTGGCGCTGATCGCCGCCGTCATGTTCGGGGCGGCCAGCCATCTGTGGCCGTGGTACCTGGTCTGGGGCGTCGCCTTCGGCGCGCTTCTGCCGCACTGGTGGGTGTCGCGTTTCATCGCCGGCGTCGCGCTGCTGATCCCCTTTACACTGGCGACGTGGTGGATTCCGTCGATCGAGCCCTACCGGGACGTCGCGACGCTGGCGATGTACGCCGCTGCCGCCCTGTGGGTTGCCCTGACGCGCGAGCCCGCTGCGGCCAAGCGGTAGGTTTCCATCGCGCGGCTTTTGGGATTGAATAGGTCCATCCAAGCATAAGCCCGGCCGCGGGACGGCAACGGCCGGCGACAACAAACGCCAAGGACCTGATCCGATGAACATCAATGTCGCCACCGACGGCCTGGCAACGACCACCGCAGCACCGTTCGAGGTCGAAAGGCTCGGCGCAAAACTCGGCGCCGAGATTCATGGGCTCGATCTCAAGAACGGAATGGACCCCGCGACCTTCAAGGCCTTCGAGGCGGCGCTGGTCGAGCACAAGGTGATCGTGCTGCGCGACCAAAACCTCGACACCCGGCAGCACGTCGAGATCAGCCGGTTGTTCGGCGAGCTTGAAGTGCATCCGATGCGGCCCCAAGGCGAGTTCCCGGAAATCCTCGTGCTCGACAACCACAAGGACAATCCGGTGCTGTCGACCGACGTCTGGCACAGCGATACGACGTTCCGGCAGAACCCGACGCGCTACACCATCCTGCGCTGTCAGATCATGCCCAAGGTCGGCGGCGACACGCTGTGGGCGGACATGGAAGCAGCTTATGAAGGGCTTGAGCGCGCGCTTCAGGACGATGATCGACGGCCTGCGCGCCGTGCACGACTTCCAGAATTTCCGCGTGCTGTTCAAGAATACCGACGAGGATCAGGCGAAGCTCCGCAAGATGGAGGGGCTGTTCCCCAATCCCTCGCACCCGGTGGTGCGCACCCATCCGGTGAACGGCCGCAAATCGATCTATGTCAATCCGCAATTCACGGTGAAGATCGAAGGCCTCGATCCCGACGAGAGCCGCGCCATCCTGCAGGTGCTGTACGCGCAGGCGCAGGTGCCGGAGTATCAGTTCCGGCTGCGCTGGACGCCCGGCGCGATCGTGTTCTGGGACAATCGTTCGACCCAGCACTACGCCGCCAACGATTACTACCCGGAGCGCCGCCGCATGGAGCGCACCGCGGTGGTCGGCGACGTGCCGGTTTGATCAAAGCCAGCGTTCGCAGCCGGCTTCGCGCGCCCAGTATTCCCAGCCGCGGCGCATCGCGTTCGACTCCGGATCGATCGCCAGCCGCTGGTTGACCTCGCCTTGCGAGATCGGGCGGATGGTTCCGAATTCCAGCGACTGCGCCAGCGAGCGGGCATTCTTCGGAATGTAGACCGAGGTCTTCACCGCATCGTTGAGCGTGCGGCCGGTCGCGACAAAACCGACGCCGCGCATCAGGACGACGCGATAGCCGCCGAGACGCTGCGCGAGATCGCCGGCGCGTTCCATGCTGGACACCGCAAGATCGGTGTCCTCTCCGAACTTCTCCGCGACATCCCAGACCGGAACCTGCGTTCCCATGTCGCCGACCGTGCCGAGCACCGCACACAGCGGCGTCTGCGTGATGCTGAACGGCAGCACGTCCTCGGAGCCGGCGCACAGCACCGAATTGACCTCGGGCCGCGCGGCATAGATCGCCGCGTGCAGGAAGCGCTCCGTGCAAAGCGATCGGTTGTCGTCGTTCATCGGCGCTCCGTCGAGCGTGAACTCGAGGATGTCGCCGGGCTCGACGAACGCGGCGGGGCAGGCGCGCGCGAGCAGATAGCGGCCCGGATCGCCCGGATGGCGCACGCTGACGTGTCCGTATTCGTCGAACACGCCGTGATACGCCAGGATCCGGTTGGCGATGACGAGGTCGTTGATCGCGCGCTCCAGTGTCGCCATCAAGCAATCAAGCCCGGATATGCTCGTGGGTGAACGCGACAGCGCGCTTCATCGCCGCGATCGATTCCGGCAATTCAGGATGGTCGCTCGTGAAGTGGAGCGGCGCATCGTAGTATTCGAGATCGATCTTGCCGCCGGCCTTGCGATAGAGCGACACGAAGCGCGGCGCTTCCGAGCCGTCGAAGCCGGAGTCCGGATCGCGATAGTCGTGGATCAGGTCGTTCTTGGCCTGGATCCAGAGCGCCGGCGGCATCACCACCTTCTCACCGCGCTGGATGGCGAGCAGCGGGCTCGCTTCCGCCATGTTCTCCTCATTCGCCCAGTAGGCCATGCTGAGCTTCATGGTGCGCGGCGGCCACGGCGGCGGATTGGCGCCCTCGCTGAGCCGCTTCGCGTTGTGATGCCGCCCGAGCGGATTGATCACCGGCCAGAACATCGCAACACAACGCACGCTCGCATCGACATCAGGCGAGCCCGCCGGCAACGGGATCGCGGCGTAGCGCGGATCGTTCGGCCGCATGGCGGCCAGCATCGCCAGATGGCCGCCACTCGACGTGCCGGAAATGCCGACGAGGTCCGCACGGCTCTTGAACCGCGCGGCGTTCGCCTTCACCCAGCGGATCGCATAATTGATGTCCACCGCCGAATTCGGATAGCCGCCCGGCCCCTGCCGGAAGTCGAGCGACGCGACGGCGATGCCGTTATTCGCAAAGGCTTCGTGATGGGTCTTGCCGCGGGTGCGGTCGTTTTCGGTCCACACGCCGCCGTGCAGCTCGATCATCACCGGGAACGGTCCCGCGCCCTGCGGCCGGTAGCAGCGGATGAACAAAGGCTTGTCGCCGTGGCGAAGATATTCGATGTCCTCGACCTCGAATGCACCCGGCCTTGTCTGAACGGCTTCCATCGACATGAGCGTCTACCTCCCAAGGATATTTTTTCTCATGATGAATGATGCCACGGCCGCACAGCCAATGCACTAGCGTCCTGAGGAATTAGTCGGGGCGCGACATGCGTTCGGCGCGGCTGATGATCTCGGGCGACGTCGTCGCCACGTTGGCGACGAGTTCCGCGATCCGCTCGCCGGTCTGCGGCGTGATCTCGAACGACATGCCGTCCGCCTCCTTGAGCAGCGCGGGGTCCTTCATGGTCGCGTCGAAGGCGCGGCGCAGGAGATTGACGCGCTCCGCCGGCACGCCGGGCGGCGCCATGATCGGCCGGCCGAGCAGCACATTGCTGGCGAAGAAGGTCAGGATCTTGCGCTGCTCGTCGGTTTTGACGAACTCGAACACCGTCGGCACGCCGAGCCCCGGCACCGGCTCGGGCTCGAAGTTGAACAGGACGCGCATCTGACCCGACTCGACCCATGGCCGCCGCGCGCCGGCCGCGCCGCCGATGGTGTTCGCAAAGGCTTCGATCTCGTTGCGCGAAGCCGCCAGCGCCATGTCGCCCGGCGAACGGTAGCCGGTGACGATCTTGAGCTTCATGCCGAGCAGGTTCTTCAGGAGGTACGGCCCGACCGTGATCCCTTGCGCAAGCCCGGTCGCGCCGACGATCGCCTCCCGCTCGAACAGATCGGCCGGCTTTTTGATCGCGGTCGCGTTGTTGATGTAGACGACGAGGTGATTGACCTCGGGACTGCCGATCCAGTTGAACTTCACGGGATCGAAGCGAACGTTCGCGACCTTCATCACCGCCGCCGCAGGCATCGAACGCGACGGCATCCCGATCACGGTGCCGTCGCGCGGCGCGACGTTGAAGACGTGGTTGGTCGAGACCAGCGTCCCCGCGCCCGGCATGTTCTCGACGATGATGTTCGGGTTGCCGGGGATGTGACGAGTCATATGTCGCGCAAGCAGCCGCGCCCACACGTCGTAGTCGCCGCCGCCGGTCGAGCCGACCACGATCCTGATCTGCTTGCCCTTGTAGAATTCGTCGATCGGCTGGGCCGAGGCCGGCGCGATGAAAAGCGCGCCGCTCATCGCCAGCAGGATCGCTGCCCGGCCGCCTCTCATGCCCGCCTCCCCAGACTTTCGCGCGCACGAAACGATAGGACCGCCACTTGGCAGGGTCCAGCGAAGCCGCCGGCGCGAATTTGTCGCGCGGCGCCGTGCTTCTGGCGCGCTATTGTGCGATGCACAAAATATGGGCTAACTGCATCGGGAAGGGGCACGCCGCTGCCCAGGCGATCGCCTCCTACCGACAACGCGCCCCTAAGTGCATGTAAAACAGCCGTAAATTCAGGCGGCCGGTTGGCACGCGGCTTGGATTGTGAAAGGCGCCGCGGGCTTGCGGCCGGAGACCCCTGTTCCTTGTCCGCCCCGACCCACTCGCCGCTTCAGATCGCAATTGTCGATGACAGCCCGATCCGGGCCGCCATCCTTGAAGGGGGGCTGCGCGAGGCCGGCTACACCAATGTCGTGCGCATCGAGGGTACGGCCAACAACCTGCTCGCCCGCATTTCGGCGGTCGACCCCGACGTCATCCTGATCGACCTCGAAAATCCGAGCCGCGACGTACTCGAGCAGATGTTCCAGGTCAGCCGGATCGTGAAGCGCCCGGTCGCGATGTTCGTCGACCAGGCGGACAGCGCCTCGATCCAGGCGTCGGTCGACGCCGGTGTCTCCGCCTACATCGTCGACGGCCTGAAGAAGGAGCGGATCAAGTCGATCCTCGACCTGTGCATCTCGCGCTTCAACGCGTTCTCGCGGCTGCAGACCGAACTGGAGCAGACCAAGAACGCGCTTGAAGACCGCAAGGTGATCGACCGCGCCAAGGGCATCCTGATGAAACGCAAGAACATGAGCGAGTCCGACGCCTACGACCTCCTGCGCCGGACCGCCATGAACGAAAACAAGAAGATAGCCGAGATCGCTCAGTCGGTGATCACGGCGTCGGAGATGTTCAAATGAGTCCCAATGGCGGCCGCCTGCGCATCGGTTTCATCCCGCTCACCGACGCGACCGCGCTCCTCGTCGCGGTCGACAAGGGTTTCACCGCCGAGGAAGGGCTCGACGTGGAGCTCGTGCGCGAAGTGTCGTGGTCGAACGTGCGCGACAAGCTCAACATCGGCCTGTTCGACGCGGCGCATCTCATCGCGCCGGTGGCAATCGCGTCGAGCCTCGGGCTTGGACACGTCAAAGTGCCGATCGTGGCGCCGTTCGGGCTTGGCGTGAACGGCAACGCGATCACGGTTTCGCCCAGTCTTCATGCGGCTATTGCCGACGCCGCGGACGGCAACATCGTCGACCCGATGGTGTCGGCGCGGGCGCTGGCGCGCGTCGTCGCCAACCGCAAGGCGCGCGGCGAGGACCCCCTCACCTTCGGCATGACGTTCCCGTTCTCGACCCACAACTATCATCTGCGGTTCTGGATGGCCGCGGGCGGCGTCGACCCCGACGAGGATGTGCGCCTGGTGGTGCTGCCGCCGCCCTATATGGTCGAGAGCCTCGCCAACCGGCATGTCGACGGCTTCTGCGTCGGCGCGCCGTGGAACTCGGTGGCGGTCGACCTCGGCATCGGCTTCATCCTGCATTTCGTCTCGGAAATCCTGTCGCGGGCGGCCGAGAAACTGCTCGCGGTGCGGGCGTCCTGGGCGGGCGAGAATCCGGACGCGCTGCGACGGCTGGTGCGCGCCCATCGCCGCGCGGCGGCGTTCGTCGAGGATGTCGCCAATCGCGACGAGGTATCGGCGATGCTGTCGGCGCCGAACCGGATCGGCGTCTCGCCGGAGGTGATCCGACGTACGCTCGACGGACGCATGAAGGTCGCGCCGGACGGTACGACGCGCGTCAGCGACCGCTACATCATGATCGGGCGCAACAGCGCGGCGCGGCCGGACCCGGCGCAGGCCGCCTGGCTCTATGCGCAGATGGTCCGCTGGGGGCAGGCGCCGTTGTCGTCAGAACTGCTGGCGACCGCCAAAGCGGTTTTCCGCCCCGACCTCTACGACAACGCGCTCGAACCCGAGGCCGCCAATCCGCCCGGCGAGCCGGCCGACGGCATCGGCGCGTTCGCCGGGCCGCCGTTCGACCCCAACGATATCGTCGGCCACCTGTCCGCGTGGCGCATCCGGCGTTAACCGCTCGTTAACCCGCTGCCTTATTGCGTTGCACAAATTTTCCGCTTGCTGCGGACATAGGCAGCATCGAATCGCTCCCCGATGCTTGAAGAAACCGTCTGCAAAAGTCAGTCAAAGCTCTGATTTATCGTCAGAAATGCCAGATTTACGACGGTTGGCACGCTGCTTGAATAGAACTGATTGAAACCGGCGGATCGTTCGCGAGACGCCGGGCGGTCCAATGGCGGGCCGCAATAGCAACGCCGCTGTCCTGGGGGAACGCGAGGAGCGCCTCTCGGGCTGCGGCTTTTTTGTTGCCTGCGGGCGGGACGCAGGAAGCGGATGCCAACCAACACGATGCGAAAGGACGCCAGAGCGATGACCACCAGGAAGGGAATAAGCCGCCGAAGCTTTCTGAAGACCACGGCCGGCACCGCCGCGCTCATGGGCGCGCTGCAGACACAGTTTCCGTTCGGCGTGCATATCGCCGAAGCGCAGGGACCGGAGGTGAAGAAGGCGACCCTCGGCTACATCGCCCTCATGGACGCCTCTCCTCTCGTGATCGCCAAGGAGAAAGGCTTCTTCGCCAAACACGGAATGCCGGACGTCGATGTCGCCAAGCAGGCGTCCTGGGGCGCCACACGCGACAACATCGTGCTCGGCTCCGAGAACAACGGCATCGACGGCGCGCACATCCTCACGCCGATGCCATATCTGATTTCGACCGGACGGGTCACACAGAACAACGTGCCGACGCCGATGTATCTGCTGGCGCGGCTCAATCTCGACGCCCAGGCCATCTCTGTCTCCAACGAATACAAGGATCTCGACGTCACCGCGAACGCATCCGCGCTCAAGGCTGCCTTCGAAAAGAAGAAAGCCGCCGGCAAGGAGGTCAAGATCGCCATGACGTTCCCGGGCGGCACGCACGACCTGTGGATCCGCTACTGGATCGCCGCCGGCGGCGTCGACCCCGACAAGGACATCTCCACCATCGTCGTCCCGCCGCCGCAGATGGTGGCGAACATGAAGGTCGGCAACATGGACGCGTTCTGCGTCGGCGAGCCGTGGAACGAACAGCTCGTCAATCAGAACATCGGATTCACCGCCTGCACCACCGGCGAGATCTGGTTCAAGCACCCGGAGAAGGCGCTCGGCATGCGCGCCGCGTGGGTGGACAAGAATCCGAACGCAACCCGCGCGCTGCTGATGGCGGTGATGGAAGCCCAGCAGTGGTGCGACAAGCCGGAGAACAAGGAAGAGATGTCGACCATCGTCGGCCGCCGGCAGTGGTTCAACGTGCCGGTCGCCGACATTCTCGGTCGTGCGCGCGGCGACATCAACTACGGCCGCGGGCGTGTCGAGAAAGGCACCAAGCAGTTCATGAAGTTCTGGCAGGACCACGCGTCCTACCCGTTCAAGAGTCATGACGCCTGGTTCGTCACCGAGGATATCCGCTGGGGCAAGTTCGAGCCGAACACCGACATCAACGCGCTCGTCAACAAAGTGAACCGCGAGGACCTGTGGCGCGAAGCCGCCAAGACGCTGTCGGTGGCGGCCGCGGACATTCCGGCGTCGAGCTCGCGCGGCAAGGAGACCTTCTTCGACGGTAAGGTCTTCGATCCCGCCGATCCGCAAGGCTACCTCAAGAGCCTCCAGATCAAACGCATCGAAGTCTGACGCAGCAAGGACAAGCCTCCCGCCGCACGCGGCGGGAGGCCCACGCAAAGCCGACGGAGAACATCTAAATGACGATGAGCGTCCTCAAAGCCGAGACTGCCGAGGTTGCGCCTGCCAAGCTGACTGCCGACGTCGTGAGGTTCACGGCGCCGAAGCCGAGCTTCGTCCAGGCCCGGCTCATGCCGATGCTCGGCAACGTCGCAGCGAACGTGATCCCGCCGCTCGTCATGCTGACGCTGCTGCTCGTCGTGTGGGAGCTTCTCTGCAACCGGCCGGGCGCAACGCTGCCCCCGCCCTCGAAAATCTGGACCGAGGCCTACGACCTCATCGTCGATCCGTTCTTCGTCGCGGGTCCGCAGGACATCGGCCTCGGCTGGCGCGTGCTGACGTCGCTCCAGCGCGTCGCGATCGGCTACGGTCTCGCCGGCCTCATCGGCATCATCCTCGGCACCCTCATCGGCCAGTCGATGTGGGCGATGCGCGGCCTCGATCCGATCTTCCAGGTGCTGCGCACGATCTCGCCGCTGGCCTGGCTGCCGATCTCGCTCGCCGCGTTCCGCGACAGCCAGCCCTCGGCGATCTTCGTGATCTTCATCACGTCGGTCTGGCCGATCATCATCAACACCGCGGTCGGCATCCGCAACATTCCGCAGGACTACCGCAACGTCGCCGCGGTGCTGCGTCTCAATCATCTGGAGTTCTTCTGGAAGATCATGATCCCGTCGGCGGCGCCCTACATCTTCACGGGGCTGCGCATCGGCATCGGATTGTCCTGGCTCGCCATCGTCGCCGCGGAAATGCTGACCGGCGGCGTCGGCATCGGCTTCTTCATCTGGGACGCGTGGAACTCATCGCGCATTCCCGACATCGTCGTGGCACTGGTCTACATCGGCCTGATCGGCTTCTTGCTCGATCGCGCCATCGCCACCATCGCCAACATCGTCACGCGCGGCACGGCCGCAAGCTGAAGGACCTGAGCATGACTCCCTATCTCAAGATCGACCACGTCGATAAGTCCTTCACCCGCGGCTCGCGGACGACGGAAGTCCTCAAGGACGTCACGCTCGGCGTCGAACGGGGCGAGTACGTGTCCATCATCGGTCATTCCGGCTGTGGAAAGTCGACGCTGCTCAACATCGTCGCCGGACTGCTTCCGGTGACCACAGGCGCCGTCCTCCTGGAAAACCAGGAGGTCAACGAGCCGGGCCCGGATCGCGCCGTGGTGTTCCAGAACCATTCGCTGCTGCCGTGGCTCACGGTCTACGACAATGTGCGCCTCGCCGTGGACAAGGTGTTCTCCGGCACGCGCTCGCGCGCGGAGCGCGACCAGTGGACGATGCACAATCTCGAGCTCGTGCAGATGGCGCACGCCAAGGACAAGCGGCCGGCCGAAATCTCCGGCGGCATGAAGCAGCGCGTCGGGCTTGCGCGCGCGCTCGCCATGGAGCCGAAGGTGCTGCTGCTCGACGAGCCGTTCGGCGCGCTCGACGCGCTCACCCGCGCGCATCTGCAGGACTCGGTGATGGCGATTCACCAGAAGCTCGGCAACACCGTGCTGATGATCACCCACGACGTCGACGAGGCAGTGCTGCTGTCCGACCGCATCGTGATGATGACCAACGGCCCCGCCGCTCACATCGGCGAGATACTCGATGTGCCGCTGGCGCGGCCGCGGCGGCGCCTCGAACTGTCGACCAACGCGGTCTACCTGCGGTGCCGCCAGCGCGTGCTCGAATTCCTCTACGAGCGGCACAGCTTCGTCGAGGCGGCTTGAGGGGTGAGCATGTCCGGCGACTTCACCCCCGATCAGAAACGCTATCTCGAAGGCTTCACCACCGGTCTGCAGGTCGCACGCTCGGCGCGGGCCGGCGGCGGCGCGTCCGGCGGTGGCGAGCCATCCGGTCCCGATGCCGAGCATCTGCTGGCGCAGGACCGCACCGTCAAAGCCGGCGGCAAGCTCAATGACCAGGAGAAGTTCAAGCGCGAGCAGCATCCGTTCGACGCCTATGGCCGGCTGAAGGAACAGGCGGAGAAAAACGAAGCGCCGAAGCCCGCGGACAATTTCCGCTGGCGCTACTACGGCCTGTTCTACGTGGCGCCCGCGCAGAGCTCGTACATGTGCCGCCTGCGGATCCCGAACGGCATCCTCAAGCACTGGCAGTTCGCCGGCCTCGCCGATCTCGCCGAGACCTACGGCGGCGGCTACGCCCACGTCACCACCCGCGCCAACATCCAGATCCGCGAGATCGAGCCGAAGAACGCGGTCGCCATGCTGGAAGCGATCACGGACCTCGGCCTGTGCTCGCGCGGCTCCGGCGCCGACAACATCCGCAACGTGACCGGCTCGCCGACCGCCGGCATCGACGCGCAGGAGCTGATCGACACGCGGCCCTATGCGCGCGAGTGGCACTTCCACATCCTCAACGAGCGCGCGCTGTACGGGCTGCCGCGCAAGTTCAACGTCGCCTATGACGGCGGCGGCATCATCGCCGCGCTCGAGGACACCAACGACATCGGCTTCCAGGCCGTGACGGTGAAGGACGGCTTCGGCGTCGAGCCGGGCGTCTGGTTCCGGCTGATGCTCGGCGGCATCACCGGTCACAAGGATTTCGCGCGCGAGACCGGCGTGGTCGTGCGCCCGGCCGACGCCACCAAGGTGGCCGACGCGGTCGTGCGCGTGTTCACCGATCACGGCGACCGCACCAACCGCAACAAGGCGCGGCTCAAATACGTCATCGACAGCCTCGGCATGGAGAAGGTGGTCGCGCTGACCGAGGAGAAGCTCGGTCGCAAGCTCGACCGCGTTCCGCCGGAAGCGCTCGAGCCGCGCCCGGCTGTCGATCGCGCCGCCCATATCGGCGTGCATCCGCAGAAGCAGGACGGCCTGAACTGGATCGGCGTGGTGCTGCCGGTCGGCCGCCTCACGCCCGACCAGATCCGCGGCCTCGCAGGCATCGCCCGCGCGCTCGGCGACGGCGATGTCCGGCTCACGGTCTGGCAGAACCTCCTGATCTCGGGCGTGCCCGACGACAAGGTCAAAGGCGCCGTCTCGGGCATCAAGGCACTCGGATTGTCGGTCAGCGCCAGCTCGATCCGCGCCGGCCTTGTCGCCTGCACCGGCAATGTCGGCTGCCGCTTCGCGGCGTCCGACACCAAGCGGCATGCCGAGGAGATCGCGCACTGGTGCGAGGCGCGCGTCGAGCTCGACGGCCCGGTGAACATCCATCTCACCGGCTGCCACCATTCCTGCGCGCAGCACTACATCGGCGACATCGGCCTCATCGCCTGCAAGGTGTCGATCAACGACGACGGCGACACCGTCGAGGGCTACCATGTGCTGGTGGGCGGCGGCGCCGGTCAGGATACCGGACTCGCCCGCGAGATCTTCATGGACGTGCGCGCCGAAGAGGTCCCTGCGACCGTCGAACGGCTGCTCAAGTCCTACGTGAAGCACCGCAGCTCGTCCGCCGAGACCTTTCTCGCGTTCTCGCGGCGGCACGATGTCGAGGCGCTCAAGACGATGTGCACGCAGGTGGCGTCATGAGCGCCGCCCCACGCCCACCGATTCCGCAGCTCATTCCGGAGAGCGCGCCGTTCTCCGCCGAGCAGCGCACCTGGCTCAACGGCTTCTTCGCCGGCCTGGTGTCGCTCGAAGGCTCGATCACGCCGCTGTCGTCCGCCAAATCCGCGGCACTGATGCCGGCGCCGCCCGGCGCGGCCGCCGAGGACGACGACGAAGCGCCCTGGCACGACCAGACGATCGCAATAAACGAAAGAATGAAACTCGCAGAGGGACGCCCGCTCCGCCGCCGGATGATGGCGGCCATGGCCCAACAGGACTGCGGACAATGCGGCTACAACTGTCAGGACTATTCCAACGCGATTTTTTCAAGAAAAGAAGAGCGGCTGAATCTCTGCGTGCCCGGCGGCAAGGAGACCGCCCGGATGCTGAAGTCCCTGTTCGAGGAGTTTGGCAATTCGTCGCCGACCACGACGAAGTCGTCGATCACGCCGGCTGCCGATGTTTCGGCTGCACCGGCCGGGCCGGCCGCGGCGCCGGGACGCTCGCGCGACAATCCCGTTGAGGCGACGTTCCTTTCCCGCACGCGCCTCAACAAGCCCAAGTCGGAGAAAGAGACCTGGCACGTCGAGTTCGATCTCACCGACTCCGGCATTGAATACACCGTGGGCGACGCCTTCGGCCTGTTCCCGACCAACGATCCGGCGCTCGCCGATCACGTGATCGCCGCGCTCGGCGTGTCGCGCGACCATCCGGTGCGCGGCCGCGCGCTGCGCGATGTCCTCATCAACGACGTGTCGCTCGGGGCCGCGCCCGACCAGCTCTTCCAACTGTTCTCCTACATCGCCGGCGGCGAGCGCCGGCAGAAGGCCAAGGCGCTGGCGGATGGCGGCGATCCCGACGGCGACGCCGCCACGCTCGACGTGCTGGCGGCGATCGAGAAATTCCGCGGCCTGCGGCCCGACCCGGAAGCCTTCATCGAGGTGCTCGATCCACTGCAACCGCGGCTCTATTCCATCGCGTCGTCTCCGAAAGTCGATGCCAACCGCATGGCGCTCTGCGTCGACACCGTCCGCTACGCCATCAACGGCCGCAAGCGGTTGGGCGTCGCGTCCACCTTCCTCGCCGGACGCGTAAATCCCGGCGACCGGATGAAGGTCTATGTGCAGCAGGCGCACGCCTTCGGCCTGCCCGCCGATCCGTCGGTGCCGGTGATCATGATCGGCCCCGGCACCGGGATCGCGCCGTTCCGCGCCTTCCTGCACGAGCGCATGGCGACCAAGGCGCCCGGCCGCAACTGGCTGTTCTTCGGCCATCAGCACAGCGACAGCGATTTCTTTTACGAGGACGAGCTCACCGGCATGAAGGCCGCGAAGGTGCTGCGGCGCCTGACGCTCGCCTGGTCGCGCGACAGCGATCAGAAGATCTACGTGCAGGACCGCATGCGCGAGGTCGGCCGCGACCTCTGGGCATGGCTCGCCGAGGGCGCGCACGTTTATGTCTGCGGCGACGCCAAGCGCATGGCCAAGGACGTGGAGCGCGCACTGGTCGACGTGGTGGCGGCGCATGGCGTGCGCTCGACCGACGAGGCCATTGCCTTCGTCGCCGACCTCAAGAAGCGCGGCCGCTATCAGCAGGATGTGTATTGAGCCAGCGATGAATGCGCCCCTGCCCCATCTGCCCGCGGTCCGCACCACCTGCCCCTATTGCGGCGTCGGCTGCGGCCTGATCGCGCAGCCGGATGGCCGCGGCGGGGCCGCCATCGCCGGCGACCCGACGCATCCGGCGAACCAAGGCCGCACCTGCTCGAAAGGCTCCGCGCTCGGCGAAACGCTGGCGCTCGATGCGCGGCTCCTCCATCCCATGATGCGGCAGCTCGATGGATCGCTGGCACGTGCAAGCTGGGATGTTGCGCTCGATCGCGTGGCCGGTGGCTTCAAGGACATCATCGACCGCCACGGGCCCGACGCGGTCGCGTTCTATCTCTCCGGGCAATTGCTGACCGAGGACTACTACGTCGCCAACAAGCTGATGAAGGGCTTCATCGGCTCGGCCAATGTCGACACCAATTCGCGGCTTTGCATGGCGTCGTCGGTCGCCGGTCACCGGCGTGCCTTCGGCTCGGACACCGTTCCCGGCACCTATGCCGACCTCGACCAAGCCGATCTCATCGTGCTGGTCGGCTCCAACGCCGCCTGGTGTCATCCGGTGCTGTTCCAGCGCATGGCGCGCAACAAGGCCGAACGCGGCGCAAAGGTCGTGGTCATCGATCCGCGCCGCACCGCGACCGCCGCCGATGCCGACCTGTTCCTGCCGGTCGCGCCGGGCATGGACACGGCGCTGTTCTCCGGCCTGCTGGTGCATCTTTCCGAGCAAGGCGCGCTCGACAGCGACTACATCCGCGCACACACGTCCGGTTTCGAGGAAGCGCTGGCCCGCGCGAAGACGATCGCGCCCGACGTCGAGGCGACGGCACGCGCGACGGGCATCGACGCCGCGCAGGTGCAAGCATTCTTCGATCTGTTCCGCGGCACACACCGCGTCGTCACCTGCTACTCGCAGGGCGTCAACCAGTCGGCGCAGGGCACCGACAAGGTCAACGCCATCATCAATTGCCACCTCGCCACCGGCCGCATCGGCAAGCCCGGCTGCGGTCCGTTCTCGCTGACCGGCCAGCCGAATGCGATGGGCGGCCGCGAGGTCGGCGGCCTCGCCAATATGCTGGCCGCGCATATGGGCTTCTCGCCAACCGAGATCGACCGCGTACGCCGCTTCTGGGACGCGCCGCGCATGGCCGAGCGCGAAGGCCTCAAGGCGGTGCAGATGTTCGAGGCGATCGCGCGCGGCGAGATCAAGGCGCTGTGGGTGATGGCCACCAACCCGGCGGTGTCGCTGCCGCGCGCGGCAGCCGTGCGCGAGGCACTCGGCAAGCTCGAATTGTTCGTCGTCTCCGAGAATGTCCTCTCGAACGACACGGTCAATGCGGGCGTGCATGTGCTTCTGCCGGCCGCGGCCTGGGGCGAGAAGGACGGCGCCGTCACCAATTCGGAGCGCCGCATTTCGCGCCAGCGCGCCTTCCTGCCGCTGCCGGGCGAGGCCAAGCCTGATTGGCAGATCGTTTCGGAGGTGGCGACAAAGCTCGGCTTCGGCGATGCGTTTGCCTACCGCTCGCCGGCCGACGTCTTCCGCGAGCACGCGGCATTGTCGGCGTTCGAGAACAACGGATTCCGCGATTTCGACATCGGCGGTCTCGCCACGTTGTCCGATGCAGACTACGACGCGCTCGCGCCGGTGCAATGGCCGCTGCGCGCCGGCGCGGTACCGGCCGAGCAGCGGTTCTTTGCTCGGGGCGGCTTCTTCACGCCCGATCACCGCGGCCGCTTCATCGCGACCGAACCGCCGGCGTTGAAGGAAGCGACGTCGCCCGACTTCCCGCTGCGCCTCAACACCGGCCGCATCCGCGACCAGTGGCACACCATGACGCGCACCGGCATGAGCCCGCGGCTTGCGACCCATCTGCCGGAGCCGTTCGTCGAGGTGCATCCCGACGACGCGGCGCGCACCAAGCTCGTGGACGGCGCATTTGCCCGCGTCGCGACCCGCACGGCGCCTGCATCGTGAAGGTCGTGGTCACTGAGGACCAGCAGCCCGGCTCGATCTTCCTGCCGATCCACTGGAGCGGCGACACCGCCTCCTGTGCGCGCGCCGACGATCTCGTGTCGCCCTGCACCGATCCTTACTCCGGACAACCCGAAGCCAAGGCTACGCCGGCCTCCATCGCGCCCGTGGCCTTTGCCATGCGCGGCTTCGTGCGCACCCATCGCCCGATTGCGCTGCCGACCGCGACATGGTGGACACGCGTCGCCACCGCCGACGGGCAGGAATACCGGATCGCCTCCGATCACGGGCCGATGATGTGGCACGACTTCGCCTACGGCATGCTCACCGCCGACGCCAAGCTTGCCGAGCATCTCGACCAGCGCACGTATCGGGCCGCAGCCATCCTTGACGGCGAGGTGGACGGGTTCGTGTGCATCGGGCCGGCGGACCAGCCGCTGAGCATGGACCTTGCCGCGCTCGATATGCACGACGACGGCTTCCCGCTCGCGCGGTTCGCTTCGGTCTCCATGATCGAGACCGAGCCGGTCGTGTGCGCATGCTTCGGCGTCGGCGAAGGCTGCATCCGCGACGCCGTGGCATCCGGCACGGCCGGCACCGTCACGGAGATCGGGCAAGCAACCCGCGCCGGCACCAATTGCGGCTCCTGCCTGCCGGAGCTGAAGCGGATCATCGCGCAAGAGCGCAAGAAAGAGCATGCAGCATGAATGCACCGCGCATCCCGGTCGAGGCAAAGCCGCCGCGCATGGAACGCCTGGCACGGCTGCCGGTGTTCTTCGCGCTCAGCGGCAAACGCGCGGTGATCGCGGGCGGCACGCCCGCCGCCGCGTGGAAGGCCGAGCTGCTGTCGGCCGCGGGCGCCGAGGTCGACGTGCTCGCCTACGAAGTCTCGGACGAGTTGCTGGCGCTGGCGTCGGATCCGCCGGGTGGCGCGATCGTGCTTCATCTACGCGCCTGGCAGGTCAGCGATTTTGCCGGCGCCGCCCTGGCGATCGGCGCGCTCAGCAATGACGAGGAAGCGTCGCGCTTCGCCGCAGCGGCACGCGCCGCCGGCGTGCCCGTCAACGTCATCGACAAGCCCGCGTTCTGCGATTTCTCCTTCGGCTCGATCGTCAACCGCTCGCCGCTGGTGATCGGCATTTCCACCGACGGCGCGGCGCCGGTGTTCGCGCAGGCGATCCGCGCCAAGCTCGAAGCGCTGATCCCGTTTGGGTTTGCGCGCTGGGCCGAGGCCGCGCGGCGCTGGCGCGACGCCGTGAAATCGTCCGGCCTGCCGTTCGCCGGCCGCCGGCGGTTCTGGCAGATGTTCACCGCGACCGCGTTGCGAGAGCCCGATCGCGAGCCCGCGCCATCCGACTTCGACCGCATCCTCGCCGAGACGCAGGCCGAGGGCGAAAAGCCAGGCGCCGGCTCCGTGACGCTGGTCGGCGCCGGCCCCGGCGATCCCGAGCTGCTCACATTGCGCGCGGTGCGCGCGCTGCAATCGGCCGACGTCATCCTGATCGACGATCTGGTCGCGCCGGCGATCCTCGATTTCGCGCGCCGCGAGGCGAAGAAGATGATGGTCGGCAAGACCGGCTTCGCGCCGTCATGCAAACAGGACGAGATCAATGCGCTGATGGTGGGGCTTGCGAAATCCGGCCGTCGCGTGGTGCGGCTCAAGGGCGGCGATCCGATGATCTTCGGCCGCGCCGGCGAGGAGATCGCGGCCTGCCGCAAGGCCCGCGTCCCCGTCGAAGTGGTGCCCGGCATCACCGCCGCGCAGGGCGCGGCCAGCCGGCTCGGCGTATCGCTCACCCACCGCAAGCTCGCGCGGCGGATTCAATACGTCACCGCGCACGGCGCGGACGGGAAGCTGCCGTCCGACATCGACTGGACGAGCGTCGCCGATCCCGTCACCACCACCGTGGTCTATATGCCCAAGCGCGCGCTCGCAGCGCTGGCGGCAACGGCACAAGCGCACGGGCTCCCGGCCGACACGCCTGCGATTGCGGTGGCCGCCGCGACCAGGCCCGAGCAGGAGGTCATCGCCGCAACGATTGCGGACATCGCATCCAAGCTCGACGAAGCGACGCCCGGGCAGCCCGTGCTGGTCATGATCGGCCGCGCGCTTGCGCAGGCCGCGCAAGCTCAGGTTACTTCGAGACCAGCCCTGCCGCCTCGATCACCGGCTTCCAGCGCGTAGTCTCTGCCGCGATGAACTTGTCGAATTCCGGAATCGACATCGTTTCGGTGATCATGCCGTCGCGCTGAATGCGCTCGCGGATGTCGGGCTTCTTGACCATCGCCACGACTTCGCGATTGAGCCGCTCCGCGAGTTCGCGCGGCATGTTGGCCGGTCCCGACAGCGAGAACCAGGTCGTGGTGGTCAGGTCGGGATAGCCGACCTCCTTCAGCGTCGGCACGTTCGGATATTCCGGCACGCGCTCGCCGGCCGAATGCGCGAGCGGCACCAGCGCGCCGCCGCGCAGATGCGACGCGACCGAGCCCAGTACCGGCAGACCGAAATTGATATGACCGGCGATCAGATCGGTGATCCCGATGGCGGCGCCCTTGTAGGGAATATGCACGACGCCGATTTTGGCGAGCTGCCCGAACGATTTGCCGAGCAGATGCCCGTTGGTGCCGATGCCGGAGGACGAATAGCTCAGCGGCTTGCCCAGCTTTTTGCCGAGCGCGACGAGCTGATCGATCGACTTGATGCCGCTCGGCTCATTGACGGCGACCACCACCGGCGCGCCGGCGACATAGGCGATGTTGGTGAGATCGCGGGTCGGATGATAGACCAGCTTCGGATTCATCACCGGGATCGTCACCAGCATGGAGATGTTGGTGATCACCAGGTTGTAGCCGTCGGGCGGCGAGGTCGCGACGCCCTGCACGCCGATCGCGCCGCCCGCGCCGGTGCGGTTCTCGACAAAGAACTGCTGCTTGAACACCGAAGAGAGATGATCCGCGACCATGCGCGCGAGGATGTCGGCGGTGCCGCCGGCCGCGAACGGGCTGACGATGCGGACCGGACGGGTCGGCCAGTCCTGGGCGGACGCCACGGCGGGGATCAGCAGGCAAACAGCGAGCAGCAGCAATCTTACGACAAGCTTCATGTGGGCGAATCTCGATCTTGCAGAGGCATGAACACCAGTGCCGGAGACACTAGCGCCGGCGCGCTGGCATGGCGAAGCCAAATCGCCGCACCCGCGACGGTACGAGCAATTTCCATGCCCAGATTAGCCAAGCAGGTCCATCTGGTGGTTCGTCCGCTTCATCAGCCCGTCGCGGGCCTGCTGCGCCAGCCGCAGCACCCGCGGCACGTCGACGTCCACCAGACTGCCGCGCCACTTCTTCGGCTTGCCGGCGATGAAGACATTCTCCACATGACCCGGGTTCATGAAATTCGCCACCACGCTCGGTGCATTGTTGAGCGGCCATATGTCGATCCGGTCGGCCCGCAGCATCAGGATATCCGCCTCCTTGCCGGGCGTGAGCGTGCCGACCTTGCCGTCGATATTGGCGCAGCGCGCGCCCTGCAGCGTCGCGAAGTCGAGTACGTCGCGGCAGGTGACCAGCGGCGGCGTATCCTTCTCGCCCTCTCTCCTGCGCTGCAAGACTCGCAAGCGCTGAAGGTTGAAGGTCGTGCGCATCATCGAGAAGCAATCCTGGCCGACCGTGGTGCCGTGATCGGAGCTCAGCGACGGACGGATGCCGCGGTCGAGCGCGTCCTGGACCGAGGGCATGCCATGCGCCATCGCCATCTCGAGCGGCGGCGACATCGAGATGCGGCCGCCAAGGTCCTTGATCATCCGCCACGCCTCGTCGTTGAGATGCGTGCAGTGGATGAACAGGTCGCCCTCGCGCAAGACGCCGGCCTTGCCCAGCGCGAGGCCCGGCGCGGGATTGACCCGGTAGTGCATGACGGCGGACACCTGGGCTTCACGCGCGGCGGCCAGCACCTTCGCGTCGAGGCTCGCGCCGAGCGCCAGCGTCAGCAACTGGTCCTTTGAGCTGAAATAGGTTTTCTGCAAGCGTGCGATGTCCTGCGGCCATTGCATGGCCGCGCCGGCGCCGCGGGAGTAGCCGTAGACCGCGCGGATGCCGGCGTCCTGCAAGGCCTCGACGCAAGCGTCGCTGTGCTCGGGCGTGTGGCTGATCTGCGAGAGGTCGACAATCGCGGTCGTGCCCATGTCGATGAAGCCAAGCGCCGTGATCAGCACGCCGGCGTAGACATCTTGCGGCGTGTAGGCGGGGGTCAGCTTGTTCTGGACGTCGCGGTTGTAGTCCGGGTCGACCAGGCCGTTGGGAAGCGAACTGCGCAGCAAGCCTTGATAGGAATGGCTGTGGGTGTCGACAAAGCCGGGGATCAGGATCCGGTTGGTCGCGTCGACGATCACGGCCGCGTCGGCTGCGGCGTCGATGTTGGGCCGTACCTCACGGATCTTTCCATCCTCGATCAGCACGTCGCCGCTCGCGAAGTCGCCGACCTTGGGATCGAGCGACAGGACAATGCCGCCCTTGAGCACGATCCGACCGGCCTTCTGCAGCCGCGCGAGCTCGGCGTCGGCGGCGCCCTGCGCCTGCGCGGCGCCCGGCATCACCTGAGCGATGGCCGTCCCAGCCAGCAATCCGGCGCCGGCGGCGATGAGATCACGGCGCGACGGCGCCGGCGTTTGCGTTTCGTTGCAAGCGAATGTCTCTTTCGAGCCGGATGAGTTCAGCTTGCGTCTGCATTGATCGCACATGGCGGCATTCCTCCTCGCGACGCGCTAGATCATTTCCGGCAATTCCCGCAGCAGCCGCCCGAAGCCGGCGCGCGGCTCCCGCACGGACAACCGCTTCAGGATTTCCCAGGCCGGCGCGATGTTGGCGTGGACCACCGGGACCTGCAGGTCCTGTTCGAGCAGTTCGACAATGCTCTCGGTGTGCCAGGCGCCGCCCTGGATGTAGATTCCGTCGGCGCCTTTGTTCTTGCGAAACAGCGTCTTGATGTGCGCGTAGAGCCGCTCCGGCGAAATGTGCTGCGCCTCGTTGAACGGCACGTCGATCGGCTCCATCGAGACGACCTTGAAGCCGGCTTCGGTCATGTAGTCGATGACGATCTTGTTCTGCAGCGCAGAATAGCTCGCGCCGATGAATTTCTTGATGCCGAGCGCGCGCATGGCGTGGACGTGGTTCTGCCCGGAGGTGAAGATCGGCGTCTTGTACTTCTTCTCCCAGGACTTGATCAGCTTGTCCTCGCCCTTGTAGCCCTGCAGCATGAACGGCGGCGTGCCGCCGGGATGGATCATGTCCATGCCCTGCTCGGCGAGCTCCGCGACATGCTTCTCATAGTGCGGAATGGCGGACGAGAACTCGGCATGGCTGCCGGCCCGCACGTCAAGCAGAAGCGGCACCACGCCGATGCCCTCCGGCAAAAGCCGGATCAGCGTTTCAAGCGAACCCGGCCGGCGCGTCGGCTTGACCAGTCCGGCGACACCGCGCCACATCGAATAGTGCGCGCCTTTTTTGGCTTCGACTTTCTTCATCTCGATCGGTCCCCTCACCGTGGCTTCAAAACATCCCGCGCGCGCGCCGCAAGATCGTCCGGCGTCGCCATCATCTTCATCACCAGCTTCTCGACCGCCTCGCCACGCACCGGGCTCACTTCCATGCCGAGCTTCTTGGCCTCCGCGATCACGACCGGATCGCTTAAGGTAGCGTCGAAGGCGCGCCGCAATAGCGCGAGCCGCTCCGGCGGCACGCCGGGCGCCGTGAAGAACGGCCGCGCCATGCCGTATTTGGCGAACACGACTTCCATGACCTGCCGGTCCTCCGGCGTCTTCGCCAGCTCGATCGCCATCGGCACGCCCTTGAGATCGGGATGCGCCGCCATTCCCATCTGCACCAGGATGTTGATCAGCTTGTCCCTGATCCATTGCGGCTTGGTGGCCGTGAGCGTGGTCCAGTCCTTGCCGGCTTCGCCCTGCACTTCGCCGCTTTCGACCGCGAGACTCACCTCGGTCGCGCCGGCATAGCCGTGGACCACCTTGAACTTGGTGCCGAGCAGGTTGTTGCTCAGCATCGCCAGGATGTAGCTGTCTGCACTCGGCGTGCTGGCGCCGAGGATGGTCTCCTTCGCCGACGCGTCCTGTAGCGTGCGCACGCCGGAGCCATGCCAGGTCACCGTGACGAACACGGTCTGCGTGGCGCTGCCGATCCAGCCGAATTTCGTAGCGTCGAACAGTGCGTTCTTGCCTTCCGGCGACAACGTCTGAAACAGCCGCTCGAACGGCAGGCCGTTCTGAACGATCAGGATCTCGGTGCCGTCCTTCGGCCCGCGATTGTAGAGATAGTTGGCGGCGGTAAGCCCGCCGGCGCCGGGCATGTTCTTCGCGACGACGGCGGGATTGCCCGGGATGTGCCTGCTGATATGACGTGCAACGAGCCGGCCGTAGGCGTCGTAGCCGCCGCCGGCGGTGGTGCCGATCAAGAGCGAGATCTGCTTGCCGGCGTAGAAGTCCGCTTGCGCGGATGCCTGGCTGGCCGCCAGCACCAGCGAAGCGGCGAGCACGAAGGCGGATTTGATCCTGGTCATCGCCCATCAGCCTCCCGGTATCATGATCGCGCCGCCGTTCACCGCCACCGACTGCCCGGTCATGTACGATGCATCCTCGCTGAACAGGAACGCGACGACGCGCGCGATATCCTCCGGCTGGCCGATGCGGCCGAGCGGGATGCGCTTGCCGCGCTCATGCAGCTCTTCCAGCGTGGTGTCGGCGAGCGGCTGTGCGGTCTCGGTCACGCCGGGAATGACACAGTTGCAGCGCAGGCCCTGTTGCGCGAACTCCAGCGCGAACGACTTCGTGAACGACACGATGCCGGCCTTGGAGGCGGCATAGTGCGCGCCGCGCGGCGTGCCCTGCAGCGCGCGTCCGGACGCGATGTTCACCACCACGCCGCGCCCGCGCTTGACCATGTCGCGCGCCAGCGCCTGCGAGCAGAACACCGTGCCCAGAAGATTCACGCCCAGCACGGCGCGCCATGTCTCCGGCGTGACGTCAAGGATCGAGACGCGCGGGAATATGCCGGCATTGTTGACGAGGCCGAACACGCCGTTGAAACGTGCAATGGCCTCCTCGGCGGCCTGCGCGATCGTACCTGTGTCGGAGACATCGACTTTGCGGGTGATGACGTCGACGCGCATCTGCGCGCATTGGTCGGCGGTTTCCTTGAGCCCGTCTTCCAGCACGTCCCAGAGCGCGAGCATGGCGCCACGCCGCGCCAGCTCGACGGCGATGGCGCGGCCGATGCCCTGCGCCGCGCCCGTGACCACCACGGCATCACCGATCCGAAGCCCAGGCATGGTTTTCCCTTATCCGTTCGGCATGGCGGCGACGAGCTGGCCGTAGCCGGAAACCGGCTGCCGCAAGCCGAGCCGCAACTGGATTTCCCAGCAGCGCGCCGCCACCGCCTGCACCACCGGCACGCCGATTTCGTGCTCCAGCTCCTCGACGACGTCGAGCGAGGGCCACTTGCTGCCCTGGAGATACATCACCTGTCCGCCGGGATGACGCCGGAACACGTCGGTCATCATCGCGATCATCTGCCCGTTGGTGAGAAGTCCGACCTCCTCCCACGTCGCCTTCACCTTCTCGATGGCGATGACGTCGAAGCCGGCGTCACGGAAATATTCTTCGACCAATGGCCCGGTGATGGAGTCATACCCGGCGCCGACGATCCGCTTGGCGCCCAGCGCCTTCATGGCGCGGATCTGGTTCATGCCCGAGGTGAAGACCGGGATGCGATACTTGTCCTCCCAGCCGGCGACGATGCGCTGCTCGCCGGCATAGCGGTGGATCATGAACGGCGGCGTGCCTTCCGGATGGATGAGGTCGACCTTGAGACCGGCCGCTTCGGCGACGCCGTGGTCGTACTGCGGCATGACCGCCTCGAATTCCTCGACGGTGCCATCCTTGATCCCGCAATAGACCGTGTGGGTGCGGACGCTCGCCGGCAGCATGCGAACAAGCGCGTCATGGGAGCCCGAGCCATGCGTGGTGGGCTTGACCATCCCGACGAAACCGCCTGCCATGCAATCTCCTCAAGTGACTTTGCTCGTCTCAATGCTACGATAGCGTGGCATATCGCGGAGAAAACACAAAAGCGCATGGCTCCCCTCCCCGAACGCGGTAGCTCATCGTTGGCACGCGCGGGCGTTGTCGCCCTGATCGCCGCGCTCTACCCGTCGGCTGCGGCGAGCCAGAACGTCGAGCAACATTTTCGCGGCAAGCAGATCCGCCTGCTGATCGGCTCGAGCGCCGGCGGCGGCTACGACCTGTTCGCCCGCACCATTGCGACGCACTGGTCGCGGCACATCCCCGGCAATCCCAATATCGTGCCGCAAAACGTGCCGGGGGCGCTGTCGCTCCAGGTCGCCAACAACATCTTCTCGATCGCGCCGCGCGACGGCACGGTCATCGGGGCGGTCAACCCGCAGATCGCTTCGCGCGCCGTGCTGGACGCGGGCGCGGCGCGGTTCGATGCCCGGCAGTTCACCTGGATCGGCAGCGCACTGCGCGAATATCAGGTGATGGTCGCGCGCACCGACGCGCGCGGTGAAGACGTTCGAGGATGCCTTCCGGACCGAGCTGATCGTTGGCGGATCGGGCGGCGCCACCGATACCTTCCCGATCATCACCAATGCCGCCCTCGGCACCAAGTTCAAGGTCATCTCCGGCTATCCGGGCACGCGCGAGGTCAATCTCGCGATGGATCGCAACGAAGTGCAGGGCAACGGCGCGATCACCTGGGCCAGCATCAAGGCCACGATGACGACCATGCTGGCGGAGAAGCGCATCAACCTGGTCGTCCAGTTCGGTCTCAAGCCGCATCCCGATCTGCCGCACGTGCCCTATGCGTTGAAATACGCCACCACGCCCGAGCAGCGGGACGCGCTGATGCTCCTGTTCGCGACGCAGGAGTTCGGCCGGCCGTATATCGCGCCGCCGGACCTTCCCGCGCCGATCGCGGCCGCGCTGCGCACGAGCTTCGAGGCGACCATGAAGGACCCGGCTTTCCTGGAGGAGGCGGCCCGGCGCGGCCTCGACATCGACCCGACGCCGAGCGAGGAGATTCACGCGCTGGTGCGCCAACTCTACCAGACGCCACCGGCGACGGTTCAGCGGGTCCGCGAAATTTTCGCCAATCCCGTGAAATAGCGGCTACGGCGCCACGCTGCGCGCCCGCAACCGCTCGCCCCAGCCCTCGCCGCGAATGAAGGCGTGCAATGCGCCGGCGTCGGGTTTGTCGCCACGCACGGCGTCGATCGAGGCCCATCCCAGACAAAGCATGCAGGACATGACCGGCGCGCCGCCGACCTCCGGCCGTTCGAGGATCGGCTCGAGCGTCGGCATGCCGGTGCCGAGCATCACGATGGCGTCGAGGCCCATGTCTTCGAGCTCGTCGAGCCCTTCCTGGGCGCTCGCCGCCGCGATCGAATAGATCGGGTGGAACTGGTCCGGGTGATTGGCGATCTGCACGACGCCGTCGACCTTGAAGCCGTGCTCCTCCCAATAGGGAATGCAGGTCTTGGTCAAACCCTCGGGATAGGGCGAGACGATGCCGATGCGCTTCGCCTTCAGCGTATTGAGCGCGAGCACCACCGCGAGCCCGGCGGTGATGAACGGCACGCCCGTCTTTTTGGTCAGCGCGGCAACGGCGTCCCGCTCGCGCGGAATGCCGGCGACATAGGACGCGCCGGTGGTGCCGAGCGCGATCGCGCCGATCGGCGCGTTGTGGAACTGGCGCACCGCCGTGTCGAGTTGCTCGAAATAGTCCAGGAGCCGCCCTTCGAGCGTGTCCCTGTCGCTCATCATGCGCGCGTTGATCATCGCGACGCCCGGCGGCAGCATCACCCAGAATTCCGGCTCCACCGTCGTGTTCGCCTGCGGCGTCAGCACGCCGATCAGTCCACGGGGCGCGTATTCAACGGCCATTATTCCTTCCAACTCTGCCATCGCCGTTGATAACGCGACAACGCGATGGCAATGCTACGATATGACAAGCAACGCTTCACATCCATCACAACCGGCAACGATCACACGCACCGACGCCGAGGTGATCGTCGCCGGCGGCGGGCCGGTCGGGCTCTGCGTCGCCCTGCTGCTGGCGGAGCAGAAGATTCCCGTGACGGTTGTCGAGGCCGAGGACGCAATCGTGCGCGATCTGCGCGCCTCGACCTTTCATCCGCCGACGCTCGACATGCTGGAGCCGCTCGGCATCACCGGCGTGATGCTGGCGCGCGGCATCCCCTGCCCGCATTGGCAGATCCGCCTGCACCCCTCCGGCGACCGCGCGGTGTTCGACCTGTCGGTGCTGGAAGGCGAGACGCGCCATCCCTATCGGCTGCAATGCGAGCAATGGAAGCTGTCGGAGGCGCTGCTCGACAAGCTCAGGCAATCGCCCCATGCCGAGGTCCGCTTCGCAAGCAAGGTGGAAGAGGCGCAAGAGGCCGGCGGCCACGTCCGGGTCGAGATCGAAACCGGCGGCAAGCGCGAACAATTGCGCGCCCGCTATGTCGTCGGCGCCGACGGCGCGCGCAGCACCGTGCGACGCTGCATGGGGCTGCCGTTCGAGGGCATGACCTATCCGGAGACGACGCTGCTCGTCACCACGCTGTTCCCGTTCGAGGATCATCTCGAAGGCATCTCCAACGTCTCCTATTGCTGGAAGGAGAACGGCAATTTCAGCCTGCTCAAGGTGCCGGGCCGCTGGCGGGTGTCGATCTATCCGGACGAGAACATCCCGATCGACGACCAGATGACGCCGGAGGCACTGGAAGCGAGCTTACAAGTGATCGTCCCGCGCAACGTCAAATACGACATCGCCGAGCAGCGGCCCTACCGCGTGCACATGCGGATGGTGCCGATCTATCGCAAAGGCCGCATGCTGCTCGCCGGCGACGCCGCGCATCTCAATACGCCGGCCGGCGGCATGGGGCTCAATGGCGGCATCCACGACGCGTTCGAGCTCGCCGCCGCGCTGATCGACGTGTTGCGCCACGGCGCGCCCGAGGAACGGCTCGACGCCTACGACCGGCGGCGGCGGCCGATCGCCCGCGAGGATATTTTGGCGCAGGCGGATCGCAACCGCGCCCGCATGCGCGAGCGCGATCCGGCGCGGCGGCGCGAGCTGCTGCGGGATCTGCAGGCGACCGCCAACGACCGCGAGAAGCTCAGAACCTTCCTGCGACGCTCATCAATGCTTGAAGGACTCGCGAAGTCCGCCGCGATCGGCTGATGCCGTCACTCCGGTTTGGCGCCCGAATCCTTCACGACCTGACCGAGCCGCACGATGTCGCGCGCGATCATCGCCGCAAGGTCCTGCGGCGTGCCCGGAATGATGACGGCGCCCTGCGGGAGCAGGGTATTGCGCACCTCGTCGCTTTCAAGCGCCTCGACGAATGCTTCGTTCAGCTTGCGCACGACCGGCTCCGGCGTGCCGGCCGGTGCGAACAGCCCGAACCACTGCTCCATCTCGACGCCCGGGAAGCCCGCTTCCGCCATGGTCGGAAGCTCCGGAAATTTCGGATGCCGCTTCGTGCCGGCAATGGCGAGCATGCGCAGCTTCCCGCTTTCGATGTGCGGCCCCGCGGTCACGTAGGACGAGAACATCAGATCGACGCGGTCCGCGACCATGTCGGTGACCGCCGGGGCGACGCCGCGATACGGCACATGGATAAGCTTAATGCCGGCCTGCTTCGCGAGGATCACACCCAGCAGATGGCCGCCGGTGCCGACGCCTTGCGATGCATAGGTGAGCCCGTCCGATTTCGACTTCCCGAACGCCACCAGCTGCTTCGCCGACTTCGCCGAACTGGCGCCATTGACGATCAAAATGTTGTTGAACGAGATCAGCGGCGTGATCGGCGCGAAATCCTTGGCGGGATCGAATTTCAGGTCGGAATAGAGCGTGGCGTTGATGGCGTGCGTGCCGGTGTGCCCCATCATCAGCGTGTAGCCGTCTTTCGGCGCGTTCTTGATCGCCAGCGCCGCGACATTGCCGGCGCCGCCGGGGCGGTTGTCGATCACGATCGGTTGCTTGAGCCGTTCCGAGACGCGCTTGGAGACCAGCCGCATCACCACGTCCGAGCTACCGCCCGCGACGAACGGCACCAACAGCGTGATCGGGCGCGACGGATAGTCGGCAACCTGCGCGCGCGCCGGCGCGGTTGCGGCGAGAACCGTCGCAACGCAAGCCCACACGCCAAACGCGTTCCTACTCTTCGTAGCGACGCCCATCTTTTAGAATCTCCGCGGTTCCAAGCATGTCGTTCAACTCCTGGAAGTCGAACATCCGGTCTTGAAAAGCAACATTCGTGCCGTGCGCCTTCAGGTTCGCGTAGTAGTCTCGCGCGGTGCGTGCGAGGGCCCGCACGATGCCGCCCGGAAAGATCACAAGGCGGAACCCGATGCCAGCGAGTTCGTCCCCGGTGAGCAGCGGCGTGTTGCCGCCCTCGACCATGTTCGCGAGCAGCGGCGCCGTGCTGCCGAGTTCCTTGGCAATTTTCGCAAGATCGTCGCGCGTACGCGGCGCCTCGATGAACAGGATGTCGGCGCCCGCCTCGGCATAGAGACGTCCGCGCTCGATCGCGCGGTCGAGGTCCTCGACCGCGGCCGCGTCGGTGCGGCCGACGATCAGCGTCGCCTCCGACGCTCGCGCATCGACCGCCGCCCTGATCTTGCCTACCATCTCCGCCGCGGGAATGACCGCCTTGCCGGAGAGATGCCCGCAGCGCTTCGGGAACACCTGGTCCTCGAGCTGGATCGCCGAAGCCCCTGCCCGCTCGAACAGCCGCACCGTCCGCTGCACGTTGAGCGCGTTGCCGTAGCCGGTGTCGGCATCGACGATCAACGCGCAGTCGACGCGGTCGCGCACCAGCGCGATCGTTTCGGCGACCTCGGTCGAGGAGACGAGCCCGATATCGGGCCGCCCGAGCCGGCAATAGGCGATGGCCGCGCCGGAGAGATAGAGCGTGTCGAAACCGGCCGACGCGGCGATGCTGGCGCTGAGCGCGTCATACACGCCCGGCGCGACGACGATGCCGCGCGTGCGCTCGGCGTCCTTCAGCCGCGCCGCCAGTCCATTCGGCTTGGTCTCTGCCATCATCGGCCACGCTTCTTTTGCAGCATTTTCCGGATCAACCGTGTTGTATTATGATTGCAAGACGACCCGCAAGCGCGCTGCCGCGCACGTGGCAAAGAGGCATCCACCATGGCGATGACGCTGGCCGAAAAGATCGTCGCGCGCGCGGCCGGACGCGAGCGCGTCGTGCCCGGCGAGATCGTCACGTGCGCCGTCGATCTTGCGATGATCCACAACTCCGGCGGGCCGCGGCGCGTGGCGCCGATCCTCAAGCGCTTCGGCGTCGGATTGTGGGACCCGAGCAAGGTCGTGTTGATCAGCGATCACTACGTTCCGGCGGGCGACGACGAGACGCGCCGCATCGGCGAGGTCACGCGCAAGTTCGCGGCCGAGAACAAGCTCGCCGGCTTCTACGACAGCGAGGGCATCTGCCACGTCGTGCTGCCGGAGCGCGGGCATCTCAAGCCCGGCATGTTCGTGGTCGGCGGCGACAGCCATTCGCCGACCGGCGGCGCGTTCGGCGCCTACATGTTCGGCATCGGTGCAACCGAAATGGCCGGGCGTGCTCGCGACCGGCGAAATCTGGCTGAGCGTGCCGGAGACGATCGAGATCGACTGGAGCGGCAAGTTCGGGCCCTGCGTGGTCGCCAAGGACGTGATGCTGTTTCTCTGCGGCCAGCTCGGCATGGAAGGCGGCCGCACCCAGGCGGTGCATTTCCGTGGACCGGCGATCCGCGCGCTGCCGATGCAGGAGCGCATGACGCTCTCCAACATGACGGCGGAGCTTGGCGGCCAGACTGGACTCTGCGATCCCGATGAAACGACGGCGTCGTTCATCCGCGCTGCCGGCGCCGAGCCGGGAGACGTCGTGCGCTGGCAATCGGACGCCGACGCGGTGCCGGCGGAACGCCACCGCTTCGACGCGACGGCGCTGACGCCGCAGGTCGCGGCGCCGCACAGCCCGGCAAACGCCGCGCCGGTCGCGGACCATGGCGCGGTGAAGATCGACGTGGCGCATATCGGCGCCTGCACCGGCGCTAAGCTCGTCGATCTGCGCATGGCCGCCTCGGTGCTCAAGGGCCGCAAGGTCGATCCGGGCGTGTCGCTTCTGGTCGCGCCGGCATCGCGCCGCGATCAGGAGGCGGCGACAAGCGACGGCACGCTGCAAATCCTGATCGAGGCCGGCGCAAAACTCCTGCCGAACGCCTGCGGCATGTGCGCCGGCTACAACGGCACGCTCGAGGAGAACGTGACCTGCATCTCTTCGATTGCGCGCAACTTCAAGGGCCGCATGGGCACCGCGAGCGCGAGCATCTATCTCGGATCGCCGTATACGGTGGCCGCCTCCGCCGTGCGCGGACGCATTTCCGATCCGCGCGAGATGCTGTCATGAGCGAGCGCTTTGGCCGCGCCTTCGTCTACGGCGATGGCATCAACACCGACATGCTGGCGCCCGGCATCTATATGAAACATCCGATCGCGACCATCGCCACGCACTGTCTGGAATCCGTCGATCCGGATTTTGCGCGCACAGTGAAGCCGGGAGACGTGGTGGTTGCCGGCCAGGGTTTTGGGATCGGCTCGTCGCGCGAGCAGGCCGCCGAGGCGCTCAAGCATCTGGGCGTCGCTGCCGTGCTGGCGCGCTCCTATGGCGGCATCTTCTACCGCAACGCGCTGAATTTCGGCCTGCCGGTGCTGGTGTGCGCGGGGGTCGACCGGATCGGCGCCGGCGACCTGGTGAGCGTCGATGCGGCCACCGGTGCGGTCCGCAACCAGACCCGCGGCGTGGCACTCACCGCCTCGCCGCTCCCGCAATTCCTGCTCGACATGATCGCGGACGGCGGCCTGGTGCCGCATCTCGAAAAGCGCTTTGCGGCGAAGCGCGCGGCGGGGGCCTGAAAGGCGGCGGCTGACGGTACCACGCGTCTTTTCGCCGCTCGCCCGGCGCACGGTCAAATGCCTCCGCAACGGCACCGAAGATGCTATGTTTTTGATCGTGACGACGCCCAGCGCCCGGCTAAATTCAAGGGACCTGACTTCAACAGCAGGATTACGACAAATGAAGACGATTGCAGCGCGGCTCATTCTCGGCGGCGTATTTTCGGCGGTGCTCGCCGGCGCGGTCAACGCACAAACCTATCCAACACGCCCGATCACCGCGATCATTCCTTTCGCCGGCGGCAGCGCCAGCGACGTGGTCAGCCGCATCATGCTCGAGCGGATGTCGAGATCGATGGGACAGCCGATCATCGTCGAGAACCGCCCCGGCGCCGGCGGCAATTCCGGCACGCAGGCAGCGGCGCGGTCGGCACCCGACGGTTACACCATCGTGGGTGCGGGTTCGGGCCCGATCGCGGCGAACATCTCGCTCTACAAGAATCTCGGCTACGATCCCTACAAGGAACTGGCGGTGATCTCGCCGTTCGCAGGTTTCACGATCGTCGTCGTCGCAAGCGCCAACGCGAAGATCAATTCGCTCAAGGAGCTCGTCGCCCGCGCCAAGGCTAATCCCGGCACGCTCAACTACGGCTCGGTCGGCATCGGCAGCTCGCAGCATCTCGCCGGCGAATATTTCGCGCAGGTCACCGGCACCAAGCTTACGCACGTGCCTTATCGCAACATCGCGCAATACGGCCCTGATTTGATCGCCGGCACTGTGCCGCTCGGCTTCCAGTGGTTCCCGAACGTCTCGGCGCCGATCCAGGGCGGCGGCGCCAAGGTGCTCGCCGTCGCGGGCGACCAGCGCCTCGCCGCGTTGCCGGATGCGCCGACCACGGCCGAGGCGGGGCTGCCCGAATACAAGATATCGGGCTGGTTCGCGCTGGCGGCGCCCGCCGCCACGCCGCGACCGATCCTCGAACGGCTGAACAAGGAACTGACCGAGGCGCTGAAGGATCCTGCGGTCCGGCAGGGCTTCGAGAAGGCCGGCGCGGCGCCGATCGCGCTTTCGCTCGACGCGTCGAAGAAATTCCACGCCGACGAGATCGTGCTCTACCGCGACGTCATCGCCAAGGCGGGCATCGCGCGGATCGAGTGACGCGCGCCTGCAAACGCGCTACGCGTTTCATCGACCATGCCCACTGACGAGCGCGTATTGATCGCGGGCGCAGGCCCGGTCGGGCTCACCGCCGCCGCCAATCTGGTGCGCAACGGCGTGCCGGTGACGGTGTTCGAGGCCGGCGCCGGCCTCTCGACGGAATCGCGCGCGTCGACCTTCCATCCGCCGACCCTCGACATGCTCGATACGCTCGGCGCTGCGAAGCCGCTGATCGCGCAGGGCCTGACCGCGCCGACGTTCCAGTACCGAACCATGCGGCACGGCGTCCTTGCGCAATTCGACTTCGGCGAGATCGCCGACGCCACCGCGCATCCCTACCGCCTGCAATGCGAACAGTCGCGCCTGACGCGCATTCTCTACGAACAGCTCCAAGCCCATCCGGACTTCAGCATCGAATTCAACAGCGCCGTCACACGCGCCCGCCAGACTGCGTCCGGCATGACGGTCGTCGTCAGACGTGAGGCAAGAGTCGAGACGCGCGCCGGCCGCTTCCTCATCGGGGCCGACGGCGCCCGCAGCGATGTCCGCCGCTCGCTCGGCATCGAGTTCACGGGGTTCACGTGGCCGGACCGCTTCCTGGTGGTCAGCACGCCGTTCAATTTCTACGGCGCGATCGAAGGTCTCGCGCCCGTGAGCTACGTCGCCGACCCGGAACGTTGGCGGTTCCTGCTGCAAACGCCCGGGCTATGGCGGGTGATGTTCCCGGTCGCCGAGAACGAAAGTGACGAGACGGCGCTGACGCCGAAGTTTGCGCAGGCACTGATGGCGACCGTGGTCCCCGGGATCACCAGCTACGAGATCGCCCACACCACGCTGTATAAAGTGCATCAGCGCGTGGCAAAGACGATGCGGCTCGGAAGCGCGTTCCTGGCCGGCGACGCCGCCCATATCAACAATCCGCTTGGCGGCATGGGGATGAACGGCGGCATCCACGACGCCATGAACCTCACCACGCGGCTTGCCGAGGTCTGGCATGGCCGCGCCGACAGCAACACCCTCGACCTTTACGATCGCGAACGACGGCTGGTGACCCTCGAATACATCGACCAGCAGACAATACAGAACAAACGCAACCTCGAATCCGATGGCGTCTCGTTCAAGGCGAACCTTGAGGTAATTGCAGCCGACCCCAACCTCACGCGCGACTACCTGATGCGGGTCTCGATGATCACGTCGCTCAAGCGCGCCAAGGAGCTGGGCGCTGGCGCGTAGTCCAATTCTACGCTCAGAGCCAAATACCGCGGTCCTTCAGTAACGCAGCTGTCCTTGCCGCTCGCTGACCCAAGCCTGCTCATCCGGTACGGCCAGCGCATCCAGGTCTTGTGGCGTCGCGGCCGCATCGTCCACCCATTCCCGCAACAGGGGCCCGCCGTTGATGACGTCGATGGCGAGCTTGCCGTGCTCGTATTCGTAAGCGAAATCGCGCCAGAGCGGATAGTCCGGATACAAACGGCGGATCGCTTTGAACGCGAGCGCTTGGATTCGCCAAGGCTTGAACATCTGATGATCGTAGATCGGATCTTCCGTGTGAATCTGCACGCCGTTGCAGAGCTTGCCCACATGCTTATGAAACGTCGGCTCGAACCAGCAATCGCGCAAGCGGCAGCCGCGCAGCCACTGCGGCGCAAGCTCGTCCATTTCCTTCATGACTCTCCGCGCATCGATATCGGGAGCGCCGAACACTTCGAGCGGCCGCGTGGTGCCGCGCCCTTCCGAGAGCGTTGTGCCCTCGAGCATCACCGTGCCGGCGTAGGCGCGCGCCATCCACAAATTCGGCGCATTGGGACTGGGATTGATCCACGTGCGCTCGCCAAGCGGCCAACCGAACCCCGGCGCGGCATCGCCCTGCCAACCTTGCATCTCGATGATGCGATACTCGACGTCGAGCTTGAGCGTTTTGATAAACCACAAGCCCAGCTCGCCGAGCGTGAGCCCGTGACGCATCGGCAACGGTCCGGCGCCGACAAAGCTTTGCCAGCCGGCTCGCAGCGTCAAGCCTTCGACAGGTCGGCCAACAGGATTGGGCCGGTCCAGCACCCACACCGCTTTCCGATGTTTCGACGCTGCCTCCAGGATATAGCGCAGCGTTGTTATGAACGTATAAATGCGGCAACCCAAATCCTGCAAATCGACGAGGATGACGTCGAATGTATCCATCATCGCATCGGTCGGCTTGCGCACTTCCCCATACAAGCTGAATACCGGGATGCCATGCACCGGATCGTTGAAGGTCGGTAACTCGATCATGTTGTCTTGCTTGTCGCCGCGCAGACCATGCTGCGGACCGAAAGCAGCCACGATCTTCATGTCATCGCATGCGGCCAAAGCGTCGAGCGAATGCGTCAAGTCTTCCGTGACCGAAGCGGGATGCGCGAGCAATGCGACGCGCCTGCCGTTGAGTGGCGTGCGCAAAACGGGTTCGGCGATCAGTCGGTCGATACCAAATTTCATCGTCGTTATGCCGGGGACAATTCATGCGCAAAACAATCGGAGTGATGGAAATCCGCCTTGCCCGGAGGATGCGCCAACGCCCAATATGATTTGCGGCCACTCGTTTCTTCGATCACCGCCGAGAGACCGAGGCGCCATCTAGCACCAGACGGCAAGCGCGACAACCAATCGAGCTCCAGCGAGGCTTGCAATGTGTAGCACCCGGGGCTCGATTGCACGTCGATCCGGGGCGCGCTGATCTCGGTCGCAACACGCATCCCGCTTCGGTAGCTGCTGAACCGATAGGCCGCCCATTGTGTCGAGGGCGCAAGGTTGAATTCGTAATATGCGGCGTCCGCCGAACTACCGACGAATGCCTCGAAGCAGGTGTGCTGCCAAAGCTCATCGGTGCGCGCGGCCGTCACGACGGGCGGCATGCGCAAATCGCCTATTTTGCCGGTCACGACATAGGACAACAGCAAACTGCCGGCGTGTGGACGCGCGACGTCCACTTCGATGTGTGTCACGGCGGAGCAAAGCGAGTCCGGATGGAGTCTCAACGCCTGGCGCATGCCGGCAATGTAGCACAGCAGCGAGTAACCTGGATGGAGCGGAGGGCGCAGCACCATCGCCTCCGCCGCGGGCGTCCGGCGGCCAAAGCTCCCATGCGTTACTCCGCGACCTGGACGATCTTGCGCAGGCGCTCGAGCACCGCCGCCGGCGCCTGATAGAGCCGGTTGATGGTCCGCTCCGCCTCGTCGCCGTTCATCGGGTCGACCGCCAGCCGTTGCAGCGTCGCCTCCTTCAGGAATTCCGGATCGTCGACCGCCTTGCTGAAGGCCGCACGCAGCATCGCGATGCGGTCGGCGGGAATCTCCGGCGGCCCGATCACCGGCCGGCCGATCGCGACGCGGTTGAGCTGGAGCTCGACGATCGCGCGGTCCTCCGGCGCAGACACGAGGTCGAGCAACGTCGGCGTGTCCTTGTGGTCTGGATCGCGCGCGGGCGCCATCTGGACCAGCAGCCGCATCTGGTCGCGGGTGATCTGGTCGCGCACATAGGCGCGGCCGGGGCCCGACCATCCGCTCATGAACAGCCCGTCGAGCTCGCTGCGCTCGACCGCCTGGAACTGCTCGGGCTGGCCTTTGTAGCCGTTGATCACGCAAATCTTGGTGCCGACGAGCTCGTTCACCAGCCGCGCATACATCGCCGGATCGGTCTCCGGCCCGGTAGCGCCGAAATGGACCTGGTGGATCTTGGCATCCTCGATCGTCTTCACGCGCGAGCGCGCCGCTATCACGCCCATGCCGGTTTCGCGCATCAGGCTGCCGATCCAGGCATATTTCACCGCCTCGAAACGCGCCTGCGATTTCTCGCCATAGAGCAGCGGTGCGGTCGGCATGCCGCGGTCGATCAGCGCGATGACGGATCCGTCCCGCGGCGCGACGTTATAGAGGAAATTGGCGGCGCGCATGCCGCCGCCGCCGAGCATGTTCTGCACGACATAGCGCGGATTGCCCGGCAGGTATTTCGTCAGGTAGCGCGCGAGCAGCCGCGAATAGCTGTCGTAGCCGCCGCCAACATTGGAGCTGGTGATGAAGATCAGCTCACGCTTGTTGCGGAAAAATTCGTCGGCCGGCTGCGCCTGCGCGGGCGATACCGCCGCCACTGCAAGAACAGCAAGGGCCCACCCCAGACGCGCGCGAGGTCGTTTCATCGGTCCGTCATCCCGAATTCGATCCCAGCAACGCCGATACTAACCCGATTGTCTCGCCGCGACATAGGCCGGATAATATGCCGGTCATCCGAAGGCAGGAGCCCGAATCCACGGCCCAAAGAATGAATTCCGGGCTCTCCGCTTCGCGGAGCCCCGGAATGACGAGCGATGCGATGAACATCGCCCCAAAGAGCAGCGATTGGCAGCCGCCGGAGCGCGTCTCGCGCGAAGAGACGCTGGCGCGCTCGGATGCCGTGCTGGCGAGGCCGGACCTGCCGATGCGGCAGACCGAGGACATCTTCCGCATCCAGACGCTTGGGCTCGACTGGGACATGGGCGTCACCGTCTACGAGCCCGCGGCCGCGACGCAGATCGCGCGCGGCGCTGATGGCTTGAAGATCGGCATCTTCCTGCTCCACGGTGGCTCCGGCGACTACAAATCGATGGAGCCGATGGCGAAACTCTTCGCCCAGAAATTCGGCTGCAAGGCCGTGGCGATGACGTTTCCCGGCCGGCTTTATCTCGACGATCCGTCGCGTGACTGGCCGGGCGACACCATCAACGCCGAGGGCACCGTACGCACGCCGATCTGGCTCAAGGGCGAGCGCATCACGCCGGACCAATACGAGGTGGTGCGCGACACCGCCATGCGCATGCGCTACGGCACCCGCACGGTGGCGCGCGCGAAGCCCGGCACGGTCTTCTACGACCGCATGGCGGCGTGGCCGGCGGCGTTCGAGGCCGGCATGAAGGACGCCATGCGCCGGCATTTCCCGCCCGGCGAATTCTCGATCTATCTCACCGGCCATTCGACAGGCGGACCGATGGTGTTCATGATCTCGCAGCGCGTGCCGAACGTCGCCGGCATGATCGCGGTCGAGAACTCGCCGTTCGGATTCATCCAGGAAGAGCAGCACAACTGGTCGGGTGCGCTCGGCAAGGTCGCCGGCCACGCACGGGTGACGACCACGAAGGCGCCGCGCACCGATCCGTTCAACGAGCTCTACATCCGCACCTGGCGCGACCGCGCCCGCTATGCCGGGCCCGAAGCGCTCGGCCAGGAAGGGCCGCAGGCGCTGATGCGGCTGCCCTGGCTGATGGAGGACATCCTCGACTGGTGGGAGAAGACTAAGGCGCGGCCGCAGTTCAAGGCCGAGTACGTCATCACCCACAACATCCGCGCTTCGCTGGAAGCCGCCGCGCGCGCCGCGGCCGCGCGGCTGAAGATGACGCGCCGCCGACACCGACGCGCTGGTGCAGCACTATCTCGGCTTCCCCTATCCGCAGAGCGGGCCCGGTGCGAAGCCGGTGCCGCCGGTGCTGTTCTGCATTTCCAAGGACAGCCGCGACCACTCGCCGGACGTCTATCGCGAGGTGGTGCTGCCGATGTTCGCCAAGCTCGACCCGGCGCCGAAGGTGCGTGTCGTGCAGTGGGGCGCGGGCGTGCACACCTATCACAAGGCGGAGGATGGCCTGCCGCTCGGCATCGCGCCGCCGGTGATCGAGTTCTATGTGCGGGCGATCGAGGAAGGGTATTTCGTCACGTAGGCGAACCCCGACGCTCACGTCTTGAACAGAAGATCGCGCACGATCTCGTTGAGGTGCGCGACCAAGTCCAGTGCGAGCCGCAGGCGGGTACGCTCACGCCCGTTGAGACGATCGACCACGACCGTATTCGTCGGCGCCACGCCGCGGCCGATGTCGTCGATCTGCTGGGCGAGGATCATGTCGATAAAGACGCCGTGCGCGTCCTTGAGCATATCGAGCTCGGATTCCGCGCTGGGCTGCAACGCCTTGACGCCGTCGAGCCGGGCCGGCGTTGCACGCTCCACGACGTGACGGCAGATCGCGAGCGCGCGTGCGGCGCTGACAATGCCGAACAGTCCCGACTTTTTCAGGTCGATACGGCCTTGCTCCGTCAGGAAACGGCCAAACCAGCCAAGCCCGGGCTGCACGGTCCCCGCGGCTTCGACCAGGAGCTTGGCAAAATCGGCCCGGCCCTTGGCGGCGTCGAACGCGCCGCGCCAGAGCGCATCGGCCATGCTGATGTCGCCATGAACGCAACGCAGGTCGAAGAAGATATCGACATTGAGCAGGTCCCGCGGATTGGAGCGGCCGATCCAATGGCCGATGCGCTCGCGCCAGGTTGCGACCGAGCCGCGCCATTCGGCGTTCTTCGCCATGATCCCGCCCTTGCAATAGGGCACGGCCGCTTCGTGCAGCAGTCGCGAGGCGTGCTCGCCGAGCATCGCGAACCAGCGATCCTCCGAACCGCCCGGCGCACCGTCGGCAAAGATCAACGCATTGTCCTGATCGGTCGCCAGTAGGCTCTCGCCGCGTCCGGCCGAGCCCAGCACGACGAACGCATAAGGCTGCGGCGGCTCGCCATGTCCATCCGCCTTCATCTGCCGCTCGGCCAGCACCGCGGCGCGGCGGGTCATCGCGCCAAGTTGACGCGAGACGATGGCGGCGACCTCGCGGCCGGTGAGGCCTTCGGCCAGCAAGCCGGCGGCAACCGGCTGAACCCGGGACCATGAGCGGGCAAGTTCGGCCGAGGTTTCGGCCTGGCCGATATCGTCGCCGAGCAGCAGCGCACCCTGCGCGCGCAGGCGCAGGAGATCGCGGGCCGACAGCGCCCCGACGACCGTGCCGGTGGCGTCGACGACGCCGAGATGCCGGACGCCCAGCCGGTTCATCCGGCCGATCGCGACATAAGCGAATGCATCGGCATCAACGACCGCGAGCGGCTTGCTCATCGCACCGTCGACGGGGTGCGAAAGCGCGTCCGGCCCCCGCTCGGCAATCAGGCGCAGAAGGTCGCGCTCGGTCACGATACCGGTGTCCGCGGGCCGCGGTGCGCCGTCGCCGGCATGCACATAGAGCGATGAAATCTTCTCGCGCGTGATCTGCCCGATCGCCATCGCCATCGTTGCGTGCGGGGACACGAACCGCGGCGGCGCACTCATGATGTCGCGCACGCGATGCCGGTACGGATAGGTGTCGATGCGCGGCCCGAGGTCGGCGAGCGGATCGGCCGGCGCGGCGGACACGTCGGTCCAGCCGGCGCGAAGCTGCTCGTCGATCAATTGCCGCAGCGAAGCGGTAGCGCGGATCGCCTCGCCGAGCGTCCGGATGCCGCGATTGCGCAGCAAGGGCACGAGCTTCTCGAAGACTTTCGCGGCGGTCCGCGCATCGCCCACCGCAGAATGCCGCTCGACCACATCGACCTTGAGCCAGCCGGCGACGTGGTCGAGCGAGAAATCCGCAAGCGCCGGATTGGCGAGCTGCGAGAGCAGCCGCGTGCAGAGGCTCGGCCGGCTCCGCCAGGGGATTTGCGCGCGTTTGCATTCGCGCTCCAGCACCGCGAGATCGAAGCCGATCGAGTGGCCGATCAGCACGGTGTTGTCGAAATAGCCGGACAGCTCCGGCCACACCGTGGCGAACCGCGGCGCCGAGGCGACCGCCGCGTCGTCGAAGCCGTGAATGCGGGTGGAGTCGGGCGGGATCGGGATGTCGGGCCGGACCAGCCGCCGCAGCGGCGGCTCGTCGGCGACATGGCCGCCGGTCAGCCGCACCGCGCCGATCTCGATCACCCGCGCGTTCGCCGCATCGAGCCCGGTCGTCTCGGTGTCCATGACGACCGCGTTGATCGCGATCAGCGGCGCCGCACTGGTCCGGTCTACCATCGGGCCCTCACCTGCTCAAACATTCGGCAAGCGAGATTACCGCCGGGCGAAACTTCATGCTATCATTCGCCTTACCGTTTTACTGGAGACAACAATGTCCAAGAAACTGCTGACCGGCTCTTTTGTCGCCCTCATCACCCCGTTCAACAAGGACGGCTCGGTCGACTTCGCGGCGTTCCGCACGCTGCTGAAATTCCAGGAGGACAACGGCACCTCGGCCGTCCTGATCATGGGCTCGACCGGCGAGACCTCGATGCTTTCCCCGGAAGAGAAGAAGAAGATCATGGTCGAGTGCTCGAAGATGAAGTCGGCCAAGATGCCAGTCTTCTTCGGCTGCACCGGCAACAACACCAACTCGACCATCGCCAATGTGCGCTTCGCGAAGGACAACGGCGCCGACGGCGCGATCCTTGCCGCGCCCGCCTATATCTGCGCGCCGGAAGACGATATCGAGCGCTTCTTCCTCGACGTCGCCGACGCCACCGATCTGCCGCTCGGCATCTACAACAATCCGCCGCGGGTGAAGAGCGACCTGCACTGGGACCACCTGCTGCGCATCTTCAAGCATCCGAACTACGTGGTGCACAAGGAATCGACGGCGCGCGTCGGCCAGGTGGCGCAGGTCATCGCCGGCAAGCCCGGCGTGTCGGTGATGTGCTGCGACTCGCCGAACCTCGGCCTCGTGGTGCCGACCATGTCGCTCGGCGGCCACGGCACGGCGAACATGACCGGCAACATCGCGCCGCAGGAGCTCGCGACCATCTCAGCGCCGTGGACGAGCTACAAGGAGGCGGAGGGATTCAAGAACGCCTATCTCGGCCTCCTGCCGCTCCTGCACTACACCTATTCGGCGATCAACCCGGTGGCGGTGAAGTCGCTGATGAAGGCGATCGGCCTGCCGGCCGGCGATTTGCGCAAGCCGCTCACCAATCTCGAAGGCGAGGCGCTGGCGAAGGGCGTGCGCATCGTGTCCGAGCTCGGCCTCGACAAGCGCTACGGCTACAAGGTGAAGCCGGTCGCGGCGGTGGCGGCTTAGTCAACGGAGCGCAGGAAGAAGCTGCTCAAGCGAAAGCACGAGGCTGGTGCCGACGTTGAAAACAATGATGAGGACGACGGCAATGAATGCGCAGATCAGGCCGTATTCGATTGCGGTCGCGCCCTGCTCGTCGGCAAGGAAGCGCTTGAACGTCGTTAACATCTATTTCCCTTGTTTCACTGCCAATTCCACGCCCGGTTGCTGTGCAAGGTTGTATCGACCAAGAATTACAATCGTCCCAATCCGATCGCTAAAATTGGAGATGTGATCGATCGAAGGGTTGGGTTGGGCGAAGCGACATCCACCCTTGTCGCCCGGCCTCGCATCGCCGAGGCTCGCTTGCTACGCGTGGCACGATCTATGCAATTCCATCCGCTTCCGCAGGCGTGGCAGACCGCATATCCTCGCCACCGACGCGGCCGGGAATGCGCGGACTGAGCTGATCGAAAGGACCACCCATGCGACGCATTTGTGCACTCGGCCTGGCGCTGGCGCTGATGGCGGTGGTTGCCGCGCCGGCGACGGCGCAGAAATATCCGGGGCGCACGGTCAGCGTGATCGTGCCCTACCCGGCCGGCGGATCGGTCGACGGCGTCGCGCGCATCCTGGTGCAGAAGCTCAACGAGACGGTTGGCCAGCAATTCATCGTCGAGAACCGCGCCGGCGGCGCATCGGGCATCGTCGGCGCCAGCGCGGTCGCGCGCGCGCCGGCGGACGGCTACACGCTGCTGGTCTCGGCCTCCGTGCATGTGATCAATCCGTTCCTCTACAAAAACCTTCCCTACGACGTGGTGAAGGATTTCACGCCGGTCACGCTGCTCGCCGACGGGCCGCTGATCGTCGCCACGACGCCGAGCGTCAAGGCCGACAACCTCAAGGACTTCTTCGAACAGGTCCGCAAGGCACCGACTAAGTTCACCTTCGGCACCACCAGCCTCGGCTCGGCCAGCCATCTTGCGATCGAGCTGCTCAAGCGCGACGCCGGCCTTGATACGCTCGTCGTCCCTTACAAGGGGACTGCACCCGCGCTCACCGACCTTGTCGGCGGGCAGATTCAACTGCTGGCCGACCCGATGCTGTCGTCGCTGCCGCTCGCACGCGCCGGCAAGATCAAGGCTCTGGGGCTCACGAGCCTCAAGCGCGCCGCTGCCGCGCCGGAGATCCCGACCGTCGAGGAATCCGGGATGAAGGGCTTTGAGTTCGTGTCGTGGTATGGACTGTGGGCCCCGCGCGACCTGCCGCCGGACGTCAGGGCTTTCCTGCAAGCGGCATCCGCCAAGGTGCTGGCGCTGCCGGAGGTGAAGAAACGGCTCTCCGAGCTCGGCTTCGACCCGATCGGCTCCTCGTCGGATCAATTCACCAAATACATCGATGTCGAGATGGCGAAATACGCGCAGATCATCCGCGACGCCAAGATCGGCGTGCAGCAGCAGTAACAACTGTTAAAGGTTGGCCTGGGCCAACAGCTCCGCGCGGATCACCTTGCCGTAGTGCGAGCGCGGCAGGCTCGCGACGAAGCGCACCGCACGCGGCTTCTTGTACGACGCAAGATGCGCGCGGCAGTGCTCGACCAGATCGTGCTCGGTCGCCGACATGCCGGGCTTGAGCACGACGAACGCCGTGACCGCTTCGCCCCATTCGGTGTCGGGCAGCCCCAGCACGGCGACCTCGCCGACCGCGGGATGCGCCGCGATCACGTCCTCGACCTCCTTCGGCATGATGCTCGACGATCCGGAGCGGATCACCTCCTTCAGCCGGCCCACGATGGACAGCCGCCCGTCGCCGTCGAAGGCGCCGATGTCGCCGGTGTGCAGCCAGCCGTCGGACAACGCCTCGCGGGTCGCCTCCTCGTTCTGCCAATAGCCGGCCATGACGTTGCCGCCCTGCACCAGCACTTCGCCGGAGGCGTCCGTCGTGTTATTCACGCCGTCGAGCCGCACGCGATAGGCTGGAAAAGGCCGCCCGACCAATTCCATCAGCCGGCCGCGATCGCCCCCGGCCAGTTCCTGCGGCCGCAGGTAGCAGCAGATCGGCGCCTCGGTCATGCCGTAGAGCACGCCGATGCGCGGCCCGATGAGATCGAGCGCGTGCTCGAACACCGCCGACGGAATCCGCGAGCCGCCGACGTAAATCGCTTCGAGCTTCGGCATGCGATCGTGCGGCCGCAGATGCTCGATCCAGCGCACGAGCTGCGTTGGCACCAATGACGTGCGCGTGGCGCCGCACTCGTCGATCGTCGACGCGAGCCGATCCGCGTCGAAGCGGCCGCCGAGCACGACGGTCGCGCCCGCGAACAGATGCGACATCAGGATCACCTGCGCGATCGGCCACAGCGGCCGCACGTTCAGGAACACGGCGTCGCTTGCGATATCGAAACCCTGGATGGTGTTCGCCGCGACCGTCATGAGATTGCGGTGGAGCAGCATCACCGCCTTGGGCGTACCGGTGGTGCCGCCGCTGAAGTTCAGGGTCGCGAGATCGTCGCCGTCGCCTCCGGGGAGCGCATGCTCGGAGGATTTCTCCAGCAGCGCCTCGTAGTCGAGGCCGGGACCCTTGCCGACAAAGACGACCGATTGCAGCGTTTCGACGTCATTCGTCAGCCCCTCGACCTTGTCGGCAAAAGACGGATGCGTGACCAGAGCACGGACACCGGCGCGTTGGAGCAGCCCGGCGAGCTCGCGCCGCGTGAGCCGTGGGTCCATCGGCACGCGCACGAAGCCGGCGGCCATGCTGCCGTAGTCGGCTTCCAGATATTCGCGGCAGTCGGGCAACAGCAGCGCGATGCGGTCGCCCTTGGCGAGGCCGAGGCCGTCCATGGCATTGCCGAAGCGCGTGATGCGCCGATGAAACCGCTGGAAAGTCCATGAGCCGGCGTCGTCAACAATCGCATTCCGGTCGGGATGCGAGAGCGCGAGTTCCGCAAGCTTGGCGCCGATGTGCACGTCACCACCCGGAGAGGACGACCCGACCGACGACCCCGCGCTGCTCCATCATGGCATGGCCTTCGGCGACGCGCGGGAACGGCAGCACGGCGCCGATGAATGGCCGGACCGCGCCGGTGGCGAGGAGATGCAGCGCGATCTTGACGTCCTTGTAGGTGGCGTTGCCGGAGCCGGCGATGCGGATGCGCCGCGCGATCACCAGGCCAGGATCGATCTCGACCCGCTTGGCGCCGATGTTTCCAAGCACGACGATGACCGCATTCTGCGCGACCGAGCGCAAACTCTCGCCGAACGTATCGGACACCACATTCTCAAGCACCACGTCGACGCCCTGCTTGCCGGTGCGGCGCCAGACCTCGCCGGAGAATTTCAGGTCAGGCGCGACGATCACCTCGTCGGCGCCGGCCTGGCTGACGATCTCGGCCTTTGCCTCCGAACTCGTGACGGCGATCACATGCGCGTTCACGCTCTTCACGACCTGGATCTGATGCAGCCCCAGGCCGCCGCCGGCGCCGGTGATCAGCACCGTCTGCCCCGGCTCAACCTGTGCGACACCGAGCGCCGCGCGCACGCTGGTGCCGACCGGGCAGACCGCGAGCGCCGCCGACTTCATGTCGAGGCCATCAGGCATGCGGATCGCGTTGCGCGCGGGTGCGCAGGTGAACTCGGCGTAACCGCCGCCGCCGCTCTCGCCGAGCACGCGGCTGTTGCGGCAGAGATCCTGCCGACCGCTGAGGCAATAGCGGCACTGCCCGCAATAAAGCCGCTGGTAGATCACCACGCGCTCGCCGACGCGCGCGGGGGGGACGTTCGCACCGGTCTCGACGATCTCGCCCGCGATCTCATGGCCCAGCACGCGCCCAGGCTCGCCGCCCGGAATCTTGCCGCCGCGCGAGAGTACGTCGTGATAGCAGACGCCGGCCGCGTGAATGCGGATCAGCACGTCATCGGGCCCGGGCGCCGGCCGCTCGATGGTGGTCGCCTGCAACACCGACGGTGCGCCGAAATTCGCGAAGGTGACGGCTTTCATCGATGTCATGTTGCTCTACGCACGCTTGGTGAAGGCGGATGCGCCTTGCTTGAAGTCGTCCTTCAATTCGACGAGGTCGCGCATGGCCGCGATTTCCTTTTGCTCGGCCTCGCTGAGCCGCTGCGGGAACAATGCCAGGCGCTTGGTCGCTTGCACCGCGACCGGCGAATAGGAGGCGATGGTATCGGCCCATCTCTGGGCTTCGGCCTGTACATCATCGACCACGGCGTTGACCAGGCCGATCCGCGCCGCCTCGTCGGCCGTGATGTTGCGTGCGAGCAGCATCATCTCGAGCGCCTTGGCTTGCGGAATCACCTGCGGCAGCCGCATCGCGCTCACGCCGGAAATCATGCCGTGCTTGACCTCGGGATAGCCGAGCACGGCGTTCCTGGCCGCGAGCCGCAAGTCGCAATGCAGCGCGAGCGTCATGCCCATGCCGACGCAGAAGCCATGGATCGCGGCGATGACCGGCTTGTCGAGCGGAATGCCGACGCCAGGCAGCGCACGCATCAGCGTCTCGGTCGTGGCCATGCTGCCGGTGCGGGCAATCTCCTTGATGTCGGAGCCGGCACAGAACGCCTTCTCGCCGGCGCCGGTGAGGATCGCGACGCGCACGGCGGAGTCGTCCGCGATCTCCTGCCAGATGTCGCCGAAGCGCTCCTTGGCCGGAACGTCGAGCGAATTCATCGCCTGCGGCCGGTTGATGGTGACAACCGCGACGCCGTTCGCACGCTTTTCAAGAAGAACCGACATCGGGATCACGCCCTAGAAAGTACCGGGATAGCTGCCGCCATCGATCAAGAGGTTCTGCCCGGAAATGTAGCCCGCATGCGCCGAACAAAGGAAGGCGAAGTAGGCGCCGAACTCCTCCGGGTTCCCATAGCGCTTGGCGGGACTGCCGGCGGCGCGTTCCTTCCAGACCTGATCGAAGCTCTTGCCGAGCTCGTCGAGCATGCCCTCGATATGGCGCTTCTGCGCGTCGCTGTCGAAGATGCCGGGCAGGATGTTGTTGATGGTGACGTTGCGGTGCACGGTCTGGCGCGCGAGCCCCGCGACGAAGCCGACGAGGCCCGAGCGCGCGCCATTTGACAAGCCAAGTTCGATCTGCGGGATTTTCACGCTACGCGACGAGATGTTGATGATGCGGCCGAAGCCGCGCGCCATCATGCCGTCGACCGTTGAGCGTATCATCTCGATCGGCGCCAGCATCATCGCGTCGAGCGCCTCGATCCAGGTGTCGCGCGTCCAGGTGCGGAAATCGCCGGGCATCGGGCCGTCGGCATTGTTGAGCAAGATATCCGGCTCCGGACAGGCGCTGAGCGCTGCGGCACGTCCCGCTTCGGTCGTGATGTCGCCCGCGACCGCCGTGACGCGCACGCCGGTCGCATCGCTGATTTCCTTGGCGGTCCGCTCCAGCACGTCGCGGGTGCGCGCCACGATCGTAACGTCGACGCCTTCGCGGGCAACAGCCATGGCGGCGGCCCTGCCCAGGCCGCGGCTCGCACCGCAGAGAAGCGCCTTCCTGCCGCGGATGCCGAGGTCCATCTTTGCCTAGACCTTGAGGATGTGCTGGACGCTCGCCGGGAACACTTCGTCGAGCGCCACCTTGCGGTGCGCGACGCCCTGCTCGTGGGCGAAACCCAGGAACGCTTCCAGCGTCTTGCGATTTGCATCGACGCCATAGGGCCAGAAATCCTGGCCGAACATCGCGGTCGCGCGCCGCCCGTTGTCGGGATTCCACGGCAGCGGGAAGTGCGAGATCATCATGTTCTTGATGCGCGCGATGCTGCGGTCCTTCGCCTCCTCGAACGCGCGATAGAGGTTCACCGCCATCCAGGGATTGCGCTCGAACAGCGGCCGCTTGATCGCGACGAAGTGCATGATCGGGAAGATGCCGGTGCGGTTGAAATATTCGGTCTCGACCTCGACATGGTTCGGCACCAGCCGCACCATGTTGGGATTGCCGGCGATGAAGCTCTTGGGCGGGATCGCCGAGAGGATCGCGTCGATCTCGCCGGCGAGCAACATGTCGTCGAGCGTCTTGTCGGGCACGCTGACGCGCTTCACCGTGGCCGGCAGGTTGAGCTCGAGGTTCTCGTGGCGGCCAGGCTTGTTGGTGCCCGCCTGCACCCACTCGATCTCCTCGAGCTTGATGCCGACGTCGTGCATCAGATAGCCGCGCGCATAGATGCCGGCGGTGTGCGCGAAGTCCGGATCGCCGACGCGCTTGCCGCGCAGCTTGTCGAGGGTGTCGACGGCGCTGCCCTTCTTCACGTAGAGCGCCGAGTGGCGGAACACCCGCGACGGAAACACCGGGATCGGCACCAGGCTGTCGTCGCCCTGCGAGAACATGCCGGTCCACTTGCCGAGCGACATCTCGCAGACGTCCCACTCCTGATCGCGGGTGGCGCGGTCGAAGATTTCCGGCGTCGGCAGCACCTGAAAGTTGATGTCGAGACCTTCGGCCGTCACCCGGCCATAGACGAAATCCCGGACGTGATCGTAGTCGCTGATGGCCAGCGAGACTTGCAGCTTGCTCATATTGCTTGTTGTTTCCTTGAAGGCCTTTGTCAGCCGCGCGTCACTGCCGGCTGATCGTAAGCGCGGATATCCGGCACCGGCTCTGTCCAGCGCTCGACCTCGACCAGCGTGGTCTGCGAAATCGGGCCCTGCGCGAGCTTCGACGTGCCCTTATCGAGCGTCAGCACGTTCGGATTGCCGTGGCGGTCGAGCGTGCCAACCGTGGCCGGGCTGGTCGGGGTCGTACCAGGCGCCGGTCTGGATCTGCAGCACACCGCGGCTCATGGCGTCGGTCAGCACCGCGCCAGCCAAACACGCGCCACGTTCGTTAAACACCCGGACCACGTCGCCGTCCGCGATGCCGCGCGCGGCGGCGTCCTGCGGATTGATCAGCACCGGCTCGCGGCCCTGCACCTTGGAGGCGCGGCTGACGGGGCCGTTGTCGAGCTGGCCATGCAACCGCATGGTCGGCTGATTGGAGATCAGGTGCAGCTTGCGATCGGCCTTCGGCGATCCGAGCCACTCGGCGGGCTCGATCCACACCGGATGACCGGGGCAGTCGTCATAGCCGAACGACGCGACCTTCTCGGAGAAGATCTCGATCTTTCCCGACGGCGTCTTGAGCTTCTTTCCCTGCGGATCGGCGCGATAGGCGGAGAGATAGTCGAAATGCTTGTTCACCGGATCGGCGATGTGGCCTTGCTCCCAGAAGGTTTCGAAGTCCGGCCGCTCGATGCCGTGGCGCGCGGCCTGCTGCCGGACAATCTCGTAGAGATGGCGAAGCCACTCCATCTCGCTGCGGCCTTCGGTGAAGTCGTCGCGGAAACCGAGCCGCCCGGCGACATCGGCGAAGATGTCGAAATCGTTGCGCGCCTCCCCGACCGGCTCGATCGCCTGATGCATCGCGAACACGTAGCGGTCCGACGACGAAGCGATGTCGTTGCGCTCAAGCGTGGTGGTCGCGGGCAGCACGATGTCAGCGTAGCGCGCGGTCGGCGTCCAGAAGATCTCGTGCACGATCACGGTTTCGGGACGCTGCCAGGCCTGCACCAGCCGGTTGATGTCCTGATGATGGTGGAACGGATTGCCGCCGCACCAATAGATCAGCTTGATCTCGGGGAAGGTGATGCGCTGGCCGTTGTAGTCGATGGTCGTGCCGGGATGCAGCAGCAGGTCGGAGATGCGCGCGACCGGGATATAGGAATTGATCGGGCTGCGTCCGACCGGACGATTGACGGGCGCGACCGGCGAACGTCCCTGCCCCATCCGGTTCATCGAGCCGTAGCCGAACCCGAAGCCGCCGCCGGGCAGTCCGATCTGCCCGAGCATGGCGGCGAGCACGACCGTCATCCAGATCGGCTGCTCGCCGTGGTCGGCGCGCTGCAGCGACCAGGTGGTGGTGATGAAGGTGCGCGTCCCCGCCATCCGGCGCGCGAGCTTGCGGATGGTCTCGGCGTCGATCCCCGAGATGCGCGCGGCCCAGGCCGCGTCCTTCGGCTGGCCGTCGTCCTCGCCCATGAGGTAACGGCGGAATTTCTCGAAGCCGACCGTGTAGCGTTCGAGGAACGCGACGTCGTGCAGCCCTTCCGCGACCAGCGTGTGCGCGAGTCCGATCATGACCGCGGTGTCGGTGCCGGGGATCACCGGCAGCCATTCGGCCTTGAGCTCGTCGGTCTGATCGGTCGCGCAGCGGGCTGATGTTGACGAACTCGATGCCGCGCCCGGCGAGCGCCGGGATCGAGGTCTGCGACGAATGCTCGCCGGTGCCGCCGGAGTCGATCTGCAGATTCTTCAGCGGCATGCCGCCGAACGACACGACGAGCTTGGTGTTCTCGGCGATGGTGTCGAAGGTCGTGCCCGGCCCGCTGATCGCCGTCGTGTCGCCGAGCACATGCGGCGTGATCACCGAGCCCGCCGCGTTGGAATAGGTGTCGACCTGCACGGTCGCGCCGCCGAAGCCGTTCATGAACCGGTGCAGCAGCGACTTCGCATGGTGCAGGCGCCCGGCGCTCGACCAGCCGTAGGAGCCGCCGAAGATCGCGCGGTTGCCGAACGCCGTCTTCACCCGCGTCAATTCGTCCGACACCAGCTTCAGCGCGGTATCCCAATCGACCGGCACGAACGGCTCGGCGCCCCGCCTGGTGCGGTCGCTGTTGGCGCCATGGTCGAGGAAGCCCTTGCGGACATGGGGTCGGTCGATGCGGCTTCGGTCATAGACCGCTTCCACCTGGGATTGCGCCAGTGGCGAAGGGTGCTCGTCCTTCTCGAACGGCTTCACCCCGACCGCGCGCCCGTCCCGGACCTGGACGTAGAAAGCACCCCAATGGGACGCAGTCCTAACAAGCCGCTCGCTCATGGCATGTCCCGCCTGCTTGGCCTGCAAATTGCTAGAGTTGTTTCCGGTAGCGAACTACTACGCCTTCCGGGCTTGAGCTACAATGTCCAATGAGGCTGCCAGTCATGCCGATTGCGAGGGTCATATGAGCGTACGTGCACTTACCGTCTCCGCCGCGGCCGCGCTGGTCCTCACGGCAACCGCAACGACGACAACCAAGGCGCAGTCGGTCGCGGATTTCTATCGCGGCAAGACCATCACCTACAATCTGGCGGTCCCCGACGGCGCTTCCTGGGGCCTCTATGCCCGCACCTTCATCGAGCATCTGCGCAAGCACGTTCCGGGCAATCCAAACATCGTCCTGCAGGTGATGCCGGGTGGCGGCGGCGTGGCGGCGGGCAATCACATCTTCAACGTCGCGGTGAAGGACGGCACCGTCATCGGCACGCCGCTGTCGACCGCGATGGTGTTTGCCGCCACCGATCCGAAAGAGGTGATGTACGATCCGCGCAAGTATAGCTGGATCGGATCGATGGCGGTGGTGCAGGACGTCATCACGGTCTGGCACACGGCGCCGGCCAAGACGCTCGACGAAGCGAAGCGCATCGAGCTGATCATGGGTGCGACCGGCAAGGGCTCGAACTCGTTCCAGGACATCGCGCTCGCCAACAATCTGCTCGGCACCAAATTCAAGCCGGTGCGCGGCTACAAGGGCGGTGCCGAGATCAACATCGCCATCGAGCGCGGCGAGGTGCACGGCCGTTCCACCACCTGGGAGAGCTGGCCAGGCTCCCATCCGGACTGGATGCGCGACAAGAAGCTCATTCACCTCGTCCAGCTCGGTCCGCGCAAGCTGGCCGAGATCGGCGACGAAGTTCCGCTGTTCCGCGATCTGGTCGCGGAAGGCGAGCCGCGGGCGATCGTCGACTTCGTGGGCGTGAGCCTGGCAATGGGCCGCGCGGTCTATGCGCCGCCCGGTATTCCGAAGGAGCGGCTCGAGGCGCTGCGCGCCGCATTCGTCGCCACCATGAAAGACCCCGCCTATATCGCGCAGGCGAGGAAGCTCAAGCTCGACGCCGACACCTGGCAGACCGGCGACGCGGTCGAGCGGATCGTCAACGAGTCCTTCTCGCTGTCGCCGGCGCTGATCCAGAAAGCCAAGGCGGCGATGGACCTGCCTTAGGCTCGCTGCAGGCCGGCATTTGCCTCGCGATCCGGCTTCCGACCGGCCGGTCGCAATCCGCCCCTTCCTCGCGCCCGCCAATATGCTATTGAGCCCCAATCTGCGAGGGAAACGCCGCTTGCTGACGTCAGCGGCCAACAAGGATGGTAGGTTCATGAGCACGGTTACGACGACGCGGCAGCCCAGCCACGAGCATTGGACGACATCGAACGGCAAGAAGCTGTTCCTGGCCGAGAAGCGGTCGGTGACGCAGCCGGCCAAGGGCACGATCCTGCTGGTGCACGGCTCCTCCATGGGCTCGCAGGGTTTCGACCTCGACATCCCCGGCGATCCGGACGCCTCGATCCTCGATTGGTTCGCCTGCCGCGGCTACAACATCTGGCGGATGGATTTCCTCGGCTACGGCCGTTCCGACAAGCCGGCCGACCATCTCGCCACCGTGGCGCAGGGCGTGCCCGACCTGCTTGCCGCCACCGACTACATCTTCAAGACCGCCAACACCGGCCCGCTGAACCTGATCGGCTTCTCGTCCGGCGCGTTGCGCGCGGCGTTGTTCGCGCAGAAGCATCCCGACCGGGTGAAGCGGCTCGGCCTCGACGCCATGGTCTACACCGGCAAGGGCTCACCGACGCTGATCAAGCGCGCGCAGAAGATGGCCGAATGGAAGTCGAGCGTGACGCGCCCGATCGACCGTGACTTCCTGCTCTCGACCATGATGCGCGATCATTCCGAGACCGCGATGGAGAGCCGCAAGCAGCCCTACGTCGACGCCATCCTGGCGATCGAGACCACGGTGCCGAACGGCACCTATATCGACATGTGCGAGAACCTGCCGGTCTGCGATCCGAAGGAGATCAAGGTGCCGACCGTCATCCTGCGCGGCCAACATGACGGCATCGCCACCGACGAGGACCTGCTCGAGTTCTTCAAGCTGCTGCCGAACCCGGACAAGGAATACGTCATGATGCCGGGCATCGCGCACGCGGCCGCCACGTCGAAGAACTACCTGCGGTTCTACGACGCCGCCTATACGTTCTTCAGCCGGCCGGAGACCGTGTTCAAGGGCTGAGCCGAAACGCAGCGAGCAAAATTATCTGATGACAAAGCACCCCGCCTCGCGCGGGGTGTTTCATTCTAGCGTCCAAGGGACCGCACTCAGGCGTGGGCATGGCCTATGGTATCCGCCATCTGCGCGCCACGCTGGCCGAGCGGACGCGGGTGCCCCTCGGTGCTGTCGCGCACGGTCTGGTGCTCGGTCTCGGCATTGAGCTTGGCCCCGACCAGAATGACCATCGTTGAGAGCCAGAGCCACGTCATGAACCCGATCGCCGCACCGAGCGATCCGTAGGTTTCGTTGTAACTGCCGAAGTTCTCCGCGTACCAGGAGAACAGCAGTGATGCGCCGAGCCAGCCGGCGGCGGCGAAAATACTGCCGGGGGTAATCCATCGCCATTGCGGTTTGTCCCGGCTCGGCCCGAAGCGATAGATCAGGGCAATGGCAAAAGTGACAATCAAAATCAGCACCGGCCAGCGCCCAATCTTGATAATGAGCTCGGTCACACGGGACAGTCCCAGATAGTCGAGGGCGGCTGGCAAAACAGTGATGGTCGCCAACGCCAACAGCACAAAGACGATCGCGCCCAGCGTGAATGTCAGCGATACCGCGTTGAGCTTGACGAAGCCTCGCTTCTCTTTCTCGTGATAGACGACGTTGAGCGCGTCGAACATCGCCTTCATGCCGCCATTCGCGCTCCACAGCGAAAGTCCTAGCCCGAGCACGGTCGCCAGCCCGAGGCGCTGCGCGGGTTGCGATGTCAGCCGCTCAATCTGGTCACGGATGATCTGAATCCCGCCCTCCGGGAGGATTCCGGCAACCGTGTTGAGATGTTGACCGATACTCTGCGCATCCGCGTAAAGCCCGTAGAGCGCAATCAATCCGGCGATGCCGGGAAACAACGCCAGCAGAACGAAGAACGTCACGCCGGCGGCCGTCGCGACAATGCGATCTTCACTGATGCCGTGGTAGATACGGAGCAGAATATCTTTCCATCCCTGGGCGGGAATTTCCGCCGGGCTCGTTGCCGTGCGCCCGCGGTCCTTTCCGGCCTTCGCCCCATTTCGAGCACTATCCGGCTCGTCGTTCCCGATGCGCAGCGCAGCAGATCGCGCGCGCTCGGTCGCGAACCGAGGTCGCGTCAGACCCGTCAGATGCAAGACCGCCCCGACTCCGACGGCCCAAAGGGGTGTCCGCGCCTGGAGATTGCTTCTTCCTGTCGGGGCCATGAGCGTGGTGGCCTTCGGAGAACGTCTACTCAGGCTGAATCGGCATCGGCCGGTTCGCTCAGTCGCCGCTGGCAGGCAAAGCTGAGCGCTGCGATGACCGCGACGCCCGCGGCTCCCAGCAGAATTTTGTCACGCGATTCCTGATTGCCGATGGCTTCCTGTACCGGTCGCGTCCATTCGTCGGATGCCGCGCTCGCGCGCGTCACGGCCCGCTCGACAGCCTTCAATGAGTTCCTGCTGGATCTCTTCCAAGGTGGCGCTCGCGTTGTTTACCCCTTGCGTCGCGCCCTCTGCCACCCGCCGGACCGAGGACTTCATTTCGTCGCTCCAATGCTTCGCCTGATCTGTTGCAACACCTGCGAGTTCGCCAGCCTTTTCCGTGACAGCCTCGCCCATCGCCAGGGCGCGACCCTTCACATTTGCGGCGAGTTCGGCCGTCTTCTCGGTGGCGGCATCTCCAGCAGCTAAGGCACGCTCTTTCACACTTGCCGCGAGTTCAGCCGTCTTCTCTGTGGCGGCCTCCCCTACAGCCACCGCCCGCTCCTTCACATTTTCCGCAAGATCGCTTGCCTGCTGGCCCAGCCGATCTTTCGCCAGAGAAAGATAACCTTCGGTCGTGCGCTGGGCGGGCTGTATGGCGCTGGTACGGAACAGACTGAACAGACCTGCGCCGATCAACGCCGTCGCAATCGGGGGACGCTGGATCAACCGCCAGGCGATCCCCGCGCCGATGGCAAGTGCCGCCGCGGGGTTGGCAGCGGCTCTACCTTTCAGGTCGTCAACGAAATCCTCGATCGTGGAAGCGACGCTCGACTTGGCCTTGTCGAGCAAGGCGTCCTTGACATCGAGGGCTTCGTTCTTGAGGTCGGACGTAAACTCGGAATACGTGGTCGGTGATCGCAGCGTCGAGAGATCGCCTGCAAGTTTGGCCCGAGCGGCTTCGACCTCACGCTCTAGCTGATGAAGACTCGGGTCGCTCATGGAAATCCTCGCATTCTTTCTCACGTTGCTGCTCTACCGCCACGGCCCGCCCGCACTTGCTAGGACTGCCGCGTCGTTCCGGGTTTCCAGGTGCCTGGCTGGTTGCTTCCTTGCCCGTAGCCCGAACTCGAACTCGCGCCCGTCCCCGACTGCGGGGTTGAGCCGGGTGACGATTGTCCCGGGCTGCCGCTGCCGGAGGACTGGCCGCCACCTTTATTTTGGTCACCACCGAAAGCGCCGGTGAAGGCTCCGGCGACATCGCTCGCAACTTCCTTGAGGCCCTCGGTGTTGAGCCCGCGCTCGTCCGCAGCGCTCATGAGCTTCTCGCCGGCCTTGGAGGCTGCTTGACCGAGCTGCTGACCGGCGCTGCTGGCGGCTTCCGAGAGCCGCTCGCCCGCCGGTCCGAGCGTGCGCCGCTCGACCGCGGTGGCAGGAAATGCCGCCGCCACCGCCGCACCCGCGGCCAATCCGGCGACGGCCAACGCGAGGGGCTGCTCCTGCAGCACGCGGCTTACTGTTTGTTGCATGGTGCTGCGGGCTTGCCCGGCGAGACGTTCGGACTGTCGCCACGCGTCATCGGCGTATTCGCCGACGGTGGAGGCGTAAGCACCAGCCTTGTCGCTGACCGTCTTGCCCACGTCCGCCGCGTATTCGCGAGCACTATCTGCCGCGTGGGAAATGCTCTCGGAGATGCCAGAGCCGGTCGGTCGCTGCCCATAGTTTCCCGGATTGTATTGTTGACTGCCGCCAACACCTGACGCCGGGCTTCGGCCGGACGTCTGGCCGCTGACCTTGGATGCGCCGCTGCGCAAGAGCAACGCGCAACCTGCGGCGAGCAGGAGCAGACCTTCAGGGTTGCTCTTGACCGCACCCATCAGCCAATCGCTCGTGCCTTGGGCGCTTGTGTTCGAATGACGTGTCATGACAGCTGCTCCTTCGCGGTCGCGATGTCGCGTTTCACCTGGTTGATGGTTCGGGTCGGGGCCAGTTCCTCTTTCGCGTCGGAACGGCCTTTGAAGAAGAAAATCGCGGCGATGGCCGCGACAACGCCGGCGACGATCAGTGCAGGACCAGTGCAGGGCGATGCCGTAGCTGGCGATGCCGAAGACGGCCGCTTGCACCACGAGCAATGCTGCGATCAGACCCAGGATGCCGGCGGCCGACATCCAGACGCCGGCCTGAATCTTGGTGCTGATTTTGGCGGAGAGTTCCGCACGCGCCAGCCGCATCTCTTTTTGGAACAGGTCGGCAAGATCGGCGACCACACTGGAGACGACATGCGGCAGCGCAGCATCCTTCAATCGTTCAAGCGCCATGGAACTTACTCGGCTTGGCCCTGGTAGGGTTGGATGGGAGGTGAGGACACCGCCGTCGGCGTGCTCTTCAGCGTGCGCAGGGCGAAGAAGCCAGCCACCGCAGCCAGTCCGAACACCAGCGCTGGTTGGCGGCGCGTAAAGTCGGACGCCGCGCGCATCAGTTGCTCAACGGACTGGTCGCGCAGGCCATCGGCATAGCCGTCCATGCGATCGGCGGCGGTGCGCACCAGCCCCGCCATTTGCGGGGCGTCGCGATCAAGCTCTTGCGCGGCGCGTTTTACTGCGCTTGCGAGGTGCCCGACCATGTCGGCGCCGCTACCGACCTGACGGTCGAGAAGCAGCTTCACCTGCTCGGTCACGGTTTCCACCGTTTCTGACGCTGCTTGCTTGGCCTTGGTTGCGGCTTCTCCCGCCATCGCAGAAGCGTTCGACAGCGCATCGCTCGCGGCCTTTGTGGTGCGCTGGCCAAGCCCATCACGTTCGCGATTGCCTGCCGGGGACTCTCGACCAAAATCCTGGTTGCTCATGATTTTCCTCCGATTTGAATGGGCAATCGTCCGGGCAGAACTTTTGTTCCGCCATGTGCAGACTCTATTCGTGACGGAGGCACGATGAGCGCCCGTGGGCGTGTCACGGGAAGTGGGTTGCGCCGAACAGCTGAGAAGCGTCGCGCTTGATCAGAGGTGACTAACGATCGTGCCGGCGGATTGCTGAAGGAGTTGGTTCGCCTGCTGGGCTGCTCTCGCGGCGCATCGAGGCCGGGGCGGGTGAGGCTTCGCCCGACCTGCGGTGTTCAGTATTGTCCGCCCGATTGAAAAGTTCCAGGAACCGCGTTGGCGTCGCCTCATTTCGCAGCTTCTCGTAGAATCCGCGCAGCAATCTCCGGAGCTTTTTGCGTACGACGCGGTCAAGGCGCGTGTTGTTTTGTAGCGGCATTGTCGCCACTCCTTGGCAGGTCGTTCTCCCCGAACAGTTTCACTTGCTCTTGCGTCACGTGTGTGCGCTGCCCGGTCAACGCCCCCGCGCATCAATCCGTTCCTGCGAATCCCGCGCCGGGTCACTCTTTCGAGATTGAACCGCCGAGGTCTCTCCAACACGGACCTTCGGGTTCCATTCCCGCCGGGTCAGTCCCCAAACCGCACCGCTTGTCCACGCCCCTTTGCGGACAAGTGCGGAATCTCGGCGACCAGTGGTGCAAATTTCGTGACGGCGACGTGGACGGGTCTATAGTTGACGCGTCCCGTTCGCTGAAGGGTGCTGTCGCGAGGCATTGCGAGGCAGAACGGGATGCGGCGTCCCGCGGGTTTGCATATGCAAGCAGGCACCCGGGAGGCTCCGGAAAACCCGCCCTCCGCTACTACGAGCGGACGCGACAAGCGCGTTCACGCGCTCGCAGACGGTGGAGCCTGATTGCTTCATCCCGCGCGGAACCGGAGTCACAAATCCCGCGGTGGAGCGCCGAGAGGCGAGCATCCCGCGTATGGGATGCGAGGCTGTGCAAGCTTGTCCGCGTGGGATGCGCGGCGCCGCGCTAAGCGCCTGCGGGCCTGCGTCACAGGCCGCGAAAGGGTGCCTCGCAAGCACCCGAGCGCCTATCGGCGCTCCGCCCCCTTCACCTGGCGTGATGGGGAAGCCATGCCTCGGAGGATATTTGCCTCGCGAGAACGATCACGCGCGGACGGATATCGGCACAGAGCGAATGGACGCCGATTGCGCTTCAAGGTTGACAGAATGCATGTAAATTGCCCGCCGGATCGAGGATTTTGACGATGGCTGCTCCGGTGTTGCCGGATCGCGCACGTGTGGTTGTGGTGGGCGGCGGCGTCATCGGGACGTCGGTCGCCTATCACCTGGCGCACATGGGCTGGAAGGACGTCGTGCTGCTGGAGCGCGATCGGCTCACCTCTGGCACGACGTGGCACGCGGCCGGGCTGGTCGTCACTTTCGGCTCCACCTCCGAGACGTCGACCGAGCTGCGGAAATACACCCGCGATCTCTATCGCCGCCTGGAAGCGGAGACCGGCCAAGCCACCGGATTCAATCCGGTCGGGTTCATCGAGGTCGCCGCCGACGCCGACCGCCTCGAAGAGTATCGCCGGGTCGCCGCCTTCAACCGCTGGTGCGGCGTCGACGTGCAGGAGATTTCGCCGGCGGAGGTGAAGGCGCTGTTTCCGCTCGCGCGCGTCGACGACATTCTCGCCGGCTTCTATGTCGCCGATGACGGCCGCGCCAATCCGGTGGACGTGACCATGGCGCTCGCCAGGGGCGCGCGCATGGCAGGCGCGCGCCTGATCGAGGGCGTGCGCGTCACCGGCGTGTTGCAACAGAACGGCCGGGTCACCGGCGTGCGCACGGAGTCGGGCGATATCCAGGCGGAGTATGTGGTCAACTGCGCAGGCATGTGGGCGCGCCAGCTCGGCGAGCGCGACGGCGTCACGATCCCGAACCAGGCGGCCGAGCACTACTACCTGATCACCGAGCCGATCGCGGGCCTCCCGCCGGCGATGCCGGTGCTCGAAGACCCGGCGTCCTACGGCTACTTCCGCGAGGAAGTCGGCGGGCTGCTGGTCGGCCTGTTTGAGCCGGTCTGCGCGCCATGGCATGTCGACGGAATTCCGGAGGATTTCTCCTTCGGCGAGATTCCACCCGATTGGGATCGCATGACGCCCTATCTGGAAAAGGCGATGAGCCGCGTTCCGGTCACGCTCGAAGCCGGGATCAAGAAATTCTTCTGCGGTCCGGAGAGCTTCACGCCCGACCTGCGCCCGATCGTCGGCGAAGCGCCCGAGCTCAGGAACTACTTCGTCGCCGCTGGCCTGAATTCGATCGGCATCCTCACCGGCGGCGGCATCGGCCGCCTGCTTGCGCACTGGATCGTCAACGGCACGCCCGACGCCGATGTGACCGGCATCAACATCGACCGCCTGCACAAGTACCAGGCCAATCCGGAGTATCGCCGCGAGCGCACCATCGAGTCGCTCGGCATGGTCTACAAGTGCCACTACCCGACCATGACGCCGATGACCGCGCGCGGCGTGAAGACCTCGGCGATCCACGACCGGCTGGTCGCGGCGCGCGCCTATTTCCGTGATGTCAGCGGATGGGAGGGCGCGGACTGGTACGCACCGCCGGGCTTCGAGCCGAAGGTCGAGAAGCTCTCCTGGGGCCGGCAGAACTGGTTTCCATGGTGGGCGGAAGAGCACCGAGCGGCGCGCGAGGCCGTGATCCTCATGGACATGTCGTTCATGAGCAAGTTCCGGGTCGCGGGCCGCGATGCCGGGCGCGTGCTCAACCACATCTCAGCCAACGACGTCGACGGCGAGGCCGGCCGGATCACCTATACGCAATGGCTCAACGACAAAGGCACGCTCGAAGCCGATCTGACGGTGACCAAGCTCGGCGACGACGCGTTCATGGTGGTCGTGACCGACACCATGCACCGCCATGCCGAGACCTGGATGCGGCGCCACGTTCCCGGCGAGGCGCAGGCGGTAGTGACCGACGTGACCTCGGCCTACTGCCAGATCAACGTGCAGGGCCCGCGCTCGCGCGCGCTCCTGCAAACACTGACCAGCGCCGACCTCTCCAACGAGGCATTCCCGTTCCGCGCCGCGCGCGAGATCGACATCGGCTTGGCGCGCGCGCTGTGCGTCCGCATCACTTATGTGGGCGAGCTCGGCTACGAGCTCTACATTCCGGCCGAGCAGGCCACGCATGTCTACGATCGTCTGGTGGAAGCCGGCGCGCCGTTCGGGTTGCGGCACGCCGGACTGAAAGCGCTCGCCAGCCTGCGCCTGGAAAAAGGCTACCGCGACTACGGCCACGACATCGACAACACCGACAACGCCTTCGAGACCGGGCTCGGATTTTTCGTCGACCTGAACAAGCCGAACTTCATCGGGCGCGACGCGGCACTACGGCAGAAGGCGGCCGGCCCGCTGACAAGACGGCTCGTGCAAGTGCTGGTGAAGGACCCGGAGCCGATGCTGTTCCATGCCGAGGTCGTTCGAAGGAATGGCAAACCCGTCGGCTATGTGCGCGCCGGCTCCTACGGCCACACGCTCGGTGGCGCCGTCGGCCTCGTCATGATCGAGGCCGGTGAGCCGATCAATGCCGCCTATATCAAGGATGCGCGCTGGGAAATCGACATCGCTGGAAAAATCTATCCGGCGGAGGTTTCGCTGCGGCCGCTCTACGATCCCGACATGGCGCGGATCAGGTCTTGAGATTGGATACGCATCCTCTCGTCGTCATGGTCGGACTTTGTCCCGGCCATGACGGATGAGAGATTGTGCGATGGATCAGGTCTTGAAGCGTTTCGCCAGCGCGTCGGCGCCGCGCCCGAGCAGGCCGATGTCGGAACCGACCGCGACGAAGGTGTAGCCCCATTGGATGTAGCGCTTCGCCTCTTCCTCACTGAGCGTGAGAATACCGGCGGCCTTGCCGACGGCCTTGAGCCGCTTCACCGCGTCTTCGAGCGCGGCCTGCACCTCGGCATGCGCGGGATTGCCGATATGACCGAGCGAGGCCGCGAGATCGGAGGGACCGATGAACACGCCGTCAACGCCTTCGACCTTTGCGATGGCTTCAAGCTCGCCCAGCGCGGAACGCGTCTCGACCTGCACCAGCAGGCAAATCTCGGAGTTGGCGAGCTTGAGATAGTTGTTCACGCGGCCGTAGTGGTTGGCGCGCGTGCTCGCGGCAACGCCGCGGATTCCCGCCGGCGGATAGCGCACGGCGGCGACCGCGCGCCGCGCCTCGTCGGCGTTCTGCACGTAGGGCACCAGGATCGACTGCGCCCCGATATCGAGGATCCGCTTGATCATCACGGCATCGTTCCAGGCCGGCCGCACGATCGGCGACGCGGTACCGCCGTTGAGCGCCTGCAGCTGCGACATCGTGATCGGCACTTCGTTGGGCGAATGCTCGCCATCGAGCAGGATCCAGTCGAAGCCGCTGTCGGCCACGACCTCGGCGCCGATATTGCTGCAGAGGCTCGACCACAGCCCGATCTGGACGCGGCCTTCGGCAATCGCCTGCTTGAAACTGTTGCGCGCAAGCTCCATCGGGCGACCTCAGACGAACTGGACGGCGATACCGCCGAGCGAGCCGAAGTCGGCGTGCAGCGTGTCGCCCTTGTTGGCGAACACCACGCGCGTGAACGAGCCCGCGAGCACGAGATGCCCCGGCTCCAGCGCGACGTCATGCTGGCCGAGCTTGTTAGCGAGCCACGCGACGCCGAGCGCGGGATGGCCGAGCACGCCGGCGGCGACGCCGGTCTCCTCGATCTCGGAATTCTTGTACATGATGCCGCCGACCCAGCGCAGGTCGACGTCCAGCGGCCCGACCGGCCGGCCGCCGATCACGATGCCCGCCGCCGCACCGTTGTCCGAGATGGTGTCGAAGATCTTGCGCTGATCCTGCAGGCGCGCATCGACGATCTCGATCGCCGGCACAACATACTCGGTCGCGCGCAGCACCTCGGGCAGGCCGACGCCAGGCCCCTTCAGCCGCTTGCCGAGAATGAACGCCAGTTCGATCTCGACCCGCGGGCGGCAGAAAGACTCGTGCGGAATCTTGCGCGCCATCGGCGATCATCATGTTGTCGAGCAGATGCCCGTAGTCGGGCTCGTCGATCTGCGAGGACCGCTGCATCGCCTTCGAGGTGAGACCGACCTTGTGCCCGATGAGCTTCGCACCGCCGGCGATCTTGCGGTTGGCAACCTCAGTCGAGATCGCATAGGCGTCCTCGAACGTGATGTCCGGAAAGGTCTTGGTGAGCTGGGGCGCCTGCTTTCGCTCCTTCTCCGCGGCGATCAGGATATCGGCGGCCTTGTTGCGGTCGGCTTGGGACAACATGGGGATGTTTCCTGTTGGCAATGCGAGATGCGGCGCGCCATTGTCACGTTTGCCGCGCCAAAATCAATCGGCGTCACGGCTGCGCGTCTAGTTGAGCGGGTAGATCGCCTTCACCTTGTCGAGGATCGTGGGCGGAATAGCACCGACCTCGGCGACGATCTTCTGCAGCTCTTCACCCTTCAGCGGGATGACCTCGAGACGCTGCTTGCTCATCTCGGCCAGGTATTCCGGATCCTCGATCGTGGCGTCGAAGGCGCGGCGCAGCGCCTGCACGCGGTCCGCCGGAACGCCCGGCGGCGCCAACGTCATCTTGCCGACTTCCGTGGCGTTGGCGACGATCCGCAGAATCTGCACCTCCTCCGGCGTGCGGCCGAGCTCGATCGAGAGCGGCACGTCCGGAAACTCGGGATGCCGGCGCAAGCCATACTGGACGAGAATATTGATCTTCTTGTCCCTGATCCAATCCTCGTGCGCGGCCTTCACGCCATCAATGCTGGTCGAGTGCCCCTCGACCTCGCCACGTTCCATCGCCAGCATGGCGGCGACCGAGCCGGAGTAGCCCATCACGACCTTGAATTTCATACCGAGCACATTGTTCAGCACCGACGGATAGACGGTCGGCGTGCCGCTGCGGCCGGTGCCGCCAAGGATCGCCTCGTGCGTGAAGGCATCCTTGATCGTCTTCACCGGCGCGTTGGCGTTCATGAAGGTGATATTGACCGACGACGCCATGCGGCCGATCCAGTTGAACTGGGCGGACTTGAACATGGCGCCCTGGGTTCCGAGCGCCTCCTCCAGCGGAATCGTCGCGGCCAACAGGCTGATGACGGTGCCGTCCTTCGGCGCGACGTTGAAGACATGGTTCGCGGCGATGAGACTGCCGCTGCCCGGCATGTTGCGGGAGATCACGTTCGGACGGCCCGGAATGTACTTGCCGATATGGCGTGCGATCGTCCGGGCGTAGCGGTCATTGGCGCCGGCAGCCGGATAGCCAATGATCATGTTGATGGTCTTGCCGCGGTAGAATTCCTCGACCGACTGCGCCTGCGCGCTGCCCGGCATCGGAATCGCGATCAAGGCCACGATCGCGAGACGCACCTTGCCGGAGAACCGCGATGGCATCGGGCAATCCCTCTAGTTGATCTTCAACAGCCGCGCAGCATTGCCGCCCATCACCTTGTCATACTGTTTCGGGGTCATACCGATCTTGCTCATCATGTCGAACCCCTTCTGCTTCAGCGGAACCATCGGCGGCGAGTCGGTACCGAACAGGAAGTGGTCCTCGCCGACCGTCTTCAGGCAGCACTCCGCGGCGGGCGGCGCATAGCAGGCGGAATCGAAATACATCATCTTGAGGTAGTGGCTCGGCGAGTGCTTGATCAGCATCGGCTCGTAGGGACCGAGGAACACCGAGAAGTCGAGAAGGTCATAGGCATAATCCATGCGCCCGATCACCTCACAGATTCCGCCGCCCAGATGGCTGCCGACGAGCTTGAGGGTGGGAAACTGTTCGAAGATGCCGCGCACGATCAGCCGCGCCAGCGACAGGCAATTGTCCGCCGGCCGCCCGATGCTCGATGCCAGACGGTAGTCTGCCATCGCCGGCGTCGTCGCATCGCCGGGATGGATGAAGACCGGGATGTCGAGATCAGTGACCAGCTTGAAGAACGGCTTGGCGGCGTCTTCGTCCGGGTAGTGGCCATGATGGCTCGAGTTGATGATCACGGCGCGAGCATCGTCCTCTTTGACCGCGCGCTCCAGCTCGCGCCAATAGGCATCGCCGCCGCCAGGGATACAGGTCGCCATGCAGAGAAACTTGTCGGGATGCTTGTCGCGGCATGCCGCAAGGTGACGGTTCGAGCTTTCGAGCGCCGCCACGATCTCTTTTTCGGTTTTCATGTGGCGGATGTAATGCACCGCATTGCTGATGACGGTGCGGTCGAGCCCGATCAGCTCATGCGCGGCCAGCGCGTGCTCCACCGTCATCGGCACCGTGTGCGACCACCACGGCGGTCCGAGGAATTTGGGATCGTTGATATGAACGTGCCAGTCGATCAGCAAAGGTCAGTCTCCGTTTGCGGGTGTGAAACGTCGAACGCGCTCCGGCGCGGCCGCTATTTTGTTGCGAGGATATTCTTCAGGCGGGTCAAGGCATCGGCCGGCGTCGCGATCGTGCGTCCGACGATCGCCTCAAGCTCCTGCCCGGTCGCCGGGTTGATTTCAAATCCCCGCTTCTGCGCCTCCGCGAGGAATTCCGGGTCGCGCATGGTCTTGTCGAAGGCGGCGCGCAAGATCGCGACCCGCTCGGCGGGAACGTTTGGCGGCGCCACCACACTCCAGCCGATGCCGGCGTCGGAATTCTGGAATTCGAGGATCCGCCGGCCCTCTTCGGTGGTCGCGAGCTCGCTGACCAGCGGAATGCCTTTGAGTTCGGGATGCGACTTGATTCCGGCCTGAAACGGGATGACGACGAACTTGTCCTTGAGCCAGCGCTCCCGCTGGGTCTTCAGCAGAGTCCAGGACGACATCCGGCCGTCCACCTCGCCGCGCTCGACCGCAAGATCGACATCCGGGCCGCCGCGATAGCCGGTGACCAGCCTGAACTTCGTTCCGGCCAGCGCATTGAGCAGCGTGGGCGTGATGTAGGTCTCTGTCGTCTGGCCCCACGATCCTGCCACCACCTGGATGCTCCGCAGATCGTCCACCGTCTTCACGCCGGTGCGGCTCGCAATGAACATCACGCCGGCATAGCTCGAGATCGTACCGATCCAGTTGTAGCGGCGTGCGTCGTAGCGCGCCTGCTCCGGCCGCAGCATCTGATTGATGGCCACGTCGCGCGGCAGGATGGCGAGTTCGGTCCCGTCCTGCGCCGCCTTTTCGTAGAGATGCAGGATGCCGATCAGGCCGCCGGCACCCGGCATGTATTGGACGTTGAATGCCGGATTTCCCGGGATGTGCTTGCCCATATGCGCCGTGACCAGCCGCGCATAGATATCGTATGAGCCGCCCGGCTCATACGTGACCGCGAACCTGATGGTCTTCTGGTTGTAGAAATCCGCCGCCCCCTGCGCATTCGACCGCTCCGTGAACGCAGGCGAGAGACACAATAAGCACAACAGAATGCGGGTCACGGTCGGCACGGCGTTCCTCGTCTCGATTGTTGTTCTTGTAGTGCTCGGAACATTGGAGCGCCGAGGGCGCAAATGTCAAATCAGCAGCCACATTCCATGGTGCGACAGGTCGAAGCGACGACGCAATCCGTCGTCTAGAGCGCGGGGCTGTTCGCGGCATGAATGAGCTGCCACAGCCGCGGCGGCGACAGCGGAAGCTCGCGCGGCTCGACACCGAGCGAGCCGAGCGCAGCCGCCACGGCATTCGAGACAACGCCGCCCACGGGGATAATTCCGCCCTCGCCGGCGCCCTTGGCGCCGAGCGGATTGTGCGGCGTCGGCTTCAACTCCAGCGCCACGGCGCGGATGCTTGGGAAGTCGCTCGCGGTCGGCATCAGGTAGTCGGCGAGCGAGCCGGTCAGCAACTGGCCGTCCTCGTCATAGATAAGGTGTTCGAGGAACGCGCCGCCGAGGCCCTGTACGATGGCGCCGATGCCCTGGCCGTGCAGCGTCAGCGGATTGACGATGCGTCCTACGTCCTCGACCGCGACGTAGTCGATCACTTCCACCTGCCCGGTCTTCGGATCGACAGCGACATGAACGGCATGGGCGCCATAGCTGTAGGTGCGCTTGGTGCTGGCATAAGTGCCTTCGGCGGAAATGCCATCCGCCGCCAGCGCGGTGAGCGCGATCGATTTGCGATCCGGCCCAACGGCCTGTCCGCCGTCGATCGAAATCTCGTCTACGCTGCAGCCCAGGCGTTTCGCTGCGGTAGCGCGAATGGCCGCCTTCAGATTGGCGGCGGCGTCGATCACCGCCGAGCCGCCCATCACCGTCGAGCGCGACGAGAACGAGCCGAAACCTTCGCGCACATGCGTGGTCGAGCCGTGATAAACGCCGCGGATGCGGTCCAACGGCACTTCCAGTGCGTCAGCCGCGATCTGCGCAAAGATGGTTTCGATCCCCTGCCCGACCGCCGACGAGCCGACATAGACCGACACCGCGCCGTCGCTCTCCAAAACCATGCGCGCGTTCTCGCGCGGACCGGATGCGCCGCCTTCGATGTAGCAACTGACGGCAAGGCCGTGGTAGCGGCCGTCGATCAGCTTGCCTTGCAGCGCCGCCTTCTTGCTCCAATCAATCTCGGTGAGGCAGCGATCGAGCGTCTCACGATAGTCGCCGGTATCGGTTTCGGTCGCGATATTGAGCGGCACCACCGTGGCGAGCGCGTAGGGCATCTGCGCTTCCGCGATCAGATTGCGCCGGCGGAATTCGACGCCGTCGAGCTTAAGATCGCGCGCGACCATGTCGAGCAGGCGCTCGCGGAAGAAATCCGCCTCAAAGCGCCCGGGCCCACGATAGGTGCCAACCGGCGTCTTGTTGCTCACATGCACCGAAACGTCGATGCGGATATTCGGAATGCTGTAAGGGCCCGACAGCACCTGCGCGACATTGCGCGCGCCGGTCGCGCCGTTGGTCCGCAGATAGGCGCCGACGTCGGCGTCGGCATGGCCGCGCAGCGCGCGGATAGTGCCGTCGCGCTCGCAGGCGATCTCCAGCTCGCATTGAACGTCGCGCGCATGGTTGGTGGCGATCAGGTGCTCACGCCGGTCCTCTATCCATTTCACCGGCCGGCCGACTGTCTTTGACGCGAACGGAATCAGGAAATCTTCGGGATAGAACTCGCCGCGCACCCCGAACGCGCCGCCGACGTCGCCTTCGATCATGGTGATGGCGTCTTCCGGAAGCGAGAGCTGGGCGGCCAGAATGCGCCGAACGGTGAATGCGACTTTCGCCGCGCCGTAGACGGTCAGGTGACCGCGCGATCCGTCCCATTCGGCCAGCAGGCCGCGCGCCTCCATCGGCACCGCGGTATGGCGCTGCACCCGGAACCGCTCGCGCCGGACATAGGGCGCGTCCTTGAACGCGGCATCGGCATCGCCGAGAACCGCGGTCAGCGTCGCGGCGCAGTTCGACGTCGTGCCGTCGACGAGCAAACTGCCGTCCGCACCCGGCCTAGCGGCCGCCGGCAACTGCTCGATGTCGAGTTCGATCGCTTCCAGCGCATCCTCGGCGGCGGCCGCGCTGTCGGCGACAACGACGGCGATCGGCTCCCCGACATAACGGACCTTGCCGTGCGCGATCGCTGGCTGCTCGTAGGGCTTGAACGCCGGCATCTGCTCCTGCCGGAGCGGAATCGCCGGGACAGCGCCGAGCACTGCCAGCACGTCGGCCGCGGTGATGACGGCATGAACGCCGGTGCGGGCACGCGCGGCTGTCGTATCGATGGACCTGATGCGGCCGTGCGCCATGGAGCTGCGCAGGATCGCAGCATGCAGCAGGCCGTCGCGTACGATGTCGTCGACGTATTGGCCGCGACCGCGCAGAAAGCGCAAATCCTCGATGCGCTCGACCGGGCTGCCGACCAGGGTATTCAGCTTGGCGAAACTACCGCTCATAGCGCGTCGGCGAGCGATGGCAGCGCCTCGAGCTGCATCAGCGCGTCGAACGCTCCCGGCTTAAGCCTTGCATCGCGACAGAGCCGTTCGAATTTGAATCGCAATTGCTCGTCAGACATCGGCGTCGGCGGGCAGCCGAGGAACGTCTCCTTGGCGTCTTCGAACCGCCGGCCGTCGCGCAGCGACACCACGATACGCGCGCTCCAGCCCTTGCGGCCGCCGTCGGCAGTCACCGGCACGCGCCGGGCGAGATCGCGTACGCGCGGATCGGCTGCCGTCTTGTCGTTGAAGATATCCGGGTCGCGTGGATCGTTGTAAGACGCGATCGCGAGGCAGAACGGGACGGAATATTGCGCCAGCATGATGTCGCCGGGATCGACGCCGCTGTGGTGCGACACGACCTTGGCCGAGGCATCGACCGCAATTTCCGCGATGTCGTCGCCGGAGAACCCATGTTGCTCGATGAATGTGCGCAGCATCTGCACCGGCACATGCGTGGTGACGTGCGAGGCATAGCGCTTGATGCAGAGCCGCTCGATCTCCCAGGTTTCGCCAAGGCCGCGCGTCAGCAGGCTCGGATCGGTCTCCTCGCAAAACGCTTCGAGCAGTCCGTAGCGCCCTTCGAGCACGGCGGACGGCCCTTCATAGCCACGCTGCGCCAGCCGCGCGGCGATCACGCCGCTCTCGGCGGCGCGGCCGAGATGAAGCCGCTTGATCATCCCGCCGGAGCCGGATTTCGCAAACGCCAACAAGCCTCGCCGCGAGCGAGCCGGCAACGCCGAAGGCGTTGGCGGTCTCCGCCGCCGAAAGCTTCATGAGCAACGCGCAGGCGGCCGCCGAGCCGAACGGCCCGGTCATGCCCGGTCCGTGGAAGCCGACCTTCTCGGCCGAATGCAGCGTCGCCGCGCCGATGCGGAACATCACCTCAATGCCGGCAACGATCGCGGTGACGAGATCGCGGCCGTTGGCATTGCAAGCCTGCGCCATGGCGAGTGCCGGCAGCGCCACCGTCGCGCCGCCGTGGACGCCGGCGCCGGGCATGCGCAAATTGTCGAGCTCGAAGGCGTGCGCAAACGTGCCGAGCGCGAGCGCTGCCTGCGGAACATGGAGGCGCAGGCCGTCAACGCCCGGAAGCCGGCACGGGCCGCCTGCTCCGCTGGCCATCGCCTCCGCCAGCACCATCTGCGACCACGGAAACCGCTGGCCGTAGACCGCGCAGGCGACGGCGTCGACGAGGCATTGCTTGGCGAGCGTTACCGCGGACGGCGGGATGGCCTCGAACGTCAAGCCGACGGCGAAGTCCGCCAACTGCTGCGCCGCGGTCTTTTGCGTTCGGTTGAGCATGCCGCTACGCCCGCACGGACGCGGCGGCGCCTTGCTTGGTTGCGAACACCGCCGCGTTGCGTCCGGCGAGACGGCCGAAGGTCGCGCCCGACATCAAGCCGGTGCCGCTCGCATAATTGTGGAAGAACAATCCGCCGACCATTTCGCCGGCTGCATAAAGTCCCGGAATCAGGCGGCCGTAGAGATCCTCGACTTCACCCTGCCTCGATATCTTCAGTCCACCGAAAGTAAAGGTGACGCCGGTGGTGACATGATAGGCGTGATACGGCGGCGTATCGAGCGCGACCGCCCAGTTGGTCTTTTCGATCGCGAGGCCCTTGGTGCTGCGCCCATCCAGAACGTTCGGATTGAACGGCACGTCGCTGGTGCAGGCGGCATTGTAGGCGCGCACCGTACGCAAGAACGCTTCCGGATCGACGCCTTCGAGCTTCGGCGCCAGTTCCTCCAGCGTGTTCGCCTCCGCCTTGGTGACGCGTCGGATGCGATATTCGCCGCGCAGCAGCGGATGCGCCTTGGCGTCGAACACCTGCCACGCGAACATGCCGGGCTGGCGCATGATCTCGCCGCCATAGCGCGCATAGGTATGGCTGTGGAAGTTCAGACCCTCGTCGACGTAGCGCTCGCCTTTGGCGTTGATCAGGAGCCCGAACGGATAATTGTGCTTCTGGAACTGGTCGCCGACGGTGAGGTCGCCGTAGGGCGGCGCGTTGATGTCCCACGCGACCGAATGACAGCCTGAAAAATTGCCGTTCGGCCGCGCGCCGATCGCCAGCGCCATGGTGAGACCCGCGCCCATGTTGAAACGCGTGCCACGGATTTTCGCGAGCTCCCAGCCGGGTCCGAGGTAACGCGCGCGCATCTCCGGATTCAATTCATAGCTTCCGCAGGCGAGCACGACCGCACCAGCTTTGATCTCGACCCGTTCGCCACGATGCTCGGCGACGACGCCGGTTACGCGCCCGTGCTCGCGCATGAGCGCGACCGCGGGCGTTTCGTAGACGATCTTCACGCCGCGCCGCTCGGCGGTGGCGTAGAGCGCCTTCAGCATTTCCGGACCGCCGCCCCAGATATGCAGCGCAAGCCCGCCCCAGAATTTGAACTTGCCGTCCACCTTATACGCCTGCCGTCCGAGGCCGGGCTGCAGCTTCACGCCCTGGCGATGCACCCAGGCGGCGGTTTCGAGGCTGTTGCGGACGAGGATTTCGCAGAGGTCCTGGTCGGTGCGGTACTGCGTCAGCTCGAACATGTCGTCGAAATACTGCTCTTCGGTGTAGCTGCCGAAGTCGACGTTCGAGAGATCGTCGTTCGCCATCGAGGGCAGCACCTTGAGCAGGTCCTCGACGCCGGAATAGGCGAAGCGGAATGCGCCGCCGGTGAAATGCGAATTGCCGCCGCGCTCCTCGAACGGAGCCGCCTCCAGCATCAAGACGCGCGCGCCGTTTTCACTGGCGGAGATCGCAGTGCAGAGCGCGGCATTGCCGGCGCCGACCACAAGCACGTCGGGCCGCTCGCGCGAAAGATCGGATGTGGGCATCACTTCCTTGCCGGTTCCGCTCAGGTCATGCATAGGCGCGGCTGCGCGTTGCGACCGCCGGCGGTTTCACTCCGGTCGCAATGACATTGAGGACGTCAGCCACGTCCGGCAGCGTCTCGAGTGCATTGCACCGGGCGAGGACCGTTTCGACGGCGTTGGCATCAAGCACGATCTTCGCACAATCGCGGAATTTTGCTTCCAGCGCGCCGGGCGGCAGCGGATGATCGCGGTCGCGGCCAACCGGACGGTCCACGAAATGTTCGAAGGTCTCGCCGGCCGTGGTCGTGATCTTGAGGCGGCAATAGAAGTGATCGTTGGTCTCGCTTTTGGCCGCGGGATCCGCCGCGGACTGCACGCGCGTCATCAGCGCGCGCGTGGCCGGATCGCGGACGGCGTCATCGCTGAAGTGCTCCATGCTGACGATGCCATGCATGAGCGCGCGCGCGAGCACGTACTGGATCGAGAATTTGCCGTCGAGGCCGCTCTGCGGATTGGGACGGTTGGTGTGTTGAAGCCTGCGCGGGTGCGTCCAGGATTCGACCTTGGCGACACGCTCGGGCGACAGACGATGCGTCTCGCGCAGATGCAGCATCGCGTCGACGGCGGGATGCGTGCTGCCGCAGCAGGGATGGCGCTTGAACGCGATGCCCGGATCGACGAGGTCGAACGGGTCGCCCCAATGTTCAAGGAGGCGCTCCGCCTTGAACGTGCCGGCGCCGTTGTAGACCGCGAAGAAGCCCTGCGGATGTTCGAGCGCGCCGGCGTTGGCGGTCATGCCCTCCTTCGCGAGCAGCGCCGCGAGCAAGCCGTTGCGGGTCGTGTGCCCGACATGGAACGGCTTGGTCATGGTCCCGAAATTGGCCTTGATGCCCGACGCCATCGATGCTGCGAGCGCCAGCGCGGTAGCGATCTGCTCTGGGCTCAGCGCCAGGAGATGCCCGCAGGCCGCCGTGCTGCCGAACGTTCCCAGCGTCGCGGTCGGATGCCAGCCCTTCTCGTAATGATGGAAGTTCACGGCGCGCGCGAACCGGGTCTCGCATTCGACGCCGGCGGCGTAGGCGGCGATGAATGCCTTGCCGCTCGATCCGGGCGCGATCGCCCACAGCGCCGGCAGGATCGGCGCCGACGGATGGCCGCCGAGCGAATTGCTGCAATCGTCGAAATCGAGCGCATGCGACGCGGTGCCGTTGATCAGCGCCGCATTGAGCACGTCGACATGGTCCGACGTGCCGAAGATCAGCGCCGGGCCCGCTGCGGCGGTCTTGCGCAGCACCGACGCCACCACCGCGGTGGTCTCGTCGGTCGCGCCCGCCAATGTGACGCCGACGGTGTCGAGGATGCCCTGCTTCGCAACGTCGACCGCTTCTGCCGGCAGGGCGTCGTAGGTCACTTCCGAAATTCGTTCCGCGAGTGCGCGCAGAAGCATGGGACCGGCCTTTGTCTGCGGGGCGACTGTAGACAGGGGAGTCAGGGCTGTCTAGATTTTCGGCTCCCAAAAGGACGTCGCGTGTTCCGCCTCGTTCGCCCCTCCTCATGAGAGCTTCGATGGCTGAGCATACCAGCGCCGACAATGTCCATACCCGAAAGATCGCCGAGTTCGTTGCCGGCGTCCGCTACGAGCAGATTCCGTCTGATGTACGAGAACGCCTGAAGCTCCTCATCCTCGACTCGCTCGGTTGCGCGATCTACGGGGCCAATCTGGAGTGGTGCCGGATTCTCCAGGACACATTTGGGAAACTCGATGCGACGCGCACGACGTCGGTGTGGGGCACCAACCTTACGCTGTCCTCGACCAATGCCGCCCTGGTCAACGGAACCGAAGTGCAGAGCTTCGAGCTCGACGACGTGCATCGCGTCGGCGTGCTGCACGTCGGCGCTGTTACCCTGCCCGCCCTGTTCGCGGTGGCGGAGAGCCATAGCGACCTCACCGGCCGCGAACTGCTCGTTGCGGCACTCGCCGGCTACGAGATCGGGCCGCGGGTCGGCAAATGCATGGGCCAGGAGCACATCGGCCAGGGCTGGCACTCCGGCGCCACCGTCGGCGTGTTCTCGGCCGCCGCCGGTGCAGCGCGCGGGCTCAAGCTCGACGCGGAGCACACCGTGCACGCGCTCGGCATCGCGGGCACGCAGGCTGCCGGGCTGATGGCCGCGCAATACGGCGCGATGGTCAAACGCATGCATGCCGGCCGCTCGGCGCAGAGCGGACTTTACGGCGCGCTGCTGGCGAAGGACGGCTTCACCGGCATCGTCGACGTGTTCGAAGCGCCCTATGGCGGCTTCTGCACGACGTTCTCGCGCTCGCAAGACCGCTTCAAGCTCGAAGAACTGAGCGCGGGTTTCGGCGAGCGTTTCGAGACCATGGGCATCGCACTCAAATTCTATTCCTGCGTCGGCTCGAACCACACGACGCTCGACTCGATCCGCGACATCCAGAAGCGCCGGCCGTTCACGCTGGCCGAGCTCGACAAGGTGGTCGTGCACGGCTCGCAGGTCACCGCCGATCACGTCGGCTGGCCGTACAAGCCCGAAGGCCTCACCTCGGCGCAGCTCAACCTGCCCTATTGCGTCGCGACGCTGCTGCTCGAGGGCGATTGCTTCGTCGACCAGTTCACCGAAGAGATGGTCGCCGATCCCAAGCGCATGGAGCTGTCGCGGAAGGTTCAGGTCGTCGAGGACCCCGCGATCACAGCGCGCGGTTCTAAATTCAGGCACATGACGCGCGTCGACATCCATCTGCGCGACGGCACGGTCGAGAGCGAGACGCGCGAGGCGCCGCGCGGGAGCGAGCAGTCGTTCGCCACCAGCGACGAGATCGTCGACAAATTCCGCAAGTTGACCCGCGCCGCCATGCCCAAGAGCCAACAGGATGCGCTGGTCCAGGCGGTGCTCGGGATGGAAGACCTCGCCAACGCCAAGGATCTGATCCGCCTGCTGCGGACCAACGGGAAATAGCCCGCGATGCTGCTCGCCGAAACCAGTGCCACCCGGCAACTCGGCGAGTTCGCCGCCGCGCTGCGCTACGAGGACCTGCCGGCTGATGTGATCGCACGCCTGAAGGCGTGCACGCTCGATGCGCTCGGCTGCTGTCTCTACGGCGTGACGCTGCCGTGGACGCGTATGCTGATCGACCTCGTCGCCGAGGAAGGCGGCAATCCGATCGCGCGCGTCATCGGCACGCCGTTGCGCACCGGCGTATCGCAGGCGGTGCTGAGTCGGTGCCACGGCCGGCCACGGCTTCGAGATGGACGACATCCACGCCGCCGCGCATTTGCATTGTGGCTCGCTCGCCCTGCCCGTCGTCCTCGCGATCGCCGACCGGCAGGACGGCGTTGACGGACGCAAGCTCATTGCCGCGCTCGCGGCGGGCTACGAGGTGGGCTTGCGGGTCGGGCTCGCCGCCACCGGCAAGCTGTTCATGCGTGGGCACCATTTCCAGGGCGCGTGCGGGCCGTTCGTCGCCGCCGCGACCGCCGCGAACCTCCTGGCGCTATCGCCGGAAGCGGCGCGCCACGCGCTCGGCATCGCCGGCTCGCTCGGCGCCGGCCTGATGGCGGCGCAGGAAGGCGCGATGTCGAAGCGCCTGCATTCCGGCCGCGCGGCGCAGGCCGGCGTCGTGGGCGCCGACCTGTCCGCGCGCGGCTTCACCGGCATTCCGAACGTGCTCGAAGCCTCCTATGGCGGCTTCCTCAGCACGCTATCGGGCGAACCGGAGATGTCGCACCTCACGCGCGGTCTCGGCACCGAGTGGGAAATCCGCAAGGTCGGCTTCAAGCCCTATGCGACCGCAGCGAGCGTGCAGTCGGTGCTGTTTGCGATCGATGGCTTGATGGCGGAGAATTCGCTCACCGCAAACGACATCGACCGCGCGGTCATTCATTGCAGCACCATGGCGCATCGCCACTGCGCGTGGCCCTATGAGCCATCCGGCGTCACCGCTGCGCAGATGAACATGTTCTTTGCCGCCGCCATGATGATCATCGATCGCAACGCGATGCTCGATCAGTTCCGCGAGGACCGCCTGACCGATCCGGCGGCGCTTGCGATGATCGAGCGCATCGAGATCGAGGCCGACACCAAATACGACGCCGGCGGCGACGCGACGCGACACCACGCCCGCGTCGAACTGATCGCCAAGGGCGGCCGGCGTTTTGCCCGCGAGGTGCTGGAACGGCCGGGCAGTCCCGGCAATCCGCTATCGCCGGAGCAGCTCGCCAAGAAATTCTCGACGCTCGCCGCCGCCGTGCTGCCGGCTGAGCGCATCCCGACCATCATCGCCGCGGTCGCCGCGCTCGAAGGCACCGATGCCCGCACGCTGACCGGTCTCGCGACCACGGCCGCACCATGAGGTTGGCACCATGACCGACCGCCGCCTGTTCCGACAACTCGTCGAAAGCCCCGATATCCTGGTGCTCCCCGGCGTGTTCAACGGCTACAGCGTGCGGCTGGTGGAGCATTTCGGCTTCAAGGCGGCGGCGATCACCGGCGCCGGGATTTCCGAGAGCGTGCTGGGCTGGGCGGATCGCGGCATCCTGACGTTCGACGAGAACCTGCGCGCCTGCCGCGCGCTGGCGGACTGCTGCACCATCCCCCTGCTCGCCGACGCCGACACCGGTTATGGCAATGCGCTCAATGTTCATTTCGTGACCCGCGCCTTCGAGCAGGCGGGGCTCACGGCAATCTCGATCGAGGATCAGGTCTGGCCGAAGCGCTGCGGCCACCTCAGCGGCAAGGCGGTCATTCCGGCGCAGGAGATGGCCGACAAGGTCAAGGCCGCCTGCGACGCCCGCCGCGACGGCGACTTCATGATCCGCGCGCGCACCGACGCGGCCGCGACCGACGGCATTCCCGAAGTCATCGACCGGCTCAATCTTTACGGCGAGGCCGGCGCCGACATCGTGTTTGCCGACGCGCTCCTCTCGGTCGAGGACATCGCGACCGTGGCGAAGAACGTCAACAAGCCGCTCGCCGTCAACATGGGATTCGGTCTGATCGAGCGCGGCACCACGCCGCTCGTCACCCCGCGCCAGCTCCAGGAGCTCGGCGTCGCCACCGTTTCCTATGCCCGCATGCTGACCAGCGCGGCGCTGCGCGGCATGATGAACGCACTCGACGCCTTTGCGCCGACGATCGAAGCGGATAAGCCGACCCAGCGCCCCGATCTCATGGTGCCGTTCGGCGAGCTCAACGAGCTGATGGGGCTCAAGACGCTGGAAGAGCTCGAGGCGAAATGGACCAGCGAATGATCTTTCCAGGGAGAACGATATGAACCGCCTGCTCAACCCAAAAATCGCGCTCCTTGCTGCGCTGATTGCCTCGACGCCGGCGCTGGCGCTCGACAACATCGAGATCATGGCGCCGGCCGCGCCGGGCGGCGGCTATGACCGCACCTCGCGCGCTCTCCAGGCCGCCATCGAGAAGGAAGGCCTCGGCAAGGGCATCACCGTGATCAATGTCGGCGGCGCCGGTGGCGCGATCGGGCTCGCGCAGTTCATCCGCAACAAGTCCGGACGCAGCGACGCGATGATCGTCGGCGGTTTCGGGATGGTCGCGTCCTTCGCCACCAACCGCTCGAAAGTCACGCTGGCCGACGTGACGCCGCTCGCCCGACTCACCGGCGAATACAATATCGTCGTCGTACCGACGAAATCGCCGATCAAGTCGCTGAAAGACTTGCTGGAGCGGGTCAAGGCCGGACCGCGCGCGGTGTCCTGGGCCGGCGGCTCGGCCGGCGGCAACGATCACATGCTGGCGGCGTCGCTGGTGCAGGCGGCCGGCGTCGATCCGCGCCAGACGAACTACATCGCGTTCTCCGGCGGCGGCGACTCGCTCGCCTCGATCATCGGCGGACAAGTCACGGTAGGCGTCGGCGGCTACAGCGAGCTGATCGAGCAGGTAAAGGCCGGCAACCTGCGCGCACTCGGGATTTCAGCGGTCGACCGCGTGCCCGGTGTCGACATGCCGACGCTGCGCGAGCAAGGCGCGGACGTGTCGTTCTCTAACTGGCGCGGCGTTGCCGCACCGCCGAAGCTTTCGGATGCACAACGCCAAGCCTATCTCGCGTTGATCGACAAGGTCGTCAAATCGCCGACCTGGAAGGGCGAGCTGGAGAAGAACGGCTGGGTCAACTCCTATCTCTCCGGCGATGCGTTCCGCACGTACATCGTCGAGGAGACCAAGCGGGTGACCGCGCTGCTCACCACGCTCGGCCTGATCAAATGAATGAGTGATATTTCCGACGGGCCTGACAGCGCGCCCGCCGGCGCGCGCCGTAGCGCGAGCGCAGCGGCGATGGCGCTTGCCGTCATGGCGCTGGGAGCGTTCGTCGCGTTCGACACTTTCACTGGCCTCACTGGTCCCGGCTACGCGCAGGTCGGCCCCGGCGTGTTTCCGCTCATCGTGGGCGCGGCGATGCTGCTGGCCGGGCTCGGCCTGCTGACGCAGAGCCTGCGCGGAGCCTGGCGTGTCGCTTGGGTAGAACGTGGTTCATCGGCCGGTATATCAGCCGCGCCGCTGCGGAACGTGTTGCTGGTCTCCGCGGCGTTGATGCTCAACGTCATGCTGTTTGCGCCGCTCGGCTTTGTCGCCGCATCGGCGTTGCTGTTCGCCTGCGTCTCGGCCGCGTTCGGAAGCCGGCGCTTCGTGCTCGACGCCGCGATTGGCATCGCCTTCGCCGCCGCGATCTATTTCATCTTCGTGCACGGGCTTGGGCTGCATCTGCCGGCCGGCGACCTCTGGGAGGGCGTCCTGTGGAGGCGCTGACTCCCCTGCTCCACGGCTTCGGCATTGCGTTCACGCCCATCAATCTCCTATGGGCGCTGGTCGGCGTGACGCTCGGCACCGCCGTCGGCGTGCTGCCCGGCATCGGCCCGGCGCTGACCGTCGCGATGCTGCTGCCGGCGACCGGTAAGCTCGATCCGGTCGGCGCCTTCATCATGTTCGGCGGCATTTATTACGGCGCCATGTACGGCTCCTCGACCACGTCGATCCTGCTCAACACGCCGGGCGAGAACTCCTCCGTCGTAACCGCCATCGAGGGCCATCAGATGGCGAAGAACGGCCGCGGGGCGGCGGCGCTCGCCACCGCCGCGATCGGATCGTTTGTCGCCGGGACGCTCGCGACTTTTGCGCTCGCTCTGTTTGCGCCGGTCGTCGTCACGTTCGCGCTGCAATTCGGTCCGGCCGATTATTTCGCGCTGATGCTGCTCGCCTTCACCACCGTCACCGCCGTGCTCGGCTCGTCGATGCTGCGCGGGCTCGTCAGCCTGTTGTTCGGCTTGGCCATCGGGCTCGTCGGCATCGACATGCAGACCGGCCAGGCGCGGCTCACGCTCGGCATGCCGCAACTGCTCGACGGCATCCCGGTCGTCATTCTCGCGGTCGGACTGTTCGCCGTCGGCGAGGCGCTGTTCGTGGTGTCGCGGGCATCGCGCGCCAACGAGACCATCATTCCGGTGCGCGGCCGCGTCTGGATGACCGCCGAGGAATGGAGACGATCGTGGAAGCCGTGGCTGCGCGGCGCCGCCATCGGATTTCCGTTCGGCACGCTGCCCGCCGGCGGCGCTGAAATCCCGACCTTCCTCTCTTACGCGGTCGAGAAGAAGCTCAGCAAAAATCCGGAAGAGTTCGGCAAAGGCGCGATCGAAGGCGTCGCCGGCCCGGAGGCGACCAACAATTCGGCGGTGACCGGCGTGCTGGTGCCGCTGCTGACGCTCGGACTTCCCACGTCGGCGACCGCCGCGATCATGCTGGTCGCGTTCCAGCAATACGGATTGCAGCCGGGGCCGCTGCTGTTTGCGCGCAATCCCGACCTGGTCTGGGGCCTGATCGCGTCGCTCTACATCGGCAACGTGATGCTCTTGGTGCTCAACCTGCCGCTCGCCGGTCTCTGGGTGCGCCTGCTCGCGATCCCGCAGCCCTGGCTCTACGGCGGCATCCTCGTGCTCGCGAGCCTCGGCGTCTACAGCCTGCACGGTTCGGTGTTCGACCTCGGCATTCTCTATGTCGCCGGCGCGCTGGGCTACGCCATGCGCTGCGCCGACATCCCGATTGCGCCCGCGATCATCGGGCTCATTCTCGGGCCGCTGGCGGAACAGCAATTCCGCCGCGCCGTCGCGATCAGCCAGGGCGACCTCACAGTGTTTCTGACGCGGCCGATCTCGGCGACGATCCTGGCGGTGGCGGTGGCGGCGCTGGTGGTGCCGTGGCTTGTTCGATGGCGGCAGAAGCGCGTGCTGGCAACGGCGCCTTGACCGGCCGTTACAATTCCATCTGCGCCTTGCCGGTGATCCAGCGCAGCGCCAGCATCGACGCGATGCTGAGCGCAATAAGCACCACCGACACCGCCGCCGCGATCTCGAAGGTGCCGTTGTCGATAAAGCTGTAGATGGCGACCGGCAGCGTCTCCATGCCCGGCACGTAGAGCAGGATTGCCATGCTCAACTCCCGCAGCGTCACCGCAAATACGATCATCCAGGCTGCGACGATGCCGGACTTCAGCAGCGGCGCCGAGATGGTGACGATGCTGCGCACCCAGGATGCGCCCGCGACCCGCGCCGCCTCCTCCATCTCCGACGACAATTGCTTGACGCTGTTGCGCATGAACATGAAGGCGAACGGAAAACGGTGCGCGGTGAACGCGATGAAGAAGAGCCAGATCGTCCCGAACAAAGCCAGCGGCGGCCCGCCGTAACCGAGCACGAAGCCGACCGCGAGCGCGACACCGGGAAACGCGAAGGTCACCGTGCTGGTGAATGTCAGCAATCCTCGGCCCGGCAGCCGTGTCCGCTCCACGATCCAGACGATGATCAGTGCGAGCACGACGCAAGCCGATGCCGTCACGGCCGAGACCAGCGTGCTGTTGATGAGCGCCGTGGGCACGATGGTGGAGGTGTCCAGGAATGCGGCGTAGTTCTTCAGCGTCAGGTTCTGCCAGCTGATCGCAAGGCCCCAGCGCGACAGCAGCGAGGTGCGAAGCAGGATGATAAGCGGGAGAACCACGCTGGCGAAGATGACCAACATGCAATAGCCGAAGGCCAGCCAGCGCCGCCAGCCGATGTCGACGGCGCGCGCGGCGCTCGACTTGCCGCCGATCACGTTGAAGCGGCGGCCGCCGAGCACCCAGCGCTGCAGGACCAGGCCGAGAATGGTGAAGCCAATGATCGGCGCCGCCGCAGCAGCAGCGAGCTCGAAGCGCGGCGGATAGGAGAACAGCTCGTAGATCTTGGTGGTCAGCGTATGAAAGCGCGCGCCGTGCCCAATCGCGGCCGGCGCGCCGAACGCGCCCATGGCCTCGAGGAACACGAACACCGACGACGCGACGATGGCCGGCAAGACCAGCGGCAGCGCGATGCCCATGGAGGCGCGCCAGGCCGGTGCGCCCACCATCTGCGCCGCCTCTTCATAGGACGGGTCCATGTTGTCGAGCGCCGCGGTGACCGAGAAGAAGATGAGCGGGTAGAAGCTCAAGGTCAGCACCAGCACCAGACCTTCCATGCTGTAGATGTTGAACAGCCGCGCGATGCCGAAGGTCTCGCGCACGAACACGTTGATCAGGCCGGCATTAGGTCCAAGCAGCAATATCCAGGCGATCACCGAAATGAAATTCGGGATAACAAACGCGACCAGCACCGACACCCGCACGAACTGCCGGCCCGGCATGTTGGTGCGCGCGACCGCCCATGCCATCGGCAGCGCGAGCGCGAGTGCGAAACAGGTCGTGGCAACGCTGATGATGATCGAGTTGATGAGGGCCGAGACCAGTCCGGGCTCGACCAGCACACGGTAATAGTTGCCAAGAGTGAAGGTGCCGTCCTCGGCGCGCAGCCCCATCTCGAAGATGATCCCGAGCGGGTAGAAGACCAACCAGCCGACGATGACGATGGCGGCCCCGACGATGATGCTGCGCACCCATTCCTGGCGCAGCTCTTCGAAGGCGCTGACGATGCGCGCGCGCATGAACGCTTCCCGTTTCCCCCGCGCGCCGGCGGCTTTTGGTTACAGCCCAACCGCCTTGTCGAACTCGACCGCCAGCGCGTGGCCTTCGCCGACGACCTTCTCATTGCTGAAATAATTGATCTTCAGCGACGAGAGCGGCGGCTGCTTGAGCGGGGTCACGGCCACGTCCTTGCGCGGCGAATAGAGGTTGGCGTTGGTCACCAGGAGTTCCTGCCCTTCCGGCGTCATCAGCCAGCGATAGAACAGGCGTGCGGCATTGGGATTCGGCGCCTTGGCCGGCACGACGCCAATGAACTGCGCCAGCGCGACACCCTCGTCCCACACGATGACCTCAATCGGAGAGCCGTCCGCCCGCGCCTCGATGGCGCGATAGCCGCTGACGCCCCAGCTCACCGGCCGCTCGCCGGATACGACCGCGTTGATGGCCGCCTCGTTGCCGAGCGTGAGCAGGATATCGCGGTCGCGCGCCGTCTTGAGGAATCCGCGGCCCACTGCGTCGACGACATTCATCAGCGCGCCACTCGACGTGCCGCCGCGGGTCGGGCGCGAAATCGCGACCTTGCCCTTCCATTTGGGATCGCTCACCAGCGCCTTGAGCGACTTCGGCTCTTCGCCGGGCTTGATCACCTTGGAGTTGTAGATACCGAGCATCGGGGTGACGCTGGTCGCGGCATAGAAGCCGTTGGGGTCGAAGGTCGAGGGCAGCATCGTGCCGGTGTCCGGGATCGGCACTGCGGCCAGGAAGCCCTGCTTCACCCAGCGCACGACGTCGCCCGGCTCGGTGAGGTTGAGCACGTCGAAGCTCACGCGGTTGGCGCGGCGCTCGGCCTCGACGAGCTGCACCATCGGCTCGGTCGAGCGCCGGGTGTATTTGACCGCGATGCCTGGATACCGCTTGTTGAATGCGGCCGCGAGCTTCGTAACGTGCTCGGCCTTGATGGCGCCGCCGAACACGACCTGGCCTTCCTTTTTCGCGGCGGCATAGAGCTCGTCCATGCTTTGGACCGCCGGCTGCGCCGACGCGGCGGTGGCAGACAGGGCGATGCCCACGAGGCAGACAAGCGACCGCAACAGCATGGCGTCCTTCTCCCGTTTTTGTTTCAAGCGCCGAGCAGCAGGCAATCCGCCGGCGAGAAGCTGACCAGGACGTCCTGGCTCAGTTGAAAGTCGGCGCTCCGGCTCGGGCTGATCACACGCAACGGCACCCCGTTGACGTCGATGACATAGTCGGTCTGAGCACCGACAAAGCTGCGCCGCGCGACGCGCCCTTTGAGTATGTTCATCCCGGCCTTCGGCGTAGCCGTGAGCTCCATCTGCTCCGGCCGCACCAGCAGGCGCGCCAGCCCTGCCGAACCGCTGTGTGACGTCGAGCTCGCCAGGAGTTCGCCGATCCGCTCGACCCGCACCCGGATACGATCCGGCGCCGAGGCATCGAGCACCTCGCCATCGAGCACGTTCGCCAGGCCGATGAACTGCGCGACGAAATCCGTCTTCGAGCGATAGTAGACATCCTCCGGCGACCCGATCTGCTCGATCCGCCCGCGATTCATCACCGCGACGCGGTCGGCGATAACCATCGCCTCGTTCTGGTCGTGCGTCACGTAGATTGAAGTGATCTTGAGCTTGCTCAGCAGCGCCTTGATCTCGAAGCGCATGTGCTCGCGCAGCGTGGCGTCGAGATTGCTCAGCGGCTCGTCGAACAGCAGGATTTCCGGCTCGAGCACGAGCGCGCGTGCGACTGCCACGCGTTGCTGCTGGCCGCCCGACAGCTCGCTCGGATAGCGCGCCGCATAAGCGTCCATGCGCACCGTGGCGAGCGCATCCGCGATCTTCGCCGCGATCGTCTTGCCGTCGAGGCCGCGCAGCCGCAGCCCATAGGCGAGGTTTTCAAATACGGTCTTGTGCGGCCACACCGCGTAGCTCTGGAACACCATCGAGAGCGAACGCTTTTCCGGCGGCACCATCAGGGTCGGCGATGCCACGGTCTTGCCGTTGATGCGGATCGCGCCGGAGGTCGGGCGATAGAATCCGGCGATCAGGCGCAGCAGCGTCGTCTTGCCGCAACCGCTGGGGCCGAGCAGCACGACGGTTTCACCGTCGGCGACCGTCAGCGACGCGTGGTCCACGGCCACAACGTCGCCAAAACCCATGACGACGTCGTCGATTTCGAGCTTCGCCATCGATCCCGGCCTGATGTGACGTTGGGCGCTGAGGTCGGCATCGTCGAAGGCGCCGCCGCACCTGTCAAGGCGCAACGACCTGTGCGCTGAAAGTCCGCCCGTGCAGGTCTGCGACACTGTTGGCGCGGGCCCTTGCTTGACTCGTTTATATAATAACATATTTTCCCGAAATCGCCGGTTTATGGGACGATTTCACGAGCCCGCGCATGTCTCGCAAGGCCCCATCTGTCTCGAAAATCGATCGGCGGCCGAGTTCGGCCAGCACCAACGACAGCGCGTCACAACCGAAGCCGGGCGCCTGGCATCCTGACAATGCGTCCGGCTTCACGCCGGTCTTTTCGGCCGAGCGGCACATCGGGACCGCGCTGCGAGAAACTTACCGGGCGTTCGCGCGCGCCGTGTCGCAGAACCTCGCACCGCTCGGGCTGACGCTCAGTATGTGGTTTGCGCTCCGCAGCCTCTGGGAGGTTGACGGTCTCAGCCAGGCCGAGCTGGGGCGCCGTACCGAGCTCAACCCGGCGGCGGTCGTCGCCGTGCTGAACGCGCTCGAAGCCGCTGGCCTGGTCGAGCGGCGGCGCACCCGCAAGGATCGCCGGATCTACAACGTGTTCCTGACGGCGGCGGGGCGGAAACTGCGCACCAAAGCCACCGCGCTGGCGCTCCAGGTCGATGCGCGTGCGTTGCGCGGGACCAGTCATACGGAAATCGAGCAAGCACTCGCGACGTTGACGCGCTTGCGCGGCAACCTGGCCTATCTAAACCCCGACAAGTAACGAATTGCGGGAGCGACGATGACATGAGCTCGCCCGCCCAAGCGACACAACCTTCACAACAAAGAACCACTCACAGGGAAACGCCATGAGAGACAGCCTTAAGAGACGCCAGCTCCTATTTCTTGCGATCGGTCTCACCGCGATGACCGCAGGCCTGACGGGCGCTCAGGCGCAAGGCACCAACTATCCCAATCAGCGCATCAATTTCGTCATCGGATTTGCAGCCGGCGGGTTCGCGGACACGATCGGGCGGATCGTCGCGGCGCGGCTGGGCGAGCGTACCGGACAGACGGTCGTGGTCCAGAACATGGAAGGCGGCGGCGGCATCCGCGCCGCGCGGCGGGTCGCGACCGCGACTCCCGACGGCTACACCATCCTGGTCACGACCACCTCGCTGGCGATCAACGAATCCCTGGTCCCGGATCGCGGATATGCCGCGGCCCAGTTCGACGCGGTGTCGCTGCCGATCTCGGCGCCGGAGTCGCTCTCCTCCAGCACGAAGGGGTCGATCAAGACGCTTGCCGAGCTTGTCACTGAGGCCAAAGCCGGCAAGGTGTTCATGGGCTCGGCGGGTATCGGCAGCGGCTCGCACATCGCGGCCGAATATTTCTTCAAGGTGCTGGCGAAGGCCCCCGTGAAGCACATCCCGTTTCCGGGCGGCGCCCCTGCGATGATGGGTCTGCTGACCGGCGACGTGAACGTCCTGGCCGCCACCGCCACCGGAAACATCTCACGCGCCGTCAACAGCGGCGACACCATCGGCCTGGCCATCGCCGCGGCCGAAAGGTCTCCGATCCTGCCTAAAGTTCCGACCTTCACCGAGGCCGGCTATCCCGGAATGTCGGCGTCGTCGTGGGTCGGGTTCTTCGCCCCGGCCGGCACACCCGAAGCCGTGCTGGCGAAGCTCAACAGCGAGATCAACGCGCTCCTGCAGGAGCCGGAAATCGCCAAGCGAATCGAGACGTCCGGCCTGCAGACGACGGTGCGCAGCCAGGCCGAATCCGCCAAGCTGTTCAGCGCCGACATCAAGAACTGGTCGACGATGGTGCAGGCCGTCGGCGTGCCCAAGCAGTAACCGACCCAATCGCGGGCTGGAGGTTTGATGGAAGCATCGGCGGGCATGGACATCCTCGAAACGGATGTCCTGATCATCGGCGGCGGCTTTGCCGGATGCTGGGCGGCATTGCGCGCTGCCGATCTGAAGGCGACCGTCACGCTCGTCGACAAGGCTTATGTCAGCCGCAGCGGCGCATCGACGATGTCCGGCGGCATCACGACCTGTCCGCTCGATAGCGACGATCTCGACACCTGGGCGGAGGAGTTCATCGTCCGCGGCAGCTACATGTGCGATCAGCGCTGGACCTATCAGCTGCTCGAGGGTCAGCGCGACCGCATCAAGGACTACGTGCGCTGGAACGTCCCGATCTCGCGCAGCGCCGACGGATCAATCCGCCGGTTCGCCAGCCGCGGCATGGTCAATGTCCGTGGCATGCAATACCAGCCGAAGGTCGCGATGCGCGAGCTTCGCCGCCAGATCACGGCGCGCGGCGCGCGGATTCTCGATCGCCTGTTCATCACCGAGTTGCTGACCGCCGACGGCGAATGGCCGACGCGGACCGGCATTGCCGGTGCGGTCGGGTTCGACGTCTACACCGGACGATTTGTCGTCATCAAAGCCAAACGGACGATCGTCTCGACCGGCATGATCGCGATGAAGGGCACGCATCGCGTCGACAACGATTGCGGCGACGGGGCTGCGATGGCTTTTCGTGCGGGCGGCCGTCTCGTCGACATGGAGTTCACGTTCGGCGGCACCTTCAACGTGCTGATGAAGAAGTTCGATTTCCCGAGCTACAACGTCGCCGTCGCGCACGGCGCGCGCCTGATCAATGCGCGCGGCGAGCGCTTCATGCAGCAATACGACCCGCAGCGCTTCGAGCGCAGCGAGTTGTCCCACGTCGTCGCGGCGTTCGCCAAGGAGATCGTCGACGGACGCGGGCCGGTCTATGTCGATCTGCGGCATGTCGACGATTCTTATTGGACCGACATCGCCAAGCTGCACCGTGGCGGCTCGATCCTGCTCACGGATCACGTGCCCGATCCCAAGACCAATCCGTTGCCGATCGAGCCGACCTGGGGCCTGTGGGCGAGCGGCCGCAGCGGACTTCAGCTCGACCTCGGCGCGCGCACCAATCTCTACGGCCTGCTGGCGGCCGGCTCCGTCGCCAAGAACGATGCGACCGGAACCCATGCCAGCGCCGGCTCGCCGACGGCGTTCTGCAAGGTATCCGGCTGGCACGCCGGTGAGACGGCGGCGACCGAAAGCCGGCAAAGCCAGCATCCGGTGATCTCGCGGGACGTCCTGATGCTGCTGCAGGAACAGGCCCTCGCCCCGCTGCGCCGTCAGCCGGTGCGCAAGGCTTCCGACGACCTCCATGATGACCTGGCACGGCTCGAAGCCAGCGTCGTCGACGGCATGATCCTGAACGCCGACAAGCTGACGCGCATGCTGGGCACCACCGAAGAGGTGCTGGACGCGACCCGCATTTGCCGGGCGAACGACCTGCATGACCTGGTCAAGCTGCATGAGGCGCGCAACGTCGCGACCTGCTCCGGCGTCGTCTATCGCTCTGCGCTCGATCGCACCGAAAGCCGCGAGCAATTCTTCCGCGAGGATTTCCCGATGACGGATCCCGGCTGGTTCTGCTGGCACGGCGCGACCTTGGACCGCGACGGCAAGGTTGTCTTCGACCGGCAGGGCTTTCCGACCGAAGGGGCGCGATTCACGCCGCAGATGCCCGACGCGGTCGGGCTCGGGCCAATCGGCGCCATCATCCGCGGCGAACACGAGGCGCTGGCGCAATGACGAACGATTCCACCGGCGGCAAGCTGGCCATCAATTTGGACACCTGCACCGGCTGCGGCCTGTGCGTCCTGGCATGTCCGGTCGACGTCATCCGTATGGACGCCGCGACTGCCAAGCCGGTCATCGCCTATCCGCGCGACTGCCAGGTTTGCTATCTCTGCGAGGACGACTGCCCAACCCACAGCATCAGCCTCAGTCACGACATCAGCAATTCACGCCGCTACAGCACCTACGACGAGTTCGGATTGAAGGTGTGACTCAGGTCCGTCTCAGCCGACCGGCGTCACGCTGACGGATACCTCCAGGCGCTGCCCGCCTGACGCAAAGACGACCCCGTCCATCGGAGCGACGTCGGCGTAGTCGCGGCCGATCGCCAGCACGACATGGTCGTTGCCGGCGAGAATGCTATTGGTGGGATCGAGACCGATCCAGCCGTCGTCCGCGCCGCACCAGACCAGCACCCATGCATGCATCGCATCGGAACCGGCGAGCTTGACTTCGGATGGCGACTGCACCGTGCGCAGGTAGCCGCTGACATAGGCGGCGGGGAGCCCGAGCGAACGCATGCCGGAGATCATGATGTGCGAGAAATCCTGGCACACGCCGCGCCGCAATGCGAACGACATCGGCGGCGTGGTCGACGCGGTCGTTGCGCCAAGCTCATAGATAAATTCCGCCTTGATGCGCTGCATCAGGTCGATCGCACCGTCGAGGATCGGACGCCGCGGGACAAAACTGAGCGCCGCATAGTCGCGGATTTCCGGGTCGAGCGAGACCTGCCGGCTCGGGAACAGAAAGTGCGCCGGAGAGTTCGGCGAGAGATCGGCGCTGGCAAAGGCTTCCGTACGCACGTCCTCCCAGGCCGGCGTCGTCTTCGGTTCGATCGGAACGGTTCGGTCGACCGTGACCCGCGCGGCGACCTTCACGGTCAACGAGTTCGTGCGGCTGATCGAGCGCGATCCAGGTCACGCGATTGCCGAAGAAATCCTGCCCTTCGCGGCGTTCGACCGGCGCCGGGGTGAAGTCAAGCGCGGCGGCGACGACGCGCTGATCAGGCCGATCGACCAGACCCAACCGCACGACATGGCGGGCATGCGCGACACTCGACGCGTAGTGATAGATCGTTTCCTGACGGACGTCGTAGATCATCCGAGCGAATCCCAAGGAAGGTCCGAACGCATGTGCGTCGTGAAATAGCTCGACGCAACGACATCGGACAGCTTCATCAACGCCGCTTCCACATCCAGCAAGACGTCCTCGGCGATGCGCGCCGCATCGGCGGTTCGCAGCCGCGTCGTCAATGCGGTCGCGACCTGCTCGGACGGAGACAGTCGGCCCTCGCCGCCGCGGCCCGGCAAGGCGGCAAGATGAGCCTCGATGCGGGCCAGCTGAAAGACGATGGAACGAGGATTGTTGGGATCCAGCCCCACAAGGTCGATGACCGGCGCGCGCGCCGCGACCATGACGTAACGCAGCCGATAGCTGATCTGGCTGTCGGCCAGTTCCAGCAGCACATCGAGCGCGCCGGCGGGGTCAGCGCCGAATGCGAATTGCCGGATGAATCGGCAGGTCGCCAGCGCACGCTCGATGCGGCGACCGATCTCCAGGTAGCGCCAGCCGGCGATCTGACTCATGTTTTCCTGCGCAAGGCCGGAGAACGACGCGATGATGCGGAGCGCGGCGTTGACCCGTTCGATCAGGGCGCTTTCGGTCACGCCCTGCTCGAGCGGCACGTTGATGAGCTCGACCAGATCGGTCAGCGCGCGCCATCCGTCCGGCGAAAACCGCTCGCGAATGATCGAAGCCGCAGAATGCGCGGCACCCGCGAGACTCGGCAACGCTCCAGGGAGGTCGCGCTGCTGCATGGCCGCGAGCGCCACGAGTCTCGGGGTCACGGTCAGGATTTCGTCCGGCACCGCATCCCAGGCCGCCAGCAGCGCGCAAATGCGGTTGTTCACGTCAAGCGCCGCCGGATCGTTCTCGACGGCGCGACCGACCAGGGCTCGCACCAGGCGCAAGGTCGCCTCCGTGCGTTCCACATAGCGCCCCAACCAGAACAGATTGGCGGCGGTCCGGCTGGGCAGCGCCCCGGTCGCGCGGTTGATCGCCACCCCGTCCGGCGTCGGCAGCAAGGTCAATTCGGCGACCGGCTTGTCCGACAAAATCCAGGCATCCGCCGTGCGCCCGCCCAGTTGCAGGCTGACGGCGCGCGCGTCGATGTCGTCGGCAACGCGCACGAAACCGCCGGGCATCACCTGCCAGCCGTCGCCGACCCGCGCCAGGAACAGCCGCAGTATATAAGGCCGCGGCTGAAGCCTGCCATCACGCCAAACCGGCGTCGTCGAGAGTGTCACCGCTTCCTGCGCGACGAAGTCGACGCCGCGCCGGCTGATGGCCTCCTTGAGGTGGTCGCGAGAGCCCGGGACGAGTTCGCCCAGCGCATCGGCAAAGGCCGAGGCGATGACGACGTCATCGAGTTGCTTGAGGACTTCGTCACGCCGCGTCGGGTCGCCGAGCCACCAGGTCGCAAGGTTCGGAATCGCAAGATCCCGGCCGAGCAATCGCGGCGCCAGCAACGGCATGAAGCTCAGCATCGCGCGCGCTTCGACGGCGCCCGACCCGAACGAATTCACGACGGCCACGGTACCGTCCCGCACCGCCTGCATCAGGCCGGGCACGCCGATCCGCGAGCGGGCGCTCAACTCGAGCGGATCGGCAAAGTCGGAGTCGAGCCGACGCAGCAGAACCTCGGCGCGCTTCAAGCCGGATACGGTCCGGATGAAGACGCCGTCTTCCCGAGTCGTCAGGTCTTCACCCTCGACCAGAAGAAAACCGAGATAGCGCGCCAGATAGGCATGCTCGAAATAGGTTTCGTTCAACGGGCCGGGCGTCAAGACGCAGACCCGGGAATCGTCCTGGCGATTGAGAGAGGAAAGCTCCGCCTGAAATGCCTGGAAGAACGGCGCAAGGCGCTCGACGCGAAGCGCGCGATAGATGTCCGGCAGCGCGCGCGACAAAGCGATCCTGTTCTCCAGCGCGTAGCCGGCGCCGGATGGCGCCTGCGTGCGGTCGCCGAGAACCCACCACCGCCCCTCGGGAGAGCGCCCGACATCGACCGCGTAGAAACGCAGATGCGCGCCACCCGCCGGCGCGACGCCGACCATGGGCCGCAGGAATTCCGGATTGCCGGCAATGACGGCCGCCGGCAGCCGTCGTTCGCGCACCAACGTCGCCGCACCGTAGATGTCCTTGAGGATCGCTTCGAGCAGTTCGGCGCGCTGGACGAGGCCGGCTTTCAACTCCTGCCATTCGGTAGGATTGATCAGCAGCGGAACGTGGCTCAGCGGCCATGACCGCACGACGCCGGCCGGATCCTCATACACCCGATAGAACACGCCGGAGTCGCGCAGGTGGCGATCGGTCGCGGCAAAACGCCGGTCGATCTCCTCCGGCCCAAGCGCCGCGAGCATCTGCAGGAACGGACGCCAGTGCTCGCGCACCCGGCCGTCGCGATCCATCATCTCGTCGAAGTTGCCGGGACGCGGCTTGTATCCCGCCAGAATGACCGCGGGGTCGACGATCGTCTGCGAGGCGCTGTCGAGATGGGCCATCACGGCATCAAACCTGAGTCGGACGCCGCAGGTCGAGGGTCATCGGATATTCAAGCGAAGGCTCTTCGGGCGGAATGTCGAAGTATCCGGGCGTGTGACCATGATCCTCGAAGCGGGCGAGCCGGCGCGAGCCCGCTTCGTAGGAATTGACCGGGAACGTTTCGTAGTTGCGTCCCCCCGGATGCGCGACATGATACACGCAGCCTCCGAGCGAACGGCCATTCCAGCCGTCGTAGATATCGAAGGTCAGTGGCGCCTGCACGGCGATGGTAGGCTGCAGCGCCGACGCCAACGGCCACGCCTTGAAGCGCACACCCGCGACAAACTCTCCCGACCGTCCGGTCGCCGCGAGCGGAAGGCGCCGGCCGCTGCAGACGGCGACGTGACGCAAGGGATTGAAGCGCGCGACCCTGACTTGCAGCCGCTCAACTGAAGAATCGACAAAGCGCGTGGTTCCGCCCGCGACGCCTTCCTCTCCCAGCACATGCCAGGGTTCGAGCGCGTGCCGCAGTTCCAGCTCGACACCACCGCAGGTCACCGAGCCATAATAAGGAAAGCGGAATTCGCGTTGCGCCTCGTACCAGACCGGATCGAATTGATAGCCGGCGTGACGCAGGTCGTCGAGGACACCGAGAAAATCCTCCCACACGAAATGCGAGAGCATGAACCGGTCATGCAAGGCGGCGCCCCAGCGCACCAGCGCACCGTGTTGCGGCTCGCGCCAGAACCAGGCGATCAATGCCCGCAATAGCAGTTGCTGCGCCAAACTCATGCGCGCGTCCGGCGGCATTTCGAACGAGCGGAACTCGACGAGACCGAGTCTGCCGGTCGGGCCATCCGGAGAGAACAGCTTGTCGATGCAGATCTCCGCGCGATGCGTATTGCCGGTAACGTCGATGAGCAAGTTGCGGAACAGGCGGTCGACCAGCCACGGCCGCGGCTGCTCACCCGCGCCGGGCGCCGGCACCATGCCAAGCGCGATTTCAAGTTCGTAGAGGGAATCGTGCCGCGCCTCGTCGACACGCGGCGCCTGGCTGGTCGGGCCGATGAACAGTCCGGAGAACAGATAAGACAGCGACGGATGCCGCTGGAAATAGAGGATCAGGCTTTTCAGGAGATCGGGCCGCCGCAGAAACGGACTGTCGGATGCAGCCTGTCCGCCGAGCACGACGTGGTTGCCGCCACCGGTGCCGGTGTGGCGGCCGTCGATCATGAACTTGTCGGCGCCGAGGCGGCACTGGCGGGCTTCTTCGTACAGCGAGCGCGTCACATCCACCGCCTCGCGCCATGACGAGGACGGATGGATGTTGACTTCGATGACGCCGGGGTCGGGCGTCACCTTGATGACGTTCAGTCGCGGATCGGGCGGCGGCGGATAGCCCTCGACATGGATCGGAAGGTTGAGCGCGCCCGCGGTTGCCTCGATCGCCGCAACGAGTTCGAGATAATCCTGCAGGCGTTCGACCGGCGGCATGAATACGCACAGCTGACCGTCACGCGGTTCGACCGTGAGCGCCGTGCGCACCGGCGGCGGCGTCTTGGCCGGTGCGGCGCGCACAGGCGCTGCACTGGCATGACCCGCCGCGAGCGGCGGCGCCGCAAAACCGTCGCCAGCGAACGTGCGTAGCATCACCGAGGGATCGGCCAACGCGCCACGATCCTCAAACGGATCGGCAGGAACGAGACGAGGCTCCTCGGTCGCGCTGAGATGAGGCAGCGAACTCAGCGGCAGGCGATATCCGATTGCGGAATCGCCCGGCGCCAGAAAAATCCTGCCGCGCCGCAACTGCCAGAGCTCACTGATCCAGCCCGGACTGGCGCGCGCGGCCCAGCGCTGCACCGGCAGCACGTAGCCCACCGGCGTTGAGAGGTGACGTCCGAACTCGCGCATGATGCGGGCGCGCTCATGCGGGTCGTCGATCTTCGGATCGGCCGGATCGATATTGGGCGGTAGCGCGCCCTCCCTCAGCATGCTGTCGGCGGGATCTTCGAACGCCGGCAATACATGGTCGGCCGGGAGGCCAAGGCACCTTGCCAGCGTTTCGGTGAAACGTTGCGCGTCAACCGCGCTGAATGTGCGCTTGGAACTTTCGGGGGCGACCAGATCGGCGTTCTGCCAGATCGGCTTGCCGTCCCGGCGCCAGAACAGCGAAAAGGCCCACCGCGGCAGTTCCTCGCCCGGATACCACTTGCCCTGCCCGTAGTGCAGGAACCCGCCCGGCGCGAAACGGTCGCGCAGGCGACGGATCAACTGGTCTGCCAGGCCGCGTTTGGTCGGGCCGACCGCGGCCGTGTTCCATTCCGGCGTCTGGTAATCGTCGATCGAGACAAAGGTCGGCTCGCCGCCCATGGTCAGACGGACGTCTTGCGCAACAAGGTCGGCGTCGACCCGCTTGCCGAGCGCATCGAGGGTGTCCCAGGCACGGTCGGAGAACGGATAGGTGATGCGCGGCTTCTCGTTGATGCGCGCGATCTTCATCTCAAAGGAAAAGTCCGTCTTGGCCGGCTCGACCGCACCGGCGATCGGCGCCGCGGCGCGGAAGTGCGGCGTCGCGGCGAGCGGAAGATGTCCCTCCCCGCACAGCAATCCCGAGGTCGGATCGAGTCCGATCCATCCTGCGCCCGGCAGGTAGACTTCGGTCCAGGCGTGGAGATCGGTAAAGTCTGCGGTCGCGCCGGACGGACCGTCGAGCGACTTCAAATCGGGAATCAATTGGATGAGGTAACCGGACACGAAGCGGGACGCGAGGCCGAGATGCCGGAGAATTTGCACCATCAGCCACGCCGAGTCGCGGCACGATCCGCAGGCGAGCTGCAAAGTCTCCTCCGGCGTCTGCACGCCGGGATCCATCCGCACCAGGTAGCGAATGTCGTTTTGGAGCCGTTGATTGAGCGCAACGATGAAGTCCACGCTATTCATCTTCTCGCGCGAGATCGACGCGAGAAATTCAGCCAGCCGCGGACCCGCCGGCTCCTTGCTGAGGAACGGCGCCAATTCTTCGTTGAACTCGGCCGGATAGCTGAACGGAAAATCGGCGGCGATCGGGTCGATGAAAAAGTCGAAGGGATTGATCACCGACATGTCGGCAAGCAGGTCCACGGTGATTGTGAACTCGGTGGTCCGCTCGGGGAAGACAAAACGCGCGAGCCAGTTTCCGTTCGGATCCTGCAGCCAGTTCACAAAGTGCTCGGCCGGCGTGACCTTGAGCGAATAGCTTAGAATCCGCGTCCGGCAATGCGGCGCCGGCCGCAGCCTGATGATCTGCGGTCCAAGCGTCACCGCGTGGTCGTAGCGGTAGCGGGTGATGTGCTGGAGGCTGACCTGGATCGACATGCGGACAGGCTACTCTCTTCCCCGAACTCAACAGTAGCAGTAATGCAAATTTCACGCCGTCCTGGCGGCCACACGAGCCGAGGCGAGAAATCAGGATTTGGTGGGGATTTCAGCCCATTACGTCGGATCTGGGGCTCCGACCGTCCGTTTGAGGCCGGCGATCACGGCGCGGAGTGCCCCGTCCCCCTGGTCGGCCACCCGAGCGCCCCGGCTGGCATGAATTCGCTCATGAATGAAAGACAGTTTGACGATGACGGCCGGCGCCAGCACGAAGGGATAGAGATCGGCAATTCCCATGCTCCGGTTGATCGAATTGACGGCGAAGGTCAGCGGCAGCCAGGAGTCGATAATTCGCTCCATTGTCGTCGCGTGCGGATCGAAGTCGATCGTGGTCGAAAGGTCGGCGCCCTTCGATACCTTGGGCCGGACGCGCATCCCGAATGCGCCGGCCGTCTCCAGCGTATCGACCATGTGGAAGTAGTGGGCCCAGGTCTCCGCGAAATCCTCCCAAGGATGGACGCTGGCATAGGTGCTGACAAACCGCTCCGACCAGTTGGCCGGAGGCCCTTCGGCGTAGTGCTTTTGCAGCGCCGCCCCATAGTCCTGCCGTTCATCCCCGAACAATTGGCGAAACTCCTCGAGGCTCGGTGAATTGCTCACGAGTTGGTCCCAATAGTAGTGCGCGACCTCGTGACGGAAATGGCCGAGCAGCGTGCGGTAGGGCTCGCCCATCTCCCGGCGCTGGCGCTCGCGTTCGGAGTCATTCGCTTCCGAGAGACTGAGCGTGATCAGCCCGCCCATGTGGCCGGTCATCACCGGCCCGCTGTCGGAACGCGGAACCGCAAGAAAGTCGAAGCCAAGTCCTCCCTCCGGATCCTCGGCCCTGGTCGAGAGCGGCAACTTGAGTTTCAACAGCGTGTAGAAGAGCCGGTGCTTGGCGCTTTCGATCTTTCGCCAGTTGATCGCGTTCTCCAGGATCGACAGGTCCGGAATCATCCGGTTGTGCCGGCACGCCGCGCAGAATTCGTGGGGACTGCTTTCCGCGATCAGCCAGTTGCAGGCCTCGTGTCGTTCGTTGGCGCAAAAGCGGTATCGGCCATATGGATCGGCCAGCGCACGCCAGCCGCCGTTGACCTCCTCCAGCGCCGTCACGGTCTCCTTGGCCGGCAAATAGCCAAGCCGCCGCCCGCAACTCTCGCAGCGGATGTTTTCAAAGTAGAGCGGCTGCCCGCAGTGCTGGCACTCGAATAACTTCATCAAAAATCTGCCGATGCTGTACCGGAGACGCGGCTCCAGGGGCCCTGGAGGTTGAACGACAAGCAACGAATCCGGTTCCTGACCCACATATATAGTCGAATCCGCGGTGAATTGAGCCCCGTTGGGACCATGATCCCCCGTTCATGCGGCATATGTCTTGCAACGAACATGGCAATGCGGTCGGTTTCGCGGCCCAAGACCACAAAGACACGGGGCAACACCCGTCCGTTGGCAGGCAATTGAGTGACCACAGCCATGCATGAACCGGCACTTGCCCGCGAACTACCGGACACCGTCCCGGGGGATGAGGAATTGGCGGAATTCAAGAGCGCCGTGCTTGCCAAGCTCGCGCTGGAAGTCGGCAAGGATCCGGCGACGGCGACCGATCGCGATTGGTTCGTCGCGACCGCCCACGCGATCCGCGACCGTATCATTCATCGCTGGCTTGCCGCCGAGCGCGCCAGCAAGTCGCAAGGCCGCAAGCGCGTCTACTACCTCTCCCTCGAATTTCTCATCGGCCGGCTGCTGTCTGACGTCCTGTGCAACCTCGGTCTCGCCGAAATCGCGCGTGCCGCGCTTGGCGACCTCGGCGTCGACCCCAATCGCCTGCGATCGGCCGAACCCGATGCGGCGCTCGGCAACGGCGGCCTCGGCCGGCTTGCCGCGTGTTTCATGGAGAGCATGGCGAGCCTCGGGATCCCGGCCTACGGCTACGGTATCCGCTACGACCACGGACTGTTTCGCCAGGTCATCAAGGACGGCTGGCAGCAGGAATATCCGGAGGACTGGCTGTCATTCGGCAATCCCTGGGAGTTCGCGCGCCCGGAGGTCATCTACGACATTCACTTCGGCGGATGGGTCGAAACCATCAGCAATCCGCATGGAATCGCGCGCTATATCTGGCGGCCGGACGAAACCATCGAGGCGGTCGCTTACGACACACCGATCGTCGGTTGGCGCGGCCGCCACGTCAATCCGCTGCGTCTGTGGACCGCGCGCGCGGCCGACCCGCTGCGGCTCGATGTGTTCAATCGCGGCGATCATATCGGCGCGCTGGTCGAGCAGGCACGCGCGGAAGCGATCTCGAAGGTCCTTTACCCGAGCGACGACACGCCAGCCGGCCGGGAATTGCGGCTGCGGCAGGAATATTTGTTTGTGTCCGCGTCGCTGCAGGACCTGGTGGCGCGTCACCTGCGCACCGATGGCGACCTCCATTTCCTGCCGTTGCGGGCGGCGATCCAACTCAACGACACGCATCCGAGCATCGCGATTGCCGAACTGATGCGGCTGCTCGTCGACGTGCACGGACTGCCGTGGAGCGATGCCTGGAAAATCACCGTGGGCACATTCTCTTACACCAACCACACGCTCCTGCCCGAGGCGCTGGAGACCTGGCCGGTCCATTTGTTCGAGCGCGTCCTGCCGCGGCATCTGCAGATCATCTATCGCATCAATGCCGAACACATCGAGGCCGCGAAACACAAGGATCCAAAGGGTTTTCCAGACCGGCTCGCCGCCATCTCGCTGATCGACGAGGACGGCGACCGCAAGCTTCGCATGGGCCACCTCGCCTTTGTCGGCTCGCACCGGATCAACGGGGTATCCGCGCTGCACACCGATCTGATGCGCAAGACCGTGTTTCACGATCTGCACGCGCTCTATCCCGACCGCATCGTCAACAAGACCAATGGTGTCACCTTCCGCCGCTGGCTATTCCAGGCCAATCCGGCGCTGGTGAAAGTGCTGCGCGACGTCTGCGGCGACGCGGTGCTGGACGATCCATCCTTGATTTCACGTCTCAGCGAGCACGCGGACGACCCGCAATTGCAGGAGCGGATCGCAGCCGCCAAGCGGGCGAACAAGGTGGCGTTCGCCCGGCTGGTGGGAGACCGCATGAACCTGCGGCTCGATCCCGATGCGTTGTTCGACGTCCAGATCAAGCGCATCCATGAATACAAACGGCAATTGCTCAATATTCTGGAGACAGTCGCGACCTATCTCGCCATCCGTGACGATCCATCGCGACATTGGGTGCCGCGCGTCAAGATTTTCGCCGGCAAGGCGGCGGCGAGCTATGCGCAGGCGAAGCTGGTCATCAAGCTGATCAACGACGTCGCGAGGGTCGTCAACACCGATCCGCTCACGCGCGATCTTCTGAAGGTCGTGTTCCTGCCCGACTACAATGTCAGCCTGGCCGAAGCGATCATCCCGGCCGCCGACCTGTCGGAACAAATCTCGACCGCCGGGATGGAAGCATCCGGCACCGGAAACATGAAGCTCGCGCTCAACGGGGCGCTGACGATCGGAACGCTCGACGGCGCGAACGTCGAGATTCGCGAGCACGTCGGCGCGGACAATATCTTCATCTTCGGTTTGAAGGCGCACGAGGTCGAGGAGCGCCGCCGCCAAGGTCTAGATGCGGCCGCCGCGCTTGCCGCCTCCCCCATGCTCGCGCGCGCCATCGACGCGATCGATGCCGGAATTTTCTGGCCGGGCGAAGGCGGACGGTTCACGCCGTTGATGAACGGACTGCGCCATCACGACTACTACATGGTGACCGCGGATTTCGATGACTATGCAGCAACCCAACGGCGGATCGACAAGCTGTGGATGTCATCGTCCGAGTGGACGCGGATGTGCATGATGAACATCGGCCACATGGCATGGTTTTCCTCCGACCGCGCCATTGGCGAATACGCCGAGGAAATCTGGAAGGTCCCGACTGAGACGCCGAAAGCTATGCAGCCCTGAAAGCCCATCCATGAGTTGGCGTCCGCATCGTGACTGCTGAATTGGTATGCAACTTGCTCTTCCGTAGGCATGTCTCTCGCTGCGTGCGTGCCTGATGAAAAACTAAGCAGTTCCGCCCACGGACCGGGCATGCCGCTGTGCAGCGCGCACAGGTCGCTGTCATGCCGTTCCTGACCGCAGGCGCCCCATTTGCCCGTTCGGCCATGGCCTATGTGCTTGCCGGCGGCAAGGGCAGCCGCCTGCTGGAACTGACCGAGTGGCGGGCCAAGCCGGCAGTGCATTTCGGAGGCAAATCCCGCATCGTCGACTTTGCGCTGTCGAACGCGCTCAATTCCGGAATCCGGCGCATCGGCGTGGCGACCCAGTACAAGGCCCACAGCCTGATCCGCCATCTGCAACGCGGCTGGAACTTCTTCCGGCTGGAGCGCAACGAGAGCTTCGACATCCTGCCCGCCAGTCAGCGCGTGACTGACGGCGCCTGGTATGCCGGCACGGCCGACGCGGTCTTTCAGAACATCGACATCATCGAGAGCTACGCCCCCAAATACATCGTCATCCTGGCGGGCGACCACATCTACAAGATGGACTACGAGCCCATGCTCGTGCAGCACGTCGAGCAGAACGCCGACGTGACCGTCGGATGCCTGGAAGTTGCGGTGAGCGAGGCCTCGGCGTTCGGCATCATGCATGTCGACGACAACAACTACATCCGCTCGTTTGTCGAGAAGCCGAAGAATCCGCCGACCATGCCGGGCAAACCGACCATGGCGCTCGCCAGCATGGGCGTCTACGTGTTCGACACCGCGTTTCTGTTCCAGCAGCTTCGCCGCGATGCCGCCGATCCCGATTCCACCCACGACTTCGGCAAGGACATCATCCCCTATATCGTTCGCAACGGCAGCGCGGTGGCCCACCATTTCTCGCGATCGTGCGTGCGCACCAGCGGCCAGGCGGCGGTGTACTGGCGCGACGTCGGGACGCTCGACGCCTATTGGGCCGCCAACATGGACCTCACGGATATCGTGCCGCAGCTCGACCTCTACGACCGGAACTGGCCGATCTGGACCTTTGCCGAGATTTCGCCCCCGGCCAAATTCGTGCACGATCAGGACGGACGCCGCGGACAGGCGGTCTCGTCGCTGGTCTCCGGCGGCTGCATCATCTCGGGGGCCTCCGTCCGGCAGTCGCTGCTGTTCACCAACGTCCACCTGCATTCCTTCTCGGAAGTGGAGAACGCGGTCATCATGCCGGAGGTCGTGGTCGGCCGCGAGGTCCGCCTGAAGAACGTCATCGTCGACCGCGGCGTGCGCATTCCCAACGGTCTTGTGGTCGGAGAAGACCCGGAAATCGATGAAAGCCGGTTCCGGCGCACGGAAGGCGGCATCTGCTTGATCACCCAGGCGATGATCGACAAATTGGGCGTATGACCGAGATCAAGGTCCTCGCCGTCACCTCCGAAATCTATCCTCTCGTAAAGACCGGTGGTCTCGCCGACGTCACCGGTGCGCTGCCGCTGGCGCTGCACCGTCACGGCGTCAAGACCACCACGCTGGTGCCGGGCTATCCCGCGGTGATGGCGGCCATCGCCAAGGCGGACCAAGTTCTGGCCTTCGACGATCTTTTCGGCGGCGGCGCGCGCGTGCTTCGGGCGCACAGCGAGGGGCTCGACCTCCTGGTGATCGATGCGCCGCATCTCTTTGATCGGCCGGGCAATCCCTATACGGCGCCCGGCGGCGGCGACTGGCCCGACAATGCCTTGCGCTTCGGCGCGCTGTCATGGACCGCCGCGCGCATCGCGCTCGGCGACGTCGCGGGCTTCGCGCCGGACATCGTTCACGGCCACGACTGGCAGTCCGGCCTTGCGATGGCCTATCTCGCCTATCACGGCGAGGGCAAACGCCCCCCGGCCGTGCTGACGGTGCACAATCTGGCGTATCAAGGCCAGTTCCCGGCCGACCTGCTGGAGCGGCTGCGGCTTCCGCAACGCGCATTCGCGATGGACGGGGTGGAGGCTTACGGGATGATCGGCTTTCTCAAGGCCGGCCTGCAATTCGCCGATCGCATTACCACCGTATCCCCGACCTATGCGCAGGAAATCCAGACGCCGGACCATGGCTGCGGGTTCGACGGCCTGTTGCGCCTGCGGTCGGCGGCTTTGTCCGGCATTCGCAACGGCATCGACGTGGATGTCTGGAATCCGCTGACCGATCCGCATCTTGCATCGCGCTTCGACGCCGCAAGCCTAGACGCACGAGCCCCGAACAAGGCTGCGCTCCAGCAGCGCTTCAAGCTCAAGCAGGATCCCAACCTCCTCCTATTTGCAGTGGTGAGCCGGATGGCATGGCAGAAAGGGCTCGATCTCCTGGCCGATGCAGTTCCTGCGCTGGTCGCATGTGGCGCACAGTTGGCCGTGCTTGGGACCGGCGATGCCGCGCTCGAGCAGCGCTTTACCACACTCACGCAAGGCAATGCCGGACAGGTCGGATGCATCGTCGGCTATGACGAGGATTTGGCGCATCTGATCCAGGCTGGCGCCGACGCCATTCTCGTTCCCTCGCGGTTCGAACCCTGCGGGCTCACGCAGCTCTGCGCCATGCGCTATGGTGCCATGCCGATCGGTTCGAAAGTCGGCGGCCTCGCCGACACGATCATCGACGCCGCGCAGACCGGCGCCGCCGCGACCGGTTTCACCTTCCTGCCGGTGACACGTGAAGCGCTCGAAGCAGCGCTGCGACGCGCCGCTGATCTGTGGCCCGACCGCGCCGCCTGGCGTTCGCTTCAGTTGAACGGCATGCGGACCGACGTCTCCTGGGCCGATCCGGCCGGAGATTACGCCCGTCTCTATGCGGACGTACTGGCGTCCAAAAACTAGGCATTGCCGGGTTAAGCGGCATTCCGGCGGGCGTCCGTCAGGCGCGCTTCTTGCAAGTCACATCGCAAGGGCTTGGTCCTACGCGGGGCGACTGGACGGGGCGCACCATGAATATCCTGGAACTTCCCGATCGCGAACGGGCACTGCGGGACGACGTGAGGTTGGTCGGCCGCGTCCTCGGCGACACGGTCCGCCAGCAGCAGGGCGAAGCCGTCTATGCGACGGTCGAACGCATCCGGCAGATCTCCATTGCCTTCCGGCGGGAAGGCGACGCCGCGGCACGGCGCGAACTCGAGGCCATGCTCGACAGCCTCTCGCACGATCGCACCATCGAGGTGGTGCGCGCCTTCAGTTACTTCTCGCATCTCGCGAACATCGCCGAGGACCAGCATCAGATCCGCTGCATGCGCGCGCAGTTGGACGATGGCGGGCCGGCGCTCCGCGGCACAATCCAGAACACGCTGATGTCACTCAAGGCGGCACGCGTGCCGCGCTCGACATTGCAGGCGCTGTTCGACACGATCCTGGTCAGCCCGGTGCTGACCGCGCATCCGACCGAAGTGCGGCGCAAGAGCGTGCTCGACCGCGAGATGGAGGTCGCGCAGTTGCTCGCCGACCGCGATCGGATGCCGCTGACTCCAAAAGAGGCCGCCGCCACCGACAACGCTCTGTCACGCGCGATCCTGACGCTCTGGCAGACAAGCCTGTTGCGGCGCGGGCGTCCGACCGTCGTCGATGAAGTGTCGAACGGGCTGTCCTACTACGATCACACCTTCTTCCAAGAACTGCCGGGCCTCTACGCCGACCTTGAAGACGGCCTCGCAGCCGACGATCCGGCCTGGAGCAACACAGAACTCCCCTCGTTCATCCGCATGGGAAGCTGGATCGGCGGCGATCGCGACGGCAATCCGTTCGTGACCGCCGACGTTCTTCGCCAGGCCATCGAGATGCAGAGCAAGCGGGTGGTCGATTTCTATCTCGACGAATTGCACCTGCTCGGCGCGGAGCTGTCGCTCAACCGCGCCCGCGTCAGCGTGTCGTCGCAACTCGAGGAATTGGTCGGGCGCACGCCAGACGACTCGCCGCGGCGCGCGTCGGAGCCATACCGCCAGGCCATCGTCGGCATCTACGCGCGGCTTGTCGCCTCCGCGCGCGGGTTTGGGCAGCACGTACTGCCCCGCCACGAGGTATCGGAAGCGAAGCCCTACACCAGCCCGGCCGAACTGCGCGGCGATCTCGACATCCTCTACCGGTCGCTCGTCTCCAACGGATCGGCGATGATCGCGCGGGGACGCTTGCGCACGCTGCGGCGCGCGGTCGAGGTGTTCGGATTCCATCTTGCCAGCATCGACCTGCGGCAGAACTCGGACGTGCATGAGCGGGTCTTGAGCGAGTTGTTCGAGACCGGTTCGGGCGCCGACTATCGCCAGATGCCGGAGCAGTCGCGCACAGCGATGCTGCTGGCCGAGCTGGCGACGGCGCGGCCGCTGATATCGCCGTTCGTGACCTATTCGGAGGAGACCGCGGGCGAGCTCGATATCCTCCGGACGGCGGCCGACATCCACCGCCGCTACGGCAAGGACGCCGTGCCCAACTACGTGATCTCGAAGGCAACCACCGTGTCCGACGTGCTCGAGGTGGCGCTGCTGCTGAAGGAGGTCGGGCTGCTGCGGTCGCGCGAGGGCGCGCTCGATCTCAATATCGTGCCGCTGTTCGAGACCATCGACGACCTCCGCAACTGCGGCAAGGTCATGGATTCGCTCCTGTCCATCTCGGACTACACGCGCCTTTTGGACGGCCGTGGCCGCGTGCAGGAAGTGATGATCGGCTATTCCGACAGCAACAAGGACGGCGGCTTCCTGACCTCTGGCTGGGAGCTTTACAAAGCGGAGATGGCGCTGATCGACGTGTTTCAGCGCCGAAAGATCGGCCTGCGGCTGTTCCACGGCCGCGGCGGATCGGTCGGCCGCGGCGGCGGGCCAAGCTACGACGCCATTCTGGCACAGCCGGCCGGCGCCGTTCAGGCCGGCATCCGCGTCACCGAGCAGGGCGAAGTCATCGCCGGCAAATATCTCAATCCCGAGCTTGGCCGGCAGAACCTCGACCACCTCGTCGCGGCCATGCTGGAAGTCGCGCTGCTGCACCCGCAGGAAGCGGCGCCACAGCCGGAATTCATCGAAGCGATGGAAGCGCTGTCCGCGCACGCCTATCGCGCCTATCGCGCGCTGGTCTACGAAACCGAAGGCTTCGAGCGCTATTTCTGGGAATCGACGGTGATCGGCGAGATCGCCAATCTCCACATCGGCAGCCGGCCGGCCTCCCGAAAGAAGTCGACGCGAGTGGAGGACTTGCGCGCCATCCCGTGGGTTTTCGGCTGGGCGCAGTGCCGGCTGATGTTGCCGGGGTGGTACGGATTTGGCTCGGCGGTCACCGCCTGGGTCGACGCCAATCCTGACAGCGGCATGGAATTGTTGCAGACCATGGCGCGCGACTGGCCGTTCTTCCGGACGCTGCTGTCAAACATGGACATGGTCCTCGCCAAGAGCGATATCGGGATCGCGGCGCGCTACAAGGAGCTGGTCACGGACGCGCAATTGCGGGAAGCGATTTTTGCGCGTCTTCGCGATGAATATGAGCGATCCAAGCAGGCTCTGCTGACGATCCTCAAGCAGCAGACATTGCTGGAGCGAAACCCCGCGCTCGGCCGCACGATCCGCGACCGCTTCCCCTATATCGACCCGCTCAACCACGTTCAGCTTGAGCTGCTGAAGCGCTTTCGCGCCGGCGACACCGACGATCGGGTCGTGCAGGCGATCCACCTCACCATCAACGGAATAGCCGCCGGCTTGCGGAACAGCGGATAGGGAAGATGAAGGCACTTTTTATCGGGCAAAGCTACATCGACATCACATTCCTAACCGATGAGATGCCGACCGGCGATGCGAAGACGGTCGCGCGCGACTACGCGGTGTCGTTCGGCGGCAATGCCGTCACCGCCGCATTCTGCTGCGCCAAGCTCGGGATTGCGCCGGACCTGATGGCCTCGGTGGCGGACGACTGGCTCGGGCGGATGTTTGTCGACATGGCCGCGAAGTACGGAATTTCCGTTCACCACCGCAAGGTCGCGCAATCGTCGCTGTCCTTCATCATGCCGAAAGGCGGCCAGCGCGCGATCGTCCGCTGCCGCGACGATAATTTCCGCCACCCGTTCCCGGTGCTGAACCTCGCGGGCTGCCGGGCACTGCATGTCGACGGGCACCTGGCCGACGCCGCAATCCACTATGCGAAGATCTGCCATGAAGCGGGCATCCTCACGTCGCTCGACGGCGGCGGGCTGCGCTCCAACACCCACGACCTTCTCGGTTTCATCGGCGCCGCCGTCGTGGCGGAACGCCTCTGCGAGCAGATGAAGCTCACGCCCGGCGAGATGCTCACCTATCTGCGCTCGCGCGGCTGTAAGATCGGCGCCGTCACCATGGGCTCGCGCGGCATGCTCTGGTACGACGAGACCAAGACCGAGCGCTTCATGCCGGCCCTCAGCATCCCCGAAGACAAGGTCATCGACACCAACGGAGCCGGCGACATCTTCCACGGCGCCTACATGTATTCGTACCTCGTCGACCCCGACATCGGCTGGGAGCAACATTTCAAGTTTGCGCGCTCGGCGTCGTCCTATGCGATCCAGCATCTCGGCAACGAGGCTAGCTTGCCGACCCTCGCGCAAACCAATGAGACCGCGGCGCGGTTCGGCGTCCGGCGGGAAAGCCCGGTCGAGCTTGAAGTCGTGTCGGATGCCTGGAGCGAGGCAAAGGTCACGCGGCCGGCGGCGCTTCGCCGGTAAAGACGAGGACGGCGCCACCGGGAACGGTCAAGCGAGTCCCCGCGCGGAGCGGTCGCCTGTTTTGCGATACTACTGCGGTGTTCAGAACTTCCGCCCAATGCGTGCATTCCGGCACCGATGGCAGCGCAAAGCCGATCGGCTCCGGCGCGGCATTCAGAACGATATAGAGCGGGCGCTGTTCGCCGCGGCAGGGCCCGAGCACATACGAGAGAAAGCGGCCGTTCGGAAAATTCCAGTCCTGCTCCGTCATCTCGTTGCCGTCCGGCGTGAGCCACAGCGCGTCGTAGGAGCCGTCCGGACGGCGCCCCTTGAGCCAGGTCCGTCCCTGAAGCTGCGGGAAACGGCGCCGCAATTGCGTGAGCTGTCCGATCAGAGCGATCATGTCGTCGGCTTCGTCGCCGGTCTTTGACCAATCTATCCAGCCGATCTCGTTGTCCTGACAATAGGCGTTGTTGCTGCCGCCCTGGGTGTTGCCGACCTCGTCGCCGGCGAGGATTAGCGGCACACCCTGGGCCAGCAGCAGGCTGGCGAGAAAATTGCGCCGAAATCGCCGCCGCGTGGCCAAGATGCCCGCATCGTCGGTCAAACCCTCGACGCCGCAATTCATGCTTTGGTTGAAGTCGGACCCATCGGCATTGCTTTCTCGATTGGCTTCGTTGTGCTTACGCTCATAGCTCACGAGATCGGCAAGCGTGAAGCCGTCGTGCACAGTGATGTGGTTGATGCTTGCTCGCGGCGTGCGGCGATGGTGCTCGAAGATGTCGGCGGAGCCGGTCATCCGCGTCGCCACCTCGCCGATCAGATTGCCCTCCCCGCTCCAATAGCGGCGCAGCGAGCGGCGAAAGGCGTCGTTCCACTCCGACCACTCCGGCGGAAAGGCGCCGACACGATAGCCGCCCGGCCCGATATCCCACGGCTCCGCGATCAGCCTGACGCTGGTCAGCACCGGATCGTTTGCGATCGCCTGGAGGAAAGGCGAACGATCGTCAAAACCATGCGGCCCGCGCGCAAGCGTGGTCGCGAGGTCGAACCTGAAGCCGTCAACGCTGGCCGTCTCGACCCAATGGCGCAGCGAATCGATCACCATCGCCGCCACCATGGGATGCGAGAGATTGAGCGCGTTGCCACATCCGGTGAAATTTTCGTAGTAACGCGGCTGCTTCGGCTTGAGCCAATAATAGGACGCGTTGTCGATACCACGGAAGCTCAGCGTGCGGCCGAGGTGGTCGCCTTCCGCCGTATGATTGTAGACGACGTCGAGGATCACCTCGATGCCGGCATCGTGCAGCCGGTCCACCGTGGTGCGTATCGTATCCCAGGTCCCGTAGCGCGGATCGGCCGTAAAGAAATTGAGCGTGTTGTAACCCCAGTAGTTGGTCAGCCCGCGCGCCTTGAGGAACGGCTCGTCGATGAAGGTGTGGATCGGGAGCAATTCCAGCGCCGTTACGCCGAGCCGCTTGAAGTGCGCGATCATTGCCGGCTCGGCGAGCGCAGCGAACGTCCCGCACAATTTTGGAGGAATGTCGCCGCGCAGGCGCGTCAGGCCCCTGACATGCGCTTCATAGATGATGGTGTTCTCCCAGGCCACCAGCGGCCGCCGCTCCGCTCGCGGCGCAGACGCTTGCGGGACCACGACCCCCTTCGGCATGACCTGAGCGTTGTCGCGCCGGTCGAGGGCCAGGTCCTCGCGCGGGCTGCCGTAGTGAAAGCCGTAGTGCAGATCGCTCGGGATGAGCTGTCCGGAGAGCTCCTTTGCGTACGGATCCAGGAGCAGCTTGTTGGGATTGAAACGGTGGCCCTGCTCGGGCTCATAAGGACCATGGACGCGGTAGCCGTAGTGCCGGCCGGCGCCGACATCGGCCAGATAGCCGTGCCAGACGTCATTCGTCCGTTCCGGCAACGCCACCCGCTCGCGCTCGCGACCATCGGCGTCAAAGAGGCAGAGCTCGACCTTCTCCGCATGCGCGGAGAACAGCGCGAAGTTCGTGCCGCGGCCGTCGAAAGTTGCCCCGAGCGGATAAGGCATGCCGGCCGAAACGCGCATGTCAGCGATCCGGCACGAGGAAGATCGTCGCTAACGGCGGAACGACGAGCTCCAGGTAGTGCCGGCCGTGGCCGTCCAAACTGGCCGCCGATCCCGCATTGCCGGCATTGCTGCCGCCGTAGACCGCCGCATCGGTGTTGAGGATTTCGCGCCACCGTCCCGCGAACGGCACCGGGACGCGATAACTCTGGTGCAGCTGCGGCGTGAAGTTGACCACCACCAGGCAGCGCTCGCGATCATCCCTTCCCTTGCGCATCCAGGCGAACACGCTGTTGTTAGCGTCATCGAGGACCAGCCATTCGAACCCCGAGCCCTCGCAATCAAGCGCATGCAATGCGGGAACGGAACGGTAAAGCGCGTTGAGGTCTCGCACCAGCGCCTGGACACCTGCGTGTTGCGGCTTTTCAAGCAAATGCCAGTCGAGCGAATGGTCGTGCTGCCATTCCCGCTCCTGCGCAAACTCGCTGCCCATGAACAGGAGCTTCTTGCCGGGATGCCCGAACATGAAGCCGTAATAGGCGCGCACATTCGCGAACCGCTGCCAGTCGTCTCCCGGCATTCGGCCGAGGATCGAGCGCTTGCCGTGCACGACCTCGTCATGCGACAGCGGCAGAATGAAATTTTCGTAGAACGCGTAGAGCAATCCGAACGTGATCTGGTGGTGGTGATGCTTGCGATGAATCGGATCCTTGCTGATGAAATCGAGCGTGTCGTTCATCCAGCCCATGTTCCATTTATAGCCGAAGCCGAGCCCGCCGTGGTGCACAGGCCGCGACACCATCGGCCACGCGGTCAATTCTTCCGCGATCGTCGTCGCAGCCGGGAAACGTCCAAAGACCTCGGTATTGAATCGCTTCAGGAACGCGATCGCTTCGAGATTTTCACGACCACCGTGCTTGTTCGGAATCCATTCGCCGTCAGCGCGGCTGTAGTCCAGGTAAAGCATCGAGGCGACCGCATCGACGCGAAGCCCGTCGAGGCCGTAGCGCTCGAGCCAGAACAGCGCGCTGGCGATGAGGAAATTGGCGACTTCGGTTCGCCCGTGATTGTAGATCAGCGTTCCCCAGTCGAGGTGCCGCCCTTGGCGTGGATCCGCATGCTCGTAGAGCGCGGTGCCGTCGAACTGCGCCAGTCCGTGCGCATCGTCGGGAAAATGGCCCGGCACCCAATCGAGGATGACGCCAAGCCCGGCGCGATGGCAGGCGTCGACCAGCGCCGCAAAATCCTCCGGGCTGCCAAACCGGCTCGTCGGCGCGAACTGCCCGGTCGCCTGATAGCCCCACGAGCCGTCGAACGGATGCTCGGTGATCGGCATGAACTCGACGTGCGTGAAATTGAGGCCGCGGACATAGGCCGGAAGCTCGTCCGCAAGCTCGCGATAGGTGAGCCAGCGGCCGCCCTCCTCGGGCCGTCGCCGCCAGGAGCCGAGATGCGCTTCATAGATGGAGATCGGCGCGTTCAAGGAATTGCATCCCGTCGGTGCCGGCGTTCGCGGCCGTATCGACTGCACGTCGGCGACAATCGACGCCGTCTGCGGCCGAAGCTCCGCCGCGAATGCGACCGGGTCGGACTTGAGCGGCAGCAGTTCGCCCAGTGGGCCGATGATCTCGAATTTGTACTTGTCGCCGGGACGGACTCCCGGGAGGAAGATTTCCCAGAAGCCGTTGCCGCGCACGCGCATGGCGTGACGGCGTCCGTCCCAGGAATTGAAGTCGCCGACCACGCTGACGCGTTTGGCATTGGGCGCCAGCACGGCAAAGGCGACGCCCGAGACGCCATCGTGCTCGATCGGATGCGCCCCCAATTTGTCATAGAGCTGAAGGTGGCTGCCTTCGCCCAGGAGATGCAGATCGACGTCGGACAGGACCGGCAGAAACCGGTACGGATCGTCGAGCTCAACGACCGCTTCGCGAAAACGCACGCGCAAGCGATAGGGCATCGAGTCCTTCGGACGCCGCGCCGAGAACAATCCGGCGGCGTGTATCCGGTCGAGCGGCGTTTCCCGGCCGTCGTCCCAGATTGCCGAAACCTCCAGCGCATCGGGCATGAGCACGCGCAAGATGGCGCGGCCCTTGTCGACATGAGGACCGAGGTAGTGGAACGGATCGGCGTGGCGGCCTTCGATCACCGCGACGGCTTCAGGCGAGAGCGGCTTCATGGTGAAGCGCTCACCGCGCGCGCCACGTCGTGGCGGCGAATTCGATTGAAAAGACTTTCGGTGCGGCGCAAGATTTGCGAGCCTGGGACAACGCGAAACAAGCGATCTGACGCATAGCATTATCGAAGGCGGCTAGAGCGCTCAACAAGCTTCGCATCCGTCTATGTGCCACATCTGATCGAAGAATGCTCAAAATACAGGCACCAAGAGCTCCCGGACATGGACCGCATCGTTGAGCAGGCGGCCAAGTGGGGCGTCGAAACCTCGCACTATGATGGGCTCGGCCGCCACTGGCAGGTGGAACCGGCGGTGCTCGCGCGCATCCTCGACGCGATCGGTGCGGCTGATGGTGATCCGCCGCGCCAACCGGATTTGTCAGCGGAGCCGTCTGCTGCCGCGTGCGCCTTTCAAGGCGCCGGCGCGCTGCCGCAGCGTTCGTGGGGCATCGCGGTGCAGCTCTACGGCGTGCGCTCCCGCCGCAACTGGGGCCACGGCGATTTCACCGATCTCGCCAACTTGATCGACATCGCATCGGCCCTTGGCGCCGCGGGCATCGGGCTCAATCCGCTGCACGCGCTGTTCGACGACCGCCCGGACGAGGCAAGTCCCTACTTTCCAAGCAGCCGGCTTTTTCTTAATCCGCTCTACATCGACGTCGAGGCCATCCCCGAATTTCCGCAGGCGTCGATGGCGGAGTTTCATTCGGCCATCGCGGCGATGAGAGAGCGTGAGCTTATCGACTACGCGGGCGTCGCTGGCGCCAAGTCGAAGGCGCTGCGCCTCGCCTTCGATGTCTTTCGCGAGCGCGCGACCGCAGTCCGGAGACGCGCGTTTGACGACTTCCAGCGTAAGCACGGAGCATTGCTCGAAGCCTTTGCCGTTTTCGAAGTGCTGCGCGGTCGTTTCGGCAAGCCGTGGTCGGAATGGCCGGACGAATTCCAGAAGCCGGACCAGCAGCTCTTTCACAAGTTGCGCTCAACCGATGCCGAACAGCTCGACTATGTCGCGTTCGTGCAATGGATTGCCGACCAGCAGCTCGCGGCCGGCCGCGACAAGTCGCAAAGCGCCGGGATGCCGATCGGGCTCTATCTCGATCTTGCTGTCGGCGTCCGCTCCGACGGATTCGACGCGTGGAGCAATCAGCACTTCGTGCTTCCGTCGCTGGAGATCGGCGCTCCGCCGGATCAGCTCAACACGCAGGGGCAGGCCTGGGGCCTGGCCGGTACCAATCCTGCGGCCCTGATCGAGAGCGGCTGCGAGCCATTTCGCCAGGTTATGCGCGCGTCGATGCAATACGCGGGCGCGATCCGGATCGACCACATCCTCGGGCTGAAGCGGTTCTATCTCATCCCAAGAGGGTTTCGTCCCGACCAGGGCGCCTATGTCCGCTTCCCGTTCGAGGCATTGCTCGCCGCGGCGGCGGAGGAGAGCATCGCGAACCGCTGCATCGTCATCGGCGAAGATCTCGGGACCGTGCCGCCCGGCTTTCAGGACACGCTCGCGCGCTACGGCATCTGGTCGTTCCAGGTCATGCTGTTCCAACGCGCGGCTGATGGAGGCTTCATCGCGCCGGACCTTTATCGAGCGAATGCGCTGGTGACATTCGCCACCCACGACCTGCCGACATTTTCCGGCTGGGTCTCGGGCCACGATCTCACCGTCAAGCGCGGCCTCGACCTTGATCCGGGCGAAAGCGACAGCGATCGCGTAGCAGCCAAGGAAGCGCTCGGACGCGCGATGGCTTGGCGCGGACTGCCGACGGTCGATTTCTTGTCGGTCACCCGATTGCTCGCCGATACCCCATCACGTCTGCTGATGGTGAGTCTGGAGGATGCACTGGGTGACGTCGAGCAGGTGAACCTGCCCGGGACGGTCGACGAGCATCCGAATTGGCGGCGGCGGCTTTCTGTGCCGCTGGAGGACTTGCTTGAATTCGAGCGCGCTCCCAGCGGTCGCAAACATCATGGAGACAAGCGGCCGAAGGAACGGATCAGCGCAACGCTAGCCGGCTCAACTTCCGCGGTAGGTCGAATAGCTCCATGGCGTCGCCACCAGCGGCACATGGTAGTGTCCTTCCGGCTCGGAAATCCCGAAACGGATCGGAACCACGTCCAGAAACGGCTGCGCGGACAGCGCGACGCCGACCGCCTTGAAATACTCGCCGATGTGAAACTGAAGCTCATAGGTACCGATCCGTAGTGGCTCACCGGAAATGAGCGGCTTGTCGGTGCGACCATCTTGATTGGTCGTCGCCTGCGCAATCCTGGCACGCTCGGACCTGCCGACCTCGAACAGCTCGAGCTTCACGCCGGGAGCCGGACGGCCGTGATAGGTGTCGAGCACATGCGTCGAAAGCCGCCCCGTCACCGCCGGCGCGCCGGCACCCTCCACACGGTCGAGCAAGCGTAAGCGCGTGATGTAGCCGATCTCATCGAGTGCCGTCGCAAGCTCTGTTTCTTCGTTGTTACCGAGCCGGCGCTCGAATGAATTGAGAATGGCGTCGCGCGTTTGGCGGCGTACGCAAACGACGAACGGGAAGCCGAACTTGTCCTTGTAGGTAGAGTTCAGCTTTTCGAAGCGCGCAAAATCTTCGTCGCCGAGGCGATCCAATCCGAGGCTCGCTTGCTCGGCCGCCGACGCCGGCGCGACCTGCCCCGCACGCGCCGCCTTGCCGGCAAGATCGGGATGAGCCTGGACAAAAGCGATCTGGTCTTTAGACGGTACCGTGCGCACCGCGGCCATCAAGGCATCGTGCAGCGCCGCCACTGTTGGATATGGCTGTTTCGCGAATGCCGCTTCCGCCACCCAACTCGCGTGCTCGAAGACCCCGTCCAGCAAACGGACGAGTTCAGGCTTGTCGGCTTTGTTGAGAGCCTCGAGGGAAACCCGCTGCGACATGAACGCTCATCGTCCGACTGTGCATTCAATCTGGCCGTGCGGCTCGTCCGTCGGCAAGAACACCTGATTATTGTTGTCCATCTTAAACGGATTGAGATTGATCAGCAAATAGTGCTTGTTCGGACAGGCCAGCGTGATGTCGATTAACTCCGGCACAGCCGCGAGCGCGGCGGTTCCCATGCGGTAGAGGCTGTCCTGGACGCTTTCGCTGTAGGTGGTAGCAAACACCTTGAGCATGGTCTCGATGATTTTTGCGTTCGCGGCCGGATAGTTCTTCGGCGCAGATTGCCATCGCCATGACGCATCCATGCTGGTCGCGCACATCCGGTCGCGGGTGTCCGGAAGCGTCGTATACTTGTCGTGGACGAAGCGGTCCCAGCCGGACTCCGTCGATTTCATGAAGGTGAAGCCGGACAGGCCCGATGCGACAGAGATGTCCTGGCGCGTGGCATGAACCTTGGCCGCATTCTTTCCGTTGTTGTCGAGCACGAAACTATGGGCATGCGGCACGCCGTCGATGGCGAGCCGAATCCACTTGGTCTCCAGCGCATCGACCGTCACGGTATCGACCTGGGAATATTCCTTCAGAAATCGCTGTGCGACAGCCACGCAAAATGGCTCGGTATCGAGCGCCAGATTCTCGCGGGCAACGACATTGACGAGATTCTTGATGGTGTCGGTAGCCACCGCCAACGCATTGTCGGCATGTGTATAGACCCGCGCAAAATCACCGGTGAGCATGACCTGGAGGGATAGCTCGCGCACCTCGTGCCGCACGCCGTCGCGATGGATGCGCATGACCCGGACGCGCGCCTTGCCGTATGTGCTTTTGACCAGCGCCATGACCTCGACTCCGCTCAATGCGCGCAAAGATCCGCAACCGCCAGCGCGACGATCTTGGTGGCAGCCCGCAAATCGGACAGCCGGATATTCTCGTTCGCGTTGTGGGCGTTGGCTTCCAGCAGCGTTCGCGGCCCCGCGCCATACAGCACCACAGGGATGCCGCGGGCGGCATAGTGGCGGGCATCAGTGTAGAGCGGCACGCCGGTGACCGGCATATCCGTCCCCAGGATCGCCTGCGCATGGCGCTGGATCGCCGACGCAATCTTGTCGCTGCCCGGCTGCGGGACCAGCGGCGCGGCGAGTAGAACCTGCCGAACCGTGACGCTGATCCCCGTAAACGATTTTGCGCTCGCGGCTGATGAGCTCGCGCAATCGCGGCTTCGACTTTGGCTGGAGATTCCTCAGGAATGATCCGGCGGTCGAGCCGGAAGGTCACCTGGTCCGGCACCACATTGGTGTTGATGCCGCCGTTGATCAGCCCGACGTTGAGCGTCGGCGTCGAGATACCGGGGGTCTTGGATCGATGGGCGGTGAGCGACTGCCGGCTCGCATAGAGCGCGGTGAGGATCGCATTCGCCGCCTCAAGCGCATCGGCGCCGCTGTCGGGGATGGCCGCGTGCGCCTGCTTGCCCTCAACGACCACTTCGAGATGCAGACAGCCATTGTGGGCATTGACGACCGAATAAGAAAAGCCGGCAGCGATCACGTAGTCCGGCTTGGTCAGGCCTTCGTCGAGTAATCGTTTTGGCCCGATGTCGCCTCCGGACTCTTCGTCATAGGTGAGATGCAGTTCGACCGTGCCGCCGAGCTTGGCGCCCTTCGCAGCGGCATCCTTCAAAGCCAGCAGCGCAAACGCGTAGGTGGCAAAATCGGACTTCGACACCGCCGCCCCGCGGCCGTACATGACGCGGCCATGCGGCCCGTCTTCGATCGCCGCACCATAGGGATCGCGAGTCCAACCGCGACCCGGCGGCACGACGTCGCCGTGCGCGTTGAGCGCGACCGTGGGGCCGTCGCCAAAGCGGTGACGCACGATGAGATTGGTCGCACTCTTCATACCGGCGGCCTGAACGATCGCCGTCGGCACATTGTCCGCTTCAACCTTGAAACCAAGCGTTTCAAGCAGCGCCCGTGCCCGCGCCGCATGCGGCGCGCAGTCGCCGGGCGGATTGTCGCTCGGGACTTTGACGAGCTCGGCGAGGAACGCCACTTCGCGCTCGAACTCCCGATCGATGAACTGAAGGATAATGTCAGCCGCCATGAACGTTCATCAATACGTCGAGGAGAACGTTGGCAGCAAGGCCGGCGTCGCCTTCGGTCACGGTCTCCAGCGGATTATGGCTGATGCCGCCGTTGCCGCAACGCACGAACAGCATGCCGACCGGCGCCACGCCGTCAAACATCACGCCGTCGTGCCCTGCCCCGCTCGGCAGATGGCGAACCGGGACTGACGCTCTCTCCACCGCGGCCGCAAACACGGCTTGCAACGCCAGGGAGCAAGGAACAACCGCCGTGCGCTGCAACTCATTGAGTGCGATGGTCACGCCCCGCGACCGGCCGATCTCATCGATGCGCGCGTGGACGTCCGCAATCGCCCGCGTGAGCTTGCCTTCGTCCTCGGAGCGAATATCGAGCGAGAAGTCGCAACGGCCCGGAACGACATTGATGGCGCCGTTCGGAACATAGATCTGCCCGACCGTGCCGACGAGCCCCGGCGTCTCCCGGCACAACGTTTCCACGAACAGCACGATCTCGGCGGCCGCGGTCGCCGCATCGTGCCGCAAGGCCATCGGCACCGTTCCGGCATGTCCGGCGACGCCCGTGACAGCCACCGCGTAGCGCGCGCCGCCGGCAATCGCAGTCACGACTCCGAGCGGAATATCCGCGTCGAGCAACACCGGACCTTGCTCGATATGGACCTCAAGATAGCCCAGCAAATCGTCAGCAGTGCGCGCCAGCGCCGGAATGTCGTTCGGATTGCCGCCGGCCGCTCGGATGACGTCGGCAACGGTCGCGCCGGACGCGTCGCGACGTTCCAGAATTTGCGGCTCGAATTTTCCAGCGATCACGCGGCTTCCAAGATAAGCCGTGCCGAAGCGCACGCCCTCCTCCTCCGCAAACGCGATCACGTCGAGATGGAACGGCAACGGATATTTTCGGCGCGTCAGTTCCTCGGCGACGACCAGCGCCGTGACGATGCCAAGCCGGCCGTCGTATCGGCCGGCATCGCGCACCGTGTCGTAGTGCGAACCGACGATCAGCGTCTTGGCGGCGGGATCGGCGCTGCGGTAGCGGCCGACGACGTTGCCGACGGCGTCGATGCTGGCGTCGAGGCCCACTGCCTGCATCCACGATTGCAATTGCGACGCGACCTGCCGGTGCGCAGGCGTCAGATAGGTGCACGTCAGCCGGCCCGGCTCCTCGGAAATCTGCGCAAGCTCGTCGCAAAACTCGACGATCCTGCTGCCCAGCGCGGCGGCAGCCAGCTTGGCATGACTCGCTTGCGTTTGAGTGGCGCGCAGCATGCTAGAGACCTGATTGGAGGCGCTGCGTGGAGGCTTGAACAGGCCGCGGCGTGTCTGTCATGGTGTCGGGCTCCACCGCGCGACTATTAGCACACGAGCGGGACGATCGCACCAATCCAAGGACGACGATGTCGCCTGCTCCGCGTTACCCACGAGACCTCATCGGCTACGGCCGCAACCCGCCCGACCCGCGTTGGCCGGGCAAGGCCCGAATCGCCGTGCAGTTCGTCATCAACTATGAGGAAGGTGGCGAGAATTCGATCCTGCATGGCGACAAGGCTTCGGAAGCATTCCTGACGGATGTGCTCGGCGCACAGCCATGGCCCGGCCAGCGGCACATGAATATCGAGTTGATGTTCGAGTACGGATCGCGCGCCGGCTTCTGGCGGCTGTGGCGGATGTTCACCGAACGCAAGCTTCCCGTGACGGTGTTCGGCGTAGCAACGGCGTTGGCGCGCAACGGAGATGCCGTCGACGCCATGCACAGCGCCGGATGGGAAATCGCGAGCCACGGCCTCAAGTGGATCGACTACAAGGATGTCCCGGAAGCCGAGGAGCGCGCGGACTTGCGTGAGGCTATCCGCATTCACGCCGAAGCAACCGGCGAGCGGCCGCTCGGCTGGTACACCGGCCGCACCTCCGAGAATTCACTGAAGCTCGTGCTGGAGGACGGCGGCTTCCTTTATTCCTCCGACACCTATGCCGACGACCTGCCCTATTGGGTCAAAGGACCGAAGGGGCCACACCTGCTGATCCCCTATTCTCTCGACGCCAACGACATGCGCTTCGTCGTTCCGCAGGGCTTCAGCGACGGCGACGGGTTTTTCAACTATCTGCGCGACAGCTTTGACCTGCTGTATGCGGAAGGCGAACGCACGCCAAAGATGGTGTCGGTCGGTTTGCACTGCCGGCTCGTCGGCCGGCCCGGGCGCGCAGCGGCGCTTATCCGCTTTCTCGACCACATCGCGAAACACGACCGGGTCTGGGTTGCAACGCGCCTCGACATCGCCCGGCACTGGCACAAGGAGCACCAAAGCCTTGCTGCGACAGCGCCTTTTGTCACTTGATGGCGTCGGGGCGCGCCATGTCCCCAGAAAGCGCCATGTTTTCAACAGCACCGACTGGTGAATAGGCAAGCCTCGCCGGAATGCCTAGTCTTGAGGCATGCTTGGGCTGAGTGCCGGTCCATGTTGCGGAAGTTTAGGGCTGGCACGCAGATTGCTGAGCAAAACGTAACATTCCGGCCGCAATCGGCCCCAACGGAGCGTCAACGATGGTCGCGATCAGGTTCTTCGCCGTCGCTGTGGTGGCACTCGCGGCAGTCTTCGCGAGGCCGGTGTCTGCACAGACCAATCTGAAATTCGCACTCGACTGGAAGTTCGAGGGTCCGGCCGCTCCTTATTTCGTCGCGCTCGACAAGGGCTACTACAAGGCCGAGGGCCTGAACGTGTCCATCAACTCCGGCCCGGGCTCGGTCGCCGGGATCGCGCGCGTCGCCGCCGGCACCTATCCGATTGGATTCTTCGACATCAATTCGCTCGTCAAGTTCCTGGACCAGAATCCCGACAAGAAGGTCCAGGCGGTGCTGATGATGTACGACAAGCCGCCGTTCGCCATCGCGACCACGAGCAAGACCGGCATCCTGAAGCCGAAGGATCTGGAAGGCCGGATCCTCGGCGCTCCGGCCGCCGACGGCGCATTCGCGCAGTGGCGCGCGTTCGTGAAGGAGAACAACATCGACGCGTCCAAGGTTCGGATCGAGAACGTCGGCTTCCCGGTGCGCGAACCGATGCTCGCGGAGGGCAAAGTCGACGCCATCACCGGCTTCTCGTTCTCGATGCACTACAATCTGATGCAGAAAGGACTGAAGCCTCAGGACATCCGGACCATGCTGATGGCGGATCACGGCCTCGTGCTCTACGGCAACGCCGTCATGGTCAATCCGGATTTTGCGAAAGCCAATCCCAAGCTGGTCGCCGGCTTCGTGCGCGCGACGATCAAGGGCACGCTCGACACCATCAAGGACCCCGGTGCCGCGATCAAATCCGTGATGAAGCGGAACGAAACCGGCGACGAAGCGATCGAGCTTGACCGCCTGCAGATGTCGCTGCGCGACAACTTCGTAACCGCGTGGGTGAAGGCCAACGGTTTCGGCGGCGTCGATATGGAGAGGCTCGCCCGCTCGATCGACCAGATCGCGCTGACTTACGACTTCAAGGCCCGCCCGAAGGCCGAGGACGTTTTCACCAGCCAATTCCTGCCGCCGGTAGCCGAGCGGCGGATGTAGTCCTAACTGTCTCGTCTTTCTTCAATCGCTTGAGAGAGGTGGAAGAAAGACCTGCATGAGCGCTTCCGTCGATATCGGTGACGTCACGCTCACATATCGCGGGGCATCAGGCGGCGTCCTTGCCTTGAAGGGAACATCGCTGAACGTGCGCCGCGGCGAGTTCGCCGCGGTGGTCGGCCCGTCCGGTTGCGGCAAGTCATCGCTGATGAAGCTCGTCACCGGGCTGATCCCGCCCGACGACGGCAGCATCGTCATCTCCGGCGCGAAGGTGACGGGCCCGGTCAAGATCGCCGGCATGGCGTTCCAGAATCCGAACCTGCTCCCCTGGCGCAAGGTGATCGACAACGTCCTGCTGCCGCTGGAGATCGTGCAGCCGTACCGGGCGAATTTCCGCCGCGAGAAAAAAGCCTATCGGGAGAAGGCGGAGGCGCTCCTCAAGACCGTCGGGCTCGGCGGCTTTGGCGAGCGCTACCCGTGGGAGCTCTCCGGCGGCATGCAGCAGCGCGCGTCGCTCTGCCGGGCGCTCATCCACCAGCCTTCGCTGCTGATGCTCGACGAGCCGTTCGCCGCGCTCGACGCGTTCACGCGCGAGGAGCTGTGGTGCGTGCTGCGCGACCTCTGGCAGAAGATCAATTTCACCGTGATCCTGGTGACCCACGACCTGCGCGAGGCGACCTTCCTCGCCGACACCATCCACGTCATGAGCGCCCGGCCCGGTCACATCGTCATGAGCAAGACCATCGACCTGCCGCGTCCGCGCGAGCTCGAGGATTGCTTCAAGCCACGGTTCATCGACATCGTGCACGAATTGCGCGCCAAGATCGGCGAGGTACGGCAGGCATGAAGTCGATGCTCGAGAAGCTCTCGCCGCTGCTCTTCACGATCGCGCTGTTCGCGTTCTGGGAAGCGGTCTGCCGCATCTTCAAGATCGACAGGTTCATCCTTCCGGCACCGTCCGAGGCGTTCGAGGCGATGGTCAGGTACTGGCGGCCGTTGATGTACCATTCGTTCGTCACCTTGTGGACGACGATGGCCGGGTTCGCCATCGCGGTCGCGTTCGGCATCGCGCTCGGGCTGATCGTCGGCTGGTCGCGCACGATCTATCGCGGGCTCTATCCGGTGATGATCGGCTTCAACTGCATCCCGAAAGTCGCCGTGGTGCCGATCCTGATCATCTGGTTCGGGATCGGCGAGATACCGGCGATCCTGACGGCCTTCCTGATTTCGTTTTTCCCGATCGTCGTGAACGTGGCGACGGGTCTCGCCACCATGGAGCCTGAGCTCGAAGACGTGTTGCGGGCGCTTGGCGCGCGCAAGCTCGACATCATGCTCAAGGTCGGAATCCCGCGGACGCAGCCCTATCTTTTCGGCTCGCTCAAGGTCGCGATCACGCTGGCGTTTGTCGGCACCGTGGTGTCGGAAACGGTGGGCGCCAATGCGGGGCTCGGCTACCAGATCGCGCTGGCGGGCTCGAACTTCCAGATGCCCTTGGTGTTCGCGGCGCTGCTCCTGCTCGCGTTCGAAGGCATCGCGATGTATGCGGTGTTCGCATTGATCGAAAGCTATTTCACGCGCTGGGCTTTCCGCTCCTCGATGAGCGCAGCGGCGTAAACAGGCTCTGCACCGCCAATAAATATTGGGCAGCGGCCGCACAAGCACTGGGCATTTCAGGACCTGACTGACGATGCCGATGCTCACAAATTAGGCAGAGCAAACGGGTGCCGGCTGACAGGCGAGCACCCCGCTTCGTCGCTTCCACGCGCAGACTCCCAATCGATTTGTTCGATCAACAGCTTGGCGCGCGTTTATGCGCTGGCACAGTCCTTGCGTCATATCCACCGGCGGTCCCGGTGCCAGGTGGCTCGCTGCGTCAAAACAGAGGACATCGCGATGACGACTCCAGTCAAAACTATCGCAAGGCGAACGGTGCTCCGGGGCGGACTGGCCGCCGCCGCCGGCCTCGTCTGCAGCCCTGCAATCATTTCAACAGCGCGGGCGCAAGGCCCGATCCGGATCGGAATTCTCCACTCCCTCTCGGGAACGATGGCCATCAGCGAAACCACGTTGAAGGACGTGATGCTGATGCTGATCGAAGACCAGAACGCCAAAGGCGGGGTGCTCGGCCGGAAATTGGAAGCGGTCGTCACCGACCCTGCTTCAAACTGGCCGCTGTTCGCCGAAAAAGCGCGCGAACTGATCTCGAACAACAAGGTCTCCGCGGTCTTCGGCTGCTGGACCTCGGTGTCGCGCAAGTCGGTGCTGCCGGTCTTCAAGGAGCTCAACAATATCCTGTTCTATCCGGTTCAGTACGAAGGCGAAGAGAGCGAGCGCAACGTGTTCTACACCGGCGCCGCGCCGAACCAGCAGGCGATCCCCGCCGTCGACTACCTGATGAAGGACGAAAAGGTCGTGCGCTGGGTGCTCGAAGGCACCGACTACGTCTATCCGCGGACCACCAACCGAATTCTCGAAGCCTACTTGAAGTCGAAGGGGGTCGCCGCCGGCGACATCTCGATCAACTACACGCCGTTCGGCCACGCGGACTGGCAGACGCGGGTCAAAGCCATCAAGACGTTCGGCTCGCAGGGCCCCAAGACGGCGGTGGTGTCGACGATCAACGGCGACGCCAACGTGCCGTTCTACAAGGAGCTGGGCAACCAGGGCGTCAGCGCCAAGGACATTCCGGTCGTGGCGTTCTCGGTCGGCGAGGAAGAGCTCGCCGGCATCGACACCCGACCGCTGCTCGGCCATCTCGCGGCCTGGAACTACTTCGAGTCGATCAAGACGCCGATCAACGCCGAGTTCATCAAACGGTGGAAGGCCTTCACCAAGAATCCGAAGCGCGTCAGCAACGATCCGATGGAGGCCCACGTCATCGGCTTCCGGATGTGGGTCAACGCCGTCGAGAAGGTGAAATCGGTCGATCCCGACGCCGTGATCGACGCGCTACCGGGTATCACCGCGCCTAATCTGACCGGCGGCACCTCGACGATGCTCGCCAACCACCACATCACCAAGCCGGTCTTCATCGGCGAAGTGCGCGGCGACGGCCAGTTCGACGTCGTGTGGAAGACGCCCGACCTCGTCCCCGGCGCAGCCTGGTCGCCGCACCTCGAAGGGTCGCGTGACCTGACGGCCGACTGGGTCAAGCTGAAATGCGGCAACTACAACACCGTCACCAAGCGGTGCGGCGGCTAACTTCGGGGCGTACCTCTGCGGGAGGCTGAATGCCTCCCGCTCATTTGCCGGGGTCTGACGATGCGCTTCCTGCGCCACGGCGTTTCATCGCTGGTTGTCTTGCTGTGGGTCGTGCTGATCGGCGCATCCACTGCACAAGCGCAGGATCTCGAAAGCGCCCTTGCCGGCTTCACCACCGACAGCTTTGCCGACACCGACTCGGCGGTGGCCGCCGTCGCCAAGAGCGGCAGCCCGCTGGCGATCCCGCTGATCGAAGCCCTGCAGGACGGCCGGCTTCTGTTCAGCACGGAGCAAAAGAAGGTCTTCCTCCGGGACAGCGCCGGTGCGGTCCTCGACGCCGCAACCGGAAAGCCGGCGAGCGCGGCTCCCGCCGACCTCAGCCCGGTCCGGGTCAACAACCGCGTGCGGCGCGCCATCGATGCGGCGCTCGGCGGCCTGACGCTGTTGTCGCCGGACCCGGCGCGACGCCTGGATGCGGCGCGCGCGGTGTTCAAGTCCAAGGATGCCAATGTCCTGGAAGTCCTGGTCGCAGCCATCAAGCAGGAGACCAACCCGACGGTCCGGCGGGCGCTGGTCGAGGCCCACGCCGCCGTGATCCTGTTCAAACCGGACGCCAGCGAGACCGAGAAGATCGACGCCATTGGCGTCATGCGCCAGCGCGGCGATCAGGATGCCCTGGCGCTGCTGTCGAGTTTGCCGGAAGGCACGCCTGAAGGCGTCAAGCGGACCGCGCAGGATGCGATCGGCGCGATCCAGACCAACTTGGCGATGTGGGGCAACGTCCAGAACGTCTGGTACGGACTCTCGCTCGGCTCGGTCCTGCTGCTCGCGGCGATCGGCCTCGCCATCACCTTCGGTGTCATGGGGGTCATCAACATGGCCCATGGCGAAATGGTGATGCTCGGTGCCTATACGACGTTCGTCGTGCAGGAACTGATCCGCGCCCACAATCCCGCGCTGTTCGACTACTCGCTTTTCATCGCGATCCCACTCGCTTTTCTGGTCGCCGGCTTTGTCGGCATCCTGATCGAACGCGGCGTCATCCGTTTCCTCTACGGCCGCCCGCTCGAAACATTGCTCGCGACCTGGGGGATTTCGCTGATCCTGCAACAGGCGGTGCGAACCGCCTTCGGCCCCACCAACAAGGACGTCGGCAATCCGTCCTGGATGAGCGGCTCGTTCGAGGTCGGCTACATCAGCATCACCTACAACCGGCTCTGGATCATCGTCTTCACGATGCTGATCTTCGTGCTGCTGCTCGCGCTGCTGCGCTTCACCCATCTTGGGCTCGAAATGCGCGCGGTGACGCAAAATCGCGCCATGGCCGCATCGATGGGCATCCGCACCAGCCGCATCGACGCCCTCACCTTCGGACTGGGCTCCGGCATTGCCGGTCTCGCCGGGGTGGCGCTGTCGCAGATCGACAATGTCAGCCCCAATCTCGGGCAAGGCTACATCATCGACTCGTTCATGGTCGTGGTGTTCGGCGGCGTCGGCAATCTCTGGGGCACGCTGGTCGGCGCGTTCACGCTCGGTATCGCCAACAAATTCCTCGAGCCCTATGCCGGCGCGGTGCTGGCCAAGATCGCGATCCTCGTTCTGATCATCCTGTTCATTCAGAAGCGCCCGCGCGGCCTGTTTGCGCTCAAAGGCCGGGCGATCGAAGCATGACGCCGTTTGCTCTAACCCGCGCGCTCAACCGCGGCGCTACCGTCTTTGTTCTGCTGCTCGCGGCGATCGCGATCGCAGTCCCGGCGCTGAATCTCCTGGTGCCGGCTTCGTCGCCGTTCCACGTCTCGAGCTACTACGTCGCGCTGTTCGGAAAATACATCTGCTTTGCGCTGCTCGCGCTCTCGATCGACCTGATCTGGGGCTATTGCGGCATCCTTTCGCTCGGCCACGGCGCGTTCTTCGCGCTCGGCGGCTACGCCATGGGCATGTACCTCATGCGCCAGATCGGCGGGCGCGGCGTCTACGCCAACCCGGTCCTCCCCGATTTCATGGTGTTCCTGAATTGGAGCGAGCTGCCGATCTATTGGTACGGCTTCCAGTCGTTTCCCTATGCGATGCTGATGGTCCTGCTCGTTCCCGGCGCGCTCGCCTTCGTGTTCGGCTGGTTCGCCTTCCGCAGCCGGGTCACCGGCGTCTATCTCTCGATCATCACGCAGGCGCTGACGTTCGCGTTGATGCTTGCCTTCTTCCGCAACAATTTCGGTTTTGGCGGCAACAACGGCCTCACCGACTTCAAGGACATCCTCGGCTTCAACGTGCAGGCGCCGGGAACGCGGGCGGCGCTATTCGCGATTTCAGGGTTCGCGCTGATCCTCGGCTTCCTCATCTGCCGTGTCATCGTCACGTCAAAATTGGGCAAGGTCCTGATTGCGATCCGCGACGCCGAGACCCGTACCCGGTTCCTCGGCTATCGCGTCGAATCCTACAAGCTCTTCGTCTTCACGCTGTCGGCCTGCATGGCCGGCGTCGCCGGTGCGCTCTACGTGCCGCAGGTCGGCATCATCAATCCGAGCGAATTTTCGCCGGCGAACTCCATCGAGGCGGTGATCTGGGTCGCCGTCGGCGGGCGCGGCACGCTGATCGGCGCTGTCCTGGGCGCGGTCGTCGTCAACTATGCAAAGACCTATTTCACGTCCGGCATGCTGGCGCCCTACTGGCTGTTCCTGCTGGGCGGGATGTTCGTCGCCGTGACGCTGTTCCTGCCGCGCGGAATCGTCGGGACGATCAACTATCTGATGGAACGCCGTCGCGACAAGGCGAGTGCCGACGCGAGCGCCGCCGCCGACAGCGCCGCCGCCGAGGATGGCGCGGATTCCGCCCCCGCACCACGGCCAGCCGAGTAGGAGCACGCGATGGAAGACAAGATCGCAACATCGCTGCTCTACCTCAACGGTGTCAGCGTCTCGTTCGACGGCTTCAAGGCGCTCAACAATCTTTCGCTTGCCGTCGAAGACGGCGAGATGCGCGCGATCATCGGCCCCAACGGCGCCGGCAAGACCACGATGATGGACGTCATCACCGGGAAGACCCGGCCGAACGCCGGCGACGTCTTGTTCGGCGGCGTCTCCGACCTGACCAAGCTCGACGAAACGCAGATCGCCGAGCTCGGCATCGGCCGCAAGTTCCAGAAGCCCACGGTCTTCGAGATGCATACCGTCGAGGACAACATCCTGCTGGCGCTGAAGGCCGATCGCAAAGTGCGCGGCACCCTGTTCTGGACGGAAACCGCAGAGACCGAGACGCGCATCAACAGCATCCTGGAGATCGTCCGCTTGCAGGCGGTGCGCGAGCGTGTGGCCGGCAGCCTGTCGCACGGCCAGAAGCAATGGCTGGAGATCGGGATGCTGCTGGCGCAGGAGCCTAAATTGCTGCTGGTAGACGAGCCGGTCGCCGGCATGACCGACGCGGAGACCCGCCAGACCGCCGAGCTGCTGAAAGAGATCAACCGCGACAAGACCGTCGTCGTCGTCGAGCACGACATGACATTCGTGCGCGATCTCGGCGTGAAAGTGACGTGCCTGCACGAAGGCACGGTGATCGCCGAAGGCTCGATCGATCAAGTCTCGGCGAACGAGCGCGTGATCGAAGTGTATCTGGGACGATAGCTCATGCTCGAAGCCCGCTCGATCGACCTTCATTACGGCGCGGCGCAGGTGCTGCGCGGCGTCTCGATGGTGGCCGAGCCCGGCAAGGTGACGTGCATTCTCGGGCGCAACGGCGTCGGCAAGACCAGCCTGCTGCGCGCCCTGGTCGGACAGCACCCGGTCAGCAAAGGCACCATCGAGTTCGACGGCCGCGACATCACCCGGCTACGGCCCTATGAGCGGGCACGGCGCGGCATCGCCTACGTGCCGCAGGGCCGCGAAATCTTTCCGCTGCTGACCGTCGAAGAGAATCTCAAGACCGGCTACGCGCCGCTTCCCCGCGGCGACCGCAACATTCCGGACGACGTGTTTTCGTTGTTCCCGGTCCTGAACAACATGCTCGGCCGCCGCGGCGGCGACCTTTCCGGCGGCCAGCAGCAGCAGCTCGCGATCGGCCGCGCCATGGTGATGCGGCCGCGCCTGCTCCTGCTCGACGAGCCGACCGAGGGCATTCAGCCGTCGATCATCAAGGATATCGGCCGGGCGATCTCTTATTTGCGCAACCTCGGCCAGATCGCGGTGGTGCTGGTCGAGCAATATCTCGATTTTGCGCAGGAGCTCGGCGACCATTTCGCGGTCATGGACCGCGGCGCCGTAGTCTATTCGTGCACGCGCGAAACGATGGATGAGGTCGCGCTGAAGCGTTCCCTTGCGATCTGAGGGCGCTATGATGAGACTTGACGATCTTCGGGGCGCGGCGCGATGCAGTCGATAACGGCCATAACGGATCACGATCTCAGCGCCATTCGCGCGCGCGGCCGCATCAGCCTTGGCGTTGAAGGGATATCGGGCATCACGCGACGCCGGCGCGTTCACGAAAGCGGATCGCTGCGTGTGCGTTTCCCCGGCCCGGCCGCCGCGGAGCTCGAAGCCGTCCTGGTCAACACCGGCGGCGGGCTGACCGGCGGCGACGCGTTCGATATCGACGTCTCGGTCGGCGAGAATGCGCGGCTGGTGGTCACCAGCACCGCGGCCGAAAAAATCTATCGCAGCCTTGGGCCGCCGGCGACCGTCGATGTCAGGCTCATCGTTGCATCCGGCGCTGCGCTCACATGGATCCCGCAGGAGACGATCCTGTTCGACAAAGCCGCGCTGCATCGGCATATCGAGGTCGACCTTGCGGACGACGCCCGGCTGGTCCTGGTCGAGCCGATAATCTTTGGCCGCACTGGCATGGGCGAGACCGTGCGCAGCGGCGAATTGCATGACCGCTGGCGCGTGCGCCGCAACGGCAGGCTCATCTACGCCGAGGGCACGACGCTGGAAGGTCATGTCTCCGATGCGCTCAGCGAAACCGCGGTCGCGAACGGCGGCGTGGCCGTCGCCACCGCTTTGATCGTGCCCGGTGACGAGGCGCTTATCGACGCCATTCATGCCATGAGCCGGAGACTTTCAAGGCGAAGTCGGCGCCTCGGCCTGGAACGGCCGGGCGGTCGTGCGCTTTTGCGCGCGTGACGGCGCCGCCTTGCGGCACGACATCACGTGTGCGCTCAGGGCGCTTCGGGCGGCGCCGCTGCCGCGGCTGTGGATCAACTGACAAGCGTGGAATGCTCACATGTTTCTGACGCCGCGGGAGAAGGACAAGCTCTTGATCGCCATGGCCGCAACGGTGGCGCGGCGCAGGCTTGAACGCGGCGTCAAGCTCAATCACCCGGAGGCGGTCGCGCTCATCACCGACTTCATCCTCGAAGGCGCGCGCGATGGCCGGACTGTGGCGGAGCTGATGGAGGCCGGCGCTCATGTCATCACCCGCGCGCAGGTGATGGACGGCATCCCAGAGATGATCCACGACGTGCAGGTGGAAGCGACGTTCCCGGACGGAACCAAGCTTGTCACCGTGCACGAACCCATTCGTTGACGAGGCCCGCGATGATCCCCGGCGAAATGTTCATCAAGGACGGCGATATCGAGCTCAATGCCGGCCGCAAGACGGTGACGATCACGATCACCAACACCGGCGATCGGCCGATCCAGGTCGGCTCGCATTATCATTTCTTCGAGACCAATCCGGCGCTGAAGTTCGAGCGCAAGAAGGCGCGCGGTATGCGCCTCGATATCGCCGCCGGCACGGCGGTCCGCTTCGAGCCGGGACAGAGCCGCGACGTGACGCTGGTTGCATTGGCGGGCAAGCGGATCGTCTACGGCTTCCGCCAGGACATCATGGGAAAGCTCTGAGGACGCCATGTCGGTCACAATGAAACGCGCCGCCTATGCCGACATGTTCGGTCCCACCACCGGCGACCGGGTGCGGCTCGCCGATACCGATCTCATCATCGAGGTGGAGAAGGACTTCACCACCTACGGCGAGGAGGTGAAATTCGGCGGCGGCAAGGTGATCCGCGACGGCATGGGACAGAGCCAAGTCACCAACAAGCAGGGCGCGGTCGACACCGTCATCACCAACGCGCTGATCCTCGATCACTGGGGGATCGTGAAGGCCGACGTCGGCATCAAGGACGGAAGAGTCCACGCCATCGGCAAGGCCGGCAATCCTGACATCCAGCCCAATGTCACCATCGTCATCGGTCCGGGCACCGAGGCGATCGCCGGCGAAGGCAAGATCCTGACCGCCGGCGGCTTCGACACGCACATTCATTTCATCTGTCCGCAGCAGATCGACGATGCGCTGATGTCGGGCGTCACCTCCCTGCTCGGCGGCGGCACCGGACCGGCCGCGGGCACCAACGCCACCACTTGCACGCCCGGCCCATGGCACATCGCGCGCATGATTCAGGCCGCCGACGCCTTTCCGGTCAATCTCGGATTTGCCGGCAAGGGCAATGCGGCGCGGCCGGCCGCGCTGGAGGAGATGATCAAGGCCGGCGCCTGCGCGCTCAAGCTGCATGAGGACTGGGGCACGACGCCGGCCGCGATCGACAACTGCCTCGCGGTGGCGGACGACTACGACGTCCAGGTGATGCTCCACAGCGATACGCTCAACGAATCCGGCTTCGTCGAGGACACCATCAAGGCGTTCAAGGGACGCACGATCCACGCCTTCCACACCGAAGGCGCCGGCGGCGGCCATGCGCCGGACATCATCAAGATCGCCGGGCTGAAGAATGTGCTGCCCTCCTCCACCAATCCGACCCGGCCGTTCACGCGCAACACCATCGACGAGCATCTCGACATGCTGATGGTGTGCCATCATCTCGATCCGTCGATTCCGGAGGACCTGGCGTTCGCCGAGAGCCGCATCCGCAAGGAGACCATCGCGGCCGAGGACATCCTGCACGACATCGGCGCGCTCTCGATGATGTCGTCCGACAGCCAGGCCATGGGTCGGCTGGGCGAAGTCATCATCCGGACCTGGCAGACCGCCGACAAGATGAAGAAGCAGCGCGGGCGGTTTAAGGAGGAGAAAGGCGACAACGATAATGCGCGCGTGAAGCGCTATGTCGCCAAATACACCATCAACCCCGCCATCGCGCATGGCGTGTCGAAGCACATCGGCTCGATTGAAAAGGGCAAGCTCGCCGATCTGGTGCTGTGGTCGCCCGCCTTCTTCGGCGTCAAGCCGGACATGATCATCAAGGGCGGCTCGATCGTCGCGGCGCTGATGGGCGATCCCAATGCCTCGATCCCGACACCGCAGCCGGTGCACTACCGGCCAATGTTCGGTGCGTTCGGGCGTGCGCGCACCGCGTCGTCGGTGGTGTTCGCGTCCAAGGCGGCGGTAAAGGCCGGGCTCGGCAAGAAGCTCGGCATCCGGAAGGAACTGGTCGCAGTCGCCAATACCCGCGGTGGGATTTCCAAGAAGAGCATGATCCATAACGGCGCGACGCCGGACATCGAAGTCGATCCGGAAACCTACGAAGTCCGCGCCGACGGCGAGCTACTCACCTGCACGCCCGCCGACGTGCTGCCGATGGCGCAACGCTACTTCCTGTTCTGAACCATGAAACGCGCATTCGAGGTCAAGGCAGCGGGCGGATGGCGGGAGGGAGCCGCCATCGACCGCGTCGTGCTCGACGCCGACGGCCGCTTCCGAAGGCGCATGCTGCTGACTGGCGAGAGCGGAACCACCTTCCTGCTCGACCTCGCGAAGCCGACGCCGCTGCGCGAAGGCGACGGGCTCGTGCTCGAGGACGGCTCGATCGTGCGCGTCGACGGCAAGCCGGAGCGACTGGTCGAGATCGCCGCAGCCAACGAGCAGGAGCTGGCCCGCCTCGCCTGGCACCTCGGCAATCGCCACACCGACGTCGAGATCGTCGGAGACAAGCTCCGCATCCGCCGTGACCATGTGCTGGAAGCCATGCTGCGCGGGCTCGGCGCAACGCTGACCGAAATCGAGGCGACGTTCCATCCCGAAGGCGGCGCTTACGGACAGCACGGCCATGAGTGAGCGGCCATGAGTGACAGGGAGGGCGTGCCCCGCACCTCCGATGCTGCCGCGCTCTACCGGCTGATGGCCTGGCTGTCGCCGGCGTACCCGGTCGGCGCGTTCTCCTATTCGAGCGGCATCGAGTGGGCGGTCGAGGCCGGCGACATCACCGACGCCACGACGTTGCAGCGCTGGCTGACGGCGGCGATCGGCAACGGCGGCGGTTTCTGCGACGCGGCCATCCTCGTCCATGCTTACCGTGCAACGGCCGGCAACGACGACCAGGCGCTGAAGGATGTCGCGTCGCTCGCCGCCGCGCTGGCTCCCTCGAAGGAACGTTTCCTCGAAACGACCGCGCAAGGGCGCGCTTTCATCGAAGCCACCCAGGCGGCGTGGCCCTGCATTGCGCTCAGCCGGTTGGCGGCGACCTGGAACGGCCCGCTCGCCTATCCGGTCGTCGTGGGACTGGCCGCGGCCGGCCACGACATTCCGCTGGCGGGCGCCCTCACCGCTTTCCTGCATGCGGTCGCGGCCAATCTCGTTTCCGCGGGCGTGCGATTGATCCCACTTGGCCAGACTGACGGCCAGCGCGTGCTGGCATCGCTTGAGCTCGTGATCGCCACGACCGCCAGCCGTGCGCTGAACACGTCGCTCGACGATATCGGCGGCGCGACCTACCGCGCCGACATCGCCAGCATGCGGCACGAGCGGCAATACACCCGATTGTTCAGGAGTTGACGATGCAGACGAGTCCCCATGGCCCGCTGCGGGTCGGCGTCGGCGGGCCGGTCGGCTCCGGCAAAACCGCGCTGATGGATGCGCTCTGCAAGCGCCTGCGCGACCGCTTTGAGCTCGCGGCGATCACCAACGACATCTACACCAAGTGGGACGCGGAATACCTGGTGCGCTCCGGCGCGCTTTCACCCGATCGCATTGCCGGCGTCGAGACCGGCGGCTGCCCGCATACCGCGATCCGCGAGGACGCCTCCGCGAACCTCGCCGCGGTCGCCGACATGCGCGCGAAATTCCCCGATCTCGACCTGATCCTGATCGAATCCGGCGGCGACAATCTCGCCGCGATGTTCTCGCCCGAGCTGGCCGACCTGACCATCTATGTCATCGACGTCGCCGCGGGCGAGAAGATCCCCTCGAAGGGCGGCCCCGGGCATCACGCGCTCCGATCTCCTGGTCATCAACAAGATCGACCTTGCGCCGCATGTCGGCGCGTCGCTGGAGGTGATGGAGCGCGACGCCAAGCGGATGCGCGGCGCGCGTCCGTTCGTCTTCAGCAATCTGCGCATCGGGCGCGGCCTCGACGAGATCGCAGGCTTCATCGAGGACAAGGGCGGGCTTCATTAGGGCGCGCAAGCGTCCTCGTTCGCAACCGGAGTAGCGGCGACCAGCCCAGCCAGAACAAACGATCGGTTTGGTTGCACACCCTGTATTAGTTGCTTTGGTTACTGTTATTGGTTCGCTTGATTACTTCTTCCACTATTGAAAATCAGTCTAAACTCCCGCTACGCCCGCGTCCTCCGGGGTGACTATGGTGTCATGGAGTCCACGCCGCTGCTTTACCTCCGTCACTGCGGGGATCGTGTTGCTATTGACCATGTTTGCTTGTGTGACTGCGTGGGCAAATGAACCGAAGCGCGTGCTGGTGCTTCATTCCTTTGGTCGGGAATTCAAACCTTGGAGCGAGCATGCCAAAGCCATTCGCACGGAACTCGATCGGCAAGCGCCATGGCCGTTGGAAATCGTTGAGAAGGATTTTTTCATTGCGCGTTCCAGCAGCCAACATCCGGAGGTTCCGTTTGTCGATTACCTTCATGTTCTGTTTGCCGAACGCCATCCTGATCTGATTGTGAGCATCGGTGCCCCCGCGGCCGACTTCGTGCAACGGCACCGGCAGCAACTCTTTGCCACGACTCCGATGGTGTTCACAGCAGTGGAGCAGCGTCGGATTCAACATTCCAGCCTTACGGAAAATGACACCGTCGTCGCGATTGCACAACATTTCCCGGCCATTATCGAGAATATCCTGCATGTGTTGCCGGACACCAAAACCGTGGCCGTGGTGATCGGCAATTCTCCCAATGAACAATTTTGGTTGGAGGTCCTACGCAGAGAGCTTGCGTCGTTTGCAGGCCGCCTTTCGTTCATCTGGTACAATGATCAGTCGTTCGCAGACATATTGAAACAGGCCGCTGCGCTCCCGCCGCACTCCGCGATCTACTGGCACCAGATGAATATCGATGCGGCCGGTGTGGTGAACGAGGGTGGCAAGGCGTTGCAAGCGCTTCATGCCGTCGCCAATGCGCCCATTTTCGCCTTTAACGATGCCTTCTTTGGCGGTGAAGTTGTTGGCGGTCCGATGAACTCCGTGGCCGAAAGCTCGCGACTGACGGCCGCCGTTGCCGTTCGCATCCTCGGCGGCGAGAAGCCCGGCGACATCAAGATCGCACCCATCGGATTCTCAACACCGAAGTTCGACTGGCGGCAAATGCAGCGCTGGGGAATCAGCGAGAGCCGCTTGCCGCCGGGAAGCGAGACTCATTTTCGCGAACCCACAGCATGGGATCGATATAGTGAGCAGATTGTGCTGCTCTTCGGCGCGCTTCTGTTTCAGGCCGCCTTGATCGGTTTCCTGATCTACGAGCATCGTCGTCGACACCTTGCAGAGGTTCAATCGCGCAATGCCATAGCCGAGTTGACCTATATGAAATCGAAGGGCCTCGGCGGGAGAATTGTCGGCGTCTATTGCCCATGAGATTAATCAACCGTTGACGGGAATTGCGACAAGGGCAAGTGCAGCCTTGCGTTGGCTTCGTGGAGAAACACCCAATCTTGAAAAGGCGGGAGCGGCTCTGGAGCAAATTGTGGCCGCCAGCCATCGCGCCGCCGACATCGTAACCAGCGTTCGCGCCATGTTTAAAAAGGATACGAGCGAAAGGCTTCCGGTTGACGTGAACCGGCTTATTTTAGCCGTTCTGGCAATCGTGCGGATCGATATACAGAAAAACGCTGTCGAGCTTCGGACGCAATTCGACGAAAAACTTCTCCTCATTGAAGGCGACAAAGTTCAATTGCAACAAGTTGTGCTCAATCTGGTCATGAATGCCATCGATGCCATGCGGCCGGTACAGCCGCGCGTCCTGTCCATAAAATCCAAGCTGAACGGACACAACAGTGTACAGGTGTCGATAGAAGATACCGGGATTGGGATTGATTCCGCCAACCGCGATCAAATCTTCAAGCCACTTTTTACAACCAAAGATCATGGCATGGGGATGGGTCTTTCCATCTGTCGCTCGATCGTCGAAGGGCACGAAGGCAAGATTTGGGTGACCGCCGGCAACGCGGGCGGCACGATTTTCCATTTCGAACTACCGGCAAAAGCCTCCGGCGCGCCCGCACTTGCGAGAGAGATCGTCGCCTGAGTGAGCGAAGGCAGCTTGGCACACAAAAGCAATCCATTGGCACACAAAAGCAAATCCAAAGGCTATTGGAGAGACCGGCTGCTTTACTTGCTCGTCGACTGATCCGGCTGCGAGGACGGCGCGCCAAGCGCGCGCTATATCCATGAGCGATTTCGCCTGTATTAGTTGCCTTGGTTACTGATATTGGCTCCCCGGTCGCTTCTTCCACTATCAAAACTCGGTCTACACTATCCCCAGCGCCCGCGTCCTACGCCCTATGCGCCAATAAGAAACTGTTGGGCCGCGCGTGTGATGCAATTGCGCTCGCGAACAGCGATGCGCCGGGGTGACCATGGTGCCATGGAGTCCACGCCGCTGCTTTAACTCCGCGACTGCGGGGACCATGTCGCTATTGATTTTGTTTTCTTGTGCGAGCGCGTGGGCTGCCGAGCCTAAACAGGTATTGATGCTTCATTCGTTCGGTCGGGATTTCAAGCCTTGGAAGGAATATGCCTCAACCATCCGCACGGAATTGGACCGTCAGTCACCATGGCCGCTGGATATCCAAGACCAATCGCTGGTATCTGCCCGTGCGAGCAATCAAGATCCGGAAGTCCCTTTCATCGAGTATCTTCGTGCTCTTTATAGCAAACAACCGCCTGACTTGATTGTGGCTCTCGGCGGCCCGGCGTCCATCTTTGTCCAACGGTACCGGCCGCAGATTTTTCCTAATGCGCCGATGGTTTTCACAGCCGTTGAACAACGTCGAATTGACGCCTCCGCGCTCACGGAGCTTGATACCGTCGTTGCGGTCGCACATGACTTTCCCGCAATCATCGAGAACATCCTGCGGATTTTGCCGGACACCAAGAACGTCATGGTGGTGATCGGAAATTCCCCTAACGAAAAATTCTGGTTAGGAGAGATGCGTCGGGAGCTGAAACCTTTCGAAAACCGAACCGCCTTTATCTGGACCAGTGACCTATCGTTCCAGGAAATTTTGAAACAAGCCTCGGAGCTTCCACCGCATTCGGCTATCTACTGGCACGGAATGTTGGTCGACGGAGCCGGTGTTGTCCACGAAGGAGACAGCACCTTGAAGAGACTGCATACAATTGCAAACGCACCCATGTTTACTTTTATTGATGTCTTCTTCAACGGCGAGGTGGTCGGTGGCCCGATGCACTCAATGCTCGAGGGGGCTCGGGAGACGGCTGCTGTCGCCATTCGCATCCTAAAAGGTGAAAGGCCCGGTGATATCAAGGTTTCGCCAACCAGTTTTGCAGCGCCGATTTTCGATTGGAGGGAATTGCAGCGTTGGGGGATCAGGGAAAGCCGTCTGCCGCCGGGAAGTGAGATCCGCTTTCGCGAACCCACGGCATGGGAGCGATATAGAGAGCAGATTGTGGTGCTCTTCGGCGCGCTTTTGTTTCAGGCCGCCTTGATCGGTTTCCTGATCTACGAGCATCGCCGTCGACACCTTGCAGAGGTTCAATCGCGCAATGCCATATCCGAGCTGACCTATATGAACCGCAGGGCCTCGGCGGGAGAATTGTCGGCGTCTATCGCCCATGAGATCAATCAACCGTTGACGGGAATTTCGACCAGGGCAAGCGCAGCCTTGCGTTGGCTTCGTGGGGAAACACCCAATCTCGAAAAGGCAGGAGCGGCTCTGGAGCAAATTGTGGCCGCCACTCATCGCGCCGCCGACATCGTAACGAGCGTTCGCGCCATGTTTAAAAAGGATACGAGCGAAAGGCTTCCGGTTGACGTGAACCGGGTCATTTCAGCCGTTTTGGCAATCGTGCGGATCGATCTACAGAGAAACCGTGTCGAGCTTAGAACGCAACTCGACGAGAGAATTTTCCTCATCGAAGGCGACGAAGTTCAATTGCAACAAGTTGTGCTCAATCTGGTCATGAATGCGATCAATTCCATGCGGCCGGTACAGTCGCGTGTACTGTCCGTAAAATCCAAGCTGAACGGACACAACAGTGTACAGGTGTCGATAGAAGATACCGGGATTGGAATTGACTCCGCCGACCGTGATCAAATCTTCAAGCCACTCTTTACGACCAAGGATCATGGCATGGGGATGGGTCTTTCCATCTGCCGCTCGATCATCGAAGGGCACGAAGGCAAGATTTGGGTGACCGCCAGCAATAGCGGCGGCACGATTTTCCATTTCGAATTACCGACAAAAGCGTCCGACACGCCCGCACCTGCGAGAGAGACAAAGCCTTCGGCGCGAATGAACCCCTGAAGCATAATGAGCCGCTGAGGCATGGTGGCTGCTTCTTGGCGGAAATGCCTGAGATATCATTAAGTCCAGGAGCGGGCGCGACTGCGATCCGTTCGTTGTCGCACAACCAAAGTATACTCGCCGCACCCTTAGTCTCACACCTTTCCTCTCGAGCCGGTGCTATCGTGCCTTGCCTTTTCGGCGGCAAATCGAAGGCACACAAATGATTTGCAACATCGTTTCTGTTGTCGATGACGATCCTATGGTCAGGGACGCAACGGTCGATCTTCTCAACTCCTACGGGTACACGGCGCTCGGCTTCGAAACGGCTGAGGCATTTCTGAATTCGGGCGAGGTAACAAACACCTGCTGCCTGATCACCGACCAGCAGTTACCGGGCCTGAGCGGAACCGAGTTGCAGAAGTATTTGTGCTCCGCCGGCTATCGGACGCCGATCATCTTCATCACCGCGTACCCTGGCCCAACTGTTCGCGAAGGCGCCCTGGCTGCCGGCGCGATCGCATATTTGACCAAACCTTTTGATGATGCCGTTCTAGTGGATCATCTTCAGAACGCCTTGAGCACCCGCCAACATCAATCCGAGCAGCGTCGCTAGTCAGTTGGTCCCCAAAATCGCCATGCCCGGCCTTGCGGCCGGGCATCCACGTCTGTGCCGGGTTGTGAAGCCGTGGATGGCCGGTAGCCCGGCCATGGCGACGAACGATCATTCGGCTGGCGTAGCCGCCGGTGCTCGCTCAATGGGGACCGGGATGGCGGATTCCGCCGGCATCCGGCTGAGTGCGTAAAGGAACGCCGCGACGATCGCATAGGCCACCGCGATCGACGGCGTCACAGCAAAGCCGACGAACTCGCCATGCATGAAACCGAAGAATGTGAGCACCGCGCCGGCCGCCGCGAAGTAGCCGGCCTCGGCGAATTTCTTCTCGATGATGAAGACACCGACGGCTCCAAGGATAAGCCCCGACAGGATCGCGCCGCCGCCGAGCACCTCGAGCCCGTGATAGAGCACGCCCACCTGTCCGAGTTTCTCGGCGCCGATGGCCGCCGCGCTGGTGCCGGCCGCCGTCAATGCGCCGTCCATCAAGGTCTTGCACCAGGCCGCGAGATGCGGGACGAGCGCCAGCACGACCGCCGGGGCATGACTCTTCGGCGTCTCCTGGAACGCCTGCGCGCCGATCAGCATGCCGATGTAGAGCAGGATCGGCGAGATCGCGACCACCGGGATCAGCGACAGCATCACGGCGATGATGCCGAACCAGGAGAGCACGATCACCATCAGTCCGGTTGCCGCCGAGTAGCCGATGCGCCCGCCCATCGCCTTCCAGCCGGGATGGCCGATGTAGACGGCGTTGATGAACGGATTGCCCATCAGGCAGCCGATCAGGCTCACCACGCCATCCGCTGTGAGGACCTGGGTGGTGGGATAGACGTCTCCCGCCGCCTCGGCGCTCTCGACGTTGTCCATGGCTTCGACCAGATCGTAGATGCCGAACGGAATGGCCGTGACCAGGATGATCCCGAGGAACTCGAAGCCGGAGAACACATGGTTCACGGCCGGGACCGGCACTGAGAACCCGAAATTCGCAAACGAGTCGACCAGCCGGCCAACACTCATCCCACCGTAGTTGAACCCGAAAAGCGTCGAGCCCCAGGCGATCAGCATGCCGGCGGCGATCGCCACGAGACCGGCCGGAATTCCTTTCGGATACCGGTAGCCGCCGAACCAGCTCACCATAATGATGGCGAAGCAGACGATGCCGATGATCGGCGTCATGTACATTTCAAGCGCCGGCCGCATCGAGATGAATGTGATCGAAACCCCCGCCAGCGTTCCGAGCAGGGCCGCGCGCGGCGTGATGTGTCGGATATAGGGCGCGACGAACCCGCCGATCATCAGGATGAAACTCTGGAAGAACACCCAGACCAGGCCGGCTTCCCAACCCTTGATCGGATCGCCGGTCTTGATCGAGATCGGCAGCATGATCACGAACGTGACCACGAACATGTGCGGGACGCTGACGCCCGACGGCAAGGCGCAGACGTCGGTGCGGCCGGTCTTCTGCGCGAGGCGATAGGCCAGGAATGCGTAGTACACCGTCGACAGGCACATCATCAGCCCGAGCGCGGGCAGGATGCGGCCGAAGACGAGCGAGTCCGGCATCTTGAGCACGAAGCGCAACAGGCCGGTCAGCACCAGCATGTTGACGAGAATGTTGGTGCCGAAACCGAAGAATGCGTTCCAGTCGCCCGGTGTCCAGATGGCACCCCGGGTCCAGATAACAGGACGATACTCCGCGGATCTCAAACCATCGCTGGACATGGCGCGCCCCCTCAGAACTGCGGGCTCGTGAGCGGTCCCCTTTGCGCCATCTCGCGAGCCCGCGCGCGCGAGATGGCGCAACAGCGAGAAGCGCGTTGCTCCGGCCCGATTTGGAGGTTAACGACCGAGCCGGAGCATACGCTTCACGCGGGGGATCAGAACGTGAAGCCAAAGCCTCCGTAGCCGACGAAGATGTCCTCATGGGCGTTCGGGAACGTGCCCGCGACGCCGGATGCTCCGCCGGCGGCGCCGGTGAGAACCTGCGCACCCAAGAGCGCGTCGTTGATGATGTGGTAGTACTGGAAGCCGCCCTTGACGTACCAACTGCCGAGGCGCTTCGGGACGAAGGTCTCGAGCATGTACTTCGCCTGGATTCCGGTCGAGAACACGCCCGCATTGCTCAAGGCACAGGGCGCATTTGACAGCGCACCGCAGAAATTCGTGGTGCCGTCGTTCCGATTCCAATAGCTCTTCGGACCGACCGTGACCCAGGTCGGCGCCGAGAAGATCAGCGGCACGCCGGTGTACTTCTTGGTATCGAGCGTGGGGACCATACCGATCTCGACGTCGAAGGTGTCGCCGCGCTTGCCGAGCACGACGGTCGACGGCCCTGAAGCTGCGTAGAACAATTTCACATAGGGATTGAAGACGATCGGAAGGCCGAAGTGGCTGTCGTCGTAGGCCAGGCTGAATTCGATGTTACGCTCGGTGCCCGGGAAGCTGGTGGTCACGGTCGTCGGGCTGAGGAACTCGACGTATTCGATGCCGAACTTCCAGTGCTGAGCGAACTTGACGCTCATGCCCACCCACCAGTCGAACTCCGCCCAGCTCCCGACGACCGGGTCGTTGTTCTTCGACCAGACGTCGTTCCAGGTGCCGCCGTAGAACGACACGCCGTTGATGAATCCGCCCGGATCCTTGTACACATCGAGTGCAAGGCCGTTGGCCACCTGGGTGGTCAGACCGCTGTATTCGCGAACCATCAGACCGCGCGGTGTGACGCTGGTGTTCTTGAACGTCACATCGACGAAGCCGTGCACGTCCAGAACCCACGGCGATGGCGGCGGCGCCTTTCTTGGCATCGCGACCATATCGGCCGCCGTGGCGGTCGAACACGCGACACCCAATCCCATGGCCACACTGACAAGCAGCGCGGCTCCCCGTCGACTACGAAGCATCGTATTTCTCCTCTTAACCCCCAACGCCTGATCCCCCGCATGTCGGATCCGCGGCGTCTGTGTCGGTCCGGCCTGTGATCATGCTTTGAGCGGCATCCGCCGCATTCGTAAGCACGCTCATCCCCTGCCGAAAACCGAGGGACGTGATCAGACATGTGCGCGATCTCTCGATCGCGACATACAGATCGCAAGCGACGTGCCAACATCGAACCGCGAAGCGCGAAAACGACGCGGTGTTGCATTTCGTTGAAAGGCTGTCGAAACCGGCCGAATTTCCGGCGATTTGCGACGGCGCGGCGCGGAATGCGATCGGCAGTGGCAACAAGCGGATTGCCGGAGCTACACCGCGCGCCGAAAAAGTAACATTCGAGACCAATATTCAGTCATCAAATCGTCACGCCGTGGGTGAGCCGCGGGACCGGCGCGCGACGATCGCGAATCCTCCGGCAGCGTTCGGCGCGCTCGAACAATGGACAGGCTAGGTGGACGCTGCCAACGATTTGAGCAGCGCCTGCGACGTCGAGACCGATCCGAAAATCCCGCCCTGGGCCTTGATCATTGCCAGCCCGGCTTCGTGAAATTCGGGGAAATACGACGCGCAGCAGTCGGCCAGAACGATGCAGCGAAAACCACGATCGTTGCCCTCTCGCACCGTCGTGTTGACGCAGACCTCGGTGGTCACGCCGCAAACCAGGAGCGTGTCGATCGACCTGTTGTGAAGCATGAGCTCGAGGTCGGTCTGATAGAATGCCCCCTTCCCCGGCTTGTCGATCACCGGCTCGCCGGAAGCCGGATAGAGCTCCTGGATGATGTCGTGGCCGGGCTCGCCTCGCACCAGAATGCGCCCCATCGGACCCGGCGCGCCGATGCGCAATGCCGGGTCGCCGCGTTCGACCTTGTGCGGCGGCGCGTCGGACAGGTCCGGGCGATGGCCTTCCCGTGTATGAATGACCAGCATGCCGACGCGGCGCGCGGCGGCAAGAACATCCCGGCACGGCGCGACGGCGCGCTGCAGCCGGGAGACATCATTGCCCAAGGCCGCGCCGAAGCCACCCGGCTCCAGGAAGTCCCGCTGCATGTCGATGATGACCAAAGCCGCCTTCGAAAAATCGACGGACAGCGGCGCCGGTTCTGCATCAACAATTACAGGCATCAGCAACCACTCATTAATCCTCACGGAGCGTCACAGTCAGAGCAAGAACCGCGCCATTCATCGACGAGATGATGCACTGGACCACCATGCTATAGTCCGCGGCTTCCCAACCGGGCGGTCTTCATAGGCGCGACCGAGCCCGGCAACATCAATCACGGCTGTCAAGGAACCGATGACCGACGACCAACATGCTCGCATTTCTCGGCCAGTAAGTGATGCCAAAGGCCAAGGCCTGCTCGATTTCAGCTCGTTCCGTACGAACGATTTTCTTTCGCCTTTATCGTCAGCTTTGTGGCCGGTGCCGGATTGCTCGGCAGCACTTCCTGATCCTGTCCTTTGCCGTGTCCATTCTCGCGTTCACATTCACCGATGCCGGCCTGCTCTTGTTGCCAAAAACGTGTTCTTCATACCCACGCTCCTCATGGCCGCGGTCCTGAGTCCAGCTCCCTGCATACCTCCTTATCGCCTTTGTGCCATTTGGGGTCCTGATGATCATGGTCGCGATGTGGATGCTGTCCGGCTCGACCAGCGAAAGCGGCACGGACGACATGATGGCAGCCATCCTGTTGCGCGGGCTTGGGCCTTGGCTTCCTGTTTCTGTCGATCACCCTGATCGCTTTCAGCAACCTCAATCAGCCGCAACCTCGCGTCCGGCATGGGCCTCTTCAATACGGGTCGCCAGCTCGGTGGTCTCATGGGAGTCGCCGGACTCCAGACGCTGATCGACCACAACGTCGCCGCCAATATTGCCGTGCTCGGCGCCAACGTCACCGCGGGCGTCCCTGCAGTCGCCGAACGGCTGGCGACGACGACAGCCGCGTTCGCTGGCAAAGGGACTGGACGCCGTCGGCCGCCGGCCGGGCTGCCACGAATTGCTGGGCAGGACCGTCACCGGTCAGTCCACCGTGATCGCCTTCGACACGGCTTTCCTTGCAGTCGTCTCACTTTTTGTGGTCGCCGTGCCTGCATTGATCGCCATCAAAGTCGGTCTTACGCGGCGTAACCGACGATCGACCGCACGGAACTAGCCCAAGGTTCAGGTCCCCCTGCCCATTGGCGAGCAGGACACAGCCGGCGGCACGATATCGGCGGTGCGAGAAAGGCGAGCAACGTACCCGACAAGCGATCAACGAGAGGTGAAGTCATGAAGATCGTCGTCATCGGCGGAACCGGCCTGATCGGCTCGAAGGTCGTCGAGAAGCTGAAGCAGAAGGGTCACGAGGCCCTTGCCGCCGCGCCGAACACCGGCGTCAACACGATCACCGGCGAAGGCCTGGCCGAAGCGCTCGCCGGCGCGGAGGTCGTCGTCGATGTGGCCAATTCGCCGTCGTTCGAAGATCAGGCCGCGATGGACTTCTTCCAGACCGCCGGCAGGAACATCACGGCCGCCGAAGCGGCCGCCGGCGTCAAGCATCACGTCGCCCTCTCGGTCGTCGGCACCGAGCGCCTGCAGGACAGCGGCTATTTCCGCGCCAAGCTGGCCCAGGAGAAGCTGATCAAGAGCTCGCCGATTCCCTACACGATCGTCCGCGCCACCCAGTTCTTCGAGTTCATCCGCGGCATCGCGCAGTCGGCCACCGAGGGCGATACCGTGCGCCTGTCGCACTCGCTGTTCCAGCCGATGGCGGCAGAAGATGTCGCGACCGCGGTCGCCGAGGCGGCTCTCGCGGGCCGGTGAACGGCACGGTCGAGATTGCCGGCCCCGACGCATTCCACATCGATGAGATCGTCGCCAGGGTTCTCGAATATGACAAGGATCCGCGGAAGGTCGTTGCGGATCCGGACGCGCCCTATTTCGGCGTCAAGCTGAACGACCAGTCGCTCATTCCCGGCCCCAACCCGCGCCTCGGCTCCACCAAGTTCGACTGGTGGCTCACCCACGTCCCGCCGCCGCAAAGACAGAGACAGTAGTCGCCCAGCAGGAAAGCATCAGCGAGGAGATTCAAATGCGCACAATGTCAGATTCTTACGTGTTGAGGGTCTTGTTTGCTCCAGCCCGACATCTCGATGCGACTTCTCGTCGGTGGCATCAACTGAGGGCCTCCTTATTCGATCCGTACCGGCCGGAGCTGCACTACATGCGCGGGCCGGGTCCGAGATGGCGACAGAAGCACACGCAAGGCCGTGGCGCCTAGTTCATGGGCCCTGTCGAATTTGCGCGTGCTGCAGCATCCTGAGATCTTGTTGGCCCGGCCCTATCCCTCCTCCCCGGGCTCACTACGGCCGGCCCTGTTTCCCCCGCGCCCACGTTCTTTGAACAAAGTGACACGTGATCGAGGACCCTTGCGGGAGCGTCAGGTCAACAAGCAGTTCGGGGTGCGCACGCCCGAGCAAACCTTCATAAAATCGCCAGTGCGCGCTCGTAGAGCGGCCGTGCCCACTTCAAGCGCAAGCGCCAGGGCGCTTTTCATTTTTTGGGCGCCGTCCCGCAAACTCGAGTCCCCGCAGTACACCGGCCAAGTACTGCTCGCGAAGGATCGCAGATGTCGCCGACGCAGCGTCGTGCCAGCTCACTGTGAACTTCACGTCGGGAGGCTGGTTAGACAATGACTGCCACAGTGTCTGCGAGTCACACGTATGATCGCGGACCATGTCCATGACGTCCTCCGCCAGTGCGGTCGACACATCGCCTTCTGGTAGAGGTTCGCCACCGGGGAAGTCATACCCGGTCCTGTCGCCGATCGATTGTCGATGAAGCCGAACCAAGCGGCGAGCTTCTTTAAATAAATCGAGAACGAGATCAGGGACTTTCCATCGTTGTGGCTGGCGGGGTTGGACGAAGCCGCGCACTCAGAACGGCACCTTCGCGCTCGCGCTCGCGATAAACGGGGTCATCTTTTGCCCGTTAGGAGAGAAAATCTGATCGTTTGTTGGAGGCCATGGTTCCCCCGTGTGGAAATTTCCGTCCACGATCGGCGTTCTACAAATTCTATTGGTCCGGCCGTACCCGAAACAAGTCACGTAAATGAGTTTGCTAAATTATCTAATCGCTGTTTTGGGTCAAATGGCGCACCCGTAAGGTTTGTTGTTTGCTGACCTGTAAACAGGCCCGTAACGGCATCACCAAAGATCGCACCGGTGCACCTCATTGGTCTTTCGATTGGCCTTCATATAGAGTCAAATCGATTGAAGGTTAATCGAAGAGGAGAACACCAATGTTTTTCGACGGAGGTTACACGTATTCTAATTTCTTAATGAATGTACTTGCGGTATTCGCATTTGTCGTTTGGTTTTGGTTGCTTGTTATAATCTATGGTGACCTGTTCAGGCGTCACGACATCTCCGGTTGGGGTAAGGCGCTGTGGGTCTTGGCGCTGGTTCTAACATCTTACCTCGGCATCTTTGCCTACCTAATCACCCAAGGACGAGGTATGGCGGAGCGCAATGCGCAGCAAGCGCAGCAGGCGCGCGACGAACTGCGCCGCGTGGTGGGCTACAGCGTGGCAGACGAAATTACCAAACTCGATCAGCTAAAGAAATCAGGCTCGATAACAGACGATGAGTTCCGGCGTCTTCGAGCCAAACTCGTCTAGCGTCGGGCGCTGCGCGATCAAGGGTGCGATGCCGCGTGTATAGCGGATATTCGCTGCGCACTCCCAATGTCCCGCTTCGGCACAAAGCGGACTTCCCACCGTCATCGCGCCATGCTTTGGGCCATGAGCGGACATTTGTGAAAGCCCGGACTCGTGCCGCGAATCCGGGCTTCGCGTTGCGCCGACCTAAGCCGTCAACGTGCCGGCTTGAGCGAGTTCTCGATCATGAGGCCGCGACCTTGCGGCCCATGTCCGCACCGACATTAGGGCGGTCCTGAAGTGGACGCCGCCCCAGACGCGGACATTCTTTTGCTCCTCGACCATGTCCGCGATGTTCTTGAACTGTCGCGTTCGCTTCGGGTCCGCGATGTCGGTTACCGTGAAGGGAAGCGGTCGTACGGGACCGAACACCGATTCCAGAATGGCCGACGCCACCGTGGCATTGATGGTCGCCTGCGATGGGTATTCCGGATGCAGCGGCGTCATGTTCAACGGCGTCCAAGCCGGCGTCGCGCTCGGTGGCGTCGTTGCCGTCCATGTCGCCGTTGCGGATCGCGGTGACAGGCCGCCAGAAATTGTAGGTGTACTTCGCATCCCAATTGAGGATGTAGTTGTTGGCCAAGCCCATGTTGAGCAGCGCGAACAGGCGGGCACATTCGGGAGCCCGAGCTCCTTCGAGGTCGCAAGTTGGCGCGCCGCCGCTTGCCACGAGGGGCCGAAATTGGCATTGCGCCAGAACGTCACCGCATCCGTCTGGTCAGCAGTGCGTGCCGTGCTCTTGGTGCCGCCCAGCGCCTTCACCTCATTGTAGTCCCGGACCCAGTCTGCACTCGACAATGCGGCGGTGGGCCAGGCCGGAACTGGTCGGCCTTCGGGATGACCCAGGGCTTTGCGCGCGCGTACTGCGGGAAAAGCGCCGGCGCGGTCGTCACGTAGACCCCAGCGGTGGTGAACGGCCGGTAGGTGTCGGGGGCGCTGGTGCCGTCGTTCGCGCGGTCGGCCTGGACGGCAGCAGCCACCTGCTCGCCAAGCGCAATGCCTTGGGTCAAAGCCGGCCCCTCGGGAATACCCTTTAGCGCTGCCGCGTATGCAGCATCGATCTTCGCCTTCTGTTTGGGGTAGAGCTGGATCAGGATTTGCCGCGCGGCGGCGGACGCCGCGGCCTCGGGCGACGCACTCGGCACGGCCGGAATCGTCGCAATGGCGCGCGCGTAGCGGGCTTGCACCGAATTGATCGCGTCGGACATGGCGACATGCACCATGGCGAGGGTACGCGTCTGCGGATTGTTGCCGACGTTTTCATCCGTCATGACCGCGTTCGCGGTCACATTCCAGTCGGTGACGACATCTGCGCGCGCGGGCGCAACCGACAGCGCAGCAGCGACAATGCCCGGCAGCAAAGTTGCTGCCGGCAACTTCAGAACCGATTTCATTGCACGCATCCTTCTGTGATGCCCACACGATCGGGGGTTTCCACGAAGGTGTGGGCACGGTCAGGGTAACTACCTAAAGTCAGTGTAACCGTCGCAAGAACGCCGTTGTATCATCCAGACGTATTGTTCTTGGCTTAGGTTTCGCTGTGATCACCGCCGAGAGTCGGCCGAAACGGAGGAATTGATCACGGAATTCTTTGCCATACGGGCGGCGTCGATACGGCGGTCGCTCAATGTCCGCCTTGGGTCATAAGCAGACATTCCAGTGCTGGCGTTTCGTTACGCTTCCCGTACATACCACTAAAGCTAGCTAGGACGCGGCGTTTTCGGCCTAGGCTCTTTTGCGCGGCTTGGGCTTGGGGTGCTGCCAGCTCTTGAAAACAAATTCGAGGCTGTAGCCGTCGGGGTCGAACACGTTGGCGGCATAGTAACGCGGATCGTAATAGAGCCGAGCACTTGGTTTGCCATTGTCGGTCGCGCCCGCCGCCATCGCGGCGGCATAGGCTGCATCGACCTCGCCCCGCGACTTTGCGACGAAGCCGACATGCGCCGCCCGGCTATCGGCAACGCCTAGCCGCAGCCAAAGGATGAAGCGCCCTTTGCAGCCGAAGCCCTTGAGATCGGGATGCCCCGGCGGGCCGTCCTTGCCGTCAAAATCGACGCGGTCGGTGATCCCGAGCGGCGCCAGCGCCTGCGTATAAAAAGCGATTGAGCGTTCGATGTCGCTGACCGACAGGAAAACATGGTCAAGCATGGCTACCCCCTTTGGAGGCGAAGAGGTTGTGCACGTGGCCGAGACGATTGGGTGAATGGTAGCATTCGCTACGTCCACTTAGGGCCAGAAGCGGACATCGGGAGGATGCGGCCCGGATGTCTGCTTTCAGCGTTTTGCCTCATCTCGAGCGCAAATCGAGCGTGAAATTTAAAACCCTAAATCCACATTCCCTGAAAGGTATGAAATGGCGTAGATCCACACGGCGGTGATCGAGAGCGGGTCGTATCTACGTCTGGAACCTTGGGTAACTTACGAGCCCGGCAGATAAATCTCGCGCGCGTAGAATGGCACGGAGCTGAAGCTGATCAGCTGCTCGGTTCCGTCGAACAGCGGCGAGAGCTTCTCGCCGGTTGCCTTGAAGCTGAACTTCTGGAGCCGGTCCGCAACGCCCGCGCCGCGCACCACGTCGGTGCCCTGCTCGTACCGATAGATGCGGTAGAAGTCCGGCTTCGGCTGTGCAAACACTAGGAGCTCGCTCTTCTCGCGGGTGGCCGTGTTGCGGACGTATTGCGCCCTGCATCGTCACCGCGTATCCGGTATTGCTCTTGTACTCCCAGATTCCTCTTTGACGGTCTGGCCTGCCGCGCTGTGGCTGATCTTGCGCTCGACCGCGTGGGTCGCCTCGATGCTGGCGCCGTAAGGGCCGCCCGCGACCGGAGACAGCCCGGCGAAGATCATCAATCCACTGGTCGTGGTGCCAGACCTCTTCACCGGAATCCGAAGATCGGTGTCGCGCCGGTGGTACGGGTTTCCGCTCGGCATTGCCGGTCTGGATCTGATCGACGAAGGTAACTCGCGCGTTGGCGCCCGCGCTGGTCTTGTCGTCGCGGAATTGCATTGCCACCCGGCCAGACAAGCTTCTGGAGCGCCGCGTCGGAGACCCTGAAGTTCAGGATCGTCCGCGTGTCCACGTTGGTGCCGACAAACTTTCTGCGCGGCGCCGGACTGGCGATCAGCGGCAGCGATGTCGGCAATCATGCACGCATCATCCCCTCCCCACTGTGAAATTCGACATTCACCAGATGAGCTCTGGAACGGCGTAGACGATAGCAAACGGTCAGGTTCCCCGAAAGCCTTGGCGGCGCAGTGCTCGCTGCGTTTCCGTCGTCCCAGACTCATTCAGACACACTCCTCCCGTCGCGATGATGCACGCCGTTGGCGATGCGCCAGAGTCCGCTTTGGGCCACGAGCCGGTATGGGGACTCGCCTCGTCGGCGCGCAGCAATTAACTTTTCGCAATCGCCTTGACCATTCAGCTGGGCTCGTTGCTTGCTGACGACATGCGACAGGGCAGCTGACGTGTGCTTCCGCGCTCCGCCATTGCCATTCTTGTCGTCATACAAAATGTTTATGTTCCAGGAACTTCGTCAGCGCCCGGCGAGTTTTTGTGTGCATGTAGCCGGCACTTCAATACCCTGAGTTGCCACGCGAGCGCATGTGGCCGGCCGGAGAGGTCGCTTACCCGAGTGGGCCGCCCGGTCGGCCTTAAATCGAGATGCGCGCCCCAAGACGCTGTGCTCCTGGGAGGAGACGCCCCACACACACGGCGCTGGCGTGCAAGGCCGGCCAGGAAAAGCGCCTTAGGCAGTCTCGGCCGGCCACCAATCCTGCGGCCCGCTGGAAAATTCTGCCCATTCGACGCTCGGCTTCGCACTTCCTCCAAAGCGGACATACTATGCGGCGATCTGAATGTCCGCTTTGGGCCAAAAGCCGACACGGCGTCTATCATTTTAGCTTCGCCAGTGGCTTCGCGACCTCGCGGGCGTGCTCGATGAAAAGCTGCGCTAGCGGGCTCAGCGTCCGTTTCTTCAACGTGATAATCCCGACTGGCCCGGGCCGGTCGGGCAGTTCGATCGGCAGCACTTTGAACGCATGAGGTCCGGGGCGAACTGAAGCATCGAGTTCGGCAGCAGGCCCAGAAAATTGCCGGTCGCGAGCAAAGCGTTGTGAAGCGGGATCGAGAAGGACACCGCGTTGACATGCGGGATAGGCAGGCCGCTTCCTTGAAGGCCTCCGCCAGGAGGGACCCCGCGAAACTGCCAGGCGTCGGCACGCACCAGGGTTCGTCGACAAGCTCGGCGAGCTCGATCTTGCGACGCTTGGCCCACCGGCTGTTTTTGCCAGCCACGATGAACGCCTTTTCGTTGTACAGGACTTCAGCATCGACATCGTCATCCGGGATCGGGCCGAGGATCCGGCCGATCGCCAGGTCGATCCTGCGCTCGCGCAGATCATGGTATCGGAGCGTCGTAGGATCGGCCTCCGTCACATGGAAGGCCAGCCGCGGATGCTGCCGGACGAGCCGGTCGATGACGACCGGAACGATTCCCCAGGACATCGGCGGCGCACACCCGATCCGCAATTCGCCGGCCGTCGGGTCGGCGAGGTGCTCGATCGCATTGACGCTCTGCCGCAACTCGTCGAACACCGCCACGCCGCCCTTGAGCAGCGCGCGGCCATAGGCCGTCGGCTCGATGCCCTTCGGCGTGCGGTCATAGAGCCGGACACCGAAGGTGTGCTCGAGCTCGGCGATCGCCTTGGACACCCCCGATTGCGTGAGATTGAGATGGGCCGCGGCCTTCGCCATGCTGCCCCATTCGTCGAGCGCCAGCAGCAGACGCAGGTCGCGCAGTTTGAGGCGATGGTTGACGCGATCGTGCAGGCTCATGGGACAGCCCTTGAGAGTTCGTCATGGGCCTATCACAAATGAGCACTCCCTGTCATACCCTCCTTTCGGCTATGGTCCTCTTCGGCAGTGGTGTTTGGACAATTGATCGCGGAGGTCGCTCATGCTCACGCTTTCGCGCCGGACCGCGCTTTGCATCGGCCTGCCTGCTCGCACTTGCGATGGCGGCGGATCGACCGCACACGGCCAGCCCTATCCGTCGAGAGACATCCGGATTGTCGTGCCAGCTCCGCCTGCGTCGCCTCCCGATATCATCAGCCGCATCATCGCAACCGATATTGCCGCCAGCGAGGGCTGGCGCGTCGTCGTCGAAAACCGGCCCGGCGCCATCCAGACCATCGGGGTCGCCGATGTCCTGAAGCAACCCGCCGACGGCCATACGCTGTTCGCGATCGGCGTCGCCGACACTGGCTGCGCAGACGCTTCTTCCGAAGGCGGGGCTGCGGCTCGATAGCGACCTCGGCCCGTCGTCAAGATTCCGTCGGGTACAATGTCCTCGTCGTCCATCCCTCGGTCCCGGCGAATTCGGTTTCCGAATTGGTCGCTTTTCTCAAGCGAGAGCCGGGCAAGCTCCATTTCGCCTCCGGCGGCGTCGGAAACCCCGGCCCATCTCATCGGCGAGATGTTCACGCAGAAGTACAGGCACCCGCGCCGTCCATGTGCCCTATCCGCAGGGACAACAATTCGTCCCCGATCTCCTCAGCGGGACGACGCAATTCTCTTTCATCGCCTCGGTTCGCGTTGTCGATCTGATCGCTGCGGGCAAGCTTCGAGCGCTGGCCGTCATGGGCCCAAGCGGATCGCCGCGCTCAAGGACGTGCCAACGATCGTCGAACAAGGTTTTCCGGACCTCGTGGCGGAGGACTGGGTCGGCTTTGCAGCCAGGGCCGGAACGCCGAGCGAAATCGTCGCGCGCTTGAACGAGGCCGTGAACAAGGCGATCGCGAAGCCCAGCGTCCGTGCCGACGTTCACGGGATCGGACATGATCCTGCCGGCGGCACCTCGCCGAACTGGGGCGGCTCATCGGCTCCGAGCTTGTCCAGCTGCGAAAGGTCGTTCAGCAGGCCGAGATCGCGACCCGATGACGTCCGGCAGAGACTCGTTTCATCACGCTCGGCACCGCAGCCGGCCCCCCGTCACGAGCGCATCGCGCGCAATCGTCCAACGTTCGATGATTTCAACGCTGATGTCCGCACCCCTCTACTCCGGCGGGCGGAAATCGACCTTCCTTTGCACAGCCTGGTCCACGTCCTCCGGAGTCATGAGGACCGTGACCCGAGACTTCACCATGCCGCTGGCCTGGGCGACGATGGCGGTGGCAGCCATGTCGACGTTGCTCGGCAGATCGAGAATAATAACGAAGTCATCGCTGCCAAAGGCGTAATAGAACGCTTCGAGTTTGCCGCCCATCTCCTTGGCGAGTTGTTCCACCATCGCTCGTCGTTTCGAGCCGCCCTCCTTTAGCAGGCCCTTCAGACCCTGATCCGTGTAAGAACCCTGCACGAGATACTTCGGCATAGCGTCTCCTCTTCAAGCTCGCGGGGACGGGAGATTGTAGGCTCCCAATTGGATTGCAGAACAGGGGATGTCCGCAAGTGGCCCATAGCGGACATGGGCGTTTGGAACAATGATTGCGCCCCGCTACGGGACTATCGCCCTAGCGAGAGATCGGCGGCACCTTGCTGAATTTTCACCACCACCCGCGGAAGTGGCCGCGACGGTAACGACGGCTGCGGCGTTGCGGATAGGTTTCTGCGGACCGGTCTGCCTCAAAGTTGTTACTTCGATCGTTGCGCGCGAACACTTGGTCAGCCACCGGATAACGGCGTACGTAGGATCGGCCGCCGTGATCGACGAATTCAATCTCCACGTACTGCGGCCGGCGCGAGTTGGCAAAGCGTATAGTGCGAATGACTCCAATATTCGCATTATCCTCCGGCGGCAGGCCGTCTTGTCGCGCCTCTGCTCGGCGACCGGGCTGTGGTCCCATGCTTGTCAGTTCGACCATCTGATCATGGAACTGCACACCCGCGATCCCTGGAGGTGGCCAAGACTTGCTCTGCACGTCACTATTGTTGGCAGACTGTAGGCCGGATGAAACGATACCGATGCCGCCGATTAGGAGGCCCACACATCCAAGCAGAATTGAGATTGAGGGGATTTGCGCGGACGCCAAGCGAACCTCCCTATGGCGAAATTTCCATGGTGAATAACGCGCGACTTTTCCTTGGAGTTCCGCAACTTAGGATTTCGAGGTCGGCTCAAATCCGCTTGGGACCACAAGCAGACGTGGCGATAGTTCCGAATGATGCCTGCTCTATCCCCAAAGGGGACACCGGCCGCGTAGCAACATATCGGCTCCTTGGCTTGTTGCCACGACGAAACCAACGACGCGCGCTAGTTCCGCTCAACTAGCCTCGCCCCTCAAGCCACGGCTCCCAATTTTGTTCGACGGCGACATACACGATCTCGCGGGAGGCGGCCGGCCCATGAAGTTCAAACCCAGCGGGCGGCGCCGTCGGATTGCTCGGCACATCGAAGAAGACCCGAATGCTATCCAACCCTCCGCATGTCGGACACCGCAACCGCCCAACAACGTCGCACGTCTAGGTCAACTTGAATCGTTTTCGCCTGACTGAATTTGCTGCTTTTGGATGGGCGGCTGCTGCTCTGAATTTGCTGGTGTCTCGTAAACCAGATCGACCTTACTGTTTGCGACGGCCTATTCCGCCAATTTTTGCCAGGCGCGGGCCATTACAAGTAGCTCCGATCGCGCGGCGAGATCAGCAGTCCGTTCCGCTACTCGCAAACAGCTCGCGGCGTTGCGCAAATACTCTTCCGACCTATTCATTGCCCCGATCTCAACTGCCCGGGGCATGACATAAGTTAAAGCGGTAGGTTCCGACCGACTACACTATTGGTACGAAAGCACCATTCTATCCAGCCGCGGCGCTACGGATTGGTAGCGTTCGGGTCTTGTCCGAAGTCTCTTGGGTCACAAGCTGACGTTGAGTGGTTGCGTCCCGAATGTCCGCTTTGGGCCACAAGCGGACATCACGGTGCTAGGTATACCGGCATCTGCGAGCACTGCGTACCTGCTCGAAGTGGATGCGATACATTCTTTGTCAGTGTCGAATTTCATTCACTTCGTGCTGTGATAATTCATTCAAGCATCTTGCCTGCGAAATGAGATGTTCGGCCGCAGCCGTGGCCTTTTCAAACTCGTGACAACTGCAGCTGTCGATCGCCAACTGTTCATTGTACCCGTACAACTCCATCCACAATGGCGGCACATTGGACGAACTGCCTTGCGAGACCTCGACCACGCGAACCTCGTAGTCTCCGATCCTCGCGAGTGAAATCGTCCTGTCTCCGTCTTTACTTTCCGGGGCGAGGGAGAGGTGAATGTAGGCTTGAATTATTCACAATAAGGAGAAATCTCATTGCCAGATGTCTTCCGCACGATTGAACCTCGGAATAGTGTCGAACAAGCACTGCTTCCGCCATTGCGCTCGCCGCGAAACGGCCCGCAGAGGTACCCCAAAGCGCCGCGCGTGACGCGCAAAGGGAGACTAGGTCACGACTGTTCGGCCCGGGAAGCGATACTGCGAGTAAGGCGAAAGCCCTTCGCGGGTCGCTAAATGTTGAGGGGTGTGCTGTGAGGCGCGTTGAAGGCTACCGTGGCCGTGCTGACACTATCCGGAAAATTGCCGAAAAGGCCCACACCCCTGAAGAGCGCGACAGGCTCCTCGATCTGGCTCAATTGTGGGTTGCCTTGGCCAGCTCGCGGTTGAAGGTGTTGAAGATGCACGAGCGGATTAGGGGCGCCAGTGAGAATGGGAATGGGCAGAGTGGCGAGACTGCACGGCATCAATAAATGATAGAAGTGTTGTGGGCGTGACGCGCTCTGGCAACCTGTTTTGCTCAAGTGACGGTTGGGTGCTACGACCCACCAACCCACCGACCCACCGTGCGCCTTTCGACTTGGCGAGTTATGGCTGCAATGGCCACGCTCAACGCCGCCATCGCTGCTCCGGTCACGGCTTCGGAATGGTGAGGGTCGCAATGATCGGCAACGAAACGTGTTCGCCGCGGACGGTGTAGGTCGTTCGCAGGATGCATGTGAAGCCTTCCCCGTGATGGGGTGACTTCCTTCATGTTACGTGAGTTACCCCGGCCCCCGGTGTTCCCCCACCGCGGGGTTTCTACGCGGTGTAGCCGCGCGGCGCGGAAGCCGCATATAACCTAGACGCGATGACCGTGCCGCGCCTTGATGGCGGCGACCGCGCTGCTCTGCGTCAACCGGCTCCTGCCACCGGCGACCAGAAAGATTGAGCCGGGATTGCGCGGGCCCCGGGACGTCAGACAGCCGCAAGTGCGACGGTCGCCCAAGCTGCCGTGCCCCCGACAATTGTGAAGAATGTAGTTTCGGACCCGCCCCTCCGCCACTAGAAGCGGACGCGTTAACCCGAGCGCCTGTCGGCGCTCCGCCAGCACGAAACACGCAAACCTCGATTGATGCCTCGCGAGATAGTGCACGGAGAATTCCATCCGCTCGACCCGCGAGAGCGGAGACCCAAAACACCGAACGATGCAGGATCAATCGGGGGCAAGACTAGCTTGGTCTCAAGCACGCCTCGCCTACTGACCCGGCTCGCACACCAGCTGCATTTTGAGGATGGACATTGTATTGGGCAGATGAACTTCGCGCTCAGTCACTTCAATCTCGAAGTGTACCGTCTCCCAGGTGTCCATCGCTTTCTTTTCATTTCGGGCAATGGTTCTGAAAATCTGTCGCCAGATATCGAATGAAAAATCGTCAGTACTCGGGTTGGCCTCAACACGCCGCGCTCGCGAAGCAATCTTCGCGGACTGAATTGATATTATCAGCCGGCTGGCTTTCAGTTACGTGGGTCCCCCTTTCTGATCACTTGAGAATGGAGGCAAACAAAGAGAAACCCCGCGCGTACGCTGCGCGGGGTTTTTATCCCGAAGTTCCGAGCGGGGGGCCGGAGGACGGGCCACTATCATACCAACGACGAACAGGATCCCCAATCGTTCCATCACTTGGCCCGAAAGCCACCCCGCTGCGAGCTGTCGGCGGTTGTTGGGTTCGACGCTGATCGCCACGGCTTCGTCCTGATTAAGTAAGGGTCACGCCCTCATCTTCGGGACCTTAGGGTAATATCAGTCTCGCAAGCATCGCCCTAACTACTGGCGCGATGCGCTGGAGCACTTTCCTCATCGTGTTCGAGTTAGCTTTGCTGGCTCGGCCGTCGCGGCGTTCACGTATGTGCTGCTTCCGTAAGGACGGGCTTGCAACAAACATTGATACGTCGAACGTCCGGCGCTTAACCGCCTATGCGTCATCCCTGTTTTGAATCGGGGAGCCGTCCATGGGCGAGGTTAGCAGGATCGGTCTCGATTTTGCGAAGTCGGTGTTTCAAGTTCGCGGCGTTGATATGATGGCGCGGTGTTGAGCCATCCTAGGACATCTTTGAAGCATGTGTCGGAACTCTTGCTACCAAGCGTTGTTCCCACCCAAGGAGTTTCCAAGGAGTTTCCATGCACAAAGAACAAGGTAGAACGGTAGAGAGCCCTGTTAAATCTCGCGCGGGATTTCTAGACCGGCCAGTGTTGGTGGTCCTTGCCGTCAGCATTGTCCTGGCGGTGTTGGCATTCATCATGGTAGGCTCGGGCTTCTTCGGTGGGTCAGCCGGCTAGGCGACGAACTCAGCTGCCACCTATTTATCATTCGTCGCTTGATCGAACGGGCGGAGTCCTAGACGCCGCGAATTTCTGCGCAAGTAGCGTTATGCGGAAGCGTCCGCGGGCACATCCGACTGCCCGCTGCATCTCCGCTCCGGGGCTTCCTTTCAAGGCGCATTACTTTCATACCACGTTGATCTTGTGCCGGCGGGCTTCCCCGCCCGCTTGCCGCCCGGCGTGCTCTTACGAGTAGAAAAGTATCGGGCTCCTGCGCTCCCTCCGATTTTTTGTGCGGCGCAATGAACTTTTGTTCGCTCGCGCGTTTTACCTCTACGTCGCGGAAAAATGCGGGATACTTCACCGGGGGCCCGGACCCGGCGCGATGCCAAGTTGGGGACGGCCCTTTGTAAAAGGGTAGGCGCAAATGGAAATAGTCGAAGGTCGCGTTGATGCGGCTGCGCAACTGAAGCTTCTCATCATCCATCAGCAGAAGCTTGCAGCAGACTTTGCTCGCACCGGCAAAACTGAGAAGGCTCGTGCAGCCCGCAACGCGTTGCTCTCTCTCCTCAACAAACTAGATATGCTTGGAGAAGCGCGCGCCACTAAAAGCCGGTTACCTCATATCGTGTAGAGTAAAGCACGTTTCACTCTGTGTCGCTCAATTCGGGTCGCCGACTAAAAAAGCCCGCCAATGGAGGCAGGCTTGAACCATCAGAGGTGATCCCCGCCCCGACGGCACCTTGAATAGTAGCTCAGCGTTCAGTGCGGGCGGCGCGCAGGCACGCTGGCTGTTCTTCGCGTCGCCAGCGCGCATTCATTTAGCGATCTTGAAGTCCAATGCTTTTTCGAGTCTTTGCTTTGCCAGCGCCTGGCCGATTCCGAATTTGTGAAGATTGTTAGATATCCACAGTAGCGCAGTGCTGGCTTCCCAGGGATCGTAGCGCCACTCCACCAACCACGACGCCAAGTGCTCATTTAGCGCAAAGGCTCTCATCCGCGCTGCTAGATCGCGAAAAACGCCCTGAGCCTCGCTCAATCTTTTCATCTCATCCTCAGATAGTTCGCATTGCTCAAAGGAGCCGTCCGCGAATTCCTTCAGGAACGCGGGCACGTTGTCGTACAGCACACTTTGACGGATCACTTCGCCCCGCAAATCAAAAAACGCTCTAATCGGACGGGCAACGAACTACGCACAGAACCACCCGATCGCACCCACCACAAACGCACCGATCGTGCCCCAAAAGCTACTCACTTCATCTCGCCTCTGTGGATCTTGACCACCGTGCTAGCCGCTCTGCTGGGCGGCTCCGCTTCTAGGTAAGTTGCGGAGCCGTTTTTACAGGCTCCGCCATGACTGGCGACGTGCACAGCTTTGAAAATAATCGCTCGAAGCCTTGAGGCTCCTGCCAGAAACCGAGCCGCCGCACCTTCGCGTTGCGGCTCCCCACCGGGTTTCACATGGACTGGCCTGAAGCCAGTCAATAACTCCGGCAGCCCGCAAGGTTCGTTGGGTAGCAGCGGGTTGCTATTGCATCGAGAAGCCGCGTAAAGCGGCGAACAGGAAAAGCCCGGCCCAAACGTTGATGAGCATAAATGCCGTGAGCGAATTGAGCCGCTTCTCTTGCGCAACATTGATCCGGTCGCGTGCGATTGCTGGCCCTCGCTTCAGGAAGCTGGGAATTTCAAGATCAAGGTGTCTGGCCGATGCCGAGATGCGATTTTTGCGGGGGGCGAATTGTTTTACCTCGGCAGGCACGACTTCCTCGGCAGGCACGACTTCGAGGATCGGCGAAAGTCGATTGTGCGGTCGGTGCTCGACCGACTGAGCCAGACGCTCGTAATCCGCTGCGATCCGATACGTCAGTTGCTTGGCTATTCCGTCGCTCATCGTTTCCGCGAGAGCGAGCGTTTCTTCTGCGCGCGTGTGCCAATGCGCGGAGGGAACACAGTACATGACGCAAACCCACTGTTACCAATCACACGAACATCGCAAGCCTCCGCAGCAAAGACGTCGATGTTCGTTCCAAGGCGGTACGCCGATGTGTTGTGGATATCTTTTTTTTCCGTGAGGGAAATCAATAACCTGAGGAGAAGCCATTCGTGGCCGACCGATGAGTCCATGGCGGCGGCTTCGCCGGCATGGCCGGTGGTGGCGGCGCACGCGCCGGGATGGCCGGAGGCGGCGGCCGCGGCGGCGGTGGTGGTCGCGGCGGCGGCGGTCGGCGATCCGACATCACGCTGAAGCACGACATCGAGCTTATCGGCTATCTCGACAACGGCCTGGGCTTCTATCGCTTCGCCTACAACGGCAGCGACACCGCATATGTCGGCGTTATGGCGCAGGAAGTGCAGCGCGTACGGCCAGAAGCCGTCACGCGAGGGAGCGATGGCTACCTCAGGGTCTTTTACGACAAGCTCGGCTTGAAATTCCAAACGTACAGCCAGTGGCTCGCGTCCGGCGCGCAGGTTCCTGCACCCGCCCGTTAGCTGCGCGGCTTGTCCGAGTACGAATTGCGCAGCGTGTGACAACGCGGGCGGCTTGACGAGTGCAAGTTGCCAGTTATCGGCATGCGCGGGCGTTTTAGCTGGCGCTGACGGTGCTGGTTGGGAGCAGGCCATGCCCAAAACGAAGCTTGGCAAGGCACTGGAACGCTACGTCGCAATTCCCGGTCGCCGCGAGCGCGTCGTTACCCTGTATCACTTCACCCTATTGGAGCACGTCGAGGCTATCCAACGCGACGGACTGCGGGCATTGCTGCAGCGGCCGGAACCGGGCGGATTTCTCGGCTGCACTTCCATGCCCGTCGTCCACTTGACCAGCACGCCGACATCAGCAAACACCGACGAGGAGCACGCGGCATTTCAGCAGTTCGAACCCGACGAAACCATCGTCAGCAGGCGGTGGCTTTTCTTTCATAGCAACGAGCCGTTGGCGCGGTTCACAATCTGCCTACCGCCGCATGACCGCAAACTGCAACAGTACGGCCAGTGGTATCGCGCCAACCGCAGCCGCATCGACGGCTTGCCCGCCGACCCCGACGACATATTTATGCGGCGTGCGATGGGCACATGGTGGCTCTACTTCGGAGATATCCCGCCGTCGAAGGTCACCGAATGCATCACCGAGGAAGCCACCCCGGCGGGGACCGTAATTTCAAGGCATGTCGCGAGCCGGTAGTGCATCGCCTCGCGATGGTGCAGGTCTAGTTCCTGTTCGTGGTCGATGCGCCTGTCGATGCGCGATGCCTGCCGCTCCCGACTGCCGCGCATTTGCGGCCCGGATGCTCGCCCCGGATGGCATCCGGCATCGTCGCCCGATGCGGTGCCTGCCATCCCGGACCTGATGGCCGTCGCCCGGTATCAATCCGCCTTGCCGCCCATGCAGTCTCCTCGCGACGGTGCCGTCCCGGCAAGGCTAACGCTGCACTACAAGCAAAGGCCCATAATACTTATTCGACAAGGTTGTGGGCCCGGCCACGGCTCTTCGCCTTGGCCTTTGATGCGGCTTGCTTTGACTTGTCAGGGTCCCCCCGCGATCACTAACGCCCAATAAGTGCGGCCAGTCTTCGAACTTTTTGCGCTCGCGACACCAACCCGCGACGCGCCTTGCATCAAAAGATTTTTGCGATGCCCACTCGAATTGATCCATTGATCGAGGGTTTTGGTGAAGCTGTCGTGCCCATAAGCGATATTTTCGGCAGCATGTCCGGAACCTGACGACGCAACGCGCGAGCTGAATGAGCCAGCCACTCCATGGTCGAGCACGTCTCTTGCCGCCATTGCCGTGGCCTGCTCCTGAGCAATTCGGTTGAGCGTTGGATCCATCGTCACTCGCCCGAGGCCTTGCGACACACGAAAATTCGAAATCAGCTCTACCGGAGAGGCTGACAGCGCGGCGGATGGACAGCAGATCTCAAACAGAAGCCAGCACGAAATCAAAAAGGAACTGCTAAATCGACGATTGCGCATGCGACCACGATTATCCAGCGATAAGAATACGTCCTTGAGAAGTAAGATCGCCAAGGATTACGTCGCCAACGCTCGGCGAATATTTGCCAAACCATTCGAGCAGATCATAATCCATCGAGCTGCGGCGTCCAGCGACGCCGAACTGCTCGGTAACGATTGTAAAGAACGTGACCACCTTCGAGCGAAACATTTCTCAATTTGAGGGGCAACTTGACGCGACGCTTGACGCTGGCAAACGCGAGCGGTTGCTTAGATTGCTGATCAGAGAAATAAGGAATTGTGCGCAAAACGAGGAATTTTGCCCGACCTTGGAACGGCAGATTGCTGCTCGTGGGGAGCACAAAAAAAACAACGTGCTCTAGTCACTGGTTTGAAACTTGACGGGTGCGAAACGAGAAACGCTCAGTTCCTGCTGGTCACGCTTTTAACGATGCAAGCGATGTCGCTTCATCATCACGCGATGGTGCGACAAATGTTGAGACCTTTGGTTTGTATCGTCCGACGCTGAACACCTCGCGAGGGTGACCAAGATCAATTTATCGTACGATTGTGACGATGCGCGCCAGCGCACCGATGACTTCCGACCACGCGCACTCAATCTTACGACGCAGCTCTATTCTGCGAGCCCGAGCAGCTGTCAGCTCCTCGGCCGTTGAATAGGAGCTCTGGCCCGTACGGTGCAAGTCGGCGCGCAAGAGCTCCTCGTACTCGCTAGTCTCCTCAAGCGTCAGTCCATACAGGACGCGGTTTCCGTTGAGATCGGTCGTGTAGTATCGCTCCCCCAGCAGCCGTAGCTGATCTTCGCTCATGTACCGTTTCCGACGTTTGTGCCTTCTCAGCATGAGAAGCAGAGGATCGAAGCGTTTAAAGAAGACTTAAGCCAGTTCAGTTGTTGCCCAAACGAACGCAGGTGGCGCGCAATGTGGCTTCGACGCCTTCAAAAGCTGAGTGGGTCGGCGGCTGGCCGGATTTCTTGATCACCTGCCAATGGGCGTCCGAGAAGTTGACCATGAGCAGGGTATGGGGCGTAGCCCAGTCTTCGTCCTTAGTGCTGACAAGAAAATCCTCGAAAGTCTCTGCGCGTTTTTCAAAGAACAGGATCAAATCTGATTGCGGGTCGCCGAAGGGACTGAGGTCCTGTTCAAGCTGGAGCTGCAAACGCACTAAGTGCCCGTCGAAAGCATTAGCAATCGCATTGACCAGATCGTCATTTGCTAATGGCGTTCGGAGCATGTAATAGCGCCGAACGCCGGGATGGCTCGCCAGCTTGCGCATTTCCTCGACGGCTTGCGGACCGGCAAGCCTGATGAATTCAGCTTCGATAGCGTCATCGATGCCTTCCGGATATAGCAAGGCTCGAACCCTAATGCCGTGACGTATAAGAATTTCGCCGGCACTTTGCTTCAAGTCACTTTCTGCTATACCCCGCGACTTAAGACAGTCGAGGTCCGCCCGTTGCGACATCAGACGTGCCAATTCGGCAATGATGGCCTGCCCGTACTCATCGGCAAGGGCTTCCGCAACCGTCGGTACGGGGGCAATCAAATCACGTAGGGATTTTTGCGGCTGCGCGTCGGCACGGCCAAACAACACCAGGAATGCGATAATTGTTGCCGAAAAAGTGCTGGTCGATTTGAGGCTAGCCATCTAACACACCTCGACTTCGCTCTACCGCCACTCGCATGGCATTCAAACGCGGTAATCGGACGGGGGGACGACCGCAGTTCCTTGTAGCACAGGGATGTGCACGCCAGCGGCCGCCCTCGACGAGCTCGCGCTTGCGCCTTTCTTCGAGGGAAGCGCCGCAACCCGGGCAAAACGCCGATGCCTGATCGGGCTTACCCTCGGGCCATTGGACATGACTCCAATCAAGCTCGAACCAATGAGCGCAATGGTAACAGCGGATCTCAAAGATCCTTTGATCCGTTTCTTTGTAGACGCGGGCGATGATCGAAATCTCTTCTTCGGTTGGCGTCGAACCGATAACGATTTTACGGTCAGGGTGTGCCAGGGTTCGCCGCTCGGCAATAGTGATTGGATCGCCTTCTGCCGCCAGAATTTCCATTCCGTCGACCTCGTCGCAGAAGAGATATTTTGCATCGTGGCCGCGGAGATTCCGCGGCGCCCTGGCCGATAGGATTTTGAGCGAGCCGCCACCGAAAAACTCCTCCCGCGTCTTAGTGCTTTTCCTGGTCAGGTAAGCCGGAGAGTGTTGCAGCAATCAGGGTCGATCTCGGCGGCATGCCACAAGTGCCGTTAGGGTACTTGAGCGGCTTCAGTGAATCACCGGGCAGCGTGTCACCTAGGCATTGCTGATCTGTGGAAGTGAACGATCTTCCATTCCGCCCCCCGCTTCGCGATGACGAAGGTGACACGCCCCGGGTTGCTAAAGGGCTTGCCGTCAAGCACGCCCGTGGAGTTGTTCAACCCGGTGACCAGAACGGCGTTGTCGGAGAGCACCATTACCTCTGACGAACTGATGGGGGCGGCTCGGGGCCTGCGGGTGAGAATTGCATCCTCGAAATAGCGGCGAATGTCCGCTGTCTGAGTGACGACACTCTTGCTGCCAGTGCCCATGAAGAGCGCGTCGGACGCGTAGAGCTTCACGATAGCATCAACGTCCGAAGCCGCGAAGGCTTTGGCCCATTGATCCAAGACTACAAGCGCGTCCTCCTTCGGACCGGCCGTTGCTGCTGACGAAAGTGACGCGCACAAGACGACGGAAAGAAGAACCGAGCGCAACCGCATACATCCTCCCCAGGCAACACAAACAAAACCGAACGAAACAAGCCTAACGGGCTGCAGACTTTCTGACAAGACAAGGTCCCTGTGTCGCAACGGGTCCCCTATCAGTCACATCAAATTCTTGGATTGCCCCCATCTCCCACTTCAAAATTCGCCAGTAAAGCCCGCGAAGAAGTGTGACGTTGGCGTGCAGAGAACGCGTCCCTAGGCTGGAGCCTCGATGGTGCATTGCGAAGTCGCAAAACGGTCAGACTTTTTAATTACCTACAGCGCCATCGCGTAAGAACGAGTGCCTGGGAGTGCGCCATGTACAATTTCCGCTGCGACAGCATCTGCCATGACTCCGCGCGCGAATGCATCCGGCTCGCCCGAATGAGCGATGACCCTGAACTCCGCTACGAGCTGTTTGAAATGGCTCGCCAGTGGATGGCCCTGGCAATGGAGGAAGAACATAGGGCTGACGGGACTGTCGCAGAGGTGGCATAACGGGTCCCCTTTCCCCCATCGCACTTTTGGAGAAAAGCATGGCGGAATTCTTAGATGGCAAAATAACGGTCGCCCTATGTAAGCAGATTTTTTTCTGTGTGCTATTTCTCTATCTATCTGTAGCCCAATCGTTTTCCGCACCCCATGACCAACCCAAGCTTTGTGAGGCGCAGTATCAACAATGCATGAAGCGAATTACTGAAGCCTATACCAAAAATAAAATCAGATGTGAAGTCGTCATTCAGACTATGCCGAAAGGGCAAACAACGGTAAGGCAAGCGCCGCACTTAGTTTCACATCACGCCGGCAAACGCGCGAACAACCCGCCGCATGTTTCGGCGTGATTGAAGGGCAGGTGCGCGTGCTTGAGCGAGGCCTAGGTCGCGCGATCTTGCCGTAACTCACCGCGAATGCTTTCCTTAGAAGCGGGGTAGCCTACTGAATGTGCCGGCCAATGTTCACCGAGTGCAAGCATGCAGGAACGGACGAAGTGGAAAGCGACCGTCTATGTTGTCGATGACGATCTCGATGTTCGAGAGGGCTTGAAAAGCCTTTTTCAATCTATGGGTTTGAAGAGTGAGGCTTATGACTTGGCGACGGCGTTCTTGAGCGCAAGGCGTCCCGACGAGGTGAGTTGCTTAGTCCTGGACGTTCGCTTGCCAGGGCTTAGCGGACTCGATTTCCAAGCCGAACTCGCGAGAACGCAAACCAACATTCCAATTATCTTCATCACAGCCCACGGCGACATCCCAATGTCCGTGAAAGCCATGAAGGGCGGCGCGGTTGAGTTCCTCACAAAGCCGGTACGGGAACAAGACCTTCTTGATGCCGTGAAAGTTGCGCTCCATAGCGATAGGGCGAGGCGGGAAGAGAGTGCAAAGACCCGCGATCTGCGCGAGCGTTACAACGCGCTCAGCACGCGCGAGCAGCAGGTAATGGTTCTGGTATGCGCAGGCATGATGAACAAGCAGACTGCCGTAGAAATCGGGATCAGCGAGATCACCGTGAAGGTGCATCGCCACAACTTGATGAAGAAACTCGGAGCGAAGTCGCTTCCCGATCTGGTGAGGATGGCTGACGTCCTTGAGATTCCCATCGCGAAATAAAACGTACGCCTGCCCTGACCGGCGCAGGCCATATTTAGAGACACGCTCGGGGGAACGGCTTGCCTCTCACGTGGAAAGCAAACTCAGGAAGCCGCCGTCATTAGATCAGCGCGCCGCTGTCTCCATGGTAACGCCCGGTCCAAGCGTTGGCGGCTTTCGATCCTGTTTTTTTCTAGAAACGCGGCGACAAAATGCTTGTCTGGCTTCAGCGGTGGCAAGTCCGTCCCATTTCGGTCGACGGCTCGTAGGAGTTCTCGTGCTGCGCGCCCCTTTTGCATTGTAGTCCCCTTCGTTGGCTTGGGGATGAGGGCCTGGACCCCGGAGATCGGGACCCAGGACCACATTATGCATCAACCCAATCGCTCGGGCAGCAAGCTCAGTATCGCGCAGCGACCGGTGCACCATACCCGCCGAAGCGATAGTTCATCCGGAGCGTAAACACGTGGAAGCTTTGGTCCACGTCGCCAGCCAAGGCGGCAGCCCCGGGAAAAGCTACGAAGTTGACATCCCGGTCGCCGAGATCGATCCAATTGTATTGGGCGGCGAACGACCAGTTCGGCGTAAAGGCGTATTCAGCACCTATGCCGAACGTCCAACCCGTACGGGTAAAGCTCACCTCCCTGGAAAGGATTGCCGCTCCAAGAGGCGTGTGTAAGTCGAGATTAGCGCGCGCACTCGCGGCGCCGCCCGTCACATAGAACAGCGCCCGGTCCGCCGCCCAACCGAGGCGGCCCGTGAGCATCAGCAGCGACTTGCCGTCCGAACTCAAAGAACGGCCGCCCGGCAGGACCCCTGCGTTAACCCCGCCGCCAAGGTCGGCGAAACTGCCGGAGAATTCGACGCCAAACACAACCTGTCCGGCCTGCCAATTGTAGCCGATCTGGCCGCCACCGAGCCATCCGGTTCGGTCTACGCAACCCTCGACATCTAGCAGCTCCAGGCATCTTTCAACCTTGGCGCCACCAATGTGACCGCCGATGTAGAAGCCGCTCCAAGAGAAGGCGCGGCGCCACCACGACTGGCGGCGGCGCTTTCCTCGGAAGATCGGCCGCGGAGGCGGAGCTACCCGCAAGAGCGATGAGCGCGACGCTGCTGAGCAGAATTTTTTTCATCTAACTTCCCCCATTCGAGTGAACACCCGAAAACAGGATAGACCACCCCAGCCCTTTTGGCTGTGCTAAATGGGCAACAGACGCTGGGAAATCGTGCTGTCTGTGGAAGGAATGTGCAATCAGTCCCAGACCCGTCTAGTTAGTCCGACGGTGCATCACCACGTCGAAAAGCCGCCTGACGCGCCCCATTTTGTCGCGCGACCGTGGCATTCTCTCGCGCGTCGGCCGAACTTGTGCGGCGGGTAATCCAAAATTCAAGGCAATTGGGCTTGCACGCGTCTAACCTGGACCGCGGTCCAAGAAGAACCGCCACGTGCCGTGGGAAATGGGAATGCGATAACTGTTGCCGAAAAAGTGCTGGTCGATTTGAGGCTAGCCATCCAACACACCTCGACTTCGCTCTACCGCCACTTGGTCTTTCAGACCGTCCACATATCCCCGAACGTAATCAATGCCGTGCTGACTTAGAAGCCGCTCAATCTTTTCGTCGAATGCCCTTCTGGCTTCGTCGGTAGAAAGCGTCGTTCGGTAGCTTTCAAACTCGGCTTTCAGTGATCGATCTAGCATCGGCGCACACATTAACCATGTCAGCGTTCGGCGATAGACTGGTAAACAAATCCTAAACTACATTGGCTCTGCGGCTTTGATCGTCACCTCCCACCAGGTCCCCCGACCGACAGATGTGATTGTCAAACTGCCTTGAGCCCCAATCCCCCAAGATTGGGGCTCTATTTATTTCCATCGTCGCCGCAGATTTCCCCAGTTTGCGCGCCGATTGTGACGGAAAAGCCGGAAGGTCAACATTGCACGATGTGACGTCACGTCGGCCTGTAAGGTTCGCTAGCGTGGCCGGGACCGCGCTGATAGCCGACGCTTGTTGGCCCTAACCCGGGTCCGAAAGCGCCTGATAACCTTTCGCGCAGAACCGCCGGTCGCCACCGTCGCCGCAGCCTCCAAAGACGCGATGGCCTTCTCAGCTTGGAGACAGGCGGGAGGTGTTAGCGGCTTGTTTAACAAATCACGGCCCATCCTGCTGGTGGCGGGTAGGTAGACATGCGTGCTTGGATCGTGGCTTGTGCATTAACGGCGGTCGTTTCCGGTGCGGCGGTCGGTAGCCTCTTTGACTTTGTAAAGGTGCCGCCGAAAGCTGATCCGCCGCCAGTTGCTACGGTGCATTTTTTTTCCGCGCCCAACGCTACAGACTTGATCGCTGCGAAGCTGGCTATTCAGCCGGGGCTGCCTAACGTGCAGAAGAAGAGACCTGCGCCGCCTAAAAAGCAGCATGCCAAGAGCAAGACCAAGCCGAAGCCGAAAAAGTCGGTTGCTGTGGCTGGCTCACTGTAGGCGCTGCGAATGTCGCGGTGGCGGTCGCGGATGCGGCGACGGTCATGGCCGCTTGATGCGGCGACGGGCGTTCGCGGGCTTCGTGGGTGATCGTCCCGGCGATGCCTTGCGCTTTGTTTCCTCTTCCGCCACCCACGCCCATCCGGCATCCGTCAGCACGACGCCGGTCATGTTGATGCGCATCCGGTCCGGCGAGTAGTCATCGGGATGCACATAACCCCAGAAAATTTGCGGGCTCTTCCCGCCCGTTCCCGCATGGGGCTCGAAGCAGTCGCGCCCAAGCTCAACCAGTCCGCGTAAGGCTGATCGCCGAGAGCCCCCTCCCCATAACGCGCGCGGCCTCGCGCGCCAAGAGTACGGCGAGGTTCTTGAGCGGCTTCAGGTCGGCGCGTGTTGCATAGGCGCGCTCCCCGGCAAACTTTGATCGGTTTTTGCCGCGCCCAGCCTCACCGTACTGGTCTCGCAAACCAGCTGAGTGGGATCGCGCTTCCCTCTTAGCCAGCGAGGAAGCGCGACTGGCTAGTTTGTTGCCCTTAGGCGCTCCTATTCCCAGCGCCTGAGCGACAATAAAGCATCCCAACTCGCGGATCGCCGGTCGCGGTTCCGCGCTGTACGAGTTCAACACCGCATTCTCGATTGCAGAAATGCTCGCCTCGATCTCATCGAGGCCCTGCGGCTCTGCCACTGGTCTTTGGTTGCTGCCTTCTGCCGTCATGATCGATCCGTCTCAATGAGAGATCAAATCAGAGGCGTCAGTATCGTGTTAAGGTCAGGTGATCGCGCAAGCGGGCGGCCCCTCGGCCCCGGTATTGCGCGACCACACCGTCCAGATTTCCACATTTAAATCCGAGTTGAATGCGGACGGACGGTTTGCACGTACCTACACGCAGCCTGCAGCGGTACCGCTCAATTACCGCCCTTCGAATGGACCGGCGCTTCAACAATGTCTGCGCCACCTGGGATGTCCGCTTTGGGTCAAAAGCGGACGTTGCGCTTGTGCCCACGGGATGTCCGCTTCTGGCCCAAAGCGGACATCTAGGCCGACACTTCCTGATGTCCGCTTATGACCCGCCCAAAGCGGACATTGAGCCTAACGGAAGCAATCGGCGCCGATCCGATCAAGATTTGCGGGCACTGAAAGTGTCGAAGCGCTAGATTTGGTCGTTCGGGTAATCGGATCTTTTGAAGAGCTATTGGCGGAAGAGGTAAGTACCGTTCAGCCAAGTTGTTGAATTACGACAATGCTACGCGCACTGAAATGGCTTGGGTTGGGTTTGGCGGCGTTGATATCCGCATTGGGCCTGCTCGATGCTGTACGTGCTACTTTTCCATGACTATTTCGATCCCGGCACAGCAAATCTGAATCCTGAGATCGCGAAGCACGTATCGCGCGCGCTCAGCGCAACCCCTCTCTGTGACCGTGCGCTTTTTGGTAAGGACGGCGCGCATGCCGAAGCTGAGGTCATGTGCTTTTTCGGTCCAATCGAGCGGAACCGAAGTGCCACACAATTGTTGGCGCATCCGATTCCCCAAGGGGGCATTATTGTGCTGCGGAGCGGCGGCGGCGAAGTGACGGAGGCGATGATGATGGCCGAGGCACTCCTGCCCAAGCAAATCCGTCGTTGTCGCCGGAGATTGCGTTTCATCCTGCGCAAATTACCTGTTCCTTGCTGGCGCGACCAAGATTGTACTGAAGAATTCGTGGGTCGTCTGGCACGGCGGGCCAGGGGTTTCGAAGGATTACTACAAGCCCGGCATGACCGTCGCAGAGGCCCGCAAAGTCGACGCAACGGTGGACCGAAGTTTTGAATTCTACGAGCGAGTTGGTGTCGACGCCGCGTTGATGCATCACACTCCGGGTCACGGCATCGAGCAGCTTAGGATCCCGTCATATCTCAGTCGACCGGCTTGGAGCTATCCCCCGGAAGTCCTCGAACATAGATTCGGCGTCAAGGGAATCATCTACCAATGGGTCAACCCCGACGTGAGGTTTACGACCGGGTCCGTGGCAGACGCGGATCATACGCCTTACGGCCGGCCCGACGACCCAGCTTACCCAGGACGCTATAGTTCACCCTAGCCATCGATGGAGCCGAGTCCGCTTCTGGCCCAAAGCGGACATTTGCAGCCCGGCCGCCTGATGTCCGCTTTCGGGGGTAAAGCGGACATCGCAATTTAAGGGCCTGACGTCCGCTTCTGACCCAAAGCGGACATTCGGAGCCTTGGGAATTCGTCGCAGTCGGTAGCCTCATTCGGGCTAGCCTTCCTCAAGAGCACGTTTGAAAGCTCGTCAAAGCAAGTCAAAAAACGGAGGTTGAGAAAACAATACATTTGCTCCACAGTTGGAGCCTCAGCCGCGCGGAGGACCTGATGGCACTCATTCGGCGGCAATTCTTTCGTTTGGCAGGCGCGACTATCGCGGCCAGCGCCGTTGCAGCCAACGGGCTTGCACAACCCAACTACCCGGCAAAGCCAATCCGGATTCTCCTTGGGTTCGCCGCGGGTGGTCCCGCCGATATTGTTTCGCGCCTGGTCGGAGACAAGCTCTCCGCGAATTGGGGCCAGCCCGTCGTGATCGAGAGTGTCACCGGGGCCGGCGGCAACTTGGCAGCAGAGCGTGTCGCCAAAGCAGCGCCTGATGGCTACACGCTCCTGATGGCCTCCTCGCCAATGATCGTCGTCAATCCGAGTCTTTATCCAAAGCTGTCATTTGATCCGACCCGGGACTTAGCGCCGATCTCACAGATTGGCGCCACACCCAATATCCTCGTCGTCCCTCATCAAGTGCCAACCAAAAGTGTCCAGGATTTGGTCGCACTCGCTCGCACTCAACCGGGCAAACTTACTTTCGGTTCTGGTGGCATCGGGTCGAGCAACCATCTCGCTGGTGAGCTCCTCAAGTCCATGGCTCGCATTGACATCCAGCATGTTCCGTACCGCGGCATCGCGCAGGCAATACCGGATTTGCTCGGGGGAAGGCTCACAATGCTGTTCGCCACGCGCCTAACGTTCAATCACTGGTGCGGGAGGGCAAGCTGCGAGCACTTGCCGTAACATCTCTGAAGCGCTTGCCTGCCGTTCCGGACTTGCCAACGATGATCGAGGCCGGTTTTCCAGGCTTTGATGTGACGACATGGTTCGGCCTATTCGCACCGCGCAAAACATCTACCGCGATTGTGGACCAGCTTCACCGCGAGACCGTGAAAGCTATCGCGTTGCCGGACGTGCGCCAACGCCTCGACGAGCAGGGAATTGGAATCATCGGTAGTTCCTCGCAAGAACTCGCTTCAATCATCAGCCACGAAAGTCGATTTTGGGCCAAGGTCATTGCGGAATCCGGTATCAAATTATCCAACTGACAGGCGCGGAACAGCGGGAGTCACGGCGTGCGCCACAAATGTCCGCTTCTGGCCCAAAGCGGACATCCAGGGTGCGCTCTCCCAATGTCCGCTTCGGGAACTAAAGCGGACCTTCCCAGAACTTGTTACGCCAATGGAGCGGGCCGCGCAGTGCTTTCATGGCGACCGTGCTTGGCGTCGCCGGATCACGGCCGCGCGCGCCCAAACGTCACCAGGATATGTCCCGACCCGCTCTTCGCCTCAAAGCCGTGGGTCGGGCCTTCGCGACGTTGGGCGCGTTGTCGCACGTCGTCAGCGTGTCGCCGTCTAAGGCGTAGATACCCCTCCAGGTCTTGCCCTTGTCCGTCCCTTCCATGTTTACGAAGTCGATCGATGCTGGCTTCGCGTTCTGGTCGGTCCGGAACGTCCCGCATAGACGACGGTCCGGCCGTCCTTGGAGCGGATTTCGAAGCGGTTGCCCGTAAAGGTGAGCCGGTGCCCCACAACGTCATCGGCTGGCTTGCCGTCACGTTCCGCCTTGGTCGCGGTCCAGCTTCCTTGCAGCGTCGCCTGGGCCGCGGCCGGCCCCGCGCCGGCGAGAACAAGTCCCGTTGCCAGGATCAGCCCGCACATCACCGAAATCAGCCGTTGCATCGCACTTCT
>CAWAWR010000025.1:0-81489 GCA_963785745.1 uncultured Alphaproteobacteria bacterium
CAGAAACGGATCAGGCGGGCATTCCTGGCCAACCCAGACAAGCCGCTCAGGACTACAGACCTGGTGGAGTGGGCCTATCCTCGTCTCACTGAACCGCCCTCCAAGTGGCACCGGACAGCCGTGCGAGAGCAGCCCGTAAGGTTGCTCGGATCATCGATCCGGGCGGCAGAGGTAGGGGTCGGTGCGCTGTGTACGTAGGAAAGAACTGATTGAGGAGTCGGAGATGGCGTGTCTGGGTGAAATAGACGGTGGCGCCCAAGAGGCGCGCGCCGAATTATTTTTTCTCGTTAGTCTGCTTGTCGATCTCGCCCAGGGTGTTGAACCAAAGCGCGATATCTCCGGTGCTCTTGGATTCGCGGAAGTCGCCTCTCGGATTGCGACAGCGCCAACGCTGCGACCATACTTCCAGAATGAATCTAACCCCAAACAACCGGAGCCCATGCGGGATAGGGCGCGATTTGGCGAGCAGCGCATCGTGAGGAAGGCTCCGATACCCGCAAGGCCGCCCGCGCGCTGAACAGGTGCGTCGCGTTGATGCGCCGGGTCAAGTAACAGAATAGCCGCCGGCATAGCCTGTCGCATGGCGCAGGCACGTGATACTATTGAATGAATTATTGTCCGGAGGACAGCATGCTTCTCATCATCTATTTTATTCTCATCACGGTCGTGGCTAATGTTGCAACCTACTTCATCGGGCTTGCCGTGGAACATATGTGGGGTTCCGCGGCCAGCTTGATAGTTTTTCTAAGCCTCTATTTTCTTTCGATCTATGTAGCCTGGAAGCTTGCGGTTTGGCTGACTGAGCCCAAGACAAAGGCAGCGGCGTCATAATCCGGTTACGCTTCGGCGGTCCGCGCCGCGGGTCCATCTGCTGTCGGCCCCGCCGTCGCTGCTGAGGGTTTTTCGTGAACGGATTGCTATCCGTTTGCTATCCAACTGCCCGCCACGACGCAGTACGGGCCAGCACCAAGCCAGTCCGTAGGTCGGGATTCTGCCGATGAATTGGGGCTTGTCGGTATCAGCGCGCACAGAACAAAACGCGGCTTACCGAATTTCAAGACCGGTGCCTTAAACCACTCGGCCACCCTTCCAAATTGTGTTTCAGCATCGCCGGAGCAATATCGCGTTTGCTATCCGATTGCCATCCAATTTGCTTTTTGGGCGCCGTTTCAAGCGCAGATTGCGTCGCCTCGTCAACCTGGGCGACCGCGTCTTGCAAAGCGGACATGATATCCTGACGCCGCACGCCGGCCGGCGTCTACGGCACCACGATTTTCAAATATGTGATTGCAGGTCGTTGAAGCTATTGGACGTACCAAACGACCAGCGGAATGGTCATGGTGACAAGAGCGAGCGACGAAAATCCAACCCAGATCGCCGCTGAGAAACCTTCACGCAATTGCATCGGACGCTCCCTCAACACATGAGACACTCATTGGCGCGTGGATATTGCGTCGGGCCAGTTCGCTTCAGCCGACGCAGCGGCCTGCGACCTCGGCGGTATAGATCTTGTCCTTTTGCCAACTGGACGCCTCAACGCATCCTTCAGGAAGACGCGGTTGCCCTGAGTGTTGCACCGGCAAAGTCCGAACAGCTGCGGGGACGACAGGCAGGCGATCATTTTTTAGAGTGCGGTCGATCGATGCGGGGTCGATTCCGCGAACCGCCGGCATCGCCGATACCTGCACCTGGAGGGTCAAGACAAAGGCCCCCAAAGCGCAGGCCGTTCCGAGAATACCGAAATGAATATTGGGTTTGGAACGCATTCTGCGCACCCCTGATCACCATCCTGGTTCCCTTGGTCGCTTTGGGGAGGCAAAAGGTTCACGGGGTGGCGGATATTTTTTCCGGAAAACCGGAATTGGGGACCGTTGAATATATTGAACAAAAAGGGCGGTGACCGAATTTTCAAGACCCGCTGCGCGGGCTCCAGACTGCGCCTGACCGCCGCCGTCCCCTTGTCTGCGCCGCGGCGCCCGCATCGAGGGTCGTGTCCTGATTGGGCCAGGACACACCGGAAGCCAGCCGCTCATTGAGCCGACATTTGATTCGCGAGGCTCGGCCGTGATGGTCTGCCCCTTCCCCGTGAGCGGTTCCCTGATGCCGTCGGCACAAAAATCCGCGCGCCGACTGGTATCGCGATGCGGTCGTTTCGGCTTTTTTTGCATCAAAACAAGCAATGCCCACCGATGCCGCCGTTATGTCGCGATCCGCAGCTAACCAATTCGCAACGGGTTGGGGTCCACGATTTCTGTATCGGATCGAGTTGGGGGAATGTTTGTATGTCAACTTCCGCAGTCCGCAGTGCTGCAGCAAAGGGCAAGCGCCGACGCGTGCAAGCGAAGCGTGACGATACCGACACGCGACGCGCGGCCAAAACGCTGACACGATTCATTAAGGATTTTTACGGGCCGGATAGCACCAAAGATTTGCAAGCAGCAGACCGCGATACGTCATCGACCCGTTCAGCCTGAGCCCGGCGCGAACGGCGGGCTATTCGCCCGAAATCATCCGCGCCGCCGTCACGACGTCGGGCGGCGTCTTGTACAGCTCCTTGATGAAATCCTCGACCTCGGTGCCGGTCATCGCCGTGACGATGAGCTTTTGCTTGGCGGCGTCGGCGAGGAATTCCGGATCCTTCATGGTGGCGTCGAACGCCGCGCGTAGCGCCGCAAGACGATCGGCCGGCACCGCTTTCGGCACGATGTAGGGCCGCCCGATCAGCGCCGATGCCGTGAGCAGATCGAAGATCTGACGCTTCTTCGGATCGGTCAGCGCCTCACGTGCATTGATCGCGCTCGCCGGCATCCCCGGCACCAGCGTGCGCGAATAGCGGATGTGGATGGTGATCTTCTGGTCGCGCAGCCATTCGTCCGGCAAGCTCGTCCACGAGCCGCAGTCGCCGTCGAGTTCACCGCGCTCGATCGCGATGCGTTTCTCGGCGCTGCCGGGATAGCCCATCACCTGATGCAGCTTGACGCCGAACAAGTCGCTCAGGATGCGGTTGTCGATATAGGCGGAGGTGCCGACCCCGGTGTTGCCCACGGTCACCTTGGGCCGCGCCAGCAGGTCCTGCCAGGTCTTGATGCCGGTGCCGTTCCAGGTGTGGCAGACGCGGAAATCTTCGCTGATATTGCCGACCCAGCCGAACTCCAGGAAGTTGATGCCGACCTTCTGCGGCACGGTCAGCGATTGCGTGATCAGCCCGGGATTGAACGCGTTGATGAAGGTGCCGTCGGCCGGCGCGGCAGCGGACGTGTATTTCACCGAATTGAGGCTCGCGGCGCCCGGCATGTTCTGGACGATGACGTTGGGATTGCCCGGGATGTGCCGCCCGATATGCCGCGTCAGCACCCGCGCATAATGGTCGTAGCCGCCGCCGGACGAGAAGCCGACGACGATGCGGACGGTCTTGCCCTTGTAGAACGATGCGACGTCCTGTGCGGCGGCCGGCACTGCGTTCAAGGCGAGCATGGCCAGAACAGTGGATGTCAGAAGTCTCATCGTTTCCCTCCCGCTCATTCCCGCGAAAGCGGGAATCAGGAATATTGTTTCTTGAAGCTCTGGGTCCCCGCCTGCGCGGGGACGAGCGGACATCACACCCTATGCGGCTGCGGCCTCGCACCGCAAGATTCTGCGGTGACGCAGCATCAATTGCGGATGTCCTGCAGGAACCACTCGGTCGGAATCTCGCGGCCGAGGCCGGCTCGCCGCGCCGCTTCATAGACCTTGCCTGCGACCGCGAAGAACTGCGCGCCCTGGAGGTTGCCGCGCTCGGAATAGGTGATCTGGCCGGCGGAGGTGCGGCCCTTCGCCCTGCCCCGCACCAGATCGGCAAGCGTGACGCGCCGGTCCGGCAGCGCGTTGCCGTGCTTGCGGCGGCTGCGGCGGCCGTCGCCGTGTTTCCCCTCCAGCGGCCGCGCCTCGTAGCCGATGTGCTCGGCATCGGTGGCAAGCTCGGGATGGCCGACCGGGGCCGGCGTGTCGCCGAAGCGCAGATAGCGGTCGACCTTCTGAAGGCTCGCATCGTCCGGGCGTCCGGTGCCGCCGACCACGACAATGTGAGCACCCTTTTCGAGCAGGCTGCCGTCGGTGACCTCAAGCGCGGAATTGGTCAGCGCGGCGACGATGTGCGCGCCTTTGTAGATGTCCTCCGGCCGGTCGCAGACCTGCACCTCGATGTTGTAGGTCGCCGCCATCTCGCGGCCGAATTTTTCGCGGTTCTCCTTGGTCGGGCTGAACACCTGCAGCTTCTTGATGGTCCGCACGCGCGTGAACGCCTGCATGTGGGTGCGCGCCATTCCGCCGGAGCCGAGCATCCCGACGACTTCGGCGTCCTCGTTCGCCATGTATTTGACGCCGATGCCGCCGTCGGCGCCGACCCGCATGTGCTGCAGATGGCCGTCATTGATGAAGGCGAGCGGCTCGCCGTTCTCGATCGAGGTGAGCAGGATCAGGCCGCAGAACAGTCCCGGCCGCGTGCAATATTTCTCCTGCGTGACGACGCCGTTGTACTCGCTCTCGTAGATGATGTCGGACTTCATCCGGATGGCGAAATAGCCCGCGGTCGAGCCGCCCTCCATCGTGCCCCATTGGTAGTTCTTGGCTGGATCGCTGGTCGGGATCCGGATGTCGATGCGCGGGCGGCAGACCGCCTCCTTGGCGGCGAGCTGCGAGGTAGGCCTCCTCCAGCGCGTCGATCGTGTCCTCCATGGTGAGGAGCCTGCTCGACGTCGTGGTTATTGATGATGAGCGTCATCGTTTTCTCCCGCCGGCCTCAGTCGCGCGCCGGCACCTTGCACAGATTGAGCATCGGCTTGCCCGCGCGGAAGCGCGCGAGATTATCGGCGAACAGCTTGCGCTGCTGCGGATAGCCCGAGGAGCCCTGCCCCGCGACGTGCGGTGAGATGATGACGTTCGGCATGTCCCAGAGCGGATTGGCGGGATCCATCGGCTCTTTCTCCTGGACGTCGAGGCCGGCGCCGACGATGCGGCCGGCTTTGAGCGCGGCGGCGAGCGCGGCTTCATCGATGATGCTGCCGCGGGCGACATTGACGATGACGGCGCCGGGCTTCATCGCCGCGAACGCGGCCGCACCGAACATATGATGGCTGGTCTCGTCGCCGGCCGTGCAGATCGCGACCGCGTCGGCGATCGCCAGCGCGTCGTGCAATCGCTCGCGCGGAAACACCTGCTCGACGTCGCCGTCGCTATCCGGGGTGCGCGACACCGCGATGGGGCGCGCGTTGACGGCCTTGAGCTTGCGGGCGAGCTCGCGTCCGATCGGTCCGCGTCCGATGACGCACACCACCGCCTCTTCGATCGAGGTGACCTGTTTGGTCATCTCCGCGCGCAGCCAGTCGTGGGCCCGCTGGCACGCCATGATGTTCGGGAGCTTTCGCATCAGAGCGAGCAACAGCAGCAGCGCATGCTCGGACACGTTTCCGGCGCGGACGCCGGCCGAATTGGTCACGATCACGCCGTCCGGGATGCCCATGGCAATCCCGTTGTCGATCCCGGCCGAGGTGAAATGCATCCAGCGCAGCGCCTGGCCGTGGCGGCGCAACGCCTCGCCGGTCGCGGGACTGCAGGTCCGGTTGCTGGTCACGTAGATGGTCGCGCCGGGCGCGGCATGGGCCACCTCCTCGGGCGAGGCGACGATGGTCCAATCGAGTTCCGGAAAGTCGTTGGGGAGCTGCGCCGACGATTCCTTGGGTCCGAACGGATACAGGAGCGCTTTCATCTTATTCCGCAGGAATTGAGACAACTGGCCGGGATTTCTTGCATTTTTCCGGCTGGGGCACTAGCTGTCCGGCACCATGAGCCGCCCCGCCCCATGACCGACCTGCGCGCCCCGAAAGTGAGCTTCGTTTCGCTCGGCTGCCCCAAGGCGCTGGTCGATTCCGAGCGCATCATCACGCGGCTGCGCGCGGAAGGCTATGAGCTGTCGCGCCAGCATGAGGGCGCCGACCTCGCCATCGTCAACACCTGCGGCTTCCTCGAAAGCGCCCAGGCTGAATCGCTCAGTGCGATCGGAACCGCGCTCGCGGAGAACGGCAAGGTGATCGTCACCGGCTGCATGGGGGCCGAGCCGGAGAAGATCACCGAGCGCTTCCCCAATGTGCTGGCGATCACCGGCCCGCAGCAATACGAGAGCGTTCTCGATGCGGTGCACCGCGCGGTGCCGCCGCGGCACGATCCGTTTCTCGATCTGGTCCCGCCCGAAGGCATCAAGCTCACCCCGCGGCACTACGCCTATCTCAAGATTTCAGAGGGCTGCAATAACCGTTGCACCTTCTGCATCATTCCGAAGTTGCGCGGCGATCTGGTCTCGCGGCCGGCCGCCGACGTGCTGCGCGAGGCCGAGCGGCTGGTCGCCGCCGGCGTCAAGGAACTGCTTGTCATCTCGCAGGACACCTCGGCCTACGGCGTCGACATCAAATACGCCGAAAGCAAATGGAAGGATCGCGAGGTGCGGGCGAAATTTCTCGACCTCGCGCGCGAGCTCGGCACACTCGGCATCTGGGTGCGGCTGCACTACGTCTATCCCTATCCGCATGTCGACGAGGTCATTCCGCTGATGGCGGAGAGTCACGGCACCGGCGGCGTGCTGCCCTATCTCGACATCCCGTTCCAGCACGCAAGCCCCGACGTGCTCCGCCGCATGAAACGTCCGGCGGCACAGGAAAAGACGCTCGACCGCATCCGCCGCTGGCGCGAGATCTGTCCCGACCTGACGCTGCGTTCGACCTTCATCGTCGGCTTCCCGGGCGAGACCGAGGACGATTTCGCGATGCTGCTCGACTGGCTCGGCGAGGCCGAGCTCGATCGCGTCGGCTGCTTCCGCTACGAGCCGGTGAAGGGCGCCGTTGCCAACGATCTTGGTGAGCTCGTTCCTGACGACGTCAAGGAGGAGCGCTGGAACCGCTTCATGGCGCGCCAGCAGGCGATCTCCAAACGCCGTCTGAAACGCAAGGTCGGAACGCGTCAGCAGGTGATCATCGACGAGGCCGGCCCGACGGTCGCCAAGGGGCGCAGCAAGGGTGACGCGCCCGAGATCGACGGCGCGGTCTATGTCGCGAGCCGCCGCCCGCTGCGGGTCGGCGAGATCGCCACCGTGAAGATCGAGCGGGCCGAGGAATACGACCTGCACGGAACGGCGGTCGGGTTCTAGCCTACGGCTTCGCTAGCTTTCGCTGCGGGCTCGGATGCGGTGCCATGATCATCCGGATCAGGGAAGAACAGCTCGTTGCCGTCGGGGTCTTCGACAATCATCGTGTCGTAGCCCCACCAGCCATCCCGGACCGGCGCGCCGCGCCCCTCGAATTCGGCCCTCAGCGCCTGAAAGGTCTCCGTTTCAAGCGAGATGAACATCCGCCCGCGCCCGGTCTTTTCCGGCTGCTGACAGTTGAGGAGGATTTTGCAATCGCCGCGGTTGACCTGACCGACGATAAGCTTGCCGTTTTCACCGTAGCTGGGCCCTTCGGAAAAGCCGATCTTCTCCGTATAGAACGCGATCGCGCGCTCGACGCTTTCGACGAAGAAAACCGGCCGCGAATACCAGGCACTCATCAAACTCCCCCGTGCTTCCAACTGTGGTCTAGCCTTGGCGCTTAAAATACTGCACCGCGCGCTCGTGCTTCTCGGCGGCCTTGCGGCTGGCAAAAGTGCCGAGGTTGCGACGGCGCCCGGTCTTCGGGTTCTTCTTGCGGGAATAGAGGCGGTATTCGCCCGATTTCAGTTTCCGGATCATCGGATCACCTTTGCGATCGCATCCGTGAGCTTCTTCAGCTCGCCGGGCTCGATCGTGAAGCTCGGCGTGAGGTAGATGACGTTCTCCAGCGGACGCACGACGACGCCCTCCGCCAGAAAACGCGCCCGCGTCGCGTCGAGTTCCACGATCTGCTCCATCTCGACCACACCGATTGCGCCCAACACGCGAACGTCCTTTACGCCGCGCATCTCGCGGCACGGCGCAAGACCTTCTGCCAAGGCCAAGGAAATCTGCCTGACCTGCGCGAGCCGCGGCTCGCGCTCGAACAGGTCTAGCGAGGCATTGGCGGCGGCGCAGGCGAGCGCATTGGCCATGAAGGTCGGCCCATGCATCAGCGCTTGCTTGGGATCGTCCGACCAGAACGCGTCGAAGACCTTGCGCCGCGCGATAGTGGCGGCCAGCGGCAGCGTCCCGCCGCTGAGCGCCTTGCCGACGGTGACGATGTCGGGCACGACGTCGGCCTGTTCGCACGCGAACATCGTTCCGGTGCGGCCGAAGCCGGTGAAGATCTCGTCGAAGATCAGCAGGAGATCGTAGCGATCGGCGAGCCGGCGCAGACTGCGCAGCACGGACGCGTCGTGAAACCGCATGCCGCCCGCCCCCTGCACCAGCGGCTCGACGATGATGCCGGCGATCTCATCGGCGTGGCGCTCTAGCAGCTGCGAAAACGCCGCGGCGCGCGCATCGTCGGTGGGCAGGTCGACGCGGAAATGCGCGGGCAGAAGCCCGTGAAATGTCCCGTGCATGCCGGCGCCGTCGCTCACCGCCATCGCCCCGGCGGTGTCGCCGTGATAGGCGCCCTTGAAGGCGACGAATTTGCTGCGGCCGCGGACGCCCCGGTTGAGCCAGTACTGCACCGCCATCTTCATGGCGACTTCGACCGCCACCGAGCCGGACTCGGAGAAGAACACCCGGTCGAGATCGCCCGGCAGCAGCGCCGCAAGCCGCCGCGCCAGCGTCAGCGCCTGCTCGTGCACGAGCCCGCCGAACATCACGTGCGGCATCGCCGCGAGCTGGCGCTCGACGGCCGCGCGGATGTGGGGGTGGTTGTAACCGTGGCAGGCGGTCCACCACGAGGCGATGCCGTCGATCAGCGCGCGGCCGTCGGCGAGCACGATGCGGCAGCCATCCGTGCGGACCACCGGCAGCGGCGCCCGCGCGGTCTTCATCTGCGCATAGGGCCGCCAGATGTGGTCGAGCCCGGCCTGATACCAGCCGGGCCGCGTGGAATCGCCCGTCATTCAAGCTTCCATTCCGCTTCCATTCAGTCGTGCTAGACGCCATTTTGCGGTAGGGCAACAACGGTCACTCGGAATGCGTTCACTCGAAGACTTCGCGGCAACCAAGCTGGGCGAACTCGACCGCGCCAGCCTGCACCGCGTGCTGGCCGAGACCGACCGGCTGGACGGGATCTGGGTCGACCGCAACGGCCGGCGGCTGCTGTCGTTCTGCTGCAACGACTATCTGGCGCTGTCCCATCACCCGGCCCTCAAGGCCGCCGCCATCGAAGCGACGCAGCGTCATGGCGTCGGCAGCGGGGCCTCCCGCCTGGTGACCGGCAACCATCCCCTGTTCGGCGCGCTTGAACGCCGCCTCGCCCGGCTGAAGGGCACCGAGGCGGCCTGCGTGTTCGGCTCGGGCTATCTCGCCAACGTCGGCATCATCCCGGCGCTGATCGGCCGTGACGACCTCGTGCTGATCGACGAGCTGGCGCATGCCTGCCTCTGGGCCGGCGCGCGGCTGTCCCGCGCGACCGTCCTGCCGTTCCGGCATTCGGACGTCGCGCATGTCGAGGCGCTGCTGGCCGAGCATCGCGGCCATCATCCACGCGCCTTGATCGCGACCGACGGCGTGTTCTCCATGGACGGCGATCTCGCGCCGCTGCCGGGGCTCTCAGCGCTGGCGATCCGTCACGATGCCTGGCTGATGACCGACGATGCGCATGGCATCGGCGTGGTCGGCGGCGGCCGCGGATCGACGTTTGCGCATGGCGTCGCCGTCGATGTGCCGCTGCAGATGGGCACGCTGTCGAAGGCGATCGGCGGCTACGGCGGATACCTGTGCGCCTCGGCCGCGGTGATCGACCTCATCCACAACCGCGCGCGCACCTTTGTGTATTCGACCGGCCTGCCGCCGGCGACGGCCGCCGCCGCCATCGCGGCACTCGATTTGATCGAACGCGATCCTGCCTACGCGGCATTGCCACTCGCCAAGGCGCGGACATTCACGCGCCTGCTCAATCTGCCGGAGGCGACAAGCCCGATCGTCCCCCTCGTGATCGGCGAAGCGGAGGCGGCGCTCAAGGCGTCGCAGCTCCTCGAAGCCGAAGGCTTCCTGGTGATTGCGATCCGGCCGCCAACGGTCGCGGCCGGGACGGCGCGATTGCGTTTCACCTTCTGCGCCGGCCATCCCGACGCCGAGATCGAGCGCCTTGCCGCCATCGTGCGTCAGCGCATCGTGGAGCGCTGAGCCGTGGCCGGCGTCTTCGTCACGGCGACCGGCACCGACGTCGGCAAGACCTTCGTTACTGCCGCGCTGGTTCGCCATCTGCGAAGCACCGGCACAACGGTCGACGCCTTCAAGCCGGTGGTCAGCGGCTTCGATCCGGCCACCGTCGCAAGCAGCGACCCCGGCGTCCTGCTCTCCGCCCTCGGACGCGACCTGACAAACGACGCGCTCGACCGCATCGCGCCCTGGCGCTTCGCGGCACCGCTGTCGCCGGATCTCGCCGCGGCCGCCGAAGGCCGATCCGTCGAATTCGCGGCGCTGGTGGAGTTCTCACGCAGCGCCGCCTACGGCCGCGGCAGGGTCTTCATCGAGGGCGTCGGCGGGATCATGGTCCCGCTCGACCAGACCCACACGGTGCTCGACTGGATGTCGGCGCTGCGCATCCCGGTGCTGCTGGTCGCGGGCAGCTATCTCGGGACCATCAGCCATACACTGACCGCGCTGCATGTCCTGGCGCAGCGCAATCTCGACATCGCCGGCGTCGTGGTCAGCGAAAGCCCGGCGCCGGGCGCCAGCCTCGACGATACGGTCGCGACGATCGCGCGCTTCGCCGTCCCGATCGACGTGATCGGCGTGCCGCGGCTGCCGCCTGGCGCGGCCGTCCCGCCCGCTATCCTGGACCGGATTGAACGGCTGCTCTGACCGGTCCTTTAGTCCCGCCGTTTTTGGGCACCTTTTCATTTGCCCGCCTGCGGATTTCATGGAAAATTTGGCCGCAGGGACGTCAGATTTGAGGGCATTGTCGGCGAGGAACCATCCCGCCTGACACGGAAAATTTTCATGAACCTGTATCATCGTGCGATCGGAACCGCCTCCGTGCTTCTTGCCATGGCCGCGAGCCCGCCGGCGCTGGCCCAGCCAGTGCTGCACGCGGCCACCGGCGTTCAAATCCAATACAAGGAGCCGACCAATCCGGCTCACAAGCCGATCTACGATCGGCTGAGGAAGCGCGCGGTCCTCGAGCAATACAAGGAATTCATGTCGCCGTTGCAGCTGAAGCGCGCCCTCAACGTCGCGCTCGAGCCATGCAACGGCGTCATCAATGCAACGCATCAGGCGGGCAAGATCACGTACTGCTACGAGCTTATCGCCGAGATGCAGCGGCAGGTCATCGAAACCAATGTGCTTCCGGGCTTCCGGAGAGAGGATGCCATCGTCGGCGGGTTCGTGAGCATCCTGCTCCACGAGACCGGTCACGCCATTTTTTACCTGCTGGATATCCCGATCTTTGGTCGCGAAGAGGATGCCGCCGACGCCATTGCTGCCTACGTGTCGCTTCAGTTCGGACCGACGTCGGCACGACGGATCTTGACGGGGTCGGCGTTTGTCTGGCGCGCCGCGGAGCTGACGAGGCAGAAGAAGCGCAGCCCCCGCCAGTTTGAGGATTACTCGGACGAGCATGGCACCGACGCGCAGCGCTTCTACAACATCCTGTGTATCGCGCTGGGCAGCGACATGGTCGAAAAGACCAACACGTTCTCGGATTTTGTGCAGCTCCTCCCCGAAGGCCGGCGCGGCCAATGCGTCAGAGAATACACGCACGTAAAAAATTCATTCGCACGCTTTGTGCTGCCGCATATCGACCAGGGGCTCATGAAGAAGGTGCGGTCGACGCGAATGGATCAGAAGCGAAGACGGGTCTGATATCGGCCCGCCGCCGGCACTTGGGCCGCAAAGCAGTCCCAGTCCCGGCGGCCCCGCGCCGGCCCCCGGACGCCCCGCGCCGGCAAAGCCGAAATGACGAAGCCATCTGATCGCCAAAACGGCGGCCGATGGCTTGTCAACGCAGCAAAACAAACTCAATATTCGCACCACTCCGACGATGTAACTTGTAGAGGAGCTCCCATGAAGTTCATTCCAGGCCGATTCCGAGCGGGCGCGTGGCTGTGCGCGTGTGTCGCCAGCGCAGTCCTTGTGGGAGCAGCGCTCGCGCAACCGCCGAAGCCCGGCGGTGCAGGCGGTGGCGGCGGCCCCGGTGGCGGCGCTCCGGGTCCTGGCGGCGGCGGTCCTGGTGGCGGCCCCGGCGGTCCGGGCCCCGGTGGCGGCGGTCCCGGCACGGCAGCGTCGCCGACGTTCACGCTGCGCTTTTGCAACAAGGCGAACGACGTCCCGGTCATATTTGTCACGACGGTGTCCGTCCAAGGACAACAATTCCGCGCCCAGGGCTGGACGCAAGTGCCGGCTGGCCAGTGTGTGCCGGTTGGTCAGTTCCAGCGTCCCGCCGTGTATTGGCATGGGCGGTCGCCGGCGGGAATGGTTTGGGCCAACCCCAAAGCAAGCCAGGATCTGTGCGTCAACCTGGATCAAGGGTTCGACTTCACATGGGATGGCTCGGCGCGCTCGTGTCAACAGGGCGAGACAGCCGTGCCGTTCACGAAGATCGAGGTCCAGCCCAACGTCGGCACCTTCGATATGACGCTGAACTAGGTCAGCGGCAGGCATAAAAAACGAAACGGGGCCGTTCAGAAGAACGGCCCCGTTTTTGTTCGCGCTGATTGCGCCTAATGACGTGCAGCGTTACTGAGCCTGAAAGCCGCTGCGGAGACTGACGCCCTGTTGCGGAGCGGCCGACGGTGCGCCGGAGCTGTCCCGGACCGGGCCTGTCGGCTGCGGGAGCATGCCCGCCGCCGGACGCGCGGGCTCAAGCACAGGCGGCGGACCGGCCGGCGCCATCCTGCTGACCGTGCCCTCCGTGCCGAGTTGCGGCACGCGGCTCAACTGAGCACCCGCATTGCCGTCGCCCTGCGCAAAGGATGCAGACGCCAGTGACATAACGCCGACCAAGGCCGATGCTGCGAAGACACCGAGTTCTCATTCAAAACTCCATTTGTTCGGATGGCAGGGTGTTCGAGCCGCTCGCCATCATGATAGCTGAAAATGGGTGATTCAATCCCGCTTTCCGTAGGGGTGAGCCCGGATTGTGTCGCGCTTGCGGCACCAGGGCGGGCTTACCGAAAGTTAAGGTGCCTCGTCACGGAACGAGAACCGTCGATCCCGTGGTCTTGCGGGCTTCCAGATCCTCGTGCGCCTTGCGAATGTCCTTGAGCGCGTAGGTCTGGTTGACCGGGATCTTCACCTTGCCGCTGCCCACGACGCTGAACAGGTTGTTGGCGATCGACAGCAAGTCCTCGCGCTTGGCGGCGTAGGTGTTGAGCGTCGGCCGCGTGCAGAACAGCGAGCCCTTGGCCTGCAGCAGATTGATGTTGAAGGCTTCGATCGAGCCGGACGCATTGCCGAAGCTTGCGAACATGCCGAGCGGCTTGATGCAATCGAGTGAAGCGGGAAAGGTCGCCTTGCCGACGCCGTCATAGACGACTTCGCACAACTTGCCGCCGGTGATCTCCTTCACCTTGGTCGGGAAGTCCTCCTCGCGATAGAGGATGGTGTGGTGGCAACCGTTGGCCTTGGCCAGCGCCGCCTTGTCCTTCGAGCCGACGGTGCCGATCACATTGGCGCCGAGATAATTCGCCCACTGGCAGGCGATGAGGCCGATGCCGCCGGCGGCGGCATGGATAAGCACGTTCATGCCCTTCTGCACCTTGAACGTCCGGTGCATCAGGTATTCGACCGTCATGCCCTTGAGCATCATGCCGGCGGCCTGCTCGTAGCTGATGTTGTCCGGCAGCTTGACGAGACGATCGGCGGGCATGATGCGCTCGGCCGCGTAGCTCCCGAGCGCCGAGGTGTAGCCGACGCGATCGCCGACCTTGACCTCGGTCACGCCGGGACCGACAGCGACCACCTCGCCCGCCCCTTCGTTGCCGCCGATGAACGGCAGCCCGCCGGCCGGCGGATAGAGCCCGGAGCGGAAATAAGTGTCGATGTAGTTGAGGCCGCAGGCGTGGTTCTTGACGCGGGCCTGTCCGGGTCCGGGCGCCGGCACCTGGACGTCCTCGTAGGTCAGCACCTCGGGCCCGCCATTTTTGTGTACGCGCACTGCTGCGACCATCGTCGTTCCCCTTCTTATCGGCTGGAAATACCAAGCGCCTAGGACACCGGTTCGGGGGGATCATAGGTGCGGATAGCGCCGACGCAAGCGGCCAAGAGGGGTCCCGCGAGCCCTTATTGGCGGCCGCGGGAACGCAGCGTCTGGCGCTTCTTGCGATTGCGGCCGGCGATCACATTGACCACCTCCACGGCGGCCGCGAACGCCATCGCCGAGTAGATGTAGCCGCGCGGGATATGGACGTCGAAGCCGTCGGCGACCAGCGCCACGCCGATCAGCACCAGGAAGGCGAGCGCCAGCATCTTGGTGGTCGGATGGTCGGCGACGAAACGCGAGACCGGCCCGGACGCGGCATACATCACGATCATCGCGATCACCACGGCGGCGATCATGATCTCGATCTCCTGCGCCATGCCGATCGCGGTGATGATGGAATCGAGCGAGAAAACCAGGTCCACCAAGGCGAGCTGCGTGACCACCCACAGGAACGCCTTGCCCGGCGCCGCATCCTCGCCGGGCGCGGCCTCGTCGCGCGCCTCGATCTCGGCGTGCATCTCGTGGGTCGCCTTGGCGATGAGGAACAGTCCGCCGCCGATCAGGATGATATCGCGGCCCGATATCCCCAGCTCGAACACCGTGAAGAACGGCTCGGTGAGCTGCATCATCCAGGTCAAGGTGAACAGCAGCACGATGCGGAACACGAACGCCAGCGCCAGGCCGATCTGGCGCGCGCGCTTGGCCTGCTCCGCGGGCAGGCGCGAGACCATGACCGAGATGAAGATCACGTTATCGATGCCGAGAACGATCTCGAGCACGCTGAGCGCGACCAGCGCCGCCCAGGCATTGGGATCAAGCAGCAGTTCGATCATCCGTCATCCATTGGTCGGTGAGGCCCACGGCGACAAAGTAGAGGCCGATGATGACAAGACCGTGCGCGATCCACGGGCCCGGGTCGAGATCGTACAACAACGCGGCGGCTGCCAGTACACTCCATAGCGCAAGCGCGACGAACGTCACTGCGCGCAAGCGTGTCACCCGGAACGGATGCAGGAACTTGAACGGCACGAAGGTCAATACCGCCAGAACAACGATCGACACCGCCGTGATCCACGGCGACGGCTTCAGAAGAAACAAATAGAAGGCCACGGCGTTCCACAATGCCGGGAACCCACGAAAGTAGTTGTCGACGGTCTTCATGTCGCGGTCGGCGAAATAGAGCGCGCCGGTCACCACGATCACCAGCCCGGCCGGTATCGCCAGCAACGGCGGCAGCAGCCCGCTGGCGGCGATCGCATAGGCCGGCACGAACACATAGGTGACGAAGTCGACCACCAGATCGAGCACGTCGCCGGACCAGCGCGGCAGCACGTCGGCGACACGGTATTTTCGCGCCAAGGTACCGTCGATGCCGTCCACCAGCAGCGCGGCGCCGAGGCACCAGAACATCACCGTCCAGCGCCGCTCGAACGCCGCCATCAGCGCCGCGAAACCAAACGCCACGCCGGCGGCGGTGAAGATATGGACGGCAAACGCGCGGGCGGCGATCAGCGACGGCACATCGGTTCCTTTGCCAGCAGGCGTCGGTAACTGCTATTCGAAGCGTGAGACCAACCCAAAGGTCAAGTCCGTGACTGACAGGCCATGAATCATACTATAGCCGAAGTTGCGGTGGTCGGCGGCGGTCCGGCGGGACTGACCGCGGCGATCGCGCTTGCCGGCACGGGCCTCGAGACGGCCGTGGTCGCCATGCCGCCGGTGGCGCATGACAACCGCACCACCGCACTCCTCGCGAGCTCGGTCACGGCGCTCGAGACGCTGGGCGTCTGGGAGCGTTGCGCCGAACACGCGGCGCCGCTGCGGCGCATGCGCATCGTCGACGACACGGCGCGGCTGCTGCGGGCGCCCGAGGTCTGCTTCGACGCCTCCGAGATCGGGCTCCCGGCCTTCGCCTACAACATCGAGAACCGGCACTTGCTCGCGGCGCTCGAAAGCCGCGCCCGGGATATTCCGGCGCTCACCTTGATCGCCGCCAAGGCCGACGCCGTGACCATCGGCGACACCGATGTCTCCGTTTCGGCTCGGTAATGGCGGACGGGTGACCGCCCGTCTAGCGATCGGCGCCGACGGACGCCGCTCGCTCTGCCGCGCGGCGGCAGGCATCGACACCGAAAGCCGAAGCTATCCGCAGACCGCCCTGACCTTCAATCTCGCGCATGCACGGCCGCACGGCGACACCTCGACCGAATTCCATACCGAATCCGGTCCGTTCACGCTGGTGCCGTTGCCCGGACTGCGCTCAAGCCTGGTCTGCGTGGTGAACCCCGCCGATGCTCCTCGCCTGACGGCGCTGGCCGACGCCGAGCTCGCCACCGAGATCGAGCGGCGCTCTCATTCGCTTCTCGGCAAGGTGGCAATGGAGGCCGGACGTGGCGTGTTTCCGCTCGCGGTCGAGATCGCGCGCTGCTTCGGCCGCAATCGCATCGTCCTCATCGGCGAGGCGGCGCATGTGATGCCGCCGATCGGCGCGCAGGGATTGAATCTCGGCCTGCGCGACGCCGCCACCATCGGCGAATTGGTCATCGCCGCGCGGCGCGACGGCGGCGACGTCGGCTCGGACGAGCTGACCGCGCGCTACGAGCATCTCGCGTCGCGCCGACGTGACCAGCCGCAGTCTCGCGGTCGATCTGCTCAATCGCAGCCTGTTGTCCGACTTCCTGCCGCTGCAAGGCGCCCGCGGCCTCGGCCTCTATCTGCTCGACCGGATCGGACCGCTGCGCCGCGCGGTCATGCGCGAGGGCGTCGCCCCGGCAGCGTCGCAGCCGCGGCTGATGCGCGGGGAAGCGCTATAGTCGTTGCGTCGGCTCCACGCCGAACAGCGCCTGCCCGGCCGCCTCGAAATTCGACAGATGCGCCTGTCCCTGCGCCAGCGCGGTATGCATGTCGCGGAAGCGGCGCTCGAACGCGCTGCCTTGGAAAATTCCGGTCGTGCCGGCGGAATGATAGGCGAAGTCCACGACCTCGCGCGCATTGTCCATCGCGCCGGTGATGGCGACGCGCAGCATGGCGCGCTGCTCCAGCGAGAACGTGCCCGAGGTCGACGACGCTTCCCAGATGTCGTGCAGGCTCTCATGCAGCAAGGCGCGCGCGCCGCTCAGGCGGCCGGTCGCCTGGGCGACCTTGGACTGGACGACGGCGTTGTCGCGCAACACCTGCTGCGACCCCAGACCGCCGCCCGGCTTCTTGGTCTGCGCCAGCGTCATGAAGGCGCGCAGGCTTGCGTCGGCGATGCCGAGCGCCACGCCGGAGAAGCCGATGCCGTACAGCGTCAGCAGCGGGATGTTGTAGAGCGGACCGGCCTCGCGGCGGTCGGACGCCTGGTCGCGCCAGGTCGTATACGGCTCGGTCACGAACAGGTCGGCGACCTCGTAGTCGTTGCTCGCGGTGCCGCGCAGGCCGATGACGTGCCAGGTGTCGTGGATGGTCGCCTGCGCCGGCCGAAATATCATGGTCCGCATCACCGGACGTCCGGCCGGATCGAGGCGCGGCTTGCCGTCGCGCTCGTAGACCTGCGAATGGCCGCCCATCCAGGTGGCGTTGGCGCTGCCGCTCGCGAACCGCCATTTCCCTGTCACGCGGTAGCCGCCATCGACGACTTGCGCCTTGGTCGGGCCGCCCGGCGGCCCCCACGCCACGATCGCTTTCGGCGTGCCGAAAACCTCGCGCGCGATCTGCGGATCGAGGAAGCCGGCGGCATGCGAGCTCGCCAGCGACTGCGCCATGCACCAGCCGGTGCTGGCGTCGGCGGCCGCGAGCGCCTCGATCACCCGGTTGAACGTCATGATGTCGGCGCCGCCGCCGCCAAGCGAGGCGGCATCAGCATGCGCGGAATCCCGGCCTCGTCGATCGCGGCGATGACGTCGTCGGCGATGCGCCGCTCACGCTCGGTGCGGTCGGCCGCCGCCGCGATGACGGGCGCAAGACCGTGCGCCCGCGCCACCCAGTCGATTGCTTCGTGCTTGCTCTGCAACTGCTGCGTCCCGGCCAATTGACGGTCGGTACAATCCCGCATCGCATGGCCCCAGCACAAGCGACCTTTGCGCACCGCAGCCAAGTTTACGCAGGCTGCGCAAGCTTGCCTGCGACGCTCGCTCGCTGGCGCGGGCGGGGCGCCTCCACTAACATTCAGCGATCTTGGGCCGCAGCGGCCAACTCATTCGGGAGACAGGATGACGACCGGGACCATTCGGCTTGCGCTGCTCACGACCCTGGGCGCCCTCCTCTGCGCCGCGCCGGGCCATGCGCAGGATGCCTACCCCACACGAACGGTCCGGTTCGTGGTCCCATTCCCGGCCGGCTCGGGGACCGACGTTCTGTCGCGGCTTCTGGCGGACGCCCTCTCGCGCAAATGGGGCCGCACCGTCATCTCGGAAAACGTACCCGGTGCGTCCGGCAATGTCGGCGCGTTCGACGTCTGGCGGTCCGCGCCCGACGGTCACACCATGATGCTCGCACCGCCGGGACCGATCGCGACCAACCGCTTCCTGTTCAAGGAAATGAACTACGACGCGACCAGGTGGGTGCCGATCTCGTGGCTGACGACGGTGCCCTATGTCCTGACCGTGCGAAGCTCGTTCAAGGGCAACCTCGCGGACCTGATCGCGCAGGCCAAGGAAGGCAAGATCACCTCCGCCCTGCCGGGACCGGGCGGCACGGCGCATCTTTCGGCGGCGCACCTGCAGGCGCTTGCCGGCGTGAAGATGGTCTACGTTCCCTACAAGGGACTTGGCACCGCCATGAACGACATCGTTGCGGGCCATGTCGACATGATGTTCGACACGCTGACGACCTCGCTCCCGCTGCACCAGCAGGGGCGGGTCCGGATCATCGCGGTCGCCAGTCCGAAACGGGTTGCGATCCTGCCCGACATCCCGACCGTCGCGGAGTTCGGGATATCCGGGCTACCGCTCGATCACCTGGTTCGGCCTGGTGGCGCCGCCGGGCACCCCGTCCGGCCTCGCCGACCGGATCAGCAAGGACGTCGGCGAAGTCATGAAGAGCCCGCAGGTCGTCGAGCGGCTGAACACCATGCAGATGGAGCCGGTCGGCAGCACGCGCGCGGAGGCGGCGGAGTTCTTCGCCGACGAGGCGCGCTACTGGGGCCAGATCATCAAGGACGCCAATATCGCCTTGCAGTAGCAGGCGAGACCGGCACAGGAGCGCAGCATGCGTGCGACAAGAATTCTGGGCTTGGCACTGTCGGCGCTGATCGCTGTCATCGCGCTCAGCGCCGCGACGCAGGCACAGGATGCGTTCCCCAGCCGCACGGTGCGGATCGTGATTCCCTATCCGGCCGGCGGCGGCACCGACACTATCGGCCGGCTGGTCGCCGACCAGCTCAGCCGCAAATGGGGACAGCCGGTCGTGGTCGAGAACGTCGGCGGCGCGGCGGGCAATGTCGGTGCGGCGCAAGTGTTCCGGGCGGCGCCGGACGGCTACACCATGATGATCGCGTCGCCGGGACCGATCGCGACCAACAGCTTCCTCTACAAGGACATGCCGTTCGATCCGGCGCGCTGGACGTCGATCGCCCTTCTGGCGACCGGTCCTTATGTCCTCGTGCTGCGCAAGAATTTCGAAGGCTCGACGATCAAGGACTTGGTGGCCCGCGCGAAGGCCGCGCCCGGAAAGATCACCGCCGCCACGCCGGGCGTCGGCTCGGTCGGGCATCTCGCCACCGTGCAGCTTGAAATGCTGGCCGGGATCAAGACGACGCTGGTCCCCTATCGGGGCTTGAGCCTCGCGGTGAACGATCTCATCGCCGGCCATGTTGATCTGATGTTCGACACGCCGACGACGTCGCTGCCGCTGCACCGTGAAGGCCGGGTGAAGATGATCGCGACCGGCACCACCGAGCGCGTCGACGAATTCCCCGAGGTTCCGACGGTCGCGGAAACCCTGCCTGGCTATCGCTCGGTGACGTGGTATGCCATGACCGCGCCGCCGGGGATGCCGGCGGCGCTCGCCGACCGCATCAATCGCGACGTGAACGACATTCTCGGACGCAAAGACGTCGCCGAGCGCGTTCGCGGCATTCAAATGAGCCCGGTCACCTGGCCGCGCGCCGCCGCCGCAAAATTCTTCGGCGAGGAGACGGAGCTCTGGGGACGCGTCATCAAACAGGCGAACATCCAGCCTCAATAGTGTCGGAGACAAGTCTAATGAAACGACATGCCATCATCACCGCCGTCGCCGGTGGACTGCTCGGCGCCATCTTCGGCGCGGCTCCAGGCACGGCGCAGGACGCCTTCCCGACCCGACGGGTGACGATCGTGGTGCCGTCGCCGGCGGGTTCGACGACCGACGCGTTGGCGCGGCTGGTTGCCGAGCAGCTTCAGCGGAAATGGGGCTCTAGCGGTCATCGTCGAGAATAACGGCCGCGGCCTCAATCCCGGCGCCGAACAGGTGGCACGCTCCGCGCCTGACGGATACACGTTGCTGGTCACCGCGCCGATGCCGCTGACGTTCGCCAATCTGCTCTATAAAGACATCGGCTACCAGTCTTCGCAGTTCGTTCCGGTCTCGCTGCTTGCGAAGATCCCGAATGTGCTTGCGGTGCGGAAAGGTCTTCCGGCGAAGGACGTCAGAGAGCTGATTGCTTTCGCCAAGGCCAATCCGGGCAAGATCACCTATGCCTCGTCGGCCGCCGGATCGACTGCGCATCTGAGTGGCGCGCAATTGGAGGTACGCGCCGGCATCAAGATGACGCACATCCCGTATCGCGGCTCGGCGCCCGCAATCAACGACCTCCTCGGCGGCCACGTCGACCTGTTCTTCGATACGCTGACGACCTCGGTGCCGCTGTGGCGCGGCGACAAGATCAATATCCTGGCGGTGGCGGGCCCGGAGCGCGTCGACTCTGTGAAGGAATTGCCGACGATCGCCGAGTCCGGCTTGCCCGGATTCCGCTCGATCACCTGGTTCGCCATGGCCGCGCCGCCGAAAACGCCGGCTGCCGTCGCCGCGCAGATCAACCGCGACATTGTCGAGATTCTAAACAGGCCGGAGATCGACAAGCGGCTGCGCGAGCTGCGGCTCGATCCGATGATCGGCTCGCCGGCGGACGCCGCAAAATTCTTCGCCGAAGAAACCGCGCTGTGGGGCGGCGTCATTAAGGAAGCCAATGTGGCCGTCCACTAGTGCCCCGAACCCGAAGTTCGCGCACACCGTGCGGCAAGCTCTATCGCGAACTTCGGGTTCAAAGGGGCACTAGAATCATAGAGTTGCTAGTGGTCCTTAGATTCCGAAGTTCGTATCTGAACGTGCCGCAAGAGTTGACGAACTTCGGAATCGGACCACTAGCTCTGCATTGACATGTCACGCCGATCAAAGGATAGGCATGCACGGCAGCTCAATCCCGGCTATCCATTCAGCGTCATGAACAAGACCCGTACCGCCAAATTTCAGATCGGCCAGGTCGTCCGCCACCGGCTTTATCCGTTCCGCGGTATCGTCTTCGATATCGATCCCGAGTTCGCCAATACCGAAGAATGGTATCGGTCGATTCCTGCCGAGCGCCGCCCGCGCAAGGATCAGCCGTTCTATCATCTGTATGCGGAAAACGCGGAGACCGAGTACGTCGCCTATGTGTCGGAGCAGAACCTGCTCCCGGACACCTCCGGCGAGCCGCTGCGGCACCCGCAGGTGGCGGAGATTTTCGAGAAGGACGAAAGCGGCGGCTACCGGCGCCGCAACGCGATGCTCAACTGACACGCCTCTGCTACGCTGAACAGAAACCCTACTTCTGCTGGCCCTCGAGCTTCTTGCGCAATTCCTCGCCGCGCCGCTGCATTTCTTCCTGCAATTGCTTGTTCCGCTTCTCCAGCTCCACAGGATCGGTTGGCGGTCCGTCATAGGCCTTGGCGAAGTCATTGAGTGGCAGCACCAGGCTGATCGGCTGGCCCGCGCCGTTAATGCCCTGGACGACAAGGCTCTGGCCCTTCTTCATCGCGTCGACAAGCGCCTGGCTGGCCTCATAGTCAGCCATGCAGCCGTTGTTGAAGCAGATCACGTAGGGCGCCGTCATCGGCTGGCCCTGGTCGATGATCGCGCGTGTGCCGGGCTGCAGCGACATGCCGAGCGGCAGCGTAATGCGCAGGATCTTGCGCGGCTCGCCATCCGGCTCGATCAGCACCGCAGCGACCACGGGCTGGCCCGACTCGACCCGGCCGTCCTTGCCGGTGAAACACACCGGCTTGGTGTTGGCCTCCTTCGGGCAGAATTTCGTCCACGGGGAGAAGATCAGTTCCGGCGCTTCCGTCTGCTGTTGCGGCGGGGGCTGCTTGCCCTTTTCTTGGTCCTTCTTCTGCTGCTGCTTGCCCTTCTTTTCCTCGGCGAAGGAATTCGGACTCGTCGCGACGACGGCCAGCGCGCCAATCAATCCGAACGCAAGTGCATAGGTGGCCGGACGAAGCGACGCAAACGCGATCCACTTCAACATGGTCGGTCCCTTTCCTTGCCATTCCGACACTGCGCGCGGGCCGGATCGAACGGTCGTCGTTGCCAACAGGAAGGCTTTTGCCGGCACCAGATACGGCACCAACGCCTACTTTGGCTGCCCTTCGAGCTTCTTGCGCGCTTCCTCGGCGCGGCGCTGAAGCTCTTCCTGCAACTGCTTCTGCTGCTTCTCGAAGACCGCAGGATCGGTCGGCGGTCCGTCATAGGCCTTGGCGAAGTCGTTGAGCGGCAGCACCAGGCTGATCGCCTGACCGGCGCCGTTGATGCCCTGCACGACGAGGCCCTGGCCTTTTTTCATGGAGCCGATGAGCGCATCGCTGGCTTCATAGTCGGCCATGCAGCCGTTGTTGAAACAGATCACGTAGGGCCCCTGCATCGGCTGGCCCTGGTCGATGATCACGCGCGTGCCCGGCTGAAGCGACATGCCGAGCGGCAGCGTGACGCGAAGAATCTTGCGCGGCTCGCCGTCCGGCTCGATCAGCACGGCAGCGACCACCGGCTGACCTGATTCAACCCGGCCGTCCTTGCCGGTGAAACAGACCTGCTTGGCGTTCGCCTCGTTCCCCTTCAGGCAGAACTTGGTCCAGGGCGAGTAGATCAGTTGCGGCGCTTCGGGAGTGCCCTGCTGCTGAGCCGGCGGTTGCTTCGCCGGAGCCTTTGGCGCTTCCTTCTTTTTCGCCGGCGGCGCGGCCTTCTTTTCTTCGGCGACCGAATTCGAACCCGTGCCGATGACGGCGAGCGCGCCAATCAATGCAAACGCAAATGCAGCCGGACGGGCCGGCGCAAACACGATCCACTTGAACATGGTCGATCCTCTTCCTTACCGTTCCGACAGCGCGCTCGGGCCGGATTGAACGGTCGCCCCCCAGTGGGGGCTGTGTCGGCACCAAATACGGCAACAGCGTGACACCAGGAAATCGCGCGAATCGCCGGATTTTCGCCGGATCACGTGTGAAAACGGTCGGCGAATGCAGGTGATAACGCAGCCAGTCGGCTTTTGAAAGCGCTTTGACCGGCCCCAGCTTGCGGTCCGCCGGAGTCCCTGCTGTGGTCGGTTATTGCGTCGATTGAGCAGGAGCCAACCGCGCCGTGACCGCGCCCCCGATAGTCTGCCGTTCGTGGCGGTATGCGGTCGCAGTCGTGGCGACCGCGGCAGCGGCGTTCGCGAGCTCATACGCATTTGCAGAAGGAGTGGCGCGCCACGCGATTGCGATGCATGGCGAGCCGGCGCTGCCTGAAGGATTTTCCCATTTCCGATATGCCAATCCCGAAGCGCCCAAGGGCGGCCGGCTGATCCAGGGCGTGCTCGGCACTTTCGACAGCCTGAACCCGCTGATCGTGAAGGGGCTCCCGGCGGTGGGGATGCGGGCGCCGCTGGTGAGCGGCAGCTTCGTCACCACCGGTTACGTCATCGAGAGCCTGATGGCGCGCGGACACGACGAGCCGTTCACGCTCTACGGGCTCATTGCCCGCCGTGTCGTCACCGACAGCGCGCGCAGCTACGTGACCTTCGAGCTCGATCCGGCGGCACGGTTTTCCGACGGCAAGCCGATCACGCCCGACGACGTGCTGTTCTCCTGGCAACTGCTGCGCGACAAGGGCCGTCCGAACCACCGCACTTATTACAGCAAGGTGATCAAGGCTGAGGCGATCGGATCGCATGCCGTCCGCTTCGATCTGCCGGGCGACGATCGCGAGCTTCCGCTCATCCTCGGCCTCATGGCGGTGCTGCCGAAGCACGCGGTCGACCCTGACACGTTCGAGGAGACAACGTTCAAGCCGATGATCGGCAGCGGACCTTATGTCTTTGGCAAGGTCGACCCGGGCCGCAGTCTGACGCTCGTCCGCGACCCGAACTATTGGGGACGCGACCTCGCCGTCAATCGCGGCTTCTGGAACTTCGACGAAATCCGATACGATTTTTATCGCAATTCCAATTCCCACCACGAAGCCTTCAAGCGCGGCCTGTTTGACGTGCGCAAGGAGAACGACCCTGCGCGCTGGGAACAAGGCTATGACTTCCCTGCGCTGCGCGACGGACAGGTGGTGAAGGAGGCGTTTCCCAGCGATTTGCCCAAGCCGAGCTTCTATTTCGTCTTCAACACTCGGCGCGGGGTTTTTTCGGATGTGCGCGTGCGCGAAGCACTGGCAATGCTGTTCGACTTCGAATGGACCAACAAGAACATCTTCTTCGGCCTGTATCGGCGGACCGCAAGCTACTTCGAAGGATCCGAGCTGTCGGCGCACCGGGTGCCGGCGGATGCGCGGGAGCGCTCCTTGCTGGCGCCGTTCCCCGGTGCCGTGCGCGCCGACATTCTGGACGGGACCTGGTCGCCGCCGGTCAGTGATGGCTCCGGCCGCGACCGCGCCGTCTTGCGGCGCGCACTCGGCCTGTTTGCGGCCGCCGGCTACGAGCTGCGCGGCACCGAGCTGGTCGAGCGCAAGAGCGGGCGGCCGCTCACCTTCGAGATCATGGTGACCGCCCGCAGTGACGCGATGGACGAAGAGCGCATGGCGCTGCTCTTTGCCGGGCAGCTCAAGCGCGCCGGCATCAACGCCCGCATTCGCCCGGTCGATGCGGTTCAATTCGAGGGGCGCCGGATTGCGTTCGATTTCGACATGATCTCCAGCCGCTGGGATCAGTCGCTCTCGCCCGGCAACGAGCAGGCCTTCTACTGGAGCTCGGAAGCCGCCGACTCCAATGGCAGCCGTAACTACATGGGCGTGAAGAGCCCGGCGATCGATGCGATGATCGATACCCTGCTCAAAGCGCAGGACCGCGCCGATGTGGTCGCCGCCGTTCGTGCGCTCGACCGCGTGCTGATCTCCGGCTTCTATACGGTGCCGCTGTTTCACCCGCCGGAACAGTGGTTTGCGCGCTGGACCAGAATCAGGCGACCTGATGTATCCTCCCGCTCGGGACCGATTCCCGAAACCTGGTGGCACCAGCCACAATAGAGGAATGCATCGTGATCCTCGGCGATCCCAATGGAAAACCGGCCAGCGCTGGCATCGGCGGGCGCGCGACCCTCGACGACCTGTTTCGCCGCGCCGTGTCGCGGCGTCCGGATGCAATCGCGCTGATCGATCCGCCGAACTGCCGGCGCATCACCGACGTGGCGGCCCGCACCCTCACCTATGCGCAGGCCGATCACGTGATCTCGGCCATCGCCGGACGATTGCACCGGATCGGGCTGCGTTCGGATGCGATCATCGGCCTGCAACTCGCCAACAGCGTCGAGTGCGTGCTGACCTTCCTGGCGGTGTTGCGCGCCGGAATGATCGCGATGCCGCTGCCGTTGCTGTGGCGGCGGGCCGACATCACCTCAGCGCTCGGTCGCGCCGGCGCCAGCGCGTTGATCGTCAACGGGCGCGTTGGCGGACACGATCAGTTCGACGATGCCCTGCTGGCGGCCGCGGAGACGTTCCATATCCGCTTTGTGTGCGGCTTCGGAAATGACGTGCCCGACGGGGTGGTCACGCTCAGCGACCTGTTCAGCGCCGAGACGCTCGATCCGCTTCCGCCGGCGGAGGAACATCCCTATCCGCCGGGACCGGCGGCGCATCTCGCGGTCATCACCTGGGATGTCGGCGCCGACGGTCCGGTTCCGGTTGCACGCAGTCACGCTGAATTGGCCGCCGGCGGACTTGGGGTTCTGCTCGAGAGCCGTCTCCGGCAGGACGCGACAATCCTCAGCACCTTGACGATGTCCTCGTTCGCAGGGCTCGCGACCGGGCTGCTGCCGTGGTTGCTGGTCGGCGGCACGCTGGCGCTGCACCATCCGTTCGATCCGCCGACCTTTGCCGAGCAGCAACGGTCGATGGGCTTCGATGCGGTGGTCCTGCCCGGTCCCCTGGTGTCGCAGCTGGCGGATGCCGGCTCCCTAGTCGTCGGCAGCGGCCTCAGCAACGTCATGGCGGTCTGGGCGGCACCCGATCGCCTGTCGCGCGCCCCGGTCTGGCGGGAGTCGACGACCGATATTATCGACATCCAGATCTTCGGGGAGATCGGCCTGGTCGGCGCTCGCCGCGGAGCGGGCGGGCGGCCTGGCGTCGTCCCCTTCGGTCCCATCGCCGCGCCGCGAGGCACCAAGGGCGGCGTCATCGTCGGGGAAGTCCGCGCCACCACCAACGGCACCGTGGCGATGCGCGGACCGATGGTCCCGCGCTTCGCCTTCCCGCCCGGCGTCGAGGGGACGACGTTGCCCCATCTCAAGGTCGCGACCGGCGGCTTTATCGATACCGGCTTCGCCTGCTGGAGCGACCGGAACAGACGCACCGCTGGTGGTGACCGGACCGCCCCCCGGAATGGTCAGCGTCGGCGGCTATCGCTTCTTGATGCGCGACCTGCAGGACACGATCGCCGAGATCGATCCGGGGGCGACGCTGGCGGCGCTGCCCGACGCGATGACCGGGCATCGGCTGGCCGGCTCCTCGTCGGATGCCGACGGCGTCCAGCAGGCCCTGATCGGGCGTGGCCTCAATCCGCTGCTGGCCAACGCCTTCCGCGAGCGGCGGCCACAAGCGGCCTGACGCCAAGCGCGTCCACGCGCGTCTTCAACGCTCTCTGCGATCTGCTTCACAACCCGTTAACAGCAATCGCCTAGGGTGGACTGATCCTGTCAGTTCCGGCCGCGTAACGTCATGGCGATGCTAGGTCCGATGGTCGTTGTCGCCGAGACCCCGGCGGCCGATTTGGTCGACACCCTGGGCAGGGCCGGCGCATTCCCCATTGTCGAGACCAAGTTCGCCGAGGCGGCGTCGGCCGTCAGCGAGATCCAGCCGGCGGCTCTTTTGATCGCGGAGACGGCGCTATCGCCGTCGGACAAGCATTTGAAGGCGCTGCTGAAGACCGTTGAATCACGCGGCGGTCCGTTCATGCCGATCGTCGCCCGCGTCGACGGTCCCGACATGATCGCGATACCGTTCGCGCTCCCGGTGGCGGTCAGCGAGCCGGCGGAGCGGCTGGTCGCGTGCCTCAAATCGGCGTTGCGGGTGCGCAGCCAGCACGCCGCGGTGATCCGGCGCACGCACTCGCTCGAGCCGGCCAAGAGCCGCTCCGTCCCGTTCACCGACCTGACCGAGCACGCGACGGTGCTTTGCATCGGACGCGGCCGCAACTACCCGGCGCTGACGACCGCGATCGGCGAACGGGTCGGCCTCATCGGGGCGATGAGCGTGGAGACCGCCGGCCGCTATCTCAACGCCCGCGAGGTCGACGGCATCGCCATCGGCGACGGTTTCAGTCCGCGGGTGGTCGAGGCGCTGCTGACGGTGCTCGGCGAGGACGTGCGGTTTCGCGACCTGCCGGTCGGCGTGCTCGGCCGGGCGCCGGTGGACGACGAACGGCTGGCCAATCTGGTGCGGGTCGAAAGCGACCCCGAACTGCTGGCGGATCGGCTCATCCCCTTCATTCGCGTGCAGGCGTTCGAGAGCCGGCTCAAGCGCATGCTGAAATCGCTCGATTCCGAAGGCGTGCTCGATCCGGAAACCGGGCTGCTCGGTCGCGATGCTTTCTGGCGCGATCTCGACCGCGCCGTCCAGCAGGCCGAGGAGGACGGCGGCGCGCTCACCGTCGCGCGCTTCTCGTTCGACGACATGACCGATCAGCGCTGCTCCGTCGATGCCGCGCGCCTGCTCAGCCGGCTGATGCGCAACATCGACTTCGCCTGCCGCGAACAGGACGGCTCGATCATCGCGGCGTTCACCGAGACCGATCTGCGCAACGCCCATGTGGTGGCGCGGCGCATCGCCAGCGTCTTGCGCAACACCATGATGTCGCCCGATCTCGACCGCCGCTCGATCAAGCCGACGGTGACGCTGGCGACGCTCAAACCGTCGGACAATCTGAGCACGCTGGTGGCGCGCGTCGGCACCTATCCCAAGGTTGCCGCCGGCTGAGGGAAAGCCTAGATTCCTCTTTCTTGGAGGAACGCCCCATGTCGCCACTCCCGATCGATGTCGTTTCCGACGTGGTTTGCCCCTGGTGCTACGTGGGCAAGCGCTACCTGGAAAAGGCGATCGCGCTCAAGCCGGAGATACCGGTCGCGGTGCGGTTCCGTCCCTATCTGCTCAATCCCTGGGTTCCGCGCGAAGGCATGAGCCGCGAGGACTACCTCGTCACCAAATTCGGATCGGTCGAGCGTTACAACGCCAACAGCCAGCGCCTGATCGATATCGCTGCCGCGGCCGGCCTCGCCTATGACCGCGACAAGATCAAGCGCCAGCCGAACACGATCGACTGCCACCGGCTGATCGCCTGGGCCGACGATCCTGCGCGCATGAAGCAGCGGCTGATGCAGCTTTATTTCAGCGAGGGCGGCGATCTCACCGACGCGGAAGTGCTGGTGCGCGCGGCGGCCGACTGCGGGATGGACGCGGGCGAGGTGCGCCGGCGTCTCGCCACCGACGAGGACGTGGCGCGCATCGAGGCGGAAGCCAATTCCGCCAAGGAAGCCGGGATCGAGGGCGTGCCGTTCTTCATCTTCGGCAACCTGCTGGCGGTCAGCGGCGCCAACCCGCCGGAGCATCTCGCACAGGCGATCGAGCAGGCGTCGGCCGAATTCGCCAAGCAGGTCGCGGCCGAGTAACGCGACACTATCTCATCATCGCGACATACCCGCGGCGCATGCGTGCGCTGCGCGCATCGCTCTGTGCGCGGACTGGCCCGCGCCAGGACGCTATGATCCTCGGGTCGTTCCTATCCCAGAACAGGAGCAAACGATGATCAACGCAAGAATTGGTTCTACGCTCGCCGCTTTCGCCATCGCGGGTCTTGCCGCTGTCCTGACGCCGTTCACCGCGCAGGCCCAGCCAAACCAGCACATGGAAATCATCCACCACCCCAACTACAACAAGAGCTTCTTCATGCCGTTCGTGCCCGGCATCAAGATCAAGAGCGGAAAGATCCTCTGGCTCGCCGGCACAACGTCGTTGCCGGTCTATCACGACCATCCGCACCGGCGCGAAGACATCCTGAAATACATGCCGCCGAGCCTCGAAGCGCAGACCCGCCGTGCGATGGACGGCATCAAGGAGACGCTCGACGCCGCCGGCGCCTCGTTCAAGGACGTCGTGCACGTCTTTGTCTTCCGGGCGCGGCCGCAGATGGGCGACATCGGCATCGCCAGCAAGGTGATCAATTCGTATTTCGCGCCGTTCCGGCACGTACCCACCTCGACCAATATCGCGGTGCTTGAACTCGGAGAGCCCGAGCAGCTCATCGAAATTCAGGCGTTCGCGGTGGTGGACTAGCGGCGCGTCACGCCGCTTTCGCCGGCTGCGCCAGCTCGACGAGCTTGCGGAGGATCTGCTTGGTCCCGGTGAGGCGATCCTCCGCCTGCTCCCAGTCGTCGAAGAACACGACCTTCTGGTCGGGCCGCACCCGCGCGCCCTCTTCGCCGATGAATTTGATCAGGCGCTCCGGATTGGCGAAACGTGTTCTCGCGGAACGTCACCACCGCGCCCTTCGGGCCGGCCTCGATCTTCTCGACATTGGCCTGACGGCAGAGCGCCTTGATGGCGACGATCTGCAACAGGTGCTCGACTTCCACCGGTAGCGGGCCAAAACGGTCGGCCATCTCGGCGCCGAAGGATTCGATCTCGCGCTCGTCCTCGATCTCGCCCAGCCGGCGATAGAGCGCGAGCCGGACCGGCAGGTCGGCGACGTAGTCCTCGGGGATCATGACCGATGTGCCGATGGTGATCTGCGGCGACCACTTGTCGGCGACCGGCGCAGTGATGCCGGCCTTCAGGCTCGCCACCGCCTCCTCCAGCATCTGCTGGTAGAGCTCGAAGCCCACTTCCTTGATGTGGCCGGACTGCTCCTCGCCCAGGAGGTTGCCGGCGCCGCGCAGGTCGAGGTCGTGCGACGCAAGCTGGAAGCCGGCGCCGAGCGTATCGAGCGATTGCAGCACCTTCAGCCGCTGCTCGGCCTGCACGGTGATCTTGCGCTCGGCCGGCAGCGTGAACAGCGAATAGGCGCGCACCTTGGAGCGCCCCACCCGGCCGCGGAGCTGATAGAGCTGCGACAGGCCGAAGCGGTCGGCGCGGTGCACGATCAGCGTATTGGCGTTCGGGATATCGAGCCCGGATTCGACGATCGTGGTGGACGAGCAGCAGGTCGTACTTGCCGTCGTAGAACGCCGACATGATGTCGTCGAGCACGGTCGACGGCATCTGCCCGTGCGCGACCGTGACCTTCATCTCGGGCACGTGCCGTTCGAGGAATTCCTTCTGGCCCGCGAGATCCTCGATCCGCGGACAGACATAGAAGCACTGGCCGCCGCGATAGCGCTCGCGCAGCAGCGCCTCGCGCACGACCAGCGGATCGAACGGCGACACGAAGGTGCGCACCGCCAGCCGGTCGACCGGCGGCGACGCGATGATCGAGAGGTCGCGCACGCCGGACAGCGCGAGCTGGAGCGTGCGCGGGATCGGCGTCGCCGTCAGCGTCAGCACATGCACCTCGGCGCGCAACTGCTTGAGCTTCTCTTTGTGCGAGACGCCGAAATGCTGCTCCTCGTCGACGATCAGCAGACCCAGGTCCTTGAAGGCGATGGCCTTGCCCAGCAGCGCGTGGGTGCCGATCACGATGTCGATCGAGCCGTCGGCGATGCCCTTCTTGACGCTGGCCAGCTCCTTGCCGGTCACCAGCCGCGAGGCCTGTCCGATCTTCACCGGAAAGCCGCGGAAGCGCTCGGTGAATGTCTTGGTGTGCTGGCGCGCCAGCAGCGTGGTCGGGACCACGACCGCGACCTGCCTGCCGTTCATGGCCGCGACGAAGGCCGCACGCAGCGCCACTTCGGTCTTGCCGAAGCCGACGTCGCCGCAGATCAGGCGATCCATCGGCCGGCCGGATGCAAGCTCGCTGACCGTGGTGTCGATCGCCGCCTGCTGGTCCTCGGTTTCCTCGTACGGGAAGCCGGCACAGAATTCGTCGTACGGTCCGTGCTCGACCGTGAGCTTCGGTGCTTCGCGGGTCTGGCGCTCGGCCGCGATCTTGATCAGCTCGTTGGCGATCTCGCGGATGCGGCTCTTCATGCGCGCTTTGCGCGCCTGCCAGGCGCCGCCGCCGAGACGGTCGAGATCGACGAGGTTTTCTTCCGAGCCGTAGCGCGAAAGCAATTCGGTGTTCTCGACCGGCAGGAACAGCTTGTCGCCGCCGGCATAGTGGATTTCGAGGCAGTCGTGCGGCGCGCCGGCGGCCTCGATGGCGCGCAGCCCGACGAACCGCCCGATGCCGTGGTCGACGTGCACGACCAGATCGCCGGCGGCGAGGCTCGTTGCTTCCGCGATGAAATTCTCGGCCCGCCGGGCGGCGCGCCGCGGCCGTACCAGCCGATCGCCGAGAATGTCCTGCTCGCCGACGATGGCGGCGTCCGCGGTCTCGAAGCCGCTCTCCAGCCCGAGCACGGCGAGGCCCACCTGGGGCAGCGGCAGGCCCTGCGCCTCCTGCCACGACGCGACCGACGTGAGGTTGTTGAGCCCGTGCTCGGCGAGCACGTGGCTCATGCGTTCGCGGGCGCCTTCGCTCCAGAGCGCGACGATGACGCGCTTGCGCGCCGCCTGAAGCGCAAAGACATGCTTGGTCACGGCCTCGAACACGTTGCGGGCGGGCTCGGCGCGCTCCGCTGCGAAATTGTGCCCCTGCTTGGTGCCGGCATCGACGACACGCCCCTGCCCGTCCGGCACCGCAAACGGCGTCAGGCGCACCAGCGCCGCCGCGTTCAACCGCTCCCGCCATTCGGCGTCAGAAAGATAGAGACGATCCGGCGGCAGCGGCCGATACGGCGGGCCGCCATCACGCGCCGCCAGCGCCTGCACGCGCGCGTCGTGATAGTCGTTGATTTGCGCGTGCCGCTCGCGGGCCGCGTCTTCGTCGAGCGGTTCGAGCACCACCGGCGAGCCCGGCACATAGTCGAAGATCGTTTCCATGCCGGCGTGGAACAGCGGGAGCCAATGCTCCATGCCGGGATGGCGGCGGCCTTCGCTGACGGCCTCATAGAGGAGATCGTCGGGCGTCGTGGCGCCGAACGCTTCCACGTAGCCGAGACGGAAGCGCCGGATCGTCTCGGTGGTGAGCTGGAACTCCGAGACCGGAACGAGGTCGAGCGCGCGCAACTGGTCGGTGCTGCGCTGGGTCTCCGGATCGAAGCTGCGGATCGATTCCAGCTGGTCGCCGAAGAAATCGAACCGCACCGGCTCCGCCATCCCCGGCGCATAGAGGTCGATGATCCCGCCGCGCACCGCATAGTCGCCGGGCTCACGGACCGTCGAGGCGCGCGTGAAACCGTTGAGCTCGAGCCAGCGGGTGACACCCTCCATGTCGAGCACGTTGCCCGGCGCGACCGACAGGGATTGCGTCGCCACCACCTCGCGCTTCGGCACGCGCTGGAGCGCGGCGTTGACGGTCGTGAGCAGGATCGACGGCCGGTCGCGGCCTTTTACGCGCGCGAGCCGCGCCAAAGCGGTCATGCGCTGCGCGACCACGCCGGCATGCGGCGACACCCGGTCATAGGGCAGACAGTCCCAGGCCGGGAATTCGAGCACCGCCATGTCGGGCGCGAAGAACGTGAGGGCGCGGGCGAGCGCCGCCATGCGCGGGCCGTCGCGGCAGATCACGACCAGGCTTGTCGCCGGGGCGCCGGTGCGCGCGGCAACTGTCCGCGCCAGATCGGCGACGACGAGCCCTTCGGCGCCGTCGGCGACGCCGGACAGCGTCAGCGGCCGGCCGGGCTCCAGCAATGCGGCGGGCGAACTGGCGAGGGAAGATTTGGCCATCAGGCCTCCCTCTGGCCGGCCTGGAATTCGCGCAGACGCCGGAACAGCGGGCCGTCATGCAGGCCAGGCACCTCGGCCTCGCCGGTCAGCCACGCCAGGAGTTCACCGTCGGGGACGTTCATCAGGCTTTCGAATTCGCTCAGGGCTGTGTCGTCGAGTTCCTCGATATGGCGATCGGCAAAGCCGCCCAGGATCAGATCGACTTCGCGCAGCCCGCGATGCCAGGCCCGGAACAGGAGCTTGCGGCGGCGGATATCCAATCCCTCGCTCGAACGCCCCATTCCGCTCATCTGTTCCTCAATACCAAAAGCCCGGACGGGGCCGGGCGGCGTTCTATAGCGGGCGCAGACCATATTGTCAGGCGTGATGTATGCATTGACGGGCGTCGAACGCAGATGCGGCATGCGCTAACTTGGCAACAGCCGGCCCAGCCGGATCATATGCCCGCCAAGCCGATCAACCGGAGGTTTTCCAAATGAGTGCCATCACCCTCGAACAGGCCAACCGCATCATCGCGGCCGTCCTCCAGCGCGGGGCGGAAATCCAGTGCCGGCCGTTGAGCGTGCTGGTGGTCGAGCCCGGCTGCAAGGTGAAGGCGTTCCAGAAGGAGGACGGCTCGTCGATGATCCGGTTCGAAATGGCGTTCGGGAAGGCCTATGCCGCGCTGGCGCTGGGACGGTCGTCCAAGCTGGTGCGCATCCGCGCCGACGAACGGCCGATCTTCATGCGCTATCTCGCTCAGCGCCAGCGACGACCAGATCTTTCCGGAAGGCGGCGGCTTGCAGATCCGCAACGAGGCGGGCGACGTCATCGGCGCGATCGGCGTGACCGGCGATACCGAGGACAAGGACGAGGAGCTTGCGACCTTCGGCATTCGCGCCGCCGGTCTCAAGATCGACGACGATTTCAAGGACATGGGCCGCCGCAGCGGCGTGCGGCTGACGAACATCTAGGACACGCTCGCGCGGCGCGAGGTCGCCTCTGATGCGCCCGAACCTGCTCAATCCACTGTTTGGAGCGCTGACCACGCTGTCGGGCATCGGCCCGAAGGTGGAGCGGCTCTATCGCCGCCTGCTCGGCCGCGCCGAGGAGGAAGCGCGCGTCATCGACCTGCTCTTCCATCTTCCGACCGGCGTCATCGACCGGCGCGCCCGCCCGAAACTGAAGGACGTCGTACCCGGGACGGTGGTCACCGTTGCGGTAACCGTCGACCGGCACCGGCCCTCGCCGCCCAACCGGCCGCGCGTGCCCTATCAGGTCTATGCCAGCGACGAGACCGGCGACCTCGTCCTCACCTTCTTCTTCGCGCGCCGCGACTATCTCGAAAAGTTGCTCCCGGTCGGGGAGCTCCGCTACGTGTCGGGCACGACCGGGACCTACGACGGCATGTTGCAGATGGTGCACCCGGACCGCGTGGTCGACGAAGCCGGCCTCGCCAAGCTGCCGCTGCTCGAGCCGGTCTATCCGCTGACCGAGGGGTTGAGCCTCAATCAGGTGCGCAAGGCCGTCGATGCCGCGTTGCCGAAGCTGCCGGACTTGCCGGAATGGCAGGACCTTCCCTGGGTGGCGCGCGAGCGATATCCGACGTTCTCCGATGCGCTGCGGACACTGCACCGGCCGGCGGCGCCAACGGATGTTCAGCCGGACAGCCGCGCCTGGATGCGGCTCGCCTATGACGAATTGCTTGCCGGACAACTTGCTTTGGCGCTGGTGCGCGCGCACATCCGCCGCCCTGCGGGACGCGCGACGCCGGGCACCGGCGCGCTACGCAAGAAGCTCGTCGATGCACTGCCCTACTCGCTCACGGCGTCGCAATCGCGCGCGATCGCCGACATCGCGGCCGACCTCGCCAAGCCCGAGCGGATGCTGCGGCTCCTGCAAGGCGACGTCGGCTCGGGCAAGACCGTCGTCGCGCTCCTTTCCGCCGCGACCGTCATCGAAGGCGGACGTCAGGCGGCGTTGATGGCGCCGACCGAAATCCTGGCGCGGCAGCACTACGGCACCATCGTGCCGCTGGCGGCCGCCGCCGGCGTCGAGGTCGCGATCCTGACCGGTCGCGAGCGTGGCCGCGAACGCGCCGACATCATCGAGCGCCTTCGGCTCGGCAACATCCACATCCTGGTCGGCACCCATGCGATTTTCCAGGACGACGTGGAATTTCGCGACCTCGGGCTCGCGATCGTCGACGAGCAGCATCGCTTTGGCGTGCACCAGCGGCTTGCGCTGGCGCGGAAAGGCGAAGCCGTCGACATGCTGGTGATGACCGCGACCCCGATCCCGCGCACGCTGGTGCTGACCTATTTCGGCGACATGGATATTTCCGAGCTGCGTGAAAAGCCCGCCGGCCGGCAGCCGATCGACACCCGCACGCTGCCGATCAGCCGGCTCGACGAGGTGATCGACGCCATCGGCCGCGCCCTGTCGGAGGGCCGGCGGGTCTACTGGGTCTGTCCGCTGGTCGAGGAATCGGAAAAATCGGACCTCGCCGCCGCCGAGGAGCGCTTCGCCGAGCTGGAACAGAAATTCGGTGCGCTGACCGACCTCGTCCACGGCCGCATGAAAGGCGCCGAGAAGGATGCCGCCATGGCGCGCTTCGCGGCCGGCGAGACCAGGCTGCTGGTCGCGACCACCGTGATCGAAGTCGGCGTCGACGTGCCGGAGGCGACCGTGATGGTGATCGAGCATGCCGAGCGTTTCGGGCTCGCGCAGCTCCATCAATTGCGCGGCCGCATCGGCCGTGGGACCGGCCGCTCGACCTGCCTGCTGCTCTACCGCCCGCCGCTCGGTGAGACGGCGAAGGCGCGGCTCGAGATCATGCGGCAGACCGAGGATGGCTTCCGGATCGCGGAGGAGGATTTGCGGCTGCGCGGCGAAGGCGACGTCCTTGGCACGCGGCAGTCCGGCGTCCCGGGATTCCGGATCGCCCGCATCGAGACCCACGGCAGCCTGATCGGCACGGCGCGCGACGACGCGCAGCTTGTGCTGTCGCGCGATCCCACGCTGTCGACCGAGCGCGGCGAGGCGCTGCGGCATCTGCTCTATGTGTTCGGGCGCGACGAAGCGATCCGGCTGATCCGGGCGGGCTAATTACTTCACTGGCGCGGTGGGACGTACAGCCGGGGTGGTCACCGGCGATTGCGCCGCGCGCGTGGCCCGCGCGGCATTCGCCAGCGCCGCAAGCTTTTGCTGCTGATCGCCACCGTTGCCGCCGGGCTGCGCCACGCCTGCCGAGATCACCAATGACATCGCGGTCTCGACCGTGATGTCGAGCTCGATAACGTCACGACGCGGCAAATAGAAGAAAAACCCGGTGGTCGGATTGGGCGTGCACGGCAGAAATACCGAGATGTGCTCGCTGTCGGGAAGACGACCCGCGACCTCGGCACTCGGTGGTTGCGACATGAACACGATCGACCACATGCCCGGCCCCGGAAACTCGACGAGCCCGACGCGGCGGAAGCTCGATCCGGAATTCGAGAACAGCGTCTCGAAGACCTGCTTGAGGCTGCGATAGATCGGCCGGATGACCGGCATGCGGTTGAGAATATGTTCGCCAAATTCGACGAGCTTGCGCCCGACCAGGTTGGCGGTCAGGAAGCCGAGCAAGGTGAGTGTCGTCAGCGCGATGATCAGTCCCAAACCCGGAATTTGAAACGGCAGATAGGTTTCAGGACGGAAGGCGGCCGGAATGAACGGCCGCACGACATCGTCGACCCAGTTGATGAACCACCAGGTCAGGCTGAAGGTGATGTAGAGCGGCCCGACGAGGATCAGCCCGGTCAGGAAGTAGTTTCTGATGCGGTTGACGACGCTGGGCTGCGACTCGGCGTGTTCGGTCGGGCCGCCGGCCTCAGCTTGCGGGTTTTGGTCGGAACTGCTCATCCCTGAAACATGACGCTCGTTCATTGCCGGCGTCTTACGGGTTTCGCCCGGCCTATTCAACCGTGACCGATTTGGCGAGGTTGCGCGGCTGGTCGACGTCGGTGCCCATCACCACCGCCGTGTGGTAGGCGATGAGTTGGACCGGGATCGCATAGACCAGCGGCGTCACCGTCGCCGGCATGGCCGACAGGACGAGCTTGATCAACGATTCCACATGCGCCTCGTGCGCACCATGGGGATCGGTCACCAGGATGATTTTGCCGCCGCGGGCCGCGACCTCCTGCATGTTGGAGACCGTCTTCTCGAACACGCGGTCGTGCGGGGCGATGACGATCACCGGCATCGTCTCGTCGATCAATGCGATCGGCCCGTGCTTGAGCTCGCCCGCGGCATAGCCTTCGGCGTGGATGTAGGAAATTTCCTTGAGCTTGAGCGCGCCTTCGAGCGCGATCGGATAGCTCGTGCCGCGACCGAGATAGAGCACGTCGCGGCTCTTGGCGAGATCGCGCGCGAGCTGCTCGATCATCGGCTCAAGCTTGAGCGCTTCGGTCATCAATCGGGGCACTTCGATCAGCGCCTGCACCAGCTTGCGTTCGTCGTCCGCCGACAACACACCACGCGCACGCCCCGCCGCGATCGCAATGCAGGCGAGCACGGCGAGCTGACAGGTGAACGCCTTGGTCGAGGCGACGCCGATCTCCGGGCCGGCCAGCGTCGGCAGCACGACGTCACTTTCGCGCGCGATGGTCGAGCTCGGCACGTTGACCACCGAGATGACGTGCTGCTTGTTCGCCTTGGCGTAGCGCAGCGTGGCCAGCGTGTCGGCGGTCTCCCCCGACTGCGAAACGAAGATGGCGAGACCGTTGGCGCTCAGCGGCGCTTCGCGGTAGCGGAATTCGGAGGCAACGTCGATTTCGACCGGCAGGCGGGCGAAGCGCTCGAACCAGTATTTGGCGACCAGCCCCGCGTAATAAGCCGTGCCGCAGGCGGAGATCGAAATCCGGTCGAGCTTCTTGAAATCGAACGGCAGTGTCATCGGCAGCGCGATGCGCTGCTCCGCCATGTCGAGATAGTGCGCAAGCGTGTGCCCGACGACCTCGGGCTGTTCATGGATTTCCTTCGCCATGAAATGGCGATGGTTGCCCTTGTCGACCAGGAACGACGACGGCGGCGCTTTGTGCATCTCACGCTCAACGCGCGAGCCGGCGGCGTCACGGATTTCCACGCTGGTGCGTGAAATCACGACGGAGTCGCCGTCCTCGAGATAGGCCACCGTGTCGGTGAACGGCGCCAGCGCGATGGCGTCCGATCCGAGATACATCTCGCCATCGCCATAGCCGATCGCGAGCGGAGAGCCCTTGCGCGCGCCGATGAGCAGGTTCTCTTCGCCTGCAAAAAGGAACGCGAGCGCGAACGCGCCGCGCAGCCGCGGCAACGCCGCCGCCACCGCATCGGCCGGCGAGCGGCCGTTCTTCATTTCGCGAGTCACCAGATGGGCGACGACTTCCGTGTCGGTTTCGGAGCCGAATTTCGCGCCGTCCTTTTCGAGCTCCTCGCGAAGCTCGCGGAAGTTCTCGATGATGCCGTTGTGCACGACCGCCAAGCGGTCGGTGGCATGGGGATGAGCGTTGCTCTCGGTCGGGCGGCCATGGGTCGCCCAGCGGGTGTGACCGATTCCGATCGTGCCCTTGAGCGGATCGCTATGGAGCTTGGTTTCGAGGTTGCGAAGCTTGCCCTCGGCGCGACGCCGCGTCAGCCGACCGTCCTCCAGCGTCGCCACGCCGGCGGAATCGTAGCCGCGGTATTCGAGGCGCTTGAGCGCATCGACCAGTTGCACCGCGACCGGCTCGTTGCCGAGGATGCCGACAATCCCGCACATTCCAGTGAGATTCCTGTTCCTCTACCCGTCCCGGATAGTACGTCAGAAACTGTATATTCGGCATGAACGCCGCAAGTGCCGACGAAGTGCCTGCAATCGTGCGGGAATTAAGGCTAACGAACCGTCGGCTGGCCGTTACTCGGCCGCGCCCCGCTTCGGCTTGGCCGCCGCCTTGATCGCGCGGATCCGCGATGCCCCGCCTTCCTTGACCACCTGGCGCTCGCGCGCGATCGCAAGCGCGTTCGAAGGCACGTCCTGGGTGATCACCGATCCGGTGGCGACATAGGCGCCGTCGCCGATCGTCACCGGAGCCACCAGCGCCGCATTCGACCCGATGAAGGAATTCTTGCCGATGTCGGTGCGATACTTGGCGGCGCCGTCATAGTTGCAGACGATCGCGCCGGCGCCGAAGTTCGAGCCCGCCCCCAACCGAGCGTCGCCGATATAGGCGAGGTGGTTCGCCTTGGCGCCGTCCTCAATGACGGACTCCTTGATCTCGACGAAGTTGCCGATGTGCACGTCAGCGCCAAGCTTCGCGCCAGGCCTTAGCCGCGCAAAGGGGCCGACCAGCGCGCCCTTGCCGACATGCGCATGGGTCAGGTGCGTGAACGAGTGGATCACCGCGTTGTCCTCGACCGTGACGCCCGGACCGAACACCACATAGGGTTCGACGGTGACGTCGCGTCCGAACTTGGTGTCGGCCGCGAGGAACACCGTCTCCGGCGCCACCAGCGTGACGCCCGCATCCATGGCTGCCTTGCGCAAGCGCTGCTGCAGCGCCGCTTCGGTCTCCGCGAGCTGGGCCTTGGTGTTGATGCCGCGCACGTCGTCCTCCTCGGTCTCGATCACCGCCGCCTTGAGCTTCATGGCGCGGGCTATAGTGATTGCGTCAGTCAGATAGAACTCGCCTTTGCGATTGTCATTGCCGATCCGGTTGAGGATCGTCATCGCGGTCTTGCCGTCCAAGGCCATCAGCCCGCCATTGCACAAATCGATGGCACGCTCGGCCGGCGTCGCATCAAGCTCTTCGCGGATAGCGATGAGCTCGCCACCCTTCATCACGAGCCGTCCATAACCACTCGGGTCCTTCGGGCGGAAGCCGAGCACGGCGATGGCCGCGCCCTTTGCCAGCGCCTCGCGCATCCGGCGTAGCGTCTGCGGACGGATCAGCGGCGTGTCGCCGAAGATGACGAGGATGTCGTCCGCGCCCCGCGCCAGCGCGTCGGCGGCAGCGAGCACGGCGTGCGCGGTGCCGCGCCGTTCCGTTTGAACGAACGCCTCCGCGCCCGGCTCGCAGCGCCGGGCCTCGGCACTCACGGCAGCGGCATCGGGACCGACCACCACCGCCGTAGCCGATCCGCCGGCCTGCCGGACCGCCGCGAGCACATGCGCGAGCAGCGACTGTCCCGCGATCTCATGCAGCACCTTCGGGCGCGCCGAGCGCATGCGGGTGCCTTCGCCGGCGGCGAGCACGATCGCAAGGCATGTCCGCTCGGCCATCGAGTCTCCCGGAATTAGGGCCCGGCGCCGTCTTAGCCGAGCATGATGCAGCGAAAAAGGCGGATTGCACCGGCGATTTGCCAACTCGGCAGCCAGATTGATCGGATTCTGCTAACGTTTTCAATGGGCTGATTCGCGGGTCTAATGGGTACCGGGCGAGCATCGGGAACATGCAGGGACTGCTGCGGCTGGCAAGTTGGGGAGTGGCGGCGACCGCCGCGCTGCTGTTTGCCCTGATCGCTGCAAATTCGAGCAGCGGCCGGGAACGTTTGTCGTTTGCTTTTGCGGACGTCAGCGGCGCCCGGGCCGCGGAAGCCGCCAAGACTGAGGCAGACCGGGCAGCGCAGCTCGCACGGATTGCAGCAACAGAAAGCGAGACCCGCCGCCTGGTCGAAATGGTGCGTTCGCTGGCCGGCGATCGCGAGCGGCTGATGACGCGCATCGCCTCGCTCGAGCGCAATCTTGAAGACGTCACAGGCTCGATCAAGCGGCAGGCCGCACTGGCGCCTCCGGCGGCAACGCCGCCGCCGACCGCGCCCGCGGCGGGCCCGCAACCGACCATCACCGTCGCACCGCCCAACACGTCGCCGCCAAGCGCTCCGCCATCCGAGCCCGCCGCGGCGCCGCCGAAGGCAGAGCCGCCGGACCGCACGGCAAGTCTTGGCCCGCCCGGCAACGTTCCCGAGCTGCAACCCGTCGAGGCGCGGCCCGCGGGCGGCGTCGACCTCGGCGGCGCGCGGGATTTCGACGGGCTGCGGACGCTCTGGAACATCACGACGGCCACCCATCCCGACTTATTCGACGGATTGCACGCGATCGTGACGGTGCGCGAGGACAACAGGTCGCGTGGCGCCGATCTCCGGCTTGTGGCCGGCCCGCTCAGCGACGTGGAAACGGCGTCGCGGATCTGCTCAACGCTTGCCGCCACCAAGCGCTATTGCCGGCTGGTCGCATTCGAGGGCCAGCCGCTGGCGCTGAACGCGCCGCCGCCGCCAGCGCCCCCTCGCCGCCCAGCCGCGACGGCGCCCAAGCCGCGCCCGACGGCAAAAGCTCCCTAACGCAGGTTGCTCCGGGGTATCCCGCCCGTCATAGTCGGCACGATGCAAGCGACCTTCTTTCCGACTGCGCGGCAGACCAACTGGTTGCTGATCGTCGCCTTCCTGGCGGTCGGTGAGGCGCTTTACCTGCGCTACCTCGCGATCGAATACGCGCCGGTGTCGCTCGAGTGCCAGGCCGGATTGCAAAGCTGGCTGTGCACGAGCTTCCGGACCGTCATCGTCCTCTACAATCACGGTGTATTCGGATGGGTCGCACTTGGCGCTGCCGTACTCAATCTCATACGGCCGTCGATCTTCTTGATGTCGATCGCGATTGCCGCCGCCGGCTTCGGGCTGGTGCTGCACAACACCGACGTCGCCGGTCTCGCGGCGGCCCTGCTGATTCTCAGCCTGGCGCGGCCCGCCCCGGCAAAAGACTAACCGCGAGCACGATAAGCCCGGCGCAGAACCACAGCGACTGCCAGTTCGCGAAGGTCTCGCTCAACGCAATGTAGACCGCGCAAAGCACCAGCGCTGCCGCCGCCACCGTCTCGGCGTTCGGTCGAATGTCCTTCCGTGTCGGCAATCCCGTCATCAGAACGACAAACGGGATGACCGCCCCGGTCAGCGCCGTGAACGGGAAGTTGCGGTAGCGCGGGTTGAACACCAGGCCGAGCGCCGCCTGCACCGCCAGCACCACCAGGACGACGAGCAGCGCTCCGAGCGCAAAGGCGATCGGATTGGCCGGAACGCCGGCGCGGCGTCCGAGCATGCTGGCGAGGCTCGGGACCTTGATCCCCGACGCGAGCGCTGCTGCGCCGGCAATCGGCGCGGCAAACGCAACGGCGGCCCACGACAGTGAGCGCATCCAGTCGATCGCCGACAGGCTTTCGATCGAGATATTCTTGATCGTCCAGCCGATCAGCGTTCCCGACACCAGCGCGATCACGGCGACGGCAACCCAATGCCGCGTGGCAAGCGGTGGTTGCCGCCGGCCGGCGGCCAGCGCGGCACCGAAGACGAGCGCGGCGAAGGCAATCCCGCCCGCCGCCTGCCAGCGCCAGTTCGGATGGTTGGAGACGGCGGCGCCCCAGACGAATTTCGCCTTGCGCTCGTAGGCGTCGTAGAGGCCCCAAAAGCCGCCGACCGTGCCTTCCAGCTTTCGCTTCCAGGGCTGGTCGTAGGCCTCGATCAGGTTGACGCGGTAGTTCTCGCGCTTGCCTTGCGCCACCACCTCTTGCAGCACGCGCGCGGCGTTGACCGGCGATGGCAAGGCGCCCTCGCGCATCCGTCCGGCGCTCGGCCAGCCGAACTCGCCGAGAAAAATTTCCTTGTCTGGAAAGGCGGCCACAAATTTCTTGCGGATCAAGTCGACATGGTGCGCCGCCTGGCCGACCGGGATCGGGTGATCCTCCCAATAAGGAAGGATGTGCACGGTGATGAAATCGACCGCGGCGGCGACGTCGCGATGCCGCAGCCAGAAATCCGAGACTTCGGCATAGGTGACGCGCATCGGGACCTTCGCCTTCACCTCGCGGATGGTGCGGGCGAGCTCCGGCGCCGACATCTCGCCGCGCAGCAACACCTCGTTGCCGACGATGACCGCCTCAATCACGTCGGGAAACTTGTTGGCGAGCTCGATCGTCGTGTCGATCTGCCGGCGGTTCATGTCCGGGAGGCTCGACAGCCATAGCCCGTGCAGCACCTTCATACCGTGGCGGCGCGCGATCTCCGGAATCTTGTCGAGCCCATGATCGATCGAATAGGTGCGGATGCAACTGGTCAGCGGCTTGAGCTGGGCCAGGTCTTCTTCGATCTGCCGGGGTTCGACCATCGTCCCCGGCCCGAGCGGGTTCTGGTCGCCGCGGAATGGCGCATAGGACACGCAGTCGAGCCGGCCGGCCGCGGGCGCCTGCGGCATTTCGACCGCAGCGCCCAGCCAGCTCCAGGCGGCGACAATCGCCGCCGCAACCGCCGCGAACAGAAGGGCTGCAATGCGCATCCTGGCAAATCCCCGCGGGGCGCTTCCCGCCCGGGCCTCGCTTAGCTCGCGTCCTGGGCGGTGCCAAGCGCGCGGTACGGCTTGACCGTTGCAGCGGCCTAACTTTGGCCCGTTCGGGCAATTATTCGCAGGAGTGTATTGGCTGTCGGCTTGCCGACTGCTTTAATCACACGATCACGGCGCCCTCGACAAAGTCCCGGGCCATGGGCTTGGGTAGGCAGGTGCCGTGTTGCCGGCCGAAAACGGCCCGGCAGACGGGGGAACGCGGCCTGACCGGCCCAACACTCAGAGCGACCATGGTCTTTGCCCGTATGCGTATCGCCGCCGCCGCCCTGGGCGCGGCTTTTCTGTTGTCGGCAACGACGTCGGTAGTGGCTCAAAGCGGCGACCCCAAAGCCGGCCCCCCGCGGACTGCAGGCAGCGACGCCGACGCGAAGAAGGACGGCCAGCGGAAGCTCGACGAGTTTGCCGAGGCCGCCAAGCTGCTGGGAGGCCCCGCGTCGCACCCCGAATGCGTCTGGCTTGGCCGGCGGGTGGTTCGCCTGATGTGGCAGGACGATCTCGATACCGCCTTCCGCCACCTCGATCTGTACGACCGCTTCGGATGCCCCGCCGGACATATCCAGGCGACGTTCCGTTGCGTGGTGCGGCAAGGTCCCATCGATTCCAAGCAGCCGGACGCGCTCAACGGACGCGTCCACACCTGTTGGGTTAACCCGAACCTTGAAGCGACATCGGCCGCCGCACCGGCGGGGACGACGAACCGCTAGTCTGTACAGACGTTCAGACAACGCGATTAAGACTGACGAGGAACAATTTCGCAGCAGCTTAGTTGTCGCCTTGGATTTGCCGTTACTACCCACTACTTGATGCGATACCTCTGGCTAAGCTACCGTAGAGACGGTCTTGGGTGACCTTGGGGGGATGGGCTCGGGCCCCGGTTTTGCCCGCGTGGTTGTGACTTCCATGCGCATTGTTGTTGCCGTCATCGCGCTCGTAACGTGCGTGCACGCTGGCTTGTGGAGCACGCTCCAACGGCAATATTCCAGCCCTGACATCAACGGCCAGCTCGCCAGCGTTTCCTATTCCCCCTACACGCGATGGCAGCATCCGGATAACGGCGACCGGCCGTCTGCCGGAACAGATCCGCACCGATCTGCGGCTGCTGAGCTCCTACGCGCGCACGATCCGCACCTATTCATCGACCGGCGGCCTCGAGCTCGTCCCCGGCATTGCGAACGAGTTCGGTCTCAAGGTCACGGTCGGCATCTGGCTCGACAAGGTCGACAACTGCGAGCGCGCAACGCTGTCGGACTCGGCGAAGGCGCGCTGCGAGAGCGAGAGCCGGATCAAGCGGGATCGCAACGAGCGCGAGATCCAGTCGGCGATCGCCCTGGCGCGGCGCTACAGCAACGTCAATGCGATCATCGTCGGCAACGAAGGCATCCTGCGCGGAGACAAGACCGTCGACGAGCTCATCTCGATTATCCAGCGCGTCAAGCGCGTGAGCCCGGTGCCGGTAAGCACCGGCGAAACCTGGGACATCTGGGTTGGCAAGGACAACGATCCGGCGAAAGCCGAAAAGAAACTCGCGGACGCACGCAAGCTGGCGTCCAACGTTGATTTCATCGCCGCGCATATCCTGCCTTACTGGGACAAGACGTCGGTCATTACGGCGATCGATCACACCATCCAGATCTACGACCAGATTCGCAGCCGCCATGAGGGCAAGCGGATCCTGGTCGCCGAATTCGGGTGGCCGAGCGCAGGCTACAATCTCAATCAGGCCATCCCCGGCCGCGTCGAACAGGCGCTGGTGATCCGCGATTTCGTGGCGCGCGCCGAGGCCTACGGCATCGACTACAACATCATCGAAGCGATCGATCAGCCCTGGAAGACGTTCGAAGGCGGCGTCGGCTCCTACTGGGGATTGTTCGACGTTGCGCGTAACGCAAAATTCTCTTGGACCGGTCCGGTCAGCGATCCCGATCATTGGAAGGTCGCCGGTCTCGCATTGCTGCTTGGATTGCTGCTCTCGCTGACCATCCTGGCGAAGCCGCATGCGACCACCGGCGAGGCGATCACGCTCGCCATCGCGACCAACGCGGTCGGCGCGTGGTTCGCCATCGTGTTCGCGTTCTGGAACGGACACTACTTCGTGCCCGGCGCGGCGTTCGCGCTCGGGTTCGGACTGCTGCTGCTGATCCCGCTGGTGCTGATCGCGCTCGCGCGCATCGAGGAGATCGCGGCGATCGCGTTCGGCCGCGGTCCGCGCCGCCTGATCTCCGCGCCGGCCGCGGCCGTCGAAGGTTATGCGCCCAAGGTCTCGGTGCACATCCCGGCCCACAAAGAGCCGCCGGAGATGCTCAAGCTCACGCTCGATGCGGTCGCACGCCTCGAATATCCGAATTTCGAATGCGTGGTGGTCATCAACAACACGCCGGACCCCACTTATTGGCAGCCGATCGAAGAGCACTGCCGCACGCTCGGCGAGCGCTTCAAGTTCATGAATGTCGACAATCTCGACGGCTACAAGGCCGGCGCGCTCCGGCTTGCGCTCACCCACACCGCCGACGACGCCGAGATCATCGCCGTCATCGACGCCGACTATGTCGTGCGCCCCGACTGGCTGAAGGACCTCGTGCCGTATTTCGCGGATCAGAAGGTCGGCATGATCCAGTCGCCGCAGGATCATCGCGACGGCGAACGCTCGATCATGCACAACGCCATGAACGGCGAATACGCCGGCTTCTTCGACATCGGCATGGTCCAGCGCAACGAGGCCAACGCCATCATCGTCCACGGCACCATGTGCCTGATCCGGCGCACCGCGATCGCCGGCGCCGGCAGCTGGTCAAGCCGCACCATCGTCGAGGACACCGACCTCGGCCTGACCCTGCTGGAGCAGGGCTGGCAGGTGCACTACACCAACCGCCGCTACGGCCATGGGCTGCTGCCCGACACGTTCGAGGCCTACAAGAAGCAGCGCCACCGCTGGGCTTACGGCGGCTTCCAGATTCTGCGCCACCACTGGCGCTATCTGTTGCCCCGCGCGCGCTCGCTGACGCGCGACCAGAAGCGCGAATACGCATTCGGCTGGCTCAACTGGCTGGGCGCGGAAACGCTGGGCGTCGTGGTCGCGATCCTCAATCTGCTCTGGGTGCCGGTGATCGTGTGGCTCGACATTGCGATCCCGGACAAGATCCTCACCATCCCGATTCTCGCGGCGTTCGCCGTGTCGCTCCTGCACTTTGTCGCGCTCTACCGGCTGCGGGTTTCGATCTCGCTTGCGCAGATGATGGCGGCGGTCATCGCCGCCATGTCGGTGCAGTGGACGGTGGCGCGCGCCATCGGCTACGGCGTCTGGAAGGAAAGCATCCCCTTCACCCGCACCGCCAAGGGCGGCAAGACCGGCCGCGGTCCCGAGTTCGCGGCGTTCTGGGAAGCCGTGCTGGCGGCGCTGCTGCTCGCCAGCGCCGTGCTGGTGGTCATGACCAACCCCAAGCAGATCACCGAGCTCAACATCTTCGCCGCGGTTCTGGTGGTGCAGAGCCTGCCGTTCATCGCGGCGGTGGTGATCGCGGCGCTCGAAGGCTCGCGCTTCAACGAATTCGCCTACTGGCGCGGCGTCGAGGCCAAGGTCGCGGAAACCCTGCCCCGTCCGGCCGCGGCCGCCGAAGCTCCGGCACAGGTGCCCGTCGAGAACCGCATCGAAGCCGCGCAGTAACGACGCCTGAAATGCAAAAGGTCGCCCGCCGCTGCCGGCGGGCGATTTTTTTTGATTGCAGTGCGTATCGGGCGGGCTGGCGTGTCGCCACGCGGCACCGCTTCGTGTATCGAAGGCCGGTCATGGCCAAAACCCTCAAGACCGCGCCCGAGCTCGAGCGCTACGTCCTCAACGAGCTCCGCAATTGTTCCGCCTGCAACTCCATCAGCGCCGTCACGGTGAGCGAGACGGCGCGGCCGGATTCCAATTGGGAGGTGTCGCACATCAACGCCGCCGGCGGCTCCGTGCCCCGGGTCTGCGCCGAGATCTGTGAGGACACCGTCGCGCGGTTGCGGCAGAGCTACGATCTCGTCATCGAGATCGAGCCGGAAGAGCTTTAGTCACATAGCCAAGGCATACCATCCGCGACGGCCCCACATCGTCGCGATAGACGCTATGATGGTCCGCTGGCGCGATGTCCATGCGCCGGCGCAAATGGCCACGTCAACCACGAGGTGCGGGATCCATGACCAGCCAATCGTCGTCGTCGCTCAATGCCAATCGGGAATATGTGGCGCAGACCTTCAGTGGCTATCTCATGCTCTTGCTGCTGCTGGTCGTCGTGATTGTCGGCATTGTCGCGGCCGCTTCCGCAAGGCCCGTCGGAGCTGCCATCACAATCCTCTGCGGCCTTCTCTTCATTCTGGTCACGAAGGGATTCTACATGCTGCAGCCGAACCAGGCAGCGGCGCTGACGCTGTTTGGGAGCTACAAGGGCACCGACCGCACGGCCGGCTTGCGCTGGGTGTGGCCATGGATCGGCAAGACCAAGGTCTCGGCTCGCGCCAACAACATCATCTCCGAGATGATCAAGGTCAACGATCTGCGCGGCAACCCCATCGAGATCGCGGCACAGGTGGTCTGGCGCGTGACCGATACCGCGCAAGCGCTGTTCGATGTCGACGACTACAGGGCCTTCGTCAGGGTCCAGATCGAGGCCGCGGTGCGTACGATCGGATCGCATTACCCGTATGACGACTTCGAGCACAAGGAAGTTACGCTGCGGGGCAACAATGAGCAGATCAAAACGGAGCTTCGGACGGAATTGATCAACCGGCTGCAGGTTGCCGGCATCACGGTCGATGAATGCGGATTCACTCATCTCGCCTACGCTTCGGAGATCGCAGGCGCGATGCTCCGGCGCCAGCAGGCCCAAGCGGTGGTGGCGGCGCGCGTGACGCTGGTCGAGGGCGCAGTCGGAATGGTGGAGATGGCGCTCGATATGTTGGCGAAAAAGAACATTGTCGATCTCGACGTCGATCGCCGCAGCGCGCTGGTCTCGAACCTGATGGTGGTGCTGTGCAGCGAGCGCGACACGCAACCCGTCGTCAACGCCGGCGCGCGCGGGCAATGAGGAGCGGTCGCCGGCCGGCATCGGCCCCCGGCTTGATGATAGGCCACCACTTCTCGATGAGCCCAAGAACGACGTATTTCAGCAGTTGCTGAGCATTTAAGCCGGCAGCGCGTTTTCGACCAGCTTGACCCAATACGACGTCCCGATCGGGATCACGTCGTCATTGAAGTTGTAGGCCGGATGGTGAAGCCCCGCGCTGTCGCCATTGCCGACGAAGATGAAGGCGCCGGGCCGCGCCTCCAGCATGAATGAAAAATCCTCCGCGCCCATCACCGGGGCGACCGCGGTATCGACCTTGTTGTCGCCGACGACCTGTCCGGCGACGCTGGCAGCGAAGCCGGCTTGCCGCTCGTGGTTGCGCAGCACCGGATAGCTGCGCCGGTAATTCACGGTCGCCTTGGCGCCGTGCAGGCGGGCGATGCCGTCGACCACCTCGCGGATGCGGCGCTCCAGCAGATCCTGGACGGCCGGCGTGAGGCTGCGCGCCGTCCCGTTGAGCTGCGCGGTCTGCGGAATGACGTTGTCGGCGTTGCCGGCGTGGAACATGCAGATCGAGATGACCGCCGAATGCAGCGGGTCGACATTGCGCGCCACGATCGACTGCAACTGGTTGATGATCTGAGCGCCGACCAGCACCGTGTCGACCGACAGATGCGGCCGCGCCGCGTGCCCGCCGACGCCTTCGATGTCGATGGTGAGGTGGTCGGCGGCGGCCATGATCGGGCCTGACCGGATCGCGAACTCGCCGACCGGCAGGCCCGGATAATTGTGCATGCCGTACACTTCCTCGATGCCGAACCGCTCCATCATGCCGTCCTGGATCATCGCCTTGCCGCCGGCGCCGCCCTCCTCCGCCGGCTGAAAGATCACCACCGCCGTGCCGGCGAAATTCCGCGTCTCGGCGAGATAGCGCGCCGCGCCGAGCAGCATCGCGGTGTGGCCGTCATGGCCGCAGGCGTGCATCTTGCCGGGCGTCGTCGACTTGTAAGGAAGGTTCGTGGCTTCCATGATCGGCAGCGCGTCCATGTCGGCGCGCATCCCGATCGTCTTGAACGGCCCGGTCGCCGGCTTGTTGCCGCGGATCACGCCGACGACGCCGGTGCGGCCGATCCCGGTCACCACCTCGTCGCAGCCGAAGCTCTTGAGCTTCTCCGCCACCGTCGCGGCGGTCCGATGCACGTCGTAGTGCAGCTCCGGATGCGCGTGCAGGTCGTGCCGCCACTCCGTGATGTCGCCATGCAGGGCTGCAATGCGGTTCACAATCGGCATCGGTTGCTCCTCTGGCGCCGGGTCGCCAATGCGGTGATTTCTGGAAAGATAGGCGCGATGCCGGGTTTTTGACAGGACATTCCTGCGCCAAACTGCCCGCCTATTGACCGTCCCGGGCGTGCCCCCTACACACGCGCCACGGCGGCAAGGTGGCTTTCCCTGTTCCGCCGGACCGCACCAGGTGCGTTGAAGGGCCCGTAGCTCAGCGGTAGAGCAACTGACTTTTAATCAGTAGGTCGATGGTTCGATCCCATCCGGGCTCACCAATAAAAGCGAACATGCATTGATCGTGATGCGGATCGCCCGCCACGAATCCGGACATCCAGGTCCCAAGACCATTGGCGACTGCCCGGCGTCGGAGAAACCTCGCACACATGCGGCTTCTCCGCCGCGCCGCCGTTTCCCTGCATCTGGTCCCAAGACGACAAGCTGATTTTCGCTGCGGTTTTCGGCGAGCACAATGCACTCGACAAATGCAACGAGCCATCACGCATCGCCTGCAATGTGACTAGGCAGCAGGTCGCGACTGGCGACGGAAGGAGACGACCATGACCAATCGTGCATCCCGCAAACAGGCGCGCCGCTTCTGGGGCGCGATGGCCGTGATACGGCGATCCTCGCGGTGGCTCGATACCCGCAGCCAAACGCGGATCATCAGCGGCGTCGATCACCGCGCGGCGTTTACCAAATGATAAGGCTTGCGTCGCGAAGAACGAAAAATGTGCTATGATGATCTCAATGCGGCGGACAACTTTGCGGCTGGAGGGGCCCTAGCGAAATAAGTGTCTGCAATTCCAATTCCTGCCGATCATTCTCTTGCTCAGGCAGGAGACGAGCGCCCGGTCGCATCCGGGCGCTCGACGATTGAGAAGACCTTTCCAAGCAATACGATTTAGGTTCCGTGGCCCGCGACGCGCAGTGCGTCCTGCGCAAAACATCCGCGCCAACCCATCATCATGGCTTTCCCGCCCGTTGCTGCCGGTTCTCAGGCCTGTTGGGACGCCCGTTCGAATTAGCCGAGACCACCGCACGTATCGTCGGGAATTGAGCGAGCGCCCGCCGCTCGGCGCTTCTGCGCTCGAGCCATTCCTGCTCCTCGGCGAGGCCGGTCCACGCCTCCGCCTCTGCGAGCAAAAATCCTTTGAGCTTGGCCGAGGGCGCTTTTTCGGCAAGCTCCAAACATCGCGCGGCCTGTTGATGGGATTCCTCAGCGCTCACGCCACTCTCCTGCTCGCACGCCCTTTCGTTTTTCCGCTGGGCCCGAACCGTCGTCGCAGACAGCTTGATCGCGCGCTCGCTGATCCGCCAGTTCGTGGCGCGGACTCTGCGCAAGCTATCCACAAGCACGGGAGGTATGGCAGTGCTATGGCGCACCGGCCGAAATTTTGGTTCCATGATCCGCGAGCCAACTGGCTTGCACGCCATGGCAATAGTCGCACCGCGCCGACAATCGGAAGTGCTATACAAGGATAGGGGTCGGGAACAGCCGATCGCCCACAAGGAAGTCATCCGGATCATGTGACAGGGATACTTGCCCATGCTCGCGAACAATTTCATGACGCCGTCCGCGCTTGGTATCTCCGACGTCGAGTTTGAGTCGCTGGTGAAAGTGCTCGGGATGCTCGAGCGCACCGAAATTCCCGATGAGCAATTCACCATGCGCCGCGTCCAGCATCCCTGCCGGACGCCGGCGTGCCTTTGCGGCTGGGCCAACCACGTCTCGGCCGGGCGGGCGTTTCCGCTGCAGGAGAAGCCGGGCCCGACGATATTTTCGGACGCCACCTACTCGCCACGCTGGCGCGAGATGCCACAGCCGCTCCGCGACCTGTTCGGCTACGGCGGACGCGCGACCGATCCGGTGTATGCGGCGACCTCGTCGCAGGCAGCCGTCGCGCTGCGCAACTTCCTCACCCGCGGCGAGCCGCGCTGGGCCGAAGCGCTCGCCGACTAGCCGCGCGGACGTCGTTCAGCGGTCGAGCAAAACAACTTTGGCTGTCTCTCGCGGACCGTCTGCGCGGGCGCTCTCGGATATTGGCCAGTCCACCGCCATGGTAGTAGAACAGGCCGCAAATCGTCGGAGTACAGATGGCATCACAGAACCAGGACCCGTTCCTGATCGTCGGCGGCGGCATCGGCGGCCTGGCGGCGGCCTATGCGCTGGCGCGGCAGGGCCTTCCGGTCCGCGTGCTCGAGCAGGCGCCCGAGTTCAAGGAGATCGGCGCCGGCATCCAGCTCGGCCCGAATATCTTCCGCGCGCTCGACAAGATCGGCCTGTGCGACGCCGTGCTCGCCGACGCCCACCGCCCGCCCGCGATGGAGATGCGCTGCGCGCTCTCGGGCGATCTGGTGACGCGCATCCCGCTCGAAGACAAGCGCTTCCTGGAGCGCTTCGAGAAGCCCTACGCGGTGACCCATCGCGCCGACATCCACGCCGCCATCCTCAATGCCTGCCTGAACGACCCTCACGTCACGCTGGAAACGCAGAAGACCGTCGAGACCTTCGAGCAGGACGCCGACGGCGTCACCGCCGTCCTGCAATCCGGCGAGCGCGTGCGCGGCCGCGCGCTGATCGGCTGCGACGGCATGTGGTCGAAGATCCGCGACAAGATCGTCGGCGACGGCAAGCCGCGCGTGTCCGGCCACATCGCCTATCGCGCCGTGCTCAAGAAGGACGAGGTGCCGCCGGACCTCTGGCGGCCCGACGTGATCCTGTGGGCGGGCCCGCGCACGCACTTCGTGCACTATCCGCTGCGGCGCGGCGAGCTCTACAACCTGGTCGCGGTCTTTCACTCCGACCACTACGAAGAAGGCTGGGACGCGAAAGCCGATGCGGGCCTGCTGTGGCAGCACTTCAAGGGCCAGCGGCCCGAAGTGCTGCGCATGCTCGAGCGCATCGAGACCTGGCGGATGTGGGTGCTGTGCGACCGCGAGCCGGTCAAGGACTGGTCGAAGGGGCGCGTCGCGCTGCTCGGCGACGCCGCGCATCCGATGCTGCAATATCTGGCGCAGGGCGCGGCGATGGCGACCGAGGACGCGGTCTGCCTGGGCGAGAAGGTCGCCGCGCAGCCTGACGATCTGCCGGCGGCGCTCGCCGCCTATGTGCAGCAGCGCTATCTGCGGACCGCCCGCGTACAGATCATGGCGCGCGTCTACGGCGATTTCTATCACGCCCGCGGGCCGGCGGCGGAGCTGCGCAACCAGATGCTCGGCGGGCGCACCCCGGAGCAGTCCTACGACGGGATTGCCTGGCTCTATGGCGGCGGCATGTGAGCGCCGCCAAGTGACCACATCTGTAACCTCTCCCCGCCTCATGGTGAGGAGCCGAGCAAACGCATGCAGGCGGCCCGGTCGTCGGCCTCATGGTTCGAGACGTTCGGCCTGCGGCCTCACTCCTCACCATGAGGTTCGAGGTCACCTTCAATCTCTCGCGAAAGGCTTGGTCCGTGACATCGATCCGCGCCGCCGTCTCCACTGACATCCGGCGCACCGAGGTGCGTGAATTCGCGGCCCCCGACATTCCCGCCGGATGCGGGACTTTTGCGTGTCGAGCTGTGCGGCGTCTGCGGCAGCGACTGGCCCTACTACCTGAAATATCCGCAATCGAAGGGACCGCTCATCCTCGGGCACGAGACCGTCGGTACGGTCGCGCAGCTCGGCCGCGTTCGCGGCGCAGCGCTTCGGCGTGAAGGAGGGCGACCGCGTCGCGCTCGAAGAGTATCTGCCCTGCGGCCATTGCGATTATTGCCGCGGCGGCGACTTCCGCCTGTGCGACGAGACCGACACGCTCAACAAGCCCGGCACCGTGCGCTACGGATCGACGCCGATCAGCCAGTCGCCGTCGCTGTGGGGCGGCTACAGCCAATTCCAGTACCTGCATCCGAATTCGGTGTTTCACCGCGTCCCCGACAACCTGCCGGCGGAGCTGGCGACGCTGGCGCTGCCGCTCGGCAACGGCGTCGAGTGGGCCTACCTGCAGGGCAAGGTCGGCGTCGGCGAATGCATCGTCATCCAGGGACCGGGCCAGCAGGGCCTCGCCTGCGTCGTCGCCGCCAAGGAAGCCGGCGCCGGCTGCATCATCGTGACGGGGCTGGGATCGCCGACCGATCAGAAGCGCCTGGCGCTGGCGAAGCGGCTCGGCGCGCATCACACCATCAATGTCGAGGCGCAGGACTCGATCGAAACCGTCTCCGGCATCACCGGCGGCGCGATGGCCGATGTCGTGATCGACTGCGCCTCCGGCGGGCCCTGGACGGTCGTGTCCGCGATCCAGCTCGCGCGCAAGGGCGGCCGCATCCTGATCGGCGGCCGCAAGGGCGCGCCGGTGCCGCAGTTCGACGTCGACATCCTGTTCACCCGCTTCCTGTCGGTGAAAGGCATGCGCGGCCACAGCTATCAGGCGGTCGAGCTCGGGCTGCAGATCATCGCCAGCCGCAAATATCCGCTCGAGGAGATGTGCACGCACACGCTTCGCAGCTCGGCGCGGTGGACGAGGCGCTGCGCACCGTCGGCGGCGAAGGCAAGCCCGACGCCATCCACTGCGCCGTCGATCCGTGGCGTTGAAACTCAACGCGCCAACGGCTCTTTCCTCCGCTCATGCCCGCGAAAGCGGGCATCCAGAATCTTCATGTAACTCCTGGGTCCCCGCTTTCGCGGGGACGAGCGGCAGATGGGTTAGCGTTTAATTCGGCGGCAGTCCCGCGATCGCCCGCGCCTCGCCGGTCAGTTCCAGAATGTGCAGGCCGGTGTTGGAGCGGTCCGCGACATAGATGTAGCCGCGGTCGTCGGTCTCGGCGTTGTTGCTCTGGATGGTCGCGTTGCTGCAGCGCTGCTTGCCGCCGATCTCGCCGCAGCGCTGCACCGTCGACTTGCTGATCGGCGGAATGAAGTAGGCGACTTCCTTCGGCTGATAGGGATTGCGGATGTCGAGCACGCGGACGCCGGCGTTGAAGAAGGTGATGAAGGTCAGCTTCCCGTAGTACGGCGGGCCCATGTCCTCGTTGGAGGAATGCGCGCCGAAGCGCCCTCCCCGGGTGCAGAAGTTCCCGCTCGCTTCCGGCACCGTCCAGTTCGACACCACCATCGGGTATTTCTCGATGGTCGTGTCGACGAACCACACCATCTGCCGCGCTTCGCCGCATTCCTCGCGGAACGTCTCGTTGACGATCATCACGAACTCGCGGTCGCCCTTGTCGGCGTCCTTGGCGAATTCCTCGATCTTGATCCGGCCGAGCGGCATCGCGGTATGCGCGCCGACCAGCGGCGTCATGGGCATGAGCGCGATCTCCGGGTAGCGCAAGTTGTCAGGCGTCGGCTCCTTCGGGCCCTTCAGCAGCTTCTCGCGGTCGAGGATCTGCAGCAGGCCGCCGCGGTTGGTGCCGTAGGCGATGTAGATGCGGTTGCCCTTCGCGCCGGTCGAGACCATGCCGTGGACGGTCACCGGCACGGCGCCGTTCGCGCCCGGCTGCTGACCGGGCAGCCCGAAGTCGCGGATCTTCACCGGGTTCGCCGGATCGCTGAGGTCGAACACTTCGATGATGCGGGCGCGCCAGCCTTTCGGCCGCGACACGATGTAGGCGATGCCGCCCGCCTCGCATTCCCAGTAGTTCTTGTGGGTGTCGGTCATGCCGAGATGACGCCACAGCACCTTCGGCTGCGTCGGATCGGTGACCTCCCAGATCTCATGGCCTTCGCGGCCGAAGGTGCGCAGCAGATAGACCCGGTTGGGATCGCCCTTGCCGAGCGTCCTGCCGTCGCACACGCGCGTCATCTGCGACGCGCCGGCTTCGCCGTCGCCGACCGCGCCCGGAATATGCGCGAGATATTTCGGCGCTTTGGGATCGGTCACGTCCAGGATCGAGGTGCCGTTGAGCTCGTTCTGGCCGTTGAGCGCGTTGTTCGGCGCCGGGTTTTCCTTGCTGCCGCCGTGGTGGCCGACATAGGCGATGTAGCGGCCGCCCTGCTTGAAGATCGTCGGCTGGTAGGCGGTGCGCGCCTGCAGATCGTTGTGACCGACGAGCCGCATGTTCTGCGCCTCCGGCGGATCGCCGATCTTGGGCGCGTCCGGCCGGGTCTGGGTCAACCCGGGCAATGTCAGCAAGGCGACGATCGCGCCGGCGGATGCCGTGCCCAGGAGGGCACGGCACGAGATGCCGCGTAAGCGGTTCATGTTGACTTTCTCCCCGTCGAGTCTGGCGATGCTATTTCAGGCCCGCGACGCCACGCGCGTCGCCGGTCAGCTCCAGGATGTGCATGCCGGTGTTGGCGCGGTCGACGACGTAGATGAAGCCGCGGTCGTCGGTCTCGACGTTGTTGCTCTGGATCGCGACCTTGCAGCGGTCCTTGCCGTCGATCTTGATGCAACGCTGCGTGGTCGCCTCGGTGATCGACGGAATGAAGTAGCCGATCTCCTTCGGCGAGTACGGATCGCGGATGTCGACCGCGCGCACGCCGGCATTGAACCAGGTGAAGAACGCGACCTTCTGATGGAACACCGGCGCGGTGCTCTCCTGGGCGGAGTGCGATCCGAAGCGGCCGCCGCGCGAGCAGAAGTTGCCGCTCGCTTCCGGCACGTTGAAGTTCGAGACGACGGTCGGCCGGTTCTCGACCGTGGCATCGACGAAGAACACCATCTGCCGCGTCTCACGGTCCTGGCATTCGTTCACCAGCGACTCGTTGACGATCATGATGATGTCGCGCGTGCCGCCCGCCATGTCCTTGGCGAACTCGGTGACCTTCATCTTGCCGAGCGGGATCGCCGAGTGGGCGCCGTTCAGCGGCATTTCGAGCTGCCCGATGACAGGCGCGCGCAGGTTCTCGGGCGTCGGCTCCTTCGGGCCGGTGAGGAGCTTCTGCCGGTCGACGATCTGCACCACGCCGCCACGGTTGGTGCCGTAGGCGAAGATGACGCGGTTTTCCTTCACGCCGAGCGAGATCATGCCGTGCAGATCGGTCGGGACCGTTCCGGTCGCGCCGGGCTCCTGCCCGACCAGTCCGAAGTCGCGAATTTTGACGGGCTTCGCCGGATCGCTGAGGTCATAGATCTCGGTCATCCGGCGCGTGCGCCATTCCTTCAGACCCGAGACCAGATAGGCGATGCCGGTGTCGCATTCCCAGAAGTTCTTGTGCGTGTTCACCAGGCCAGTCGAAATGGTGTTGATCTTTTTCGGCGCGGCGGGATCGGTGACGTTCCACATTTCGTGGCCCTTGTTGCCGAACACGCGCAGCATGTAGACCGCATTGGGATCGCCCTTCGGCAGCGTCTTGCCGTCGCACAGACGCACCATCTGCGCGCCACCCAACTCGCCCAGGCCTTCGTCACCCGGAATATGAGCGAGGTATTTTGGATTCTTCGGATCGGTCACGTCGATGATCGACGTGCCGTTGTTTTCCGCCTGGCCATTCATCGGATTGACCGGCTTTGCGACCGAACTGGTGCCGCCGTGATGGCCGACATAGGCGATATAGCGATCGCCCTGGCGATGGATCACGGGCTGATAGGCGCTGCGCGCCTGCAAATCGCTGTAACCGACCAGCCGCATGTTCTTGGCTTCCGGCGGCGCGCCGACCTGCGGCGACTGCGACAACGCCGGCATGGCCGCCAGTGCAGTCAGTCCGACCGTCGCGCTTGCGCTCAGCAGAACGGTGCGAATCGAAATGGTGGACGATGGGTGTCGCTTCATGGACGTCGCCTCCCTCAACTCTGTTATTGGCAGAAACTGTCGCCTGCCGGCTTCTTGCCGTGCGTCAAGAATTTCACGTTACGGAAAAGCCGTAAAGCACCCGCCTCCGGATTCCTCCGCAGGCGGGTGTAGAACCTTCTAGTCAGGCGAGCGCCGCCTTGACCCGCGCCGGGTCGAACGGCAGTTCCCGCAACCGCCGACCGGTCGCCGCTGCAAACGCGTTGGCGATCGCCGCGACGGTCGGTCCCTGCGAGGCTTCGCCCGCGCCGAGCGGCCGGTCATTCGGACGATTGAAAAGGACCGTTTCGACCTTGGGCACGTCCGGCATGGTCATGATCGGGTAGCTTGCCCAATCGCGTGACGTGATGCCGTTGCGGTCGAAGCGGATATGCTCGTGCAGGGTCCAGCTTGCCGACTGGATGATGCCCGCCTTCGATCTGGTTGATCAGGCCATCAGGATTGATGATCAGGCCGGAATCAACCGAGGTCCATGCCCGCGGTACTCTGATCCTTCCGCTGGCGCGGTCGACCTCGATCTCCGCGATCACAGCGTTGTAGGCCGCGACGGTCTTGTAGCGGGCGTAGCCGATACCGCGCCCGCGGGTGCCGTTGCCTTTCTCGCCGGGCTTCCAGTCGGCCGCCTTCGCCACCGCCTCGATGACGGCGCGCTCACGCGGATCCTTGACGTGGGCGAGGCGGAAGGCGACCGGATCGACGCCGGCGGCCGACGCAAGCTCGTCCATGAACGACTCCACCGCAAACACGTTGGCGTAACCGCCGAGCGTGCGCAGCGCCGACGTGCGCAGCGGATTGTCCTTGATCAGGTGGTGGGTGATCTTCTGCCGCGGCAGGTCGTAGGTCGGGATCGCATTGCGGTCGCCGGCGTAGTTCGGCGGACCCGCCTGCCGCGCCGGCCCTGGCGGCTTCGGATCGGCCAGATACCAGCTCGAGAGCAGATTGATGCCGTCGGGGTCGCCCGGCCGCATGTTGTGGCTCTGGCTCCAGACGTCGTAGTTCCAGTCGACGATGCGGCCGTCCGCGACGGTGCCCCTGGCTTCCATGGCCATGGCGGGACCGTAGGGCTCCCACATGAACTCCTCGGCCCGCATCCATTGCACGCGGACCGGACGTCCATTGCTGGCGCGCGCCAACAGCGCCGCATCGAGCGCCACGTCGTCGGCGCCGTTGTGGCCGTAGCAGCCCGCCCCTTCCATGTGGATGCAGCGGATCGACGGCGGTTTCATGCCGAGCGCACGGGCCATCGTCCCGCGCAACGGATAGACGCCCTGGCTGTGCGTCCAGACGGTCAACTGACCGTCCCGCAGCTGCGCGACCGCGCAGGACGGCCCCAACGCGGCATGCGCCTGGTAGGGCCGGCGATAGGTCGCCTCGACGACCTTGCCGCCGGACGCCAGCAGCGGCGCCTCTTTGTTGCTGATGACGGTGTCCTGCGTCGGCATCGTCTTCAGATGCTCGTAGAGCCGCGCCGGATCAGGGCAGTTGCGGTCCCGCTTTCCATTTCGCCGACGCGGACAGCGCCTCGACCGCCTTGATGGCCTGCTCTTCACGCTCGGCGGCGACACCCAGGAAGCTGCCGTCGCGAACCACCGCGACGACGCCGGGCATCGCCCGCACCTTGGCTTCGTCGAACGCTTCGAGCTGCGCGCCGTATTGCGGCGGCCGTGCAATGCGGCCGTGCACCATGCCCGGCAGCCGCAGGTCCTGAACGAACGCGGCGCCGCCCGTGACCTTGGCCGGCAGATCGACGCGCGGTGACGATTGCCCGACCAAACGATGTTCGGCGACCGGCTTCGGTCGAACTTTGCCGGTGGCTTCGCGCTTGAGGTTGGCCTCGCCGGCGAGCTCGCCATAGGTCACCTTGCGGCCGTCCGGTGCGGTGATCGTGCCATCGGCGACCTTCAAGCTGTCGGCCGCAACCTCGAGCTTCTTGGCGGCCAGGTCGAGCAGGATCGCGCGCACTTCCGCACCCGCGAGCCGCAACGCGGTTCCGCTGTTTTCGACTGACTGGCTGCCGGCGGTCTGGCCTTCGTTCGGCGTGCGTCCGGTGTCGCCGGAAATGATCTTGACCCGCGCCAGCGGCAGATCGAGCTCCTCCGCCGCGATCTGCGCCAGCGCCGTGAGGATGCCCTGCCCCAGTTCCACCTTGCCGGTGATGACGGTGGCGGTGCCGTCGGCATTGATCGCAAGCCACGCACTCAGCAGCCGGTTGGTTTGCAGGCTGCCCGGGAGCCGCGGCGCTGTCCTGGCCAACGCCATGCGGTGAAAGGCTGAAGGCGAGCACGATGCCGCCGAGCCCGGCCGTGAAGTCGCGGCGCGTCAGATGGGGAGCATTCATGATCAGATCCTCCCGTTGTTCTGAGCCGCGCGCAGGACGGCGCGCACGATGCGGTTGTGGCTGCCGCAGCGGCAGAGATTGCCGGCCAGGCCGTCGCGTACCTGCGCCTCCGTCGGCCGCGGATTGCGGTCGAGCAGCGCCTTGGCGGCCATGATCATGCCGTTGGTGCAGTAGCCGCATTGCGCGGCCTGCTCGTCGATGAACGCCTGCTGCAACGGATGCAGCTTGGCGAGTGTGCCGAGGCCTTCGAGCGTCGTGACTTCCGATTGTCGCGACGTTGCCGACCGGCGTGACGCAGGAGCGCGTGGGCACGCCGTCGACCAGCACGGTGCAGGCGCCGCATTGCGACAGGCCGCAGCCGAATTTCGCTGCGTTGAGCTCGAGATCGTTGCGCAGGACATAGAGCAGCGGCGCGTCCGGCTCGGCATTGACCGAGCGCGTTGCACCGTTGACCTTCACGTTGATGGCCATGGTGGCGTCTCCTCGAGGGCGGCGTTTAGCGACGTTTCTGTTTGGATGGATTCTATTGTGCGTTGCCGGCGCGGCCGCGTCGAGGGCTTTTTCATACCGGCGGTAGGTCGCCCTTCGCCCATTGTTCGGCGGTTTCGGCGCGGAACTCGCCGAACCGGCGCTCGGCGATTGCTGTGCGCATTGCGGCGGTCAATTGCTGATAATAGGCGAGATTGATCGCGGACAAGAGCACGGCACCGAGCGATCTCGTTGCTCTTCACCAGGTGATGCAGGTAGGCCCGCGAATAGTCGCGCGCGGCGGGAAACGGATTTTCTTCGTCCAGCGGACGCGGATCGTCGGCGTGGCGCGCGTTCTTGAGAACGATCGGCCCGAAACGTGTGAAGGCGACGCCGTGCCGCCCGTTGCGGGTCGGCATCACGCAGTCGAACATGTCGATGCCGCGCGCGACCGCTTCGAGGATGTCCTCCGGCGTCCCGACACCCATCAGGTAGCGCGGCCGATCGGCGGGCAGCGCCGGCGCGGTCTCGTCGATCGTCGCCCGCATGACCTCCGGCGATTCACCGACCGCCAGGCCGCCGATCGCATAGCCCTCGAAGCCGATATCGATCAGGCCGCGGGCGCTGGCGACGCGCAACGCCGGGTCGTCGCCGCCCTGCACGATGCCGAACAAGGCGCGTCCTTCGCTTGGGCGCGATTCAAACGCGCGGCGCGAACGCTCCGCCCATCGCAACGACAATTGCATGGCGCGCTCGAGCTCGGCGCGCGGCGCCGGCAGCTTGACGCATTCGTCGAGCTGCATGGCGATGTCCGCGCCCAGCAGGTGCTGGATCTCGACGGCACGCTCGGGCGACAATTCGACGGTTGCACCGTCGAGATGCGAGCGGAAGATGACGCAGCGTTCTTCGATCTTGCGGAGGCCGGCGAGCGACATGACCTGGAAGCCGCCGGAATCCGTGAGGATAGCGTGCGGCCAGCGCATGAAATGATGCAGGCCGCCGAGCGCCGCGATGCGCTCGGCGCCGGGGCGCAGCATCAGGTGATAGGTGTTGCCGAGGAGGATGTCCGCGCCGGTCGCGCGCACCGTCTCCGGCCCGAGGCCCTTCACCGTCGCCTGCGTCCCGACCGGCATGAACGCCGGCGTGCGGACCACACCATGGGGCGTGGTCAGTTCGCCACTGCGTGCCGCGCCGTCGATTGCATGCAGTTGGAAAGAAAACGCCATTAGACCAGTTGCGTGATCGACATGATCTTCATCTGCGTCTCGTATTGGTCGCTCCGCCAAGCGATCTGATTGCCGAGCCCGATCGGCGCATTCAGGATGTCGAACTGATAGATGCGGTCCTCCCCACTATAGCCGGTGCCGAAGTCCACCTCACCGTTCTCGTTCAAAACGAACGGGCAGATGCTGCCTTCGCTGCGGTCCAACCAAACCCCGTAATGCTGGATGCCGCCTTTGACGTTGTTTCCCTGAAACACCAGATCGATGGTCACCTGCTGGTGACTGGCCTGCGTGTCCTCAAGGACGATGCGGCCAAGACGCAACTGCTGATCCATTGGTTCCCCTTCCCTATTCCGGGTTCCTGAACATAAGACACGCATCGCCGTAGGAATAGAAGCGATAGCCGGCCGCGATGGCGTGTGCATAGGCCCGCTTCATCCGATCAAGCCCGCAAAATGCCGACACCAGCATGAACAGGGTCGAGCGCGGCAGGTGGAAATTGGTCATCATCACGTCGACGGCGCGGAAGCGATAGCCCGGGGTGATGAACAGCGATGTCTCGCCCGAGAACGGCCGGATGGCGCCGGCTTCATCCGCGGCGCTTTCCAGGAGCCGCAGCGAGGTCGAGCCGACCGCAACGATCCGGCCGCCCGCGCGCCGTGTCGCATTGAGGGCATCGGCGATGGATGCGCTCACGACGCCCGCTTCCGGATGCATGCGATGCCCGGACGTATCCTCAGCCTTCACCGGCAGGAAGGTGCCGGCGCCGACGTGCAGCGTCACAGTATGGATCGCGATGCCGCGCTGCTTGAGCCGGCTCGCGAGCTCCGCGGTGAAATGCAGTCCCGCGGTCGGCGCGGCGACCGATCCTTCGTCGAGCGCGAACATGGTCTGGTAGTCGGCATGGTCCTGGGCATCGGGCGGGCGCCGGGCCGCGATATAGGGCGGCAGCGGCATGTCGCCCCGTTCCTCGATCGCCTGGTCGAGCACCGGACCATGGAACGCGAACGCTAGCGTGATCTCGCCGCCCTCGCCTTTGTCCTCGACGGTCGCGTCGAGCTGACCGAGAAAGCAGACCTTGCCCTCCTCGCCGAACCGCACGACGTCGCCGGCCGCAAGCCGCTTCGCCGGCCGTACAAAGGCCCGCCAGCGCGAGCCGTCGAGCCGCCGGTGCAAGGTCGCCTCGATGGCGGGCTCGGTGTCGCCGCGGCCGATGCGCCGGCCTTTCAGCCGCGCCGGAATCACCTTGGTGTCATTGACGACGACCGCGTCACCGGGCTGCAACAAATCCGGCAGATCGCGGATGCCGCGATCATCGAGTTCCGGTTCCTCACCGGGCCGCACCACCAGCAGCCGCGCCGCATCGCGCGGAACAATCGGGCGCAATGCGATTCGCTCTGGCGGCAGGTCGAAATCGAACAGATCCGTGCGCATCAATGCCCGTCATCGCCCACAACCATGGGCGCTGACAAGCCGATGTTTCGCATTGTTGCTGCGTCCGGACGACCGGCGCTTACAGCCTTGGCGGGTACGGGTTGTGCCCGAAGGTCCAGGCCGGGCGAACGTCGCCGTATTCGTCCTTCACCAGCACCTGGGTGTCGTCGCCCTGCTCACCAAGCTTGTTTGCAGCATCGACTGCAAACAGCATGGCTTCCCGCTCGCTGTTGTACGGGCCGTAGTCGGTTCCGTCGAACCGGATAAACCACACATCCTCCTGCCGCTCGATCCAGTAGAGCTTGCGCGGGCGGCTGTGGAAGATGGGTTGGACCGAAGTTTGGTCCGGCAGTTGGGGCCGTGCCATGAATGTCCCCGTTGTAATGTTGACTTTCGTCGGCAGGAAACGCGCATCACTTGGATCGGTTCCGGAAAACAGCCAATTAATTTGCCGGGTAAAATCATCATAAAACGCGGTGCAATAGCTGCGGCTTATGTCGTGGTATCGCCGCGCTCGCGTCAAACCATCGTCGCACGCCGCCGGTAGTCACGGTGCCATGGACATCGCGAATCAGGAGAGTTCCATGGGCTCGGTAATGATCAAATGTCCGGACACCGGACGCGACATCCCGACGGGAATTGTCGCGGATCGCACAAGCTTCAGCGCGACGCCGGTGTTTTTTTCGCGCGTCTTGTGCCCGCTTTGCAATACCTGGCACGAATGGTTCGCGCGCGAAGCGTGGGTGTGCGACGCAGACCCGCCGCGCCCGCGCGCATTCTCCGAGGCAGCGTGACGCGCGCTGCGCTTATTAGCCCGCCATCTTCGCCGATATGATCTTGTCGGGATTCTGCACCGGCTCGCCACGCTTGATCTTGTCGACGTTCTCCATGCCTTCGGTCACCTGTCCCCAGACCGTGTACTGGCCGTTCAGGAACGCAGCGTCATCGAAGCAGATGAAGAACTGGCTGTCGCCGGAATCCGGATTCTGCGCGCGCGCCATCGACACGGTGCCGCGCTTGTGCGGCTCGCGGTTGAACTCGGCCTTGAGCTTCTTGCCGGAGCCGCCGGTTCCGGTGCCGTGCGGACAACCGGTCTGCGCCATGAAGCCGTCGATGACGCGATGGAAGACGATGCCGTCGTAGAAGCCTTCGCGCACCAGCTCCTTGATCCGGGCCACGTGGCCGGGAGCGAGGTCGGGCCGCATGGCGATCACCACCTTGCCCTGGGTGGTTTCCAACACCATGGTGTCTTCAGGATTGGCCATTGTTGTGTTCCTCTTCGAATGTCGTGACGCGCCCGGCCATCACTGCAGCGGTCGAGCGCTTCGTTCGCTCACCTGACAATCACTTGGTGATTGTCGCCTTCTTGACGAAGTCCAGACGCGGGTAGTTCTTCGCGAGATAAGCATTGCCCTCCGTCTGGACACGCCCTTGATCCGGCCCCTGTCCACGCGGCGCACCTTCGCCGTAGCCGTTGTGCAGAGCGTCGACCACGTTCATTCCCGACGACACCTGGCCGAACGGCGCAAACCGTTGCTTGTCGAGCGCACTGTTGTCGCCGTAGTTGATGAAGACCTGGGTGGTGCGCGTGTCCGGTCCGGCCATCGCATAAGTGATGAAACCGCGCTTGTTGCTCTGGCGGACCGGATCGTCCGTGATCCGCGCCTCGCGCCACGCAGCCGAGACCTTGGGATCGCCGTTGATGCCGAACTGCGCCATGAAGCCGTCGAGCACGCGGAAGAAGCGGACGCCGTCATAGAAGCCGTTCTTGACGAGATTGTAGAAACGGTCGGCGCCGTTCGGCGCCCATTCGCGGTTCACGTCGACGACGAAGGTGCCCTTGCTGGTCTCGAAGCGCGCCTTGTAGGTCGCCGGCGCCTGTTCGCGCAGCGCCGCCGGATTGGCGAGGTTTGCCGACTGGCCGAACGCCGGCCAAGACAGTGCGGCCGTCAGCATCGTGACGAGCATGGCCGGAACGAGCGTCATGCTTGTGGGCTTCGATGTCATGGTGCTCCTTACAGGGCTTGGATGGAATGACGAGCCGTGTGCTCGAACATCAGCCGGACTTGCCGGCAAACTTTGATTTCAGTCGCGCGGCGATCGCCGGCGGAACGAAGGACGACACGTCGCCGCCCATGGAGGCAATTTGTCGGACCAGTGTGGCGGTGATCGGGCGGACCGTGGGCGCCGCCGGCAGGAACACCGTCTGGAGGTCCGGCGCCATGGCGCCGTTCATGCCCGCCATTTCCATCTCGTAGTCGAAATCGGTCGCGCTGCGCAGCCCCCGGACCAGGATGCCCGCGCCCTCGCGCTTGGCCGTCGTCACCACGAGATCGGCAAACGTGATGCAGCGAAGTTCGCAGCCGGCGGCGCGCGCCAGCGGAGTGCAGGTCTCGTTGAGCATGGCCAGCCGGTCGTCGGCGCTGAACAGCGGCGTCTTCCCGGGATGCGTGCCGATCGCCAAAACCAGACGTTCCGCGAGCCGGGCCGCCTGCCGGACGATGTCGAGATGGCCGTTGGTGACCGGGTCGAAAGAGCCGGGAAAAAGGGCGGTGCGCGGCATTCTGGCGGTCTAACCCGCAGAATCAGGAACCGCAAGGGCACTCCCGCGTTTACGGGACATCGGCTTCCGCGCAAGTCAGAACTCGGCGCCAGGCCTTCACCGCAATGAGTGAGCACGAATGCGTCCGCTCGACGAATGCGCACGGCTATGGAACGAGACGCTTTGGCGCATGCCGCGGGCGTCGTGGTTGCGGGGTCCGTGGTCTTGGCCGTTGGCCGCTGCGGCCGGTGGCGGTTTGCTGCTCACCCTGGCCGGCACCGGCTCGTCGCAGGTCCCGACGCAATCCAGCGCCGATCGCGTCACAGTCGCCGCCGTATCTCCCGCCGATTGCCAGGGACAAACCTGGCCATACCTGAGCGACGCCTGTCTGCAACGGGACCAGGCCGCTACGAAGCGCCAACCAAAGGCGGTGCGGGTCATCCAGCCCGATCCCGCGATGGCGAATGCCGCGGTCGGCGCGACGGAATGGACCCGCAGGTCGACATCCGAGCCCAAGCAGCCGTCATCCCGTCAGAAGCAGAAGGCCCACGAACCCGACCGATCCCGCACGGTGACCGTCCGGTCCGGCCGCAAGAGCCGGGACCAAGCGCCGCAACGGGTCTATGTGGTCCCCTCCGATAGCGCCTACCGCGCCTACGGCTACGTCCCCCGATGAAGCCCCGCCAAATCCCGGTTCAACATGGTGAACCTTTCTTCAGAATGCCGCGACCAATAGCCAAGAGGGCCGTGGATGGCCCCACAACGGGCGCAGACAGGGGTTCCAACATGTTCATCTACAAGGCACTTTCCGCTATTGCCGCTGCCGCTTTCGGCGCCGCGCTGGTTCTTGCTATCCCCGGCTTCAGCCCCGAGGTCGAGGCCCGCACGCCTCCCCCGGTGGTCCAAGCCGACCGTCTCGACATCCAACCCGCCGCCCCCGACCTGCAACCAGCAAGCCTGGCCCTACTACGAGGCCGGCTGCCTGCAGCGCCCCAACGGTCAGCCCCGCACCGTGCGCGTGGTCACCACCGACCGCGTGGCCCGCTAAAGGTCCCAACCAAGTTTCCCATGTTGAATGGCCGGGCCCCCGCCCGGCCATTTGCTTTTGGGTGCGTCGCTCCATCCCGCGCCACCCGGCACCGCCGTGCTATCCTTTGCCCGGGGGAGCCGTTCAAACGTCCGGGGCCGGGATGATCCGACGGTACGTCGCACCTTTGATCATGCGAATGGCGATGCTCGCGGTCGCGCTGGGGCTCGCCGACAGCGTCCTGGCGCAAACGCCACCGAGCGAGCGCGATCTCAGGATCTATGCCGGTCTGCATGCCGCCGCCGCCAAGGGCGACGTCGCCGAGATCGAACGGCTGATCGCGGATGGCGAGCGGGTGAACCTACAGGATGCCAACAGCCGCACGCCGCTGCACGTCGCGGTGTACCGCAAGCATCATGAGGCGGCGCGCACGCTGTTGCGGCTCGGCGCCAATTCCAACGCCCTCGACGCTCAGCGCTACGACATCGTCACCATCGCCGCCACCCAGAACGATATGGAGATGCTCAATATCGCGCTTCAGAACGGCGCCAGCGCCCGCAACGTCACGACCCCCGCCGACAGCACGGCGTTGATCACCGCCGCGCATCTCGGCCATGTCGACGCGCGTCGGCATCCTGATCGCCCACAAGGCGCCGCTCGATCATGTCAACGCGCGCGGCTGGACCGCGCTGCACGAGGCGGTCGCGCTCGGCAATGGCGGACCGAACCACGTCGCCACCGTGGAGGCGCTGGTCAAGGCCGGCGCCGACACCGACATCAAGGATCGGCAGGGCGCGACCGCGCTCACCTATGCCCGCCAACGCCGTTACGACGACATGATCAAGATTTTGGCGCCGGCCACCGGCCGAAAAACATGACGGTAGGGAGCGTGCATTGATCCGGATCGTCTCGGCCGCTGCATGGATCGCAGGCCTGCTCGTTGCGCTTGCCGCACCCGCGGCGGCCGAGGAACGCGCCGACCAGCGCTATCCGACCCGGCAGGTCCGCATCATCGTCCCCTTCCCCGCCGGTGGACCGATCGACGTGATGGCGCGGCTGATCGGCCAGAAGCTCTCGCCGTCGCTCGGGCAGGTCATTATCGAGAACCGGCCCGGCGGCGGCAGCACCGTCGGGCTGAAGGCGGCGGTGACCTCCGAACCGGACGGCCACACCTTGATGGTCGGCGGGCTGATGACGCTGAGCGTTCTGCCGACGCTGTCGAAAGGACTCGATATCGATCCGGTGAACGGATTTGCGCCGATCGCCGCGGTGTCGGGCACGCCATTCGTGCTGATCGTTCCGCCGCGGGTCTCGGCGCGCACCGTGCAAGAGCTGATCGCCTACGCCAGGGCCAATCCCGGCAAGATCAATTTCGGCGCACCGGCGGGCGCGACGCCGATCATGGTCGGCGAGCTGTTCAAGATGCGCACCGGCATCAACATCGTCACCGTTCCCTATCGCGGCGCCGCCAACGTGATGACCGACATGCTGGGCGGCCAAATCGATATGTCGTTCGAGCCCACCTCGATCACGCTGAGCCACGTCCGCGAGGGCAAGGTCCGGCCGCTCGCCGTCACCGGGGCAACCCGCAGCTCCGAGCTGCCGGATGTGCCGACCATGCTTGAAAGCGGCGTGCCCGACATGGTGGCGGTGTCCTGGACCGGACTGGTGGCGCCGCCGCGCACGCCACCCGCGATCATCGCGCGGCTGAACAAGGACGTGAACGATGCGCTCAAGTCCGAAGACATGATCGCGGCGCTGCGCAAGCTCGGCTCGATCCCGCTCGGCGGCTCGCCGCAGGATTTCCGGAATCTTCTCACCGAGGAGTCGCCGAAATGGCTCGCCGTGGTGAAATCGAGCGGCATGAAGATCGATTGAGAGGGCGCGAATGAGAATGACGCGGACCGTCATCGCAGCGTTTGCCGCCGCCGGCTTGGCTTTACTCGTTGCCGCCGAAGCGCAGGCGCAGCCCTACCCCAACCGGCCGATCAAGATCATCGTGCCGCTCACCGCCGGCTCGCCGGTCGACGTGGTCGGGCGGCTCATCGGCAACCATCTCTCCGCGGCGCTGCGTCAGCCGGTGATCATCGAGAACCGGCCCGGCGCCGGCGCCACCATCGGCGCCAAGGCGGTCGCGTCCGCCGAGCCTGACGGCTACACGCTGCTGCACACCGCGGCCAATCACGTCATCGCGCCGGCGGCGTTCAAGAACCTCACCTACGATCCGTTCAAGGATTTTGCGCCGGTCGGCGCCACCGCCACGAGTCCCTATGTGGTGGTGGTGACGCCCAAGCTTCCGGTGAAGACGGTCTCAGAGCTCATCGCCTATTCGAAGGCGAACCCGGGCACGTTGAACTGGGGCTACGGGCTCGGCACCTCGCCGCACCTGATCGGCGAATTGTTCAAGCACCTGACCAAGGCCGACATCGCCTCGATCCCCTACAAGGGCGGCGCCAACGCCGTCACCGACATTCTGGCGGGGCAGATCCATATGAACGTCGGCACCACGGCGACAGTCGTTCCACTGGTGCACTCCGGCAAGCTGCGGGCGCTCGCGGTCATCGGCGAAGAGCGCTATGCCGACCTGCCCGACATTCCGACCATGGCCGAGAGCGGCGTGCCGCTGTCATTCACGTTCTGGACCGGGCTGCTGGCGCCGGCCGCCACGCCGCCCGACGTGCTACAGAAGCTCAACGCCGCCTTGAACGAAGTCCTTGCAAATCCCGAGCTGAAGGCGAGCATGGCAAAGCTCGGCCTGATGCCGAAGCCCGGCACGCCGCAGCAATTCAACGCGTTCCTGGAGGCCGAAGCCCGCGAGTGGTCGCAGGCCGTCGGCCTCACGGGCGTCAAGATCGACTAGAAAGATCGGGCCCATGACGCTGGTGCGCACCATTCTCGCCGTCCTGACCGCGATCGCCCTGACGGCCGGCGCGGCAACCGCGCAATCCTATCCCGACAAGCTCGTAAAGATCATCGTGCCGCAGGGACCGGGCGGGCCGACCGACCTGCTCGCCCGCGTCGCCGCCGAGCGGCTGCAGGCCGCCTACCACCAGAACGTGATCATCGAGAACCGCGGCGGCGCCGGCGGCGTGATCGCCGCGAAGGCCGCCGGCAGCGCGGACCCGGACGGCTACACGCTGTTCATGGGCAACACCAGCGTGCTGGTGCTGATCCCGATCCTGTCGAAGTCGGCGCGATACGATCCGGCCAAGCTGTTCACGCCGGTGGCGCGGCTCGCCGAATCCTATCAGGTGCTGGTCGTCAACCCGTCGCTGCCGGTCAAGACGGTGGCCGAGCTCGTGGCCTATGCCAAAGCCAATCCCAGCAAGCTGAACTACTCCTCCGCCGGGATCGGCAACACCATCCATCTCGCAGGCGAGCTGTTCAACCACTCCGCCGGCATCAAGATCGTCCACGTCCCCTACAACAGCGGCGCCGAAGCGACGACCGCGGTGCTCGGCGGACAGGTGCAGATGACCTTCGTCAACATCACCGGACTGCCGCCGCTGATCGCCGACGGAAAGCTGCGCGCACTCGCCGTCACCAGTCCCAAGCGCCAGGCGCTGCTGCCGGACGTGCCGACCATGATCGAGAGCGGATACCCGGATTTCGTCGTGCGCGCGTTCTTCGGCATCGTCGCGCCGGCCGGAACGCCGGCGCCCATCGTCGACAAGCTCAACGCCACCATCAATGCCGCGATGACCTCGAAAGAGATGCAGACCACGCTCGACCGGCTGGGCGCCGCAGGCCGGCTCGGGAACGGCGGCGGATTTTGCGGCGTTCATCGCGGACGAACGGCGCCGGTGGTCTGCCGATCGCCAAGGCCGCGAATATCAGCATCGACTGACGGCGTCAGACCGCTCATTGCCGCTCGTCCCCGCGAAAGCGGGGACCCAGGGCGAAGGAAGATTCTGGATGCCCGCTTCCGCGGGCATGAGCGGAGGAAGACCGTTGCAAGCTGCGCTAGAGCGCCGCCACGCCAGCTTGCGCCACGACGTCGTCCTGATGGCCCGCGCCGCCGCTGACGCCGATCGCGCCGATCAGCTTGCCGTCGGCGATGAGCGGCAGCCCACCGGGCGCCGCGCACAGGTCCGGAAACGTCAGGAACATGAGATGGCCGTTGCCGAGCGCCTCGGTGAACATCTTGGTCGGCCGGCGGTAGATCGCCGCCGTCTTGGCCTTGACCATGGCGAGATCGATCGACGCGTACTGCACATTGTCCATCTTGAGAAAATAGACCAGCGCCCCGGTCGGCTCCGCAATCGCGATCGCCATCGGCCAGCCGTTCTTGCGCGCCTCGGCTTCCGCCGCGGCGGCGACGCGCTTCGCCAGCTCGAGCGTGATCGGCATGCCGTGCGGAACCGGCGGCGGCGGCGCAGGCGGCGGAACGGACGGCTTGTCGGTGGACATCATTAACCTCGGGACGCGGGCGACGACTACTGCTGCTTGATAGCCGCGGCCTTGGCAAGCGTCACTGTCTCGGCGACCTCATTCCGGAAAAATTTGTCGAACTCCGGCAAGGTCATTGGCAGCGGTTCGATGCCGAGCGTTTTGAATCGCGCCTGCACCTCGGGCGCCTGCAGCGCCTTGGCGATTTCGGCGTGGAGCTTCTCCACGATGTCACGCGGCGTCTTCGCGGGAAGATAGATTCCCGTATAGAACGTATAAACCGACTCCGCGGGCAGTCCGAGCTCGACCGTGGTCGGCACGGTCGGAACCAGGGCGGAACGCTTGTGCGCGCTCACCGCGAGGGCGAGCAGCGTGCCGTCCTGAACGAGCGGCACGGTCGTCGCGAACGATTGGACACTGAAGTCCACGCGCCCCGCGACAATTTCGCGGAGCGCTTCGCCCGAGCCCTTGAACGGGATGTGCTGCGCCGTGAAGCCAGCCGCGACCAGCAGGCGTTCGGCGGCGAAGTGCGATGCCGATCCGACGCCGGCCGACGAATAGTTCAACGTGCCGGGTTTCGCCTTCCCGGCGGCAATCATGTCCTGCAGCGTCTTGTAGCCCTTGGATGGCGCGGTCGTGATCGCCTGCGCCTGCTGCCCGAGCGCGGTGATCGGGATGAAGTCGTTGAGCGTGTCGTAGGGAAGCTTCGCGTAGAGCGCCTGTGCAGTCGACAACGCACCGTAGGCCAGGATCGTGTGCCCGTCGGGCGCAGCCTTGGCGACCATGCCGGCGCCGGTGGTTCCGCCGGCGCCCGGGCGGTTCTCGACCACGAAGGTGCGATTGAGCTGCTTGCCGAGCTGGTCGGCGACCACGCGTGCAGAGATGTCCGACGCGCTGCCGGCGGCGAGCGGGACCACGATGGTGACGTTGCGCGACGGCCACTCCTGGGCCGATGCGACGGTCGCGGCCATCCAAATTGCGAATGAGGACGTCGCGCCGAATCCAATACGCCGAACCAAGCCGTGCATTTGCCGTTCCTCCCCAGGAAGCGCTTCCACACGGCCAATTCTATATCAGGGATGGCAGCCAAGAGCGGATTCCAACCGCGGATTCCGCCTCTCAGCCGGTTTGAATTGTCGCAGGGGCCAGCGGCAGCCGCTATCAGCTACCGCCGTTCTCCTCGCCTTCCTCGGACAGCCGCTCCACCGACACCACGCGCTCGTCTTCGGCGGTGTCGAACACGATCACGCCCTGGGTCGAGCGGCCGGCGATGCGGATGCCGTCGACCTTGGTGCGGATCAACTGGCCGCCATTGGTCACCAGCATGAGCTGGTCGTCGTGCCCGACCGGGAACGATGCGACCAGGTAGCCGGTCTTGTCCCGGATCGTCTCGGCGCCCTTCTTGCCTTCCCAGATGTCCATCGCAACGATGCCTTTGCCGCCGCGGTTGGTGATCCGGTACTCGTAGGAAGAGGACCGCTTGCCGTAACCTTTCTCGGAAATGGTCAGGATGAACTGCTCGGCCTCCGACATCTCGACGTAGCGCTGCTCGCCCAACTCGATGGCGCCAGTCGCGGCCTCTTCGGCATCGGCGACCACCTCTTCCGCCTCGCCGTTGTTGCCGCGACGCACCGCGCTGGCGCGCTTGAGATAGGCGACCCGTTCCTCGGCGCTCGCATCGAGGTGCCGCAGGATCGACAACGAGATCACCTTGTCGCCCTCGCCGAGCGAAATACCGCGCACGCCCATCGAGGTACGGCCCTGGAACACGCGCACGTCGGTGACCGAAAAGCGGATGCATTGGCCGCCGGCCGAGGTGAGCAGGACGTCGTCCCTCTCGGTGCAGATCTGCACGTCGACGATCGCCTCGCCCTCGTCGAGCTTCATCGCGATGATGCCGGACCGGCGCACGTCCACGAAATCGGACAGCTTGTTGCGCCGTACCGTGCCGCGGGTGGTGGCGAACATGACGTCGAGATTGGCCCAGCTCGTCTCGTCCTCCGGCAGCGGCATCACGGTGTTGATGCGCTCGCCGTTTTCGAGCGGCAGGATATTGATCAGCGCCTTGCCGCGCGCCTGCGGCGCCGCCTGCGGCAACCGCCAGACCTTCTCCTTGTAGACACGGCCATGCGACGAGAAGAACAGCACCGGCGTATGGGTGTTCGCCACGAACAGCCGGGCGACGAAATCCTCCTCGCGGGTCTGCATGCCGGAGCGGCCCTTGCCGCCGCGACGCTGCGCCCGGTAGGTCGAGAGCGGCACGCGCTTGACGTAGCCGAGATGGGAAACGGTGACGACCATGTCCTCGCGCTGGATCAGGTCCTCGTCTTCCATCTCCCCTTCCTGGTCGAGGATCACGGTGCGGCGCGGCGTGGCGAATTCCTTCTTCACCGCCGCAAGCTCGTCCTTGACGATCGACTGGATGCGCGCGCGCGAGCGCAGGATGTCGAGGTAGTCCGCGATCTCGACCGCGAGCTTGTCGAGCTCTTCCTTGATCTCGTCGCGGCCGAGCGCGGTGAGCCGCTGCAGCCGCAGGTCGAGGATCGCCTTGGCCTGCTCGGCGGTCAGCCGGGCGGTCCCTTCCGACGAGACGCGGTGGCGCGGATCGTCGATCAGCGCAATCAGCGACGCGGCGGTGGCGGCCGGCCATTCCCGGCCCATCAACGCTTCGCGCGCCTCGTTGGCGTCCTTCGAGGCGCGGATCAGCCGGATCACCTCGTCGATATTCGCCACCGCGATCGCCAGCCCGACCAGGATGTGCGCGCGGTCGCGCGCCTTGCCGAGCAGGAATTTGGTGCGCCGGGAGATGACTTCCTCGCGGAACGCCAGGAACAGCGTCAGCAAGTCCTTCAGCGTCATCACCAACGGGCGGCCGCCGTCGAGCGCCACCATGTTGGCGCCGAAGGTGCTCTGCAACGCGGTGAAGCGGTAAAGCTGGTTGAGGACGACGTCGGCGACGGCGTCGCGCTTGAGTTCGACTACGACGCGAAAGCCCTCGCGGTCGGATTCGTCGCGCAGCGCCGAAATGCCCTCGATCTTCTTCTCGCGCCAGAGTTCCCCGATGCGCTCGACCATGACGGCCTTGTTCACCTGATAGGGAATCTCACTGATGATGATCGCCTCGCGATCGCCGCGCCCGGTTTCGATCTCCACCTTGCCGCGCATGACGATCGAACCGCGGCCGAGTTGGTAGGCCGCACGGATGCCCTGGCGGCCGAGGATGACGCCGCCGGTCGGAAAGTCGGGCCCGGGGACGATGCCGATCAGGTCCTCGATGCTGAGCGCGGGATTGTCGATGAGCGCAACGCAGGCATCGATGACCTCGCCGAGATTATGCGGCGGGATATTGGTCGCCATGCCGACGGCAATGCCGCCGGCGCCGTTGACCAGGAGGTTCGGGAACCTCGCCGGCAAGACCATCGGCTCTTTTTCGTTGCCGTCGTAGTTGGCCTGGAAATCGACGGTGTCTTTGTCGATGTCCGCAAGCAGCGACATCGCGGAGTTGGCAAGACGGCACTCGGTGTACCGCATCGCCGCCGGCGGATCGCCGTCGACCGAGCCGTAGTTGCCCTGCCCGTCGATCAGCGGCAGGCGCATGGAGAAATCCTGCGCCATGCGCACCAGCGCGTCGTAGATCGCCTGGTCGCCGTGCGGGTGATATTTACCCATCACGTCGCCGACGACGCGGGCCGACTTCACGTATTTCTTGTCCGGCGTGTGGCCGTTCTCGTGCATCGAATAGAGGATGCGCCGATGCACCGGCTTGAGACCGTCACGCGCGTCGGGCAGCGCTCGCGACACGATCACGCTCATGGCGTAATCGAGGTAGCTGCGCTTCATCTCCTCCGCGATGGAAACGGGGCGAATGTCCGAGGGCGGTTGGTTGCCCTCGGATGAGGGATTATCGGTGTCAGACAAGGGCTGAAAATCCTGGCGAATCTAGCGTCGATTTCCATAGCTGATTTAACGGGGGGACGCCACCCGAAATCGCTCCAGATAGCTATGATTTTCTATTGTTTTTTCAATAGCCTAGAAGGAGTTTTCAAGGAGCCGATTTGGGGCCGGATCGGACCGTGGAAAACGCCCGCCCGAGGACGCTTTTTAGCGATTGCATGATCTACTGTCGGGCGTTGATCTGGTGACCCTCATTCGACCCAGCGAACGCGCCGCAAGGCGATACGAAATTTCGGAATCGGGATATTTAAGGATGCCGATCGACTATCTCGTCTCCGCTTTGGTGACCTTGCTGGTCGTGGTCGATCCGGTCGGGCTGGCGCCGACCTTCCTCGCGGTCACCCACGGCCTGCCGGCGAAAGCGCGCAAGCAGATCGCATTGCGCGCCTGCGCGATCGCGGGATTGATCCTCATCGGCACCGCGCTCATCGGCGACTGGCTGTTGCGGCAGCTCGGGATCGGCGTGCCGGCGTTCCGCATCGCCGGCGGCCTGCTGCTGTTCCTGGTGGCGTCGGAAATGGTGCTCGGGGTCCGCATCAACCGGCAGTCCAAACAGGCCGAGGAAGCGCTGGAGGAGCATGTCCGCAACATCGCGGCGTTTCCCCTCGCCATCCCGCTGATGGCAGGGCCGGGCGCGATCACGGCGACGCTGCTGCTCGCGGGTCAGGCCGGCGGGCGGCCGCTCGCCCTCGGCATCCTGTTCGGCGTGATCGTCGCGGTGATGGCGGCCTGCCTGGTGGTCTACCTGCTGGCGAGCCGCATCGAGAAGCTGCTCGGCGTCACCGGCAATGTCGTGCTGCAACGCCTGCTCGGCGTGATCCTCGCAGCCCTGGCGGTGCAATACGTGATCGACGGCGTGCGCGTCGCGCTGGCGGGCTGACGAGGCCCTGGCCTGATAAATCGGGCCTGCCGAACCGCGTAGAAGGCCAAGAACCGGGGCGGACGCGCCCAAAACGGTAGCATTTTGCCGTCGGCGACGGTCGGAAATGAACCAAACCCGGTGTTCGCGACACCAATGCTGAAAGGGCGCGATCGGCGCCCTCCCAGCTGTCCGAACCCGTGCGTGAGCCCTCACCATGATTTCCGTCATTCCCACCGACATCATCTGGTTCGCCGTGATCATCACGATGATCATGGCCGGATTTCTTGCCGCCACTGCCGAGTAGGCGCTGCGCGCCGACGCTCGCTTGAGGCTGCCAGGTGATCGCGTCCTTCGTCGCGGCGCTCAAATCAGTTGCCGAACGCCACCGCGTGCATGATCCGGCCCGGCATGAAGGTAAACAGCCCCGCGATCACCAGCGCGCCTGCAAACATCATGATCATGGCGTTGCGGTGCTGGGTCACCTGGTGACGCCGCGCATGCAACACCGCTGACGGCAGCGCAATCAGCGTGAAGATTGACAGCAGGTGGATCGCGCTCCACGAGCCCCACATCCGGATGTCGTGGATCCAGAACGACGTCACGCAGACGACGACCATCAACGTCACCCAGATATAGCCGAGCGTCCGGTGCGGCAGCGTTCCTTTCGGAGCGACAAGCTGCACGAGACCGAGCGCGAAGGCCGCCATCGCAGTGAAGGCATGGGCCTGGATCGCCGGCGCGGCATCGAGAAGCGGCTGCAAGGACATTCGCGCAAGCTCCCCGGCAATGAATCAGGGAATCAGCAAAAGCTGGGCGTGCTTACCATAAGGCGGGCTTGAAGATCATCAACACGAAGATCGCAACCACACCGATGAAGGCCGGCCACCCCAGCACGAACCAGATGCGGAACAGGCGATCGTAACGCGCCGGCAGTTCGGTGCGCTCCCGCACCGCCTGGCGCGCGAGATTGCGCATCTGCGCCTGGATCCATACCACCGGCAACCAGCACGCGCCGATCAGCACATACAGCGCCAACGACACAACGATCCAGGACTCCCAGAGCGAATAGCCGATCGTCGAAGCGAGAAACGCGCCCGAGACCGGCTGGATGACCACCGCGCTCGCCGTGAAGAGAGCATCGGCCAGCACAACGATGCCCGCGGTGTGCGCGATGACGGCGGGGTCGCGGGTGCGATGCGCCATGACCATGAAGAACGCGATGCCGAGGCCGGTGCCGAACAACACGGTCGCGCCGAGGACGTGCACCAGCTTCCACGCGAGCAGATATTCGGTCATCGCTCGTCCAGGATCGCGAGGGTGAAGAGCGTGGCCAGCAGCGCCGGAATGATCTTGGTATAAGGCCCCAGCGGATCGAGCCAGAGCTCCGGCGCCGTGACCGTTCCGACCGCGAGATAGGCCGTCGCCACGACCAGCATGAGCTGGAGCGCGCGCCGCGTGAAGCGCCGCACGCAGACCGCCACACCGACCGCGATGTCGAACAGCGACCCGGCGACCAGCCAGATTCGGCCGCCCACGGCCCAAACCCCTGCGAGCCCGCGCAGCATCGCGCTTCCGCCATAGGCCGCCGGCCCCAGCACCAGGCCCGGCCGCAGGATGACCCAGTCGAGATCGAGACTCGCGAGATGCGCATCGGCTTGCGCCTTGGTGCGGGAGAATTTGGTCGGCCCCTCCCCCGATGCGCCGATCGCGGAGACATGGATGACGCGCCGCACCCCTGCCTGCACGCAGGCGTCGAACAGCGCGCCGGTGCCCGCGACCTGCACCGCCTGCATGTCGTCGCGCGCGCCGTCCTGCAACACGCCGACGCAGTTCACGACCGCATCGATGCCAGAAAGCAGCGGACGCCAGGCGTCGGCGGCCGTGAGCCGGGCGAAGTCGGCCTCGATCCATCGCGCATACGGAAACCGCCGCCGCGCTTCCGCTAGGCTGCGGCCGGCCCCGACCAGTTCATGACCGTCGCGATGAAGACGCGCGAGCACCGCGGAGCCGATCAGGCCATAGGCGCCGGTCACCAGAACGCGCATGCCGCTGTACTTAATTTGGCGCTCAATCTCGCACTCAGTTCGGGCAGAGCTGCCGCGTGCGCGTCCAGCGGATGCGGTCGAGCACGACGCCCTCCCCGCAGATGCTCATCTTGTCGGTGACGGTGCCGCGAACGCGGATCACGCGCCCGCTCGAGCGCGGCCGCGGCTGGATCGCGGTGATGTTGTAGGCGGGGCCGTTGGCCGCCTTGATCATCAGGCAATTCGCGGTCACGCCCGGATAGGGGCAGCCTGCGATGGTCACCCGCTCCTGCCGCCGGACCTCGGCGGAAGCCGCAAACGACGTCAGCAGCGCCGCACCCAGGACCGCGGCGACGGCGGCAATCCGGAGACACTTCATGCGACGCCTCCCAGAGCAACGCGGAGACCAGCGGCCGACGGCCGCCAACCCCCCGAGCAGAGAGTATCGTCAGAACGGGATGTCGTCGTCCAGATCGCGCTTGCCGCCCGCGCCGGCGGTCGCCGGCTGGCGCGCCCGCGGCGCCGGACTGGACGAGCCGAAATCCGAGCCGCCGTCCGAGCCAAAATCCTCGCTGCCACCGCCGCTTCCGCGCGTATCGAGCATCGTGAGCACGGAATTGAAATTCTGCAGCACCACCTCGGTCGAGTATTTCTCGACACCGTCCTTGTCGGTGTATTTGCGGGTCTGCAACTGGCCTTCGAGATAAACCTTCGAGCCCTTCTTCAGGTATTGCTCCGCGATCTTGCAGAGCCCCTCGCTGAAGATCACCACCCGGTGCCACTCGGTCTTCTCACGGCGCTCGCCGGTCGCCTTGTCGCGCCAGTTCTCCGAGGTCGCGACCGAGAGATTGGCGATCGGACGGCCATCCTGCGTGCGCCTGATCTCCGGATCGCGGCCCAGATTGCCGACCAAAATCACCTTGTTCACCGAACCTGCCATCGCTCACCTCCACTGATTTCAGGGCACCCTATCGTGCCAACGCCGGTCGCGGGCGACAGCCTCCCGCTTGTCCACAAGTCCGGCGCTTCTCAATTATGTTCTCATTTTGTTCTAGCAAGAGATGCCGGCGCCTTCAAGGCGATTGCACCGAATTCTCCCCAACTCTCGCATCTCGCCGCGGCCTCCGATGGTGAAGGAGCGGTTAAGAAAACAGCGAAAATCTCCAGGCGTTTCAATGGCTTGTTTTAAAGGCATTTGAGTCAAACTGTCCCTGCTTGAGAGGCCACTCAACCCGGCGGGGACCGGGAAATAATCGAAGGGACGTGTCATGAAGAAAGTTCTGTACGTGAGTATCAGTCTGGTTGCGCTGCTGCGCGCGGCGACGGCGAACGCCGCCGACATGCCGCGCCGCCTGCCGGCGGAGCCGGTGTCGATGGGGTTTAGCTGGACCGGCTTCTATGTCGGTACCCACACCGGCGTCGCGGTCGGCCGCAGCACGACGTCGAACGTCGCGCCTTACGGCGGGTTCGATGCCGGCGTTCCGATGAGCTACGACCTCAATCCGGTCAGCATCTTCGGCGGCGGCCAGTTCGGCTACAACTGGCAGCTTGGCGCCTATGTGATCGGTCTTGAATCCGACATCGGCTATCTCGGCCTGCGCGAGACCATCCGGCCCGCGCCCGATGACTACGTGTCGCTCCGCTACGGCTGGTTCGGCACCGTCACCGGCCGCCTCGGCCTGACCTATGACCGCATCCTCGGCTACGTGAAGGGCGGTATGGCGGTCGCGAGCATCACCAACACCGCGAGCGATCTGACCGGTGCGGGCGCGTTCAACCCGACGGACTACAGCCAGGTCAACAAGACCCGCGTCGGCTGGACGGTCGGCTCGGGCTTTGAATACGCGATCGCGCCGGCCTGGTCGGTGAAGTCCGAGTACATGTACATGGACTTCGGCAAGACCCGCTCCACCAACCTCGACGGCGACGCGTTCACCCACCGCAACCAGGTCCACACCTGGAAGGTCGGCCTGAACTATCGCTGGGGCGTGCAGCCGCAGGCGATCGTCGCCCGCTACTGAGAACAACAACAACATAATAGAAAAACAAAAACGCCCTTGGGGCCGGCCTCGCGCCGGCCCTTTTTCTTTTGCGTGATTTCCGAGCGCTACTCTCGATCCGTCATCCTGAGGTGGCCGCGCAGCGGCCCTCGAAGGATGCACGGCCGAGGTGTTGCAGCAGCCGGGCCGTCGCCCTTCGAGGCTCGGCGCTTCGCGCCTCGCGCCTCAGGATGACGGAGATAGATCAAGTCCCGGCCCGGCGGAATCTCAAAGCTGTCCTTGCAGGAACTGAAGAACGCGCGGCGCCGCCATCCCGCTGAAGCTGCCCGGGATGTCGTGCGGATCGGACGAGAAGAAGTGCCCGGCGCCGGGCAGGATCACGCGCCGTGAATAGAAGCCGGCCTGGTTGAGCGCGGTCCAGAACTGCTCGGCCTGCGCCTTGTCGACGATGTCGTCGTCGGTGCCGTGGACCAGCAGGAAGCGCGTGCGGTTGCGGTCGACGGTGGCGTAGCTCACCGGCGAGGACTTCGAAGTAGAGCTTGCGGTTCTGCATCGGCGTGGCGCCGAGAAATTTCTCGCTGATCTGGTCGCGCGGCCGAGCGATCTGGTCGTGCTGCCACTGCGCCAGCATGTCGTAGATGCCGTAGAAGCTGACCACGGTCTTCACGCCGGCCGGCACCGCCGCATGCGGCGCGTTCTGGTGCTCCGACTTGAACTGATCGGGCGCGATGCCGACCAGCGACGCCAGATGCCCGCCGGCGCTGTCGCCTTGCAGGCCGATGCGGTCCGGGTCGGCGCCGAGCTCGGCGGCCTTGGCGCGCACGAACTGGATCGCCGCCTTCACGTCGTAGGCCGCTTTCGGATAGGTGCCGGCCTTCGCCAGCCGGTACTTGATGGCGAACAGCCCGATGCCATGCTTGGCGTACAACGGACCCCAGTGCCGGTAAGCCGCCGGGCTGCCGCCCTGCCAGCCGCCGCCATGAATCCCGATGACGATCGGCGCCTTGGCGACGTCCTTGGGCATGTAGAGGTCGCCGGTGAGCTTCACGCCGTCGTGCTCGACGTATTCGATATTGCTGCGGGTCGTGACCTGGTGCTGGGCGGACGCCGGACCGGCCGCGAGAACTGCTACGAACGCGAACGCAAAGACATGCCGCGATGTCATGAAAATACCTCCCCGTTTTGTCGTTGTTGAGCCCATCGTAGCGGCCCTCGGGAACCTGTGAAGCGTACTGCGTGTGGGCAACTGAGGTCTGCGTTTCTTTGGGCTGGCGCTTCGCTCCCGTTCTCCCTATGTTCGTGCCTCCACCGGCGGACC
>CAWAWR010000026.1:0-164218 GCA_963785745.1 uncultured Alphaproteobacteria bacterium
AAAGCGGACATGGTAGAGCGGTCTCAAATGTCCGCTTCTGACCCAACGCGGAAGTCGATGCTGTGTACGTCGCAAAATATATGCGGCGTCGCAAAACATATATTGCACTAAACCGCTACGCGGTAGTAGTTCGGACAATCTAGCGAGCATGGCGCGCTGCTCGACCAGCTTGAGTTTCAACTTGCCGACCTGGAAGAAGACGTTGCACAAGCCGAAGCGGCAGCGGCGGCCAAGACGATCACCGTATCGTCGTTCGAGCGACGCAAGCCGGCGCGCCGTCCACTGCCCGCGCATCTGGCGCGCGAGCGCATCGTTTATCCCGCGCCTGCGGTCTGCCCATGCTGTGGCGACGAGAGGCTGCGCAAGATCGGCGAGGATGTGACCGAGACGCTGGAGCTGATCCCGCGCCAGTGGAAGGTGATCGCGTATGTGCGCGAGAAGTTCTCCTGCCGGGCCTGCGAGGCCATCACGCAAGCGCCGGCGCCGCGCCTCCGTCACCCTGGCCTGTCGCTTTGTGGCAGTGGGCGCAGTTTTCGGTGTAAACCGCCTCCCCCGCGGTCATGATTTTGGGAGCAACCTCCTGCGCGGCCACATCGGCCGCCGTGAAACCGAGGCTGATAGCCGTTGCAAGCAGTCCAAACAGTCCAAAAACCTGTGCAGTCGTTTTTCCGGCCGTCATGGGTCTGCCACTGAGAGACTGTCCGATGGGGCGACGGGCCCCACCGGACTTTGCGCGTTACGCGCCCACCATACCAGGCTCATCAAAACAGGCGACTATCAGGCGTGCTCGTTCACGGCGTTGGAGGCGGCAATGTAGCCATGAGTGCAGGCTTTGCCGAGGCCATGCATCAAGTGAGCTCCACTGGCTTCGCCACCGGCGTAGAGACCCGGGATGACCTGGCCTTTCATGTCGAGGACCTGGGCCTTGCCGTTGATCCTCAATCCCCCGCATGAATCGTGCCATTCGATAATGATCCGAGCGGCATAATAAGGGGGTGTTGCGATGACGTGCATGGGGGCGTCCGGCCCACGCTCGAAGTCGGGGTCGGCACCCTTCGCGACGAAGGAGTTCCACCTGGCCACCGTCTCCTTCAGGTAGGTCAGGGCGACTTTTTGGTGTTCGTTGCCCGCCCGGATGGCCGCGGCCAGTTCCTCGATCGTGTCGGCCTTGAAGAACAGACCGTTGTCTCCTGTGTAGGGCGGTTTGACATTCCATTTCGCGCGGTCAACCGCTGCCTGATCGAAGATTGCCCAGATCGGACCGGGGAGAAAATGCGGTGGCTGCGAGCCTTCGTTGATGGCCAGGGCAGCGTCAACGGCATGGTTGTCGTCATAGACCGCCTTGATCGCGTCGGGCCTGCAGTTGCGCCAATCTCCCTGAACGTACTCATTCCATTTCTTGATGGCGCCATTTTGTGGATACTGGCTCGTCCCAAGCTGTTGCGTAACCCTCATCTCGTTGAAGAATCGCTTTCCTACCTGGTTGACGGCGATCAGGTGCTGGAAGCCGGCGGCGCCGACGTTGACTCCACCCGCGCGACGGTAGGGGAAGTGAGCGGCCCCTGGAAGCTCGAGATCGGCTGCATCCATGGCGCCAAGCACCGCCATTATGCGACGGGAGGAGCGGTTGTGGTAGCCCTGCTCCATCCCGTCGAGGCCCGCCCCGACATTCATCCCGGCAATGATGCCGCTGGCGTCATGGGCGCGGCCCGGCCCGCCCAGCCAAGCCCAACCCTTCGCTGTCAGAGACGGCTCCAGGCCCCCGGGGTGGAACATGGCGCGGAACTGCGGGTTGCCATTGTTTCCGCCGGTGCCGACGATGACCGCCTTGCGCGCCCTGATCGTGACGGTCAGCCGTTCGTCCTTGATCAGGCTCTTGGCCCATACGCCGCCGGTGAATTCGCCATAGCTGACGAATTGCTCACCAGTTTTCGGGTCGCGCCTCGGCGTGTAGCTCGCCCGGATACCGAGGACCCTGCCCGAGAGCTGGCTCTCACGGATGATCTCATCCATGTGGCGGTTGAGCATGAACTGGACGCCCTTCTCCTTGGCGCTTAACTCCAATGGTCTGGCGATCGCCGCGCCCCTCCCCAGGACGCCTCGCCCGCCACGGGCCGTCTGGTTGTCCATTACAACCGGTGAGAGGCGACTTGCGTGCCCGAGGACCTTTCCGTCGGCGTCCCGTCCCGCATCTTCCTGGGTTACTGTTCCCGCTTTCACGTCGGTGACAGCCCCCAGTTTGAACATCGCGGTTGCCCTTCTCGCGCGGGACAGGCCTCCTTCATTGTGTGAGCCGGAAATTCGCGTGAATTTGACGTAGTTGTCCAGGAGGAACTGTCTAACCGGGGCAACGTTGTCGGCCCAGGCACGCAGGACTTCCCGGTTGTTGTACCGGTATGCGGCTCTGGCACCGGTGTTCACCACAGTCCAGTCGGTCTGGTCGCGAAATAGAAGATCGGGATCGTCCCGCAGTGCCTCCGGCGGTTCCACCGGGTCGATTGTGATTAATCCTTCCGGGTCTTTTTTTCCTGCGAGATCGCGCACCTGAATTGCGTCACCGGCGCCCAGGGAGACGTTCCCATTGCTGTGGATCATTGTGCCGCCGATGTCGAAGTTCTGTTCAACGACGATCACCGACGCGCCGAGGTCGCGGGCGCGGATGGCGGCGGGAAGCCCCGTGGCTCCTGCCCCGAGGACGACGACATCCGCTTCGTAGTCCCAAGTAATGGCTTGGGCTTGCGTGGGGCCGGTCGACGCGGTGCCCAACGCTGCTGTGCCAACGCCGATTGCGGCACTGCGCTTGATAAAATTGCGACGATTGAGCTTCTTTTTGTCGAGTGTCGATACTGAATCGCCTACTTTATTCTTGGACATATTGATCCTCCATTCTTGGACATATTGGCTCGGGTGCGGGTCATGTCTGTTCGTTCCAAATCAATTCCAGTTCCGGCCGCCGCAGTCCACAACGTGTGCAGACCAGCTTCTTGCGCAAGGTATGCGTCCGCTGCTTCGGCGGCAGTGTCGTCAGGTCGAGCGTTGCACCCTCGTGACGGCAGGCATGGTCGCGGCAGATCGGCTTGGCCTTGGTGACGCACGCCGCCGCAAGCTTTTGGCCCTTAGCCGACATTCAAGCCGACAGTTGCGATGTCCGCTCTTGCCCCAATAGCGGACATGGCCGGATGCAGAGCTAGGATGACCCCCGAACGGTCCAGAGGATAGCGTTCAACAAGGTTCGTTGGTAGCGGGAATCCCGCCAAACGGCTGCCTCGTGCCCCAGTGCCGTGTAGAATACGCGCCCTTGGCCGAAGGAGCGGGTCCAGGCGAGCGGCCACCCATACGATCGCCGACGCACGCCGGCCCTTGCAAGGTCCACTGAGGTTTCATCCAGGCGTAAGAGCACGTGTGATCCTTGCTCATCGAAGTCTTTGAACTGGTAGATTTCATCCTCAATTTCCAGTGACGCTCCGAGGAAGGATACCAGCGGGCTGGACGTGTCAGCGACTTCAATCCTCACTGCCTGGTGCCAAGGATGGCCGTCGAAATAGCCGCCGACCAACTTCAGATAGTCTGGCCACCCGTAAAACGTATCCGTAGCCGAATGAATGCCAAGAAAGCCGCTGCCTGACCGAACAAAGTGGAGCAGCGCTGACTTTTGAGCGTCGTTCAACGGCAGCTCGCCTGATGTGAAGAACATTACCGCGCCATACCGCGCTAGATTTTCGATCGTGAATTCAGAAACGTCCTCTGTCGCCGTGACGTCGTACAACCCGGAGGTTTCTCCGAGCTGTTTCAGAATTGCATGCGAAAGAGGTATGACTTCATGTCGGTATCCGGCGGAGTGCGTGAAATAGAGGATACGGTTACGGCGCTGCTCCGTGCGTGCAGCGAGGGGCCAAGCGGTCGCGCCGCCCAGGAACGTGATGAAATCCCGTCGCCTCATGAATAGATACCAGGGCTGGCTTTGAATTGATCCTGCGAAGCAGTATCTCGCCAGCGGGCAATCTTGTCACTCTCCCAGAATGTCAGCGCCACAAACGGGCCGGCGACGACTACCTTGGCGGACATGCCGAGAGCGGTCTTGCACGTCCGCTTTGGGCCAAGCGGACATGCCCGAGAGTAAACTTGCAGGCCGGCTTAGGGCAGAACCGGAAGTCATTGATGCCTAAAGGGCTGCTAGATATCGCAGTGCCTTGATGCCCGGAAGGAAGAAATAAGCACCTCCCGATAGCGTGGTGAAGGCCGGCAGGCCCGTTATCTTTTTGCGGATCGGCCGCTTCGGAATTGTCATGTCGAACGTGCCGTCCTGGTTGCCAATCAATGGGTCTCGTTCGTTGCCCAGTTCGTGAAAGTTGGGATCATTGATCCAAACATTCTGCGCAAATTCAAATTGCCGCACGAGGCTTGCACACAGAACGAAAGCTGCAATGCCACGGTCGACACCGTCCTCGGGCGCTCCTTCTGGCAAAGGAGGTCCGTAAGTTGCACCGCGTCGGATCATTCGCCGGCGCTGGATGTTCACCGTCGTATCCCGAGGATTTATTCGCCGGATATGCGCCCCAAGAGGCACGGCATAACCATGAGGGTCCACTTTCGCGTAGTTGAAGTTGTTGTTGCGCTGGTAATCGGCTGCAAGTGCTGGATCGTCCTTCTCGGGTGCCAGAACGAGCGGCGCTCCGCTCCGCCAGCGCCCCATCAACTTCGCGGCGATTAGCTCCTGGCCCTCGGTTGTTGGTCCGCCATGCTGTCGCAAAAAGTCGCGGAAGGCGCCAACATGCTCCTGCAATCTGCGATAAGCCATGAAGGTGCCATTTCGGGAGAGGACTTCCGGCTGCGGCAACGGAACCAGTTGGCCGCTCTCATCGACATTCGCGAAAGCAGACATAAAGGTTGATTGCCGCCAACTCGAATAAGCGGCGCGGTCAACGATTCTGTGTTGTCAGGTAGTCGAGGAGTATGGCGAAGGCGATGAGACTTAGTTTGTTTGAAACGGCCTTACCGGGCTACGCCCAACGAAGTGACCGTATTCCACGCCGAAGCCTAGCGGATTAATGAGTACACCCTGGTCTAGGGCACTGGTCTCGGGCTATGATTTTCGACTGTCCAGCTACGGATCGCGATATGCGTGGGGGCGTTCATGCCGCTCAACCTGAAGCCTTCTTGGATGGACATGATAAGCCGGCGCTTATTCCTGTGCACTGCCGGGAGCATTGCCGTTTTTTTTCCGCGTCCGAGCGAAGCGCAAACTCCTGAATCAAAGAGGCCTAAGACGCCGAGCGCTGAAACCGCTGGCGCAGTTGAGGACGCTAGGGGAGAAGCCTTCGCGGAAGTGGGAAAAAGACGACGGGTGCTCGAGCGGGCATCGCCGGTTTTTGTTCGTGACCAGGTCGGCACCGGTCCGAATTCGCGTCTTCTGCTTCGACTCGGCGCAGACACGACGGTCCGGTTGGGAGAGCGAGCGCGCCTCACCATCGATCAGTTTTTGATGAAAGCCGGCGGCGAAATCACGCTAGGCGCTGGCGCAATGCTTTTTGAGCGGCCAGCGCAAGGTCGACCAACACGCGTACAGATTCGAAGCTCCTATGGGCTTATCGCTGTTCGCGGTACCCGCTTTTTTGCCGGGCCCAGCAATAATGTCTTTGGAGTGTTCGTGGAGGAAGGCACGGTGACCGTCTCGGGGGGCGGCCGGCGAGTGACGCTACGCCCCGGAGAGGGAACGGATATTGGCAACCCGGGCGCCCCGCCCACACCGCCCCGGCGGTGGGGCCAAGCACGCGTGAGTTCCGCTTTCGCCAGCGTGCGTTGATCGCGGCAGCCGCTTGCCCGGCGTCGGCTTTTGGTTTGGCAATGCGACGAGCAGAAGTCGCGCGAGGCGGAGTTCGCATTATTGCCGGGAGCAAGCCGACCCAACGTCAACGCAGCATTAGGAGCGTTCGAGAGCGCGGGCGCCCCGGGCAGGAAGCAGGATCGCATGTTTTGTGATCCAAGCAAGCTCGCCGAAATCGCCCGGCAACACAATGGTTAGGGCATTTGGCAGACATCGCTACGCTCTCATAAGTGGCGCGATTACGCTGCTTGCGGTTATCGTCGCCAATCTCCTGATGCCGCGTGATTGGCGCGAGACCTTGCGCGAGATCGCATTCGACCTTGTTTTGGCAGCAGACCAGCGACTGCGGCTGGGCGCGGATGTGCTACACGAACGTCCCGTCATTGTTGTCGATATCGATCGCCGCTCGCTTGAAGCAGTAGGCCCGTGGCCTTGGCCGCGTGACACCATGGCGCGCACGATCGAGGCTGTAGCAGCGTTCAAGCCGGCGGCAATCGCCGTCGACATCTTGTTTGCAGGATATGATACGCGTTCTCCGGCGGCGCTGGCACGACAGCTCGGGACCCTAATTGCCAGGCCGGATTTGACGGCGCTTGCGGATACGCTGGAGGACGGGGACAAGCGCCTGACTGGCGCTATTGAGGTAGCACCGACCGTTCTGGGCTTCGTGCTCGATCCCGAACAGCAACAGTCGGCACCCAGCGTGCCGGTATTGACCCGCGGGGCAGTCAACATTGACGAAGTGTGGCGTGTTGCAGGGATGGTCGCCCCGCCGCCAACATTCATTGCCGCAGCCGCAGGGATCGGAACCTTGGCGTTGCCAGGAGACGCAGACGGAACGGTTCGTCGTGTCCCACTACTCGTCGCGATTGGCGATGGCCTGTATCCGGGCTTGGCGGTCGAAGCAGTCCGTGCGGTAGGGGGTTCATCCGCGTATTTGATCGTGGCTGATCCGCAAATGCTCACGATCGGCGATCTGCGGATCGGTCTTACCCGCGACGCGCTGCTGCGGCTGGTACCCGTCGATCAAAAACGTCGTGGGTCGCGCACGGTCTCCGCCGTGGATGTCCTTGACGGCAGGGTCGACAAAACGCGGCTTGCCGGAGCGATCGCGCTAATCGGCGGATCGGCGCCCGAACTCGGTGGGCTGCGTCAGAGCGCAACCGATCCGCTGACTGCCTCGGTCCAAATACAGGCCGATGCGATCGATCAGATATTGATCGGACGCTCTCCACAACCGCTGGGATACGCCATGCAGATAGGGCTCGCCGTGCTTTGCGGGGTGTTGGCCCTCACGTTTGCGATGGGCTTTGCACCACTTTTTGGCGCTGCTTTGTTCATTGGCGTTCTCGCGCTCTGCTGGGCATTGGCGCTGGCGCTATCGATGAGAGCCGATTTTCTGTTTGATCCGCTGACGCCCTCGATTGGGGCAATCGCCGTCTTTGTCGTCACCTCGATCGTGTCCTATTCGTCAACACGGCGACTGCAGGCGCGGCTTCGGCGCCGCTTCGAGCAGCATCTTGCCCCCGCCGTTGTTCGCCGGATTGTGGATGAACCAGACTTGGTCAAGCTCCGTGGTGAAAAACGGGAGGTGACGGCGTTGTTTACCGACATCGAGAGCTTCACCGCGATGACGCACCGCGCACACCCGGAAAAGCTCGTGGCCGTCCTCGATGATTATGTTGAGGGGGTTGCTGCAATCATTATGGCGCATGGCGGGATGGTCGATAAGATCGTTGGCGATGCGGTCCATGCTTTTTTCAACGCTCCAGTCGACCTTGCCGACCATCCTCGTCGAGCGGTCGAGTGTGCGATTGCACTGAGAGAATGGACTGGCGCATTCCGGGTTGGCCCGGCAGCCGCGTCGATCGGGTTCGGCCGCACCCGCGTCGGCCTCGAGACGGGTAGCGCTATCGTCGGTGACATCGGGATTGGCAGCAAGCTTGATTACACCGCTCATGGCGATGCCATTAACATGGCCGCACGGCTGGAAGCGGCAAACAAGGAGCTTGGGTCGACAATCTGCGTTGGCCCGGTCGCCGCATCGTATTGCGACGCTGCACTTTTTCGCCCGCTCGGGATCATATCCGTAAGAGGCCGGGGCGATTCTCTAGCAGTGTTCGAACCATGGCCCCCTCAGATATCCGAGGAGTATCGAAACAGCTACCTTGCAGCCTACGGAACGATGGTGCAGAGCCCGGTTCGCGCCGCCGAATTATTCATGCAGCTCGCCGACCAAATATCCCAAGATCCAGTCCCCCGGCTCCTCGCCCAGCGCCTGCTAGAAGGAGCCAATTCTTGAACGAACGTCATTGCCCAGCATTCATAGCAACGTCTCTCGGGGCCCTCGATCTTTTCAAACATGCGGACGTAGGTCGGAGCGTGAGCGCCGCCGCCCGCAGTTCGAAATCTCCAATCTGTAGTCCGGCAAGAAGACGTCCAAATTCGCCATGTCCGATTTGCCTCTGAAAGCAGACATATGAGCGGACAACTTTGAGGTCCGCTTTGGGCCAGAAGCGGACATCCATGAGCAAGTCTGTGATGTCCGCTTTGGGCCAATAGCGGACAATCGATGTCCGCGCGGCCGGGTCCGCATCCCCCGGAACGGGCCTTGCGCTCACCTGCTCCCGAGGCAGAATGTACGGTTTAGGAAGGGCCATAATGACGCGCTGTCAGCCGGTCTGCTCCTTAGGAATCATGTTTTGTCTTCTGGCATCTTTTGCATGCCAGAGCGCCCTTGCGGCTGAGCCGAAAGGAGTGATGTTGCTTCATTCCTTTGGCCGGGATTTCAAACCCTGGAGCGAATATGCCAAATCCATCCGCGAGGAGTTGGTTCGGCAATCGCCATGGCCGCTCGACATCACCGACCATTCGCTGGTGAGCGCCCGTTCCGCCGATGAGGACCCGGAAGCTGCTTTCGTCGAATACCTGCGCGCCCTGTTTGCCAAACGTCCGCTCGACCTGATTGTGAGCATCGGCGCACCCGCAGCCGCCTTTGTCCAACGGCACCGGCAACAGCTCTTTGCCGCCACCCCCATGGTGTTCACCGCCGTTGACCAGCGCCGGGTTCAGTATTCCGTCCTGACCTCAATGGACGCCGTTGTCGCGCTCCGGATCAACTATTTGGCCGCCATCGAAAATATTCTGCGCGTGTTGCCGGATACAAAAAATGTGATGGTGGTGGTTGGCACGTCTCCCAATCGAAAAGTTCTGGAAGGAGGCGATAGCCAAAGAGACAGAACCGCTCGCAAACCGGATTACGCTTTCATGGACCGACCATTTGTCATTTGAAGAGCTCTTAAAACACGCCGCCGCACTGCCGCCGCAGTCCGCCATCTTCTGGGAACTGATGATCGTCGATGCGGCGGGTGTCGTGCACGAAGGTGTCGCGCCGTTGCCAAGGCTGCATGCAGTCGCAAACGCGCCGATTTTTTCTTATGACGAAGCCTTCTTCGGCCATATTGTTGGCGGTCCGCTTCTCATGACGGCCGACACTGGCCGACAGACAGCCGCAGTTGCCGTTCGCATCCTTGGTGGCGAGAAGCCGGGCGACATCAAGATGCCGCCGGTCCAGTTTGCGCGGCCGATGTTCGACTGGAGAGAAATGCAGCGCTGGGGCATCAGCGAGAGCCGCCTGCCGCCGGGCAGCGAAATTTATTTCCGCGAACCGACCGTCTGGGACCGGTACAAGCTGCAAATTCTGGCCATCCTCGCGGCGTTGCTGACCCAGGCCGCACTCATCGGCTGGCTGTTGCACGAACGTCAATACCGCCATCGCGCGGAATTAGCGGCGCGCGAGAGCATGTCCGAATTGACGTTCATGAACCGCAGAGCAGCAGCCGGAGAACTGTCAGCTTCGATTGCTCATGAGGTGAACCAACCGTTGACTGGCATGGTAACGAGGGCCAGCGCGGCCCGACGCTGGCTCGCAAGAGAGACACCGGATCTAGAAAGAGTGAGACAGGCGTTGGACCAAATTATCGTTGCGGGTCATCGCACCGCCGAAATCGTTCAAAACGTCCGCGCCATGTTCAAAAAGGACGCGCCAGACAATGCCCCGGTCCGCATCAACAGGGTTGTGTGGGCGGTTCTGGCTCTTGTGCACAGCGAGATTCAGAAATACCAGGTCGAGGTCCAAATGGCGGTTGACAGTCAGCTGCCGACCGTCACCGGCAATGAGGTCCAGCTGCAGCAAGTCATCTTGAATCTGGTCATGAATGCCATTGAGGCCATGCACTCGACGCAGCGCCGGGAGTTGCGCATACAATCCCGCCTGAGCAAGCCCGATACGGTGCATGTTTCGATCGAAGATACCGGCACCGGTGTTGATCCATCCAAACTCGATCAACTTTTCAAGCCGCTGTTCACGACCAAAGCCCGGGGGATGGGAATGGGTCTTTCCATCTGCCGATCAATCATCGAAAGGCACGGCGGACGGATTTGGGCATCGCCTGGCGTCAGAGGAGGCTCTGTTTTTGAATTTGAGTTGCCCGCCAGCGCGACAAGGCACTAGTCGTTAGTAAGGCAGCTATGGGTCAGAAGCAGACATTGCGGTAGTCGGCCGTTATGTCCGCTTTGGGCCAAAAGCGGAAGTCGATCACCTCGTCTCCGAGAGACACATTCAACCAAGACAATGTCGTTCCTTATTCCGGAACGGTCCTTGGGTTCATTGGATCGCCGACCTGGATGACGAGGTACCTCACCAGCTTGTCGGCACTGGGATTGCGAGATACAGCATGCAGCGAGCCAGGGGGTTCATAAAAAGACTTGCCGGCCTTAAGTTGGCGCACGGGCCCATCATCGATCCGGATCTCGTAGGTGCCCTCCAGGACATAGCCGAAGGTGTGGTGACCCGGATGGCGATGGGGGGCGCTGCTGCTGCCGGGATCGCGCTCAGTGACGCTGATGCGCATTTCTCGTGCTATGTCCGCCATCATTTGTGTAATCACCGGAATGCTTCTTTGACCGGCTGCCTGAGCGTGCGCAGTAGAGGGTGCGAAGACATCCGATTGGCCGGTCATGACGATAGAGGTGGCAAATGCCGCTAGCATCGCGGCAACACTGCCCACCGCAGCATGAGACAGCAGATTTCTTGTTTTTGGCATGCATTCCTCCCAAGTTTTGCGATGTTCTTTTGATTGCAACTCCAACCTCACTCGATCACCTCGTTGCGTAGAGCACCAAGGCAATCGGTACTTCAAGCCGAGCGTGCGCTGTTTGACGTTGATGACGAGCTCTTACTTGGCCTCGACTGAGACGGCGGGCCAAATTATCACACCGCGATACCGATGTGTCCGAAAAGTCCTCACTCCATGGTATCAAATGCGGCTTTCCCAGTTCTGTCGGATTGATGAAAAAGACGCTTGCGCCTCGATTCCAACCGCACCCCGACTGCGTCGATGAGTTTCTTTAGCCGAACCGTCTCGTGCGCGATGAACATCGCGAGACGTGATAGCTCATGTCTGCTTTGGGTCAGAAGCAGACATCGGGACAGCGCACCGCGCAGGTCCGCTTTTGCCCCCAAAGCGGACATCAACGGACCGTAGGAGATAAGCCCGCCTTCGCCAATCGCTCGATTGGGAATTACAATGCAGGTAGCTTGTGTCGGGCTGCCAGTGAAGCGCGACTGATTACCAAACATTAATTCCATGGCCATTTACCAGCAGTGCTGGCTCTGCCATTAGCGCGGCCAACCGGCGCCGCCCGCGCTATCAATCAAATGGAGATGTAAGCATCATGACGACCCTGCAATACAAACTGGGACGCGCGTTTTCGGCGCGTCGCCTCATCCTTCTTGCCACGACCGGCAATCTCGCGATCGCCGCGCTTTTCGTCGGACCGGATGGTTTCCGCCACTCGGTACTTCCAACAATCTCGGCGGCAAATGCAGCAGAGGTCGCGGCAAGCAGCCGCGGCTGGATTGGCGTTCGGATTCAGCCGGTCACCTCCGTCATTGCTGAAAGCCTCGGCATGAAAGAGAGCAAAGGCGCGTTGGTTGCCGAACCAATGGTGGATAGTCCCGCCGCCAAGGCCGGCATCCAGTCGCGCGATGTCATCACCGCCGTGAACGGCAATCCGGTCAAGGATGCCCGCGACCTCGTCATGCAGATCCGCGGTATGGCACCCGGCGCTGCGGTGAATGTTACAATCTGGCGCGAGGGTGCGGACAAGAGCATCTCGTTGACGCTCGGCGAAATGCCGAAGGAGCGCGCTGCCACCATGCCGCAGCCCGCCGCGACCGGCACCGACGTGCCGAAGCTCGGCCTGACGCTGGCTGCCGCCGAACACGTCGCGGGCGGAGGCTCCGAAGGGGTGGTCGTGGTCGACATCGATCCCCGCGGGCTTGCCTCCGAGCACGGCTTCAGAACCGGCGACATCATCCTCGATGTCGGCGGGAAGAAGGTTGTTGGCCCGCTCGACGTGCGCAATGCCATCAGGGATGCCCAAATGAATGGCAAGCGCGCGGTGATGATGCGGTTGAAGTCGGATGAGGTGACGAAGTTCGTCGCCATTCCGATCGCTCGCGTCTGATCGGGTAAGGAGCGTTCCCTCCGGCAATTTCAAGCATGCGGCTGGAACGTACGCCGGGGACGAAGCCACGCGCCGTCCCCGGCGCCCCTCCGAACTTGTAATACCCAACGGCGCACCACGTGCGGCGAGATCACGATCTCGCGGGAGGCGGCCGTCCCATGAAGTTCAAACCCAGCGGGCGGCGCCGTCGGATTGCTCGGCACATCGAAGAAGACCCGAATGCTGTCCAACCTTCCGCATGTCGGACATCGCAACCGCCCAACAACGTCGCACGTCTAGGTCAACTTGAATCGTTTTCGTCTGACTGAATTTGGTGCTTTTGGATGGGCGGCTGCTGCTCTGAATTTGCTGGTGTCTCGTAAACCAGATCGACCTTACTGTTTGCAACGGCCTGTTCCGCCAATTTTTGCCAGGCGCGGGCCATTACAAGTAGCTCCGATCGCGCGGCGAGATCAGTAGTCCGTTCCGCTACTCGCAAACAGCTCGCGGCGTTGCGCAGATACTCTTCCGACCTATTCATTGCCCCGATCTCAACTGCCCGGGGCATAACATAGGTTAAAGCGGTAGGTTCCGACCGACGACACTATTGGTACGAAAGCACCATTCTATCCAGCCGCGGCGCTACGGGTTGGTAGCGTTCGGGTCTTGTCCGAAGTCTCTTGGGTCACAAGCTGACGTTGAGTGGTTGCGTCCCGGATGTCCGCTTTGGGCCAGAAGCGGACATTGAGTGACAGGTCAGAATATAGTCCCGATGCCCTCGGGCGCCGGACGCGCGGAAAGCAACTCAGATCTTAGTCACCAAGCCAAAAAAAGTTTCTTATCAGCTAACATGCCTCTCGAGCAGTGCCATTCAGTCGGCTGAGAGCAATGGCGCAAATGTTATCGGCATTCGTCTCGCCTGTTTGCGCCACCTCAATGATGAGCTTAGCAATGAGCTCTGTTAGGGGATCATTGCGATCCTTGAGTTCAAGTTGAACGAGCGCAGTCTCATAGGCTGTAGTCATGCGCTTTATGTCGTCCGGCTCGAAAGCCGATTTTTGCAACAAACGATAGATCGCCACCGGCGCAACCCATTTCCTAACCCTTCCGCCACTTCCCCAGGTGACAATGGTAACAACTGCCCGCCGGTCCATAACATGGGTTAAGCGACAAGAAGCTTCATTGCGTTATGGTTGACGTACCGACATCGAAGTACTTCCGTACCTTGTCTGGCTGCAGCCTGTAGTTATGAGAGGTGTTCCAGTAGGCGTTCGGCCAGCCCGCCGCTTTCCTCAACGCCAAGTTGGCTGCACTATTGCGGAGGTGATCTAGCGGCCGCTTTCGGAACACGCCATGTGGATCCAAGATTTATTGCTGGGCATCCTGTTTCTTATTGCATTGCCAGCGGTCGCTGTAGGCGCCGGCCTGCTGCTCCGCCGCAGGGTCGGCCCAGAAGTTCTCGCGCGACATAATGACGTGGCCGGTTTCATCTACGGGGTTATCGGCATGGTCTACGCCGTGCTGCTCGCCTTCACCGCGATCATCGTTTGGGAGCAGTTCAGGAACGCCCAGAATGGGGTCGAACGGGAGGCGAACGCACTGGCGGATTTGTACCGCAACGCGCAGGCTTTTCCGCCCGATGTCCGCGAGCAAGTGGAGGCCCAGGTACGCGCCTATGTCCGACTGGCAGTGGAGAAGGAGTGGCCGGCTATGGCCGAGGACAAGTCGAGCCCCGAAACCTGGCAGACGTATTTTCAACTCTGGCGGATCCACCGCGAGTTCAAGCCGCAAGACGATCATCAGCGCACCTGGTACGCTCAGTCGCTCCAGCGACTGAACGAGCTGGCCGACCGGCGCCGCGACCGTCTGCTCAGCGCCCGCTCCGGCATGCCCGGCGTCATCTGGGCCGTTCTGATCGGTGCCGGCGCTGTCACGATCGGTTTCAGCTGGTTGTTCGGCACGCAGAATGCGTGGGCCCAGGCGTTGATGATCGCGGGCCTGTCGTTCACGATTGGGGTCGTGCTGCTCTCGATCGTCGCGCTCGATTATCGGTACGCCGGGCTCACCCGGGTCGAACCCGGAGCATTCCGGCAGCTCGAGGAAATTCTCGACGTATGGAGCGCCCCCGGAGCGGGTCACCGCCGATAGGGGGACGAGGTCGCGCCGTGGGACGAGCGGCGGTGCGGGCTTTTCTGCATAGACCACCCTGCTGTCTTTATTGGACCACCCTGCGTGTTGCTCAGAGTTTGGCGCATCCACGCGCGCCGCTAGTCCACTGGCCGTCCCGCGTTTACGGGCCGGCCCCGGATCGCAGACGAAACAGTCGAGACGCGGTCTCAAACGGGAAGTCCGCTTTGGCTCAAAAGGCGGACATCAAGATGTTGTTTCGGCGCGTCCGCTTGTGACCCAAAGCAGACTTACAGCTGCCGGCAGCTTTGTTCAGACGTTCAGACTACGCAGCCGCCAGTTTGTCAGTTCGGTGCGCCCGAAGTACAGCACGCTACGGAGCCGGCGAGGCGAGCGGTTTGCCCTTTTCGACAACATAGGTAGCGATGACCTTCGCGCCCTTTGGACCAGTTTTAGCATCGTGAATGGCGCCGGGCGGAACTTGATAGCTCTCACCGGTCTTTACCGTCTTGTCAGGTTGACCGGTGACCATGAGTACCATCTCGCCATCAAGCATAAAGCCTGAACTCGGGACCGGGATGTGTGTGGCGGCCGATGCTCACGTTCGGCGCGATTTCTGCGATCCCAATTACTGTTTCGTAATTCGTTCCGGGCACGTCGAATTTTTGTAGCGGCGTGCGCTTGATGTTCGCAGTCTGCTAGTCATCGCCGGCAGTTGCTGCGCGCTGGCGGCTCCAGCCATCGCGTACACTACAAATGCCGCACAAATCAGAATTTGTTTGATCATCAGCGCCCTCCCATAACCAACGATATCACACCTTACTTATTTGACGGGGGGGCATCATAGCTGCAAATCGGCGCAATGTCGCCAATTGGCCCAAAGCGGACATCAGGCAGGTCGATTCCGATGTCCGCTTCTGACCCACAGCAGACGTTCGCAAGAACTCGCCGTCACGCACTTGGCGCCGGCGTCGCGCCCTCGGTACCCATCCGAAATGCAATCTCGCGTCCGCCGAACGACTCAACAAGGGCGCGTTGGTCGGACTTGGCCTGGCGGTCTGCCGCCTCGGGATTGACAATCCGTCTCAAGTCGCTGCGCAGTTCGGCGACGTATGCCGAGTAGGACGGATCGTTCGCCAGATTGGCCGCCTCGTCCGGGTCGCTGTCGAGATCGAAGAGCTCGGGCTCAAAGCCGATATACTCGTGATACTTCCAACGTCCCTTCCGAAGCATGAATGCACCGGACGGCGATCCGAAGGCGTGATACTCGGAAAAGGCCGCCCGATTTGGGTCAAAAGGCTCGTGCGCAATGTCGAATAGTGAACGACCACGGAGGGTCGGATCCGAAAGGCCAAATGCCGAAAGAAAAGTCGGCGCCAAATCGATGAGATTGACGGGCGTGTTGCAGATTTGCCCTGCCGAAACCCCCGGTCCAGCCATGACGAGCGGCACTTGCGTGCACTCGTTGTAGAGGTTCGACTTACCCCAATGTTCGCGCTGCCCGAGCGCTTCGCCATGATCGGACGTGTAGATCACGTTCGTCGTTTCGGTGAGGCCGGTGCGATCGAGCACATCGCAGATTGCGCCAACGTGGTCGTCGACCATCGTGCACAATGCGTAGTAGGCCGAAATGGCGCGGCGTCGCTTGTCGTCGTCGGTTCCGAACTCGGCATCGGTCGGCGTGAACAATTCTTGCGCATCGACCCAGGGGTGTCGTGCATAGCCGTGCCTCTGCCGAAGCGTCGGTAACGGCATGGCACCGGGCGGATACATATCGATATAGGACTGCGGCGCAATGAGCGGGAAATGCGGCGCCACAAACCCGACGAACAGCATCCACGAGCGGTCGTCGCGCGCATGCTGGCCAAGCCACGCGATCGCCTGATCCCGGACTGCCTGGTCGTAGGAATTGTACTTTGAATAACCGGCTCCGACCTGATCGAACCGGACGATATCGTCCTTGCGCGTAGGCAGCGGGTCGCGGACCGCGCCCCAGACCTGCCCGATTCCCTTCCAGATGTGCATCGGCTGGTGCTGGACTTCAAAACCGGTCGAGTCCTCGCTGTTGCGATAGTGAAGCTTGCCGATGGACTCGACTCTCACGTTCGACGCCTGCAGTCGAACGCCCCAGCCGGGGACACGGCCGTCATAGGCGGTCGCGTTGTCCCAGTAGCGGATTTCGTGGACGTAGCGTCCGGTCGCAAGGCTGGCCCGAGCCGGAACACAGATCGGACAAGGCGTGTAGGCGGTTTCGAACCGAGTGCCGCGTTCGGCGAGCGCGTCGATATTCGGCGTCTTGACGATCGGATGGCCGGCGCACGACAGTGCACGCGCCTGGTGTTCGTCGGAGATGATAAAGACCATATTCTTCATTTTGTGAGCCAACGCTTTCTCAATTTATGGCCAAACCGCTCGCCTTGATTGTCTCGGCCCACTTCTTGATCTCGCTTTCGACAAACCGCTGAAGATATTCGGGAGACCTGCGTTCGGGTGCAACGACCTCGGCGCCGAGTTCCCGCAGCCTTTCCTGCACAGCGGGCCTGTTCATCGCCGCGATGGTTGCTTCATTCAATTTGCGGATGATCGCCGTGGGCGTGGCTCTGGGCAGGAAAAAGGCGACCCAGTTTTCCACCTCAAAATCTTTCAAACCCTGCTCGCGCGCGCTTGCGAGATTCGGCAGGATCGACGAGCGGTCCTTCGTCATTATCGCTATTGCCTTGACCATGTTGCTTTCAAGCTGGGGGATTGCCGCGGCTGCGTTCGGGCACTGGTAATCGATCCGGCCAGCTATCAAGTCCTGCATCGCTGGCCCGCCGCCGCGATAAGCAACGTGCGTGACGTCAACGCCGATCGCTGCGTTGAACAAAGCACAAGCGAGATGGCTCGGAGAGCCCGCTCCTGGCGAGCCATATTGCATTTTCGCCTGGTTCGCCTCGGTGTAGGCGATGAACTCCTGCAGGTTGTTGATCGGCAACTCTCGGCGCGCGATCAGCACGAGCGGCATTTCGGCGATCAGCACGACGGGCGCAAAATCGGTCGCGGCATTGTAGCGCGGCTGCTTATAGAGCGTCTGGTTTTGGGCATGGGTGCCGGCCGTGCCGAACACGAATTGATAGCCGTCGGGCGCCGCCTTCGCGACGCGGTGGGCACCGATCATACCGCCGGCGCCGCCGACGTTCTCAATGATCACCTGCTGGCCTAGGATTTCTGAGAGGTGGGGGTTGATGATCCGACCAATGCCATCGATCGCGCCGCCCGCAGCCAGCGGAACAACCATTGTCACCGGCCGAGTCGGCCAGGCTTGCGCCACGCCGTGCGCCGGAACAAACGCGTTCAGCACGAACCCGATTGCGATTGCTCTGATTGTCTCTGGGCTGCTCATGGTCGGCTCCTATTGCCGATGTAGTCGAGATGACCGAACGAAACGATAGGAGGCGTCTATCAATAGAAGTAATGCTATTGTTCGATGAGGGTATAACAGGTTCGCTATAGGGGGTGCATCATGGAGAAATCTGACCGCATCGAGCGCCGTCTCAAGCTGCATGACCTCCGCGTTCTGATGGCGGTGGTGCAGGCGGGCAGCATGAGCAAGGCCGCCGAGCACCTCGGGACAGCCCAGCCCGCTCTGTCGCGTTCGATTGCAGAACTGGAACACGCACTCGGCGTGCGCCTGCTCGATCGCAGTCCGCGCGGCGTCGAGCCGACAGCTTATGGCCGCGCGCTCATCAAACGCGGCGTCGCGGTGTTCGACGAACTCCGACAGGGCGTCAGAGACATTGAGTTTCTTGCCGATCCGACGTCGGGAGAACTACGGATTGGAGCAACCGAGGCCATTGCCGGCGCTATCGTCTCGCCTCTGATCGAGCTGCTCTCGCGGAAACATCGGCGAATTGAGTTTCACGTCGTTACCGGAGACCTGGGAAGACACCTGCGCGCATTGGCCGATCGAAATATCGAGTTCGCCCTTTCCAGACTGCATGAGCCTATCGCCGATGAGCAAATGGCTGTCGAGGACCTGTTCTACGATTCGTATGTGGTGGTGGCAGGCAGACAAAGTCCCTGGGCGCGTCGACGCAGGATTCAACTGGCCGAACTGATGAACGACCGTTGGACACTGCTGCCGCCCGATACGCTTCCAGGAGCGCTCATGGCGGAGGCCTTTCGAGCAAACGGCCTTGAGCCGCCACGCGCAACAGTTTCCGCGATTTCTCTCAATGTGCACAACAGACTGCTTGCGACCGGTCGCTTCTTGTCGATACAGCCGAGTTACCTGGCGCGGCTACCAGGCAGGCATCCATCCCTAACGACACTGCCAGTGGAATTGCCCAGCACCCGGCGACCGGTCGGGATCGTCACCTTGAAGAACAGGACATTGAGCCCACTCGCGCAACTCTTCCTCGACAGGTTGCGCAGTGTCGTCAAGCCGCTGACAAGTGCTAGGTAACCACCGAAGGTCCTGTTGGCGGCGCCTTTGCTTATCCCGCATGTCCGCTTGTGGCCCAAAACGGACATTCCACACGCGCCGGCCAATGTCTGCTTTGGGCCAAGCGGACATCCGCCCGCTTGCAACACCTGCATGCACGCACTGTGGACGTTTTCACATTTGCGCTGGCGATGAGTGAACTCCTCCCCGCCGAGGCGCGACAAACGGGTGGGTGGACTTGTTCACGGACAACGAGGAGACACCCATGTCACGCAAGTTCCTGATCGCGGCTGGCGCTGCAGCGGCTCTACTGACCGGCGCTATGACTGGTCCTGCATCCGCTGCGTCATGCCTCTATGTGGCGATCAATCCATTTACGAACCAAATATCGGACGATATCCGCGGCCGGTCTGTCGGAACTCAGAAGGGCGCTTGCAGACGAGCAAAGAGGTATTGTTTAAACAAACTGAGGAGAGCGTGGAAAAAGGGTAAGGCGCAGCAATTCGCGTGCAAGAGGATCGACTAAGGAACCACCTCTGCGGCGCCAGAATGTCGTTTTGCATTTATCGGCTGCAACAGCCGTCCGAACCGAAGCTGTTACAACCCAACGCTCGGGGCACCGTTCGAGCGTTGTGTTGCTCGGTGAGAATCCTCCGAGCCCGAACATTCCGATTTCGTGGGTCAAAAGCAGACATTAGGAGGTCAGCGCCGGATGTCTGCTTTGGGCCATTGGTGGACATCTACCCTATCCACATTTCCTCGCCCAATACCGAAGGCGGACTTTCGTGAGACCTCCGGCGAAAGGGAAGTAGTCGCGGACCACGCTTGATTAGGCGTTTGCTTCGCCGGCCATTTCAAACCGCGACAACCCGGAACAAGCCCGCCGCGCAAACCGACGATTTTGTGATCGCCGACACATCCCGGCGATGCGACGCGCGCCATGGTGCACCGGACGCCGAAGGGCGTCAGGGAGCGAACCATGACGAACCAGATCGAAATGCCGGCTATGCCGGCGGAACAGAATGCGGCCGGCCTGCCGTTCGGTTTCTGGGCGACGCTCGGTTGGGCGCTGCTGGCGGTTGCGGCCGGCCTGCTGGCGCTGCTTGCCGTGGGCTTCGTGATCGCCCGATGGGACCCGAGCCTGAACGTCGCTCAAGAGATGCTTCGCCCTGGCGGCCGCAGCGCCATCTTTTCATCGCTGCTGATGCTGGCCCAGGCCGTGATCGTCGCCATCCTCGTCTATGCGGCCAGACGCTCGGGGGAAGGCGCCCTCACCTATCTCGGGCTGGTGCGTCCGCACGGGCGATATGTGTTGTTGGGATTCCTGTGCGTCGTGCTTCCGCTGCTGTTCACGTTCGCCCATGCACAGTTCGACATCCGCCAGATTATCCCTCCCGAGCAATTCGGGCGGGCACGCGAGGCAAACATCTGGCATATGCAGTCCTATCTCCTGATCATCTCGGCGGTGATCGGCGCGCCGATCATGGAGGAGATCGTGTTTCGCGGCTTTCTCTACCGCGGTCTCGTCGCGACGCGGCTCGGTGTCGCCGGCACAATCCTCATCACGTCGGTGGTGTGGGCCGTCATCCACACCGACAAGAGCCCGGCCGCCATGTTCGATACGGCCGTGCATGGCGTCATCTGGGGCTGGCTGCGCTGGTACACCGGCTCGACCTGGGTCACCATCGGCGCCCATACCGCCAACAATGCCATTGCGGTGCTCCTGTCCGTCGCCGCCATGAAGGGCTGGCTCGGATAGAGGCCTCGCCTGCGCGGCGCGCCGAAACCACAGCGCTATCCACGCCATCCCACAAAATGGCGTGGACGACGTCTTCGTTTTGTTGACTTAATTCCTATTATCAACTATCGAGGATCTCGTCACACGCGGATTGAGCGACGGTGCGCACTCATGAGACGCAACGCGCGCGAAACCGCCGGTGGAGCGCCGGGGAGGCGAGCCCCTTTCGCAGAGGGGCGCGTGTCCTCGCAAGACACGCGGCCCGCCGATCGCAAGGCGGGTCGAAGGGAGCCCGTAGCGCAGGCTCCCGAGGCGCCTCCCCGGGGCTCCATCAACGCGAAGGGTTAATCCGAAACCCTAATGTCGGAGCGGCGCAGCATTGGCTTCGCTTTTTGCTCTCCATTTTGAACGTTTCGCCCGCCGCCCAGGACTAATGACCATGACCATCGTTCAGCCCGAGACCTTCACCCTCACCGACCAGGAAGCGGCGGCGCTGCAATCCGCGAATATGGCGCGGCAGGCGAAAGTCGCCGGGACAAACCCCGTCATACGGATCGGCAGCAGCATCGCCGTACCCGTCTTCATCGTGGGCGTCGTCTACGCGATCGATTTGGTCTGGTACGGCGGCGCGATGCCGGTTTCGCTTTTCGTCACGCTGATGGCGGTCTTTGTCGCCGGCATGTTGACCCAGACCGTCGGCTACTGGCTGAACCTTCAGGCGACAAAGCGGCGGGTGCGCGAGAAGACGCGGCAGGTGTTCGAGCCGCGCACCGTGCGGCTCACCGACGAAGGCATCGAGCAGATGCTTCCGGAATTGCGCTCCTTGCACATCTGGAAAGGCATCGACCGGGTGGAACAAGCGTCGGGACTGATTTTCGCCTGGGCGGGGAATCTGCTGGTGTTGGTGGTTCCCGCGCGGGCGTTCCCGTCGCCGCAGGATGCGCAGGCGTTTCTGGACGCATGCCGCAGCCGCGCCCGCGGAACCGAGCGTTAGGCTGGGCCAGCCGATCTCAAGTGACGCCGCCTCGTATGGGCGCGCTTCGCAACCCCTACAATTCTCTCTGGCTGGAACAAATCCTCCGTCAGACCTATACTAGACTTAGATGGGCGCGGCTTGACGTGCCCCGTCAAACCGCAGGCTCGTGACGCCGTGCCCGCTGAACCCGCAAAAGTTCAGGAGGACGGTCATGGCCTATCAAGAGAACTATCGGGAGCGGATTGGCGCAGCCGCGGCGGAGCCCTTGCCGCGCGTGCGGGGGATCACGCCGCGCGACCTCGTCGACGCGCTGAACAAAGGCATCGACGATTTTGCTGCGATGCCGACGCATGCGCTGTTCGTCAGCCTGATCTATCCGATCGCCGGCCTGGTGATCGGCATCGCGATGTCCGGCCTCAATCTGCTGTGGCTGGTCTATCCGCTGGCCGCCGGCTTCGCGCTGATCGGTCCGGTCGCGGCGGTCGGGCTCTACGAGCTCAGCCGGCGGCGCGAGCAGGGTCTCGAGACCAGCTGGAGCCACGCCTTCGACCTGCTGCAGGCGGACTCGTTCCGCTCCATCGCCGCGCTCGGCCTGGTGCTGCTAATACTGTTCGGGATCTGGATCGCGGTGGCGCAGACGATCTACTGGGCCTATTTCGGCTACGCGGTGCCGGAGTCGATCGACGACTTTGCGCGGCAGGTGCTCAACACCGACGCCGGACACCGCATGATCCTGATCGGCAATGCGGTCGGATTTCTGTTCGCGGTCATCGCGTTCATGATCAGCGTGGTGGCGTTTCCGCTGCTGATCGACCGCCGGATCGGCGCCGCCGCGGCCGCCGCCACCTCGGTCAAGGCGGTGCTGCGCAACCCCATCACGATGGCGCTGTGGGGGCTGATCGTCGCGGTCGCGTTGTTGCTGGGGTCGTTGCCGTTCTTCGTGGGGCTGGCGGTGGTCATCCCGGTGCTCGGGCACGCGACCTGGCACCTGTATCGGAAGGTGGTGGTGCCGGATCTGGCGCCGCGGGAGGTTCAGCCCGCCGCGCCCGACGTCGAGCGCTACGCCGCCGATTTCCCCTCGGTGCTGTTCACCGGCTGGGGAAAGCGTCCCTGACGGGCAGCGAAGCAAATCGCTCGGCTACCGCTTCGCTCCGTTCGGGCTATCATTGTGAGAGCGCGCCGGGCCGAGTCGCGCGCCGTGATGTTGCGTCACCTGCGTCTCGCGCCAGCACAGGGGTCGCACGATGTCACCGCTCGCCGCCATTGCCGCCAATTGGCAGAAAATCCTGCCCGCGCTCGCCGTCATCGGACTGGCGGCCTGGATCGCGTGGTTCCGCAACGATCCGACGAGCGAGCAGGCGATGTTCGCCGCCCTCCTCGTCATCTACATGCTGCATCAGATCGAGGAGCATCTGTGGCCGGGCGGATTCCGGCAGTTCACCAATGCGCACGTGTTCGAAAGCGGCCGCGACGATTGGCCGGTCGATGCCGGCGGCGTCGCGCTGGTGAATATCGGCTATGTCTGGCTGCCGGTCGCGGCCGCCACGCTGTTTCCCGCAGGCGCTGCGCTGGCTCGGCTTGGCCTGGATCGGGCTGACGCTGGTCAATGCCGTCATCCACGTCGTCACGTCGATCCGCTTTCGCGGCTACAATCCCGGCCTGATCACCGCGGTCGTGCTGTTCCTGCCCTTCACGGTCTGGGCGCTGGCGCATGACGCTGCGCGCGGGCTCCTGTCGGGCGGCGAGATCGGCCTCCTGCTGCTGCTGGGGGTGCTGCTGCACATCCCGGTCGCGGCGCTGTTCGTGGTCCCATATCTCAAGAAACGGTCCGCCTCGGCGTGACCATCGGGGGCTACGGCGCGATACCGGGATATGCTAGGCTGCCTTGGAGCACCGCCAGGAGAGCGCCATGTGGGGACGTAAAATAAGCCGACACTCGCTGTTTGCGATTGGCATCGTCCTGTTCGCCGCGTTCGCCCCGACTGGCGCGCATGCGCAACAGACGGACAAGCCGTTCGACTTCAAGCCACTGATGCCGCCAATCGTTCCGGTGCCGCCCAATTCCAAGGTGACATCCGGCTCGGTCGGCGGGTCGCAGAACCCCTACACCACTGCACCGCTGCAAAGTCCCACGCAGCAGGCGCCGACACAGTCGGCACCGGGGATGCGGCTGACGTTTCCGCGGCAATAGCGCCTCGACAAGGTTTACACGACGCAAAATCGCGCGTCGGCGCACGTTGTCATATTTGCGGTGTTGATAGATCGAGTGTGACACGCCGAGTGTCACAATAGCTTTGCGTGTCACAATCAATTTGACGGCTGTCATAAATGAACCGTTCGCAGGTCTGTGCTTACAAAAGCGGACCTTGGCGCGCCAATGGAGCGTGGCCGGAGCGAACCAGGAACAGGCCGATGATCACGAAGTCCCTCGCCGCGCTGCGCCGCTGGCTGCGCGATCGCAGCAACCGTCGTACGCTCGCGGTACTGGATGAGCATCTGCTCCGCGACATCGGCGCGCAACGGCCCGATGGTCGGCCGCGGCGCTCCCGGAAAGCTGTCGCAGTGGGTACGGACTTGATCGGCCGACCATTCAATCGGGCTAGGGCGCGTCCGCCGTCAACACGCCGCCGCGCTGGAACAGGATGCCCGCGGCCGCAGCGCCGATCAGTGGCGCGACGATGAACAGCCAGACCTGGCCGAGCGCAGCCGGGTTGGTCCCGACGCCGACCAGCGCCGGCCCGAGCGACCGCGCCGGATTGACCGACACGCCGGTGACATTGATGCCGACAATGTGGATAGCCGTCAGCGTCAGGCCGATTGCCAGGCCGGCGAATTGCGTCGGCGATCCCGGTTGCGTCACGCCCAGGATGCAGACCAGGAACAGGAACGTCGCCACGACCTCGAACACGAAGGCCGACAGCAAATTGTATCCGCCGTTGTAGCCGACGCCCCAGCCGTTCTGACCCAATGCGCCGGTCCAGCCCGAGGCCTTGCCCGACAGGATGAGATAGAGCACGGCGGCGCCGGCGATCGCGCCGAGCACCTGCGCGATCACATAGCCGATGAAGTCGCTGGTGCTCATGCGGCCGGCGATCAGCACGCCGAAGCTCACCGCCGGATTGACGTGGCAGCCGGATACCGGCCCGATGCCATAGGCCATCGCGACGATGGCGAGCCCAAACGCAAAGGCGATGCCGAGCACGTCGATCGCGGTCGGGCCGCTGCCCATGCCGGCGATCACCGCCGCGCCGCAACCGAACAAGACCAGTGTGAATGTCCCGATAAATTCAGCGATAGGCTTCTTCATGGGTGCACCTCCCGGCTTCATCAGCGGCAAAGCCGCCGATAGTTCCCGAGACTAGGCCGCGCGGCTTGAAGCACAAACGTCAATCACGCGAGGCGCCGCGATCCTGCACAGGACCATTGTCCGCGCTGCATGACCACCACAGCACGACCACCAACAGTGCATTGACTGCGGCAATAGCCGATAAGCCCGCGACCATGGCGTCGATCCCATAATGCTCGACGATCAGCGCCGCGGCGAATGGCGCCAGCGCTTGCACGATCAGGCTTGGGAAGGCGAGCCGTCCCATCAGCACCGGGTAGCGATCGGCTCCGAACAGCGCGAGCGGCAGCGTTCCGCGTGCGATCCACATGATGCCGTAGCCGGCGGCGTAGACGATCATCGCCGTGGTCAGGACCGCAACGCCCGCGGTCGTCAACATCGCGGCGAGGCCGAGCGCCATCGCAACGCAAGATGCGACCATGGTCCAGATCGGATGGTAGCGGGCGCCGAACAGCCCCTCGATCACGCGCGCGGCGACCTGCGCCGGCCCGAACAGCGTGCCGATCGAAACCGCGACCGCGACCGCGAGTCCCCTCGCCTCCAGGATCAGCAAGAGATGCACCACGACGATCGAGCCGATGCCGGCCGATAGCGTGAGGATGAGCGCGAGCAGAAGCAGGATCGTGCCTTCGCCGGCGCGCGGTGCAAGCGATTGCTGCGTCCGCTCCGCCGTCGTCGCGGCGTCGCCCGATGGTCGCGGCCTTGCCGGCCGGAAACGTCAGCACGAGAGGCAGCGCGATCAGGAGATGCAGCGCGGCATAGGCGAAGCAGGCGTTGCGCCAGCCAAACGTCGCAGCCAGGAAGGCGCCGAGCGGCCAGAACACCGTGCTTGCAAATCCGCCGAACAGCGTCAGCGCCGTGATCGGTCCGCGCGCGGCGGCGCCGTAGAGTCTTCCGAGTGCGGCGAAGGCCGCGTCGTAAAGACCGGTGCCCATCGCGGCGCCGACAATGATCCAGCCGACGAGGTAAACCCAAAGCGATGGCGCAAGCCCGATCACGCACAGGCCGGCCGCGAACGAGAGCGAGCTTGCCGCCAGCACCGGCCGTCCGCCGCGTCGGGCAATGACGCGGCCGACCTGCGGCGATATCAGTCCCGCCATCAACAGGCCGAGCGATACGCCGCCAACGATCAGGCTGAGCGGCCAGCCGGTGTCGGCTGCGATCGGCGCCGCCAGCACGCCGGGGAAATAGAATGACGTGCCCCAGCCGATGAGCTGAGCCACGCCAAGCGCGGCAACGACACGGCTGCGGTCCGGCGGCCAGGACATATCAGAGGTATCGTCGGCCGGCGGCCGCTGCGCAAGCGCGCGAACGCCGTCACCACTTCTAGTGTGGACTGAGCGCGGCGTCCTTGTCCTGCGCGCGCTTGACCGCCGGACGCTGATTCAGCCGGCCGACATAGGCGGTGAATTCCGGTCGCTCCGGAATGAGCTTGAACATCATGCCCCAGCGCAACCCTGACCCGATCACGACATCGGCCGCGGTGAACTGCTCGCCGAGAATATAGGGGCCGCCGGCTACTCCCTTCGCCACCACATCGAGCACCGTGTCGTAGTCGCCATAACCAAGCGTGCCGCGCTGCGCTTCTTCCTTGCGCGGAAACGCGCGATCGGTCACCGCGGGCTCGACGCAGCTCGGGCCGAAGAACAGCCATTTAAGATAAAGGCCGCGCCGTTTGTCGCCGACCGGCACGTTCAGACCCGCGTTCGGAAACGCATCGGCGAGATAGGTGCAGATCGCCGCCGCCTCGGCGATGACCACGCCGTCATGGTCGAGCGCCGGCACCTTGCCCATCGGGTTGATCGCAAGATAGGCGGGCTGCCGGTTCTCACCGGCCTGCAAATTCAGGAGATGGACGTCGTAGGGCTCGCCGACTTCCTCGAGCATCCAGCGGGCAATCGACGAACGCGACGGAATGGCGTGATAAAGCGTGAGCATCTCGACCTTCTCCCCATACAAAACAATGACAATCCACCCCGCAGGGCGGCGATCCAGGCACCTTAGGCCCATAAGAACAAAAAGGGAACATAAGTTTTTCGTCCCTCGGATAGGCGCGGTTGGAGTGCCTTCCAAATCCGCGTTACGTTCCTACCGCCGGAGAACGATGGGGTTATGGCGGACATGCAGAATTCAGTCTTCAGGCGCGTATTGGGTTCCGCGCTGGTCGCTCTGGCGATAGGCGCGATCACCGGCCCAGCGCAGGCGCAAACCTATCCGACCCGGCCGATCCGCTTCATCGTGCCCTTCCCGGCCGGCGGCGTCGCCGACGTCACTGCGCGCCTGATCGGACAGCGGCTTGGCGAAGCGCTGGGGCAAACCGTCGTCATCGAGAACCGGACCGGCGCGAGCGGCACGCTCGGGGTCGATGCCGCAACCAAGGCGACGCCCGACGGCTACACGCTGCTGTTCACCACCGGCGATTTCATCACCACGCCGACGCTGATGCCGAAGGTGAACTTCGACCCGTTCAAGGATCTCATCCCGATCGTTCAGGTCGCGACTGCGCCGCTGCTGCTCGGCGCGCATGCCGGCGGCGGCATCGGGTCGGTCAAGGAGCTGGTGGCCCAAGCCAAGGCCAACCCGGGCAAGATCGCCTATTCGTCGCCGGGCAACGGCACGATCAACCAGCTCGCCGTGGAATGGCTCGCGATCGAGGCGAACCTGAAATTCCTGCACGTCCCCTATCGCGGCGGCGCGCCCGCGGCGGTCGCGGTCGCGGCCGGCGACGTTCCGATCGGCGCGCTGACGCCATCGTCCGCGCAGCCGCTGGTCGAAGCAAGCAAGGTCAAGGTGCTGGCGCTGATGACCAAACAGCGGCCCTCCTTTGCGTCACCCGACTGGCCGACGCTGGCCGAACAGGGATTGGCGGTCGACGCCGCGCTCTGGGTCGCGCTGTTTGCGCCGACCGGAACGCCGCAGGCGATCGTCGACCGGCTGGATCAGGAGGTGCTGCGTATCCTGAAGGATGATGCCGTCCGCAAGCGTCTCAACGCGCTCGGCACCGAGGCCTCCGGCATCAGCCAGAAGACTTTCGTCGACCGCATCCGCACCGACGCCGCGCGCTATCTGGAGATCATCAAGCAGACCGGCATCAAGGTCGAGCAGTAACGCGCTCAAGACAATCCCGGTATCTCCGCCAGCAGGAGAAAGCCGTTGATGCTCAGCAACATTCCGATGAGGCCGAGCACGCCGCCGAAATAGGCCAGCCACGGCAGGCTGGAGACGATCGCGACCGAGACCAGCACGATGGCGATCTGGAGCAACGCCTCGGCGTAGTCGAAATAAGGATCCTGCTTGAGGGCGCGGTCGCGAAGCTGCTCATGTTCGCGCGCACGCTCGAGCAATTCCTTCTTGCCTTCGCGGGTGTCCGGCTCCAACTCGTAACGCGCGACGGTCTTCCTATAGGCATCAACCTTGGCCTGCACGGCCTTCCTGGCCTCGCCCGCCAACGCCGGATTGCCCTGCAAAGACAGTTCGAGCTCGTCGGCCGCGAGCTGGTAGGACGTCTGCCGTATGTTCTTGGCCTGGAAGAAGCTGAAGAAGTTGGCAGCGAGGATGTTGTTGTTGAAAGCTTCCTTGGCCGCGTTGGAGCCGCCGAGGCCGGTGATCGCCAGACACATCGCGAAGAATGCAATCACCACGGCGGCGCGCGTTTTGAAATAGTCCGTTTCCCGGTCACGGTCCATGAGTTCGGCGGCTTCGTCGGCTTTCATGGGCAACCTCCCGGATCGTCGCAGCTAGTGGAGTTTTGGATTTGACATTCGCCTCGCGGGCCCGCTGCCCGATAGGTAGCGAATGTCAAATCCACTCCCCTAGGCACCATGCCATAGCCACGCCGCCGCCGCGTCAGAGCCGCAGACCTATCCACAGGCTGCCGTTCGCGTGTGGCGGCCGTTTGTCGGGGATTTTGGAGATTGCGAAGGTCGGGCGCTCAGCCTGGGCGTGTTTACGCCACTTCCTCCGCCTGCACCGCGCGCGCCGGCGCGGCCTTTGCGGGAGCGCGCGTCGATCTTTGACGCCACGTCTGCACGAGCTGCAGAAGCACGACGCACAGGCCGGCGCCCAGGACCAGCCAGCCGGGACGGATCATGTCGAGATCAAACTCAAAGGTCGATTGCAGCACTAGGAGCGGCGACACCTTGTAGTAGAGCCCGATGCCGATGGCCTCTCCGGCAGAGACCAGCGCGGAGGCAATCACTGTGAGCGTCAGCAGCGAGAGCGCGGACGGCACGCCTTTTCTCCAGCGCACCAGCACCCGGTAGCCCATCAGCCAGACGAACAGGCCGGCGACAAAGGTCGGCACCCAGATATCGGCCTTGGTCTGCTGGAAGAAGTGGATCAGCGCGAGCAGCGCAATCCCATAGACGATCTGATGCAGGCGCTGCCAGCGGCGGCCCAGGCGGCGCACCATGGCGTCGGTCGACGTCACCGTCAGCGCGGTCAGCCCCAGAAGCGCGATGAATCCTATCGTCAGATAAAGCCGCAGCACGATTTCGGTCGCGACCTTCAACAGATCGAACATCTGGTCGGCGATGAACAGCAGGATATGGGTAGCGGCATAGACGAAGGCGCCAACCCCGAGCATACGACGCACGTCGATCAGGCCGTTGAAGCGGCCGACCCGGGCCAGCGGCGTCACCGCCAAAGTGACCAGCAGGAACACCAGCGCCCAGTAGCCGGTGCGGTGGATGAGGTCGTTGATCGGGCGCGCGCCCAGCCCCGCGGTCAGGAATGCATGGGCCGCCAGCGCCACCGGCGCTGCCAGAAAGGCGAGGACCGCGATCCGCAATGCCGATACGCGACCGCGGCGGTCACGCCAGAGTGCAAGCGACGTTGTCATCATTGGCGCCTAGCACAGGGCCCGCCAAGCTGCCCAGTGGCCGGGCGCCGGTTCGGCCAAATCGTGATCGGATGTGATCGGAGGGGGCCGGAAACAGGGCCACAGACCCTTTACCTTTGCCGGGTAGCCTCGGAAGCGGTCAACCGTCGGTGGGAAACATGCCTACGGGCCGCAAGTCTAAGAGCCGGAAGTCGCGCGGATGGTTCAGCCGGGACAACCGGCGAGCGCTGGGCATTTGCCTGTTTTTCGGAGCCACGGTCGTGGTCGCCGTGGGGACGGTTTTTCCGCACGCGCCGACGGCGCTTCTACGCGGCGCGTCCAGCTGGATGGGTCAGGCCGCCACGACCCAGATGGACGACGAGCTCGCCACCGGTTCGATTATTTTTGTACCGGTCCTGGGCAATGTCTGCCGCAAGCGGCTGATCGACAATTCCACCTGGCGGATCCGCGACTTCGGACTTGTCGAATGCCGGACGGCGCTGAACCCGCGCGCCCAGGAGTCCGGGTGGTCTGTTTCGCGCGTCGACGTCATCCGGAACAGCTTCTCCAAACGTTGACCCGGTTGCGTGCGGGTTTTCCGGTTGGCCGCCTGGGCGGCATTCGGTAAACTCCGGCAACGCAAAGAATTCGTGGAGTTGCTCGTGATCAGGAAGGCCCGTGGCGCGGTGGCCCTCGTCGCGCTGTTGCTCGTGAGCCAGCCGGTCCTCGGCGAAGACGATTTCCCGATCGCGGGAACCTATATGCGGGACATGGCTTGCACCGGCAACGGCTCGCAGCGCCCCGATCTCCTGGTGACGATCACGCACAAGCGGATCGAGTCTCCGATGGGTTCCTGCAATATCCTGAGCCGCCGACGCGTCGGATCGGCGATCTCGGCCCATGTCGAGTGCAAGGTGCCGGGCGACCAGCTGATCCTCGGCGACGTCACCTTCACCATCCGCGACGAGAAGACGCTCGATTTCGAGGACCAGGATCACACCTCGGATGCGACGCTGCACCGGTGCGCCGAGTAGCCGCCCGGACGTTCCCTGACAAATCCGCCGGATGCGGCGCCGCCACGGTTGAGTCGGCCGACGACCCGCGTGCTATATTGCGTGAACGGATCATTCGGGGAGATGCAATGTCGTATCGGGCCATAGAAGGCGAAACGATCCCGTTCCGCGGGCACGAGGGCTACCAGAGCGAAGCCTATTTCGCCCGGCCGCTGAAGGCGGGACGCGTTCCCGGCGTGGTCGTCATCCATCACATGCCCGGCTGGGACGAATGGACCACCGAGGTGGCGCGAAAGTTCGCCCACCACGGCTACGCCGCGATGGCCCCCAACCTGTTCCATCGCTTTGGTCCGGGCGATCCGGATGACATCGCGGCGCGGGCGCGGCCGGCCGGCGGCGCCTACGATGCCGAGGTGATGGGCGACGTCGCGGCCTGCGTGGCGCACCTGCGCACGCTGCCGGACGCAAACGGCAAGATCGGCGTGATCGGCTTCTGCTCCGGCGGCCGGCACACCTATCTTGCGGCCTGTACGGTACCGGGCATCGACGCCGCGGTCGATTGCTGGGGCGGCCGCGTCATCGTCGACGACCCCAAGGAATTCTCGCCGCAGCGCGCCGTCGCTCCGATCATACACACGGCGAAACTCGCCTGCCCGCTGCTCGGCATTTTCGGCAATGACGACAAGAACCCGAGCCCCGACCAGGTCAACCGGACGGAGCAGGAGCTCAAGCGCCACGGCAAGACCTACGAATTCCATCGCTATGACGGCGCCGGCCACTCGTTCTTCGACCACGGCCGGCCGGCCTATCGGCCGGAGCAGTGCGCCGATGCCTGGCAAAAAGTATTCGCCTTCTTCGACAAACATCTTGCGGCGTCGGCCGCGCGTTCGGCGGCAGCCTAGGAGACCAACACCATGTGCTCATACATCGTCGAGAAAGCCGCTCTGACCGGCAGCGCCAAAGGCCGCGGCTGGATGAAGATCGACACCGCGCATGTCTATTACGATCATCCCTTCCACGCGCCGCTCGACCACGCGCTCGGCATCGACTTCATCAATGCCGCCAACGGCGGACGCGAGCGCGTCGCGATCGAGATCAGCGCGGAATCGGCGCGGGAGCTGGTGCGGGCGATCCTGTCCGCGCTGGAAAGCGGCGAGCAGGAACACGCCGCCGCGCAGGCGGCCTGTCCGGCGGTGGCAACGGCCGGCTGACGATTGCAGCAAAACCGGATTATTCGCCGCCGTTGGCCTGCCGCGATCGCAGGTGCCGGAGCAGCGCGCCGACGATGTTGGAATAGTCGTCGGTCCAAATCCGCTGGCGTGTGTCGCGTTCGCGGATCGGCCAGAGCTCCGACTTGGCCAGTATGCCGAAATCCGCCTCATTGCGTGCGACCACCGCGATGGTCGGAATCCACCGATGCTCGTCAACGTCCTCTTCGATGTCGCCGCCTTCATAGACGCGTACGATGGCCTTGTTCGCCTCGGCGATCCCGGCGACCACGGTGGCCAGCTCGAGATTGCGATTGGACACATGCATCGCCACGATGCCGTTCGGCTTGAGCTTGCGGAAATAGAGCTCGAGCGCCTCGCGCGTCAGCAGATGGATCGGAATCGCCGCGCCGATGAACGCGTCCACGAATAGCAGGTCGTAGGTGCCGTCCGGCGCGTCCGCGAGCGTCAGCCGCGCGTCGCCGATCACGACCTGGGTCTTCGGCGCGCATTCCGAGATGTAGTTGAACAGGCTCGGATCGCGGGCGATGCGTGCGATATCGGCGTCAATCTCATAAAAGGTGACCGTGGTGCCCTCGCGGCCGCGACACGCGAGCGCGCCGGTGCCGAGGCCGATCACCGCCATATTGATCGGCCCGCCCGCCTTCTTTTCCATTGCGTCGACCACCTGCGCGAAGCCGCCGCCGTCATGGAATTCCGACACCATGTCCGGCCGGCCCTTCAGCAGGTTTCCGTCGCGGTCGCGGATACGCTGCGCGCCCTGCGCCGTCGTGCCGTGATAGAGCACGCGGAAGCGGCCGTCGGTGGCCTCGACGACGTTCAGCACGCCGAAGAAATTGCGGACGAGAAAATTGCTGGGACTGTAGTTGTTGTAGTGGTTGAGCAGGAACAGCATCGCCACGATGGCAGCAAAGGGCAACGGCGTCCGCCAGAACTGCAACGTCAGTCCCAGCAGGAAGCCGACGACCACGGCGTAAAGCGGCGTCTCGAGCCGGATGTCCACGGCCGCCATGCCCATCAAGAGCAATGCGGCGGCGGCGACCGAGATGAGCAGCACGGATTGCGCGCTGCCTCTGGTCGGCAACATGAAGCCGGGACGGCATAGCAACGTGAGCACGACCAGCAGCGGATATTCCAGGACGCGGCTGAAGATCTGCGGCGCGACCAGCCCCGTCAGGATGCCGCCGACCATGCCACCGAACGAAATCCACATGTAGTAGCCGGTCAGGAACTGCGGCGGCGGGCGGCGGCGCGCGAGTTCGCCGTGGCACATCAGCGCGCAGACGAAGAACACGCTCAGGTGGATCACGATCTGCAACACGATCAACTCGATCGGGATCATCAAAATCGCGATGACCAGGAACAGGACGAACGCCGGCTGAACGGCGACGACCAGCCAATGCGGGATGAACGGCTTGGTCTGGAAGACGATGACGAAGGTCAGAAGGTAGATCGCGAGCGGGATCGTCCAGAACAGCGGTACGGCCGCGACATCGGTCGAGATGTGGGCGGTCACCGCGATCAGCAGACCGGACGGCACCGCCGCCAGCGCAATCCAGATCGCCGTGTCGCGCCACGTCGGAGGCGCCGCATCGGCGGTGTCGGACGTCGTCGCGTCGGGTAGCCGGTTCGGCGAGCGCAGCATCAGGAAGCCGCAGCCCGCCACCAGCGCGATCAGGACATAATAGCCGGCGGTCCAGAGCCAGGTCTGGTCACCGAGCCGGATGAACGGCTCGACGGCGACCGGATAGGCGATCAGCGCAAGGAAGCTTCCGACGTTGCTTGCGGCGTAGAGAAAATAAGGATCCTTGGCGTCCTTGTGGCCGGTGCGCACGAACCAGGCCTGCAGCAACGGGCCGTTCGCAGACAGCGCGAAGAACGGCAGCCCGATCGACACCGTGAACAATCCGAGCAGCCAGAAGGCCTCGCCGACCTGCGGCGGCCGTCCCCATCCACTGGCGATGTGAAGCGGCAGCAGGAAACAGGCGCTCGCCAGGACAAGGAGATGAATGATGACGGAGGTGCGCCCCGGCACCAAGCGTGTCAGCAGGTGCGCATAGGCGTAGCCCGCGAGCAGCGTGGTCTGGAAGAACACTATCGCCACCGACCACACCGAGGCTGCACCGCCGAGCTGCGGCAACACCATCTTGGTGAACATCGGCTGCACCGCGAACAGCAGCGCGGCGCTGACGAAAATGCCTGCGATGAAGGTGGCCAGCAGCGCGCCTTGCGATGCGGCGGCGGGCGTTGTTTCGCTGGTCGGCAGCTCGGACGTACTCATGTCACTGTCGTTTCGCTACTCGCACTACCTGCCGCAGTGCGCCCCCCAGGGCGATCGAAGAGTGCGCGGACGCTATCATTCCGCATGCGTTCACGAAAGCCATAAGCCGTGCGGCTTGGCAAGCTTGGGAAACACCTGTGCAGATGCGACAAACCGACAACGCACGGATGTTTGCCCGCCAGATCATCCAAATGAAAGGGCGGCCTTGCGGCCGCCCTTAAATCTTGTCGCAGTTGCGCCGATGCCGGCGCAAATCGTCGGCGTTAGTGAACCGACGGGGTCGGGATACGCTCGCCAGCGGCAACCCACTCTTCGTAGGTCTGCATCTGGAAGCCGAGCTTGTCGTAATCGACGCGGAGATAGCCGTCGCCATGGCGCACGACCGCTTCCGGCCGCACCGCTTCGACTTCCTGCGCCATCACGCCGACATAGGCCTGATCGCTGCCAAGATAGCTGAAGCGATAGAAGCCGAGGCCGTTGTCGAGTTGGCCGAGCAAGGTGATCGCGTGCTTGGCGCGGACGTCGGACATGCCGCCGCCACCGCCACCGCCGCCACCACCCATGCCGCCGCCGCCGCCGCCACCACCCATGCCGCCGCCACCGCCGCCGCCACCCATGCCGCCGCCACCGCCGCCGCCACCCATGCCGCCGCCGCCGCCCATGCCGCCGCCGCCGCCCATGCGCCGCCGCCGCCCATGCCGCCGCCGCCGCCCATGCCGCCGCCGCCACCCATGCCGCCGCCACCACCCATGCCGCCCATGCCGCCGTGGTAGTGACCGCCGCTCCAGTATCGGCTACGTCCGTGCCAAGCCCAGTTGTGCCAGCCGTAGCCGCCGCCCCAACCGTAGCCGCGACGCCACGCATAGCCGCACCAGTACCAGCCCGGACCCTGCCAGGCGTCGTCGTACCAGCAGTACCGGCGACCGTCGATTATGTACTGCACGCTGTCGATCATCGACAGGTCGTCGATGGCGGCACGAATTCCGTTGGAATTCAGAGCCGACGCCGCGTCAGCGCGCGCGGTCATCAGAGCAGTGCTGGCCAAAAGCGCCAGCATCCCAATCTTAATTGAATGACGCATGTATTTCCTCCGTGATTGCGGACTCGTTCGAGAAGCCACCATCCGCGCGCATTGCACGCTCAAGCCGGCGAATTGTCAATTTGCTTCGTCGTAATTCTTGCGTGAAATCTGAGCTTTAGCAGCGTTTCAATGAACAACCATTCAGACAGGGCGTATTGAGATCAAGTTCAAGCTGCTTGCTGCAAGTCACAGGTCAAAGTTACCGGCTGTGGCAACTCCGAACCGAGAATCGCTTCGTAGCCGATCGCGCGCAAAATTCCGTTGGCCGGACACATCTCCACCGCCAGCCGCGTATACGGATTGAGAATCGGCGGCGCGACCCACTCGAAGCGTCCGTTCGAGAATTGACCTTTCCAACCTTCAAAGTGCTCGCGGCGCGCACGGCTGCTGGCCGCGGTCTCTTCATACGTGCGCGTGAATAACAGGTCGGCGCGGGTGCGCGCTTCCCAGGATGGCGCACTGTCGTGCCAGTCGTTCGCCGCCGAAGTGCCGTCAACCCTGGTCGAGAAGCCATCCACCGTGCGCTCGATGACGCATCGTTCGCCCGGCACGCAGCCGACCAGCGAATAGATCACCGGCCGGGCGATCGGCGTTGTTTCCAATCGATGCTTGGCCTCGCCATAGTCCTTGCAGGTCTCGAACACGTTGCGGAGCAAATGGTCCGGCGGAATGAACCGAAGACGCCAAGTGCCGGCCGCGTTGAGCGCCATGTCATAGGGCCGCAGCCAAGGATGACGCGTCCGGCGCCGGAGCGGCGCCTGGTTGATGGCGGCGGCGAATCGGCCGGGCGCCGACGCGGTCAGAGCGCCGACGTATCCGGGCCAGCCGACATTGTCGAACACGCCCGCGGGACCCTGCATGCGCGCGACTTCGAGATAACGGCCGAGGCCGGGAAACGGCCAGTCGAGCGTGCGCGCAAGCCAAGGCACTCCGGCCTGCTCTCGGGCGAGCGCCGTGCAGCCCCATTCGTAGCAGCCGTTGAGAAACCAGATGCCGGAATAATCGAGCGTCGCGGCAATCGCCCCGATCTCACCGACATAGGGCGAGCAGGAACGCCTCAGCCAACGGCGGGTCATGACGTCAATGCCCGGCAACAGCGCGGTTGCGGGCCGTCCCAGCCAGGCTACGCATTCGTCGCGCAAGGCGCGGGCCCGGTCGGCGCCTTCGGCAGCGCGGCGCACCGGCCCGCCGGCGCGAATATCGACAACAGGGATTGCGGCGAGCGGAGCGGTCATCGTGCGGTCATTTGGCGCGAAGCGTGGCTTCGGTGAGTTCGACGACATTGCGCGGCGCGTTGGCGGTCGCCACGATCAGCTTTTGCACCGCTTCGCCGGAGGCGGGATAGAACTCCTGCCCGCTCTTCTCGATCTCGGCCAGGAAGTCGCGATCCTTGAGCATGGCGTCGAACGCCGTGCGCAGGATCGTCACGCGCTCCGCCGGCAGCCCGGGCGGCGCGGCCAGCGAGCGGCCGAGTTCGGCGCCACCGATGTAGAACGCCATCGCCGCCCTGCCCTCCGGTGTGCGCGCGATTTCGAGAATCGTCGGGATTTCACGCATTTCCGGATGACGCTCGGCGCCGTACTGCACCAGCACATTGATGTCGCGGTTTTTCAGCCACTGCGGCCTGGTGCGCTTGATCGTATTCCAGGATGTCAGCGCGCCGTCCACTTCGCCGCGCTCCATGGCGATCATGCCTTCGGTCGAGCTCGGATAGCCTGAGATGATCTTGAATTTCGTGCCGGCGAACGCGTTCATGAGCTTCGGATAACCTTCCGACGGCGAGCCGGCGCCGGTGCCGGCAAGCGGAATTTCATGCGCCCGCGCGTCCTCGATGGATTTCCCCTTCGAGGTCTTCCAGGTGAAGTGCACCTCCAGGATCGCCGTCATGCGGCCGATCCAGTTGAACTCCGCGGCCTTGTATTGCACACCCGGCGAACGCAGCGCGTCTTCGATCGCCGCCGTCTGCGTGACGACGGCGACCGCCGTACCGTCCTTGGGCGCCGCGGAAAACAGATAGTTGGCGGCGCGCAACCCGCCGCTTCCCGGCATCGACTGCGCGACGACGGTCGGCTCGCCCGGGATGTAGCGGCCGATAAAGCGCGCGACCAGCCGGCCGTAATAGTCGTAGGTCCCGCCGGGACCGAAACCGATGTAGAGATTGATGGTCTTACCTTTGAAGAATTGATCGCCGTCCTGCGCCGCCGCCGTCTGCGGCAGCAGCGTCACGGCAACCGCGATTGCCGCCGCCGCGCGCAGGCGGTGTAGAATTCTTCCAGCGATCATGTCCGGTTCCAGCATTGGATGGCGTCGGGCGGACTATGCCACGCCGGCCGAAGATGACGCCAGCACCAGGACTTGTTCCGTCAAAATGCCGCGCGTTAGGCAGTCAATTCAGCTATACAATATCGCGCATTGCCGCGATGGCGCGGCCATGATTTTCTATCGTCATCCAAGGAAGGGCAAATCCCGGAAAACCGGGCATGCCGGAGAAAAAACCATGACCGTGCTGACGCAGGCCAAGCTCGACGTCGTTCCCCTCACCAAGCACATCGGCGCGGAAATCCGCGGGCTCGACCTGCGCGAGAAGCCGGACGACGCGACCATCAAGGCGATCTACCAGGCTTGGCTAGACCACATCGTCATCATCTTCCCCGACCAGAAGCTCTCGCAGGAGGATCTGATCCGGGTCACCGGCTATTTCGGCGAACAAGGCATGCCGCGCCGTCCGCCAAAATTCTTCCCGAAGGGCTACTCCAATATCCTGCCCGGCATCATGATGATCTCGAACATCCGCGAGAACGGCGAGCCGATCGGCGCGCTGCCCGACGGCGAGATGATGTTCCACCACGACATGATCCATTCCGAAATGCCGGACAAGGCGACGCTGCTCTACTCGGTCGAAATCCCCTCGACCGGTGGCAACACGCTGTTCGCCAGCGGTTATGCCGCCTACGACACGCTCGATCCCGAGATCCGCAATCGTCTCGAAGGCCGCATGGCGATCCACCATTACAATTACGGCTCGGTACAGAAAGGCGACGGCAAAGGCACGGAAGCCTTCGGCGAGTGCAAGCATCCGGTGTTCCGTACCCACGAGGACACCAACCGCAAGGCGGTCTACGTCAATCGCCTGATGACGGTCGGCGTCGAAGGCATTCCGCAGGACGAAGCAGAGAAACTCCTCAACGCCGTGTTCGATCACGCCGAGAAGCGGGAATTCGTCTACGAGCACGTCTGGCGGCTCGGCGACCTGATGCTCTGGGACAATCGTAATTCGTCGCACGCACGGACGGATTTTCCCTCGACCGAGCGGCGTTTGATGCTGCGCACGACCGTGAAGGGCGCGGTGCGGCCGTACTGACGGATCGCGCGCTTACGCCCCAAGCTTCCGCGCCAGATCCTCGAGGCTTGAGGCCGCCACGTCGACCGACACCTTCGGTGCCGGCTCGCCCTTGCCCGGACCATGCTCGTTCGGCCTAGCAATGTGCCCGGTGCGCAGCCCGCTTTTCGCCGCATGCGAGAGATCGTTGCTGTGCGCCGCGACCATCATGCAATCGGCGGGCGCAAAGCCGAACGCTTCGCAGGCGGAAAGATAGACTCGCGGCTTCGGCTTGAAGTCGCCCGCGATCTCCGAGCCCAGGATCGCATCCCACGGGATGGTGTTGCGGCGCGCCAGGTCGACCATCAGCGAGATGTTGCCGTTCGACACCGGCGCCAGCCAGAACTTGCGCTTGAGCGCCGCCATGCCGGGCGGGACGTCCGGCCAGGCATCAAGCCGGTGCCAGGCGAGATTGAGATTTTGCATCGTCTCTTCGGTCAAGCCCGGAAACGCCGAAGCGCGGCAGGATGCGCTCGAGATTGTGCCGATGCAGAACGTCGAGCCGGCAGAACGGCATCCGGCCGGAGCGGATCTCCTCCATCGCGGGCTGGTATTCGCCGCGCCATGCATCGGCGAACTGGAGCCAATCAACAGAATGTCCAAGCGGTTTGAGGATCAGCTCGGCCTCGCGGGCGATGCTGGTGCGCCAGTCGACCAGCGTGCCGAAGACATCGAAGAACAGGGCCTTGGGGGCGATATCCATGACGGCAGCAGGCACCGCCCGGCGGTGTGCTGTCAACCGCATCGGAAATTGGAAATACGGCGTTAGCGATGCGGCAATGCCGCGCTTGCTTGCAGTGGCCATGGCCCTATCGTTTGCGCCGAACCGACCTCAGGTGCGACCGCTAGGAGACATTGATGTTCCGCCCTACCCTGACTGCGCTGCTGGCTGCGCCCATCGTCGCAACGTCTGCGATGCCCGCCGCCGCCCAGTCCGTCGCCGACTTCTATCGCGGCCGCACGATCCAGATGGTGATCGGCGTTTCCGCCGGCGGCGACTACGATCTGCGCGCACGGCTGCTCGCGCGCTACATGACGAAACACATTCCGGGCAATCCGAAGATCGTCCCGCAGAACATGCTGGGCGCCGGGGGCCTCGTGGCCGCGAACTGGCTCGCCAATGTCGCGCCGAAGGATGGCAGCGTGATGCTCGCGATCTCATCCAACCTGCCGGTCGGCCAGGCCGTCGGCCTCGACGGTGTGAAATACGATATCCGCAAGTTCAGCTATGTCGGCAACACCACCGACAGCCCGAACGTCATCAATTCCTGGCACACCAGCGGTGTGACCCGGATCGAGCAAGTGTTGGAGAAGGAGTTCGTGGTCGGCGCCACCGGACGCAGCAGCGGCTCCTACTACTATCCCGCGGCGTTGAATTCCTACGCCGGGACCAAATTCAAGATCGTGTTCGGCTATCCCGGCGGCGCCGACGTGAATATCGCGATGGAGCGTGGCGAGGTCGGCGGCCGCGGCTCCAATCTGTGGGCCTCATGGAAATCGACGCGGCCGCAATGGCTGACGGAGAAGAAGATCATCATGCTGGTGCAGATCGCGCTCAAGCGGCACCCGGAGCTGCCCGACGTTCCGCTGATGCAGGAGCTCGTGAAAACCGACCTGCACAAGCAGGTGATGACGTTCATTTCGGCAGACACCGCCATTGCGCGCGCGATCGTCACCGCCCCCGACGTGCCGGCCGACCGGCTTGCGGCGCTGCGGCAGGCGTTCGATGCCGCGATCAAGGATCCGGGGCTGATCAAGGAAGCCGAGCAGGCGCAGCAGGACATCAGTCCGACCACCGGCGTCGAAGCGCAGGAGGTTGCCAACTCCATCGTCAATGCGCCGCCCGAGGTGGTCGCGGAAGCGAAGAAGATTTTAGGCGGCGGCAAATAAGACTAGGCGCCTTCTTGCTGGTGCATGATTTTTGTCCGAAAACCGGTTACCACCCCGGATCAAGTCCGGGGCAGGCTTTTCGGGATCATGCACTGACGGGCTCCAGTCCCTTCGACCGGATCACCGCCGCGTTGTCCGGGCTGACAAACGCCTTGATGAGCGCCCGCGCCGCCTCGGCCTGCTTGGCGTTGGCGCCGATGCCGGCGGCGTAGGTCGTGTAGTTCTGGATCTCCTTCGGCAACGGCCCGACCAGCACGATCCCTTTCACCGGAAGGATCTCGCTGATCTGGTGCACACCGAGTTCGGCCACGTCCTTCGCGATATGGGTCGCGACCGCGCCGCCATGGATCAGCTTCGCCTTGGCGTTGACCTCCTTGGCGATGCCGAGCTTCTCGAGCAGCCCGGCGACGTAGATGCCGCTCGACCCGCCGGCGTGCGGATCGATATAGGCGACAGTCTTCGCCTTGATGAGCGCGTTCTTGAACGCCTCGACGCTGCTGATGTCGGGTAGCGGCGTCCCCTCCTTGACCACCACGCCGACGCCGACCCGCGCGATATTGGTGCGGCTGCCGCGCACGAACTTGCCCTTCTCCGTCAGCTTGTCGATGGCGTCAGGCGTAAGCAGCGCGAGATCGAACAACTCGCCGCTGTCGATCAGCTTGGACAGCGCACCGGCCGTATCACGGTGCAGCGTCACCTTGTGCCCGGTCTGCTTCTCGAATTCCGGCACGACCGCCCGCACCACCTGCGTGATCGCGCCGGCATGCAGCATCTTGATCTCAACGCTCATGTATCTCCCCGTATCTGATCGCCGCTTCGTGCCCGAAGCGATACGCCCGCGCAAGGCGCGGTTCGTGCGCATTACTGGTTGCGTCCGACGCCAAATGCAAGCCGCGCGTACCGGACGGGCTCAGCCGTCCGGAAAATGCTCGGCGCGAAACGCCGAAAACGGGCGCGGCTCCACGCTGCCGCTGTCGTCGATCAATGCGTCGAAAACGACATCGCCGTCGGGCGTAACTTCGATCAGCCGCGCCTTGCCGAACGCGTCGACATTGTCGCTGGTCGGAACGCCGTCGATGGTGCAGATCCCGCCAAACGTCATGAACGTGTTGCCGGTCTTCGGGAGCCGGCAGGCGCCGCCCTGATAGCAGGCAAAGATCCGGTCCTCCCCGCCGTCGCCGAAGCACCACGGCTGGCGCACGGTACGCGCCGTCTCGTCGATCTCGAATTCCACCACGCGGCTGTAGCTCGTGACATCGCTTTGCTTGGGCGCGAATGCTCCGGCACGGAAATTCCCGTTGTCGAAGCAAAGCACCCGGCCCGGACCGACGACCGAGCAATCGTGTTGATGAAACTGCCATTCGACGCCGGCATCGGGCGTCAACAGCCGCTCGGCCTGCCCGCCGGTCCAATGACTGTGATTGCCGAGGATCCAGCGCAATTCGCCGGTCGCACGGCTGAACTTGATGATGCAATCCTGGTGGCGAAGCGAGGCGAGAATGCTGTCGTCCGACGCGTCATAGAAGATCGAGTTGGCGTGACTCCAATCGAACGCGCCCGGGAACCCCAGCTTGTGCCAGTAGCTCGACCGGCTGCCGTGACCGATCCGGTACGGATCGAGCATGTCGAGCAAGCGCCATTCCCGGACCAGGTCGCCCGTCCGGGTAAATTCGGCAATGACATCTCCGACCAGATTCGCGGCTACGCGCGGAGCGGACGCATCGGTCGTGCTGCCGTGCCAGTCCTCGAACGATCGCGCCTCCGCGCTCAGCACCAGGAAGTTGCCGTTCGGGAGCAATTGGAAGGCGTGGTGAAGGACCTCGATCGGCAACGCGATGCTGCCGGCGGGCGGCGTCTTGTCGAGCCACCGTCCCTTCGCGTGCCAGCGACCCAGGATCTTGCCCTGCCAGTCGATCTTGGTGACTAGGCCGATGCCGGCCTGCGAGTAGACGATGTTGCCGTCGAGATCGCGGCGGACGTCCTGTGTCGCAGCGTCGACTTTGAGATTGAAACGAACGGCCCCGGCGCGGTCGAGCGCGATGACCCATCCCAACTGGGCCTTCTGGTTGCGGATGCTGCCGGGCCGCGCGGTGAATACGATCAGCCCCGGTTCGCGCCGTGCCGGATCGCACACATCAACTCGCATCGGCGGCAGGTCGTCGCCGCCCGCGTCCCCACTCATGCTCATCGGGAGACTGTAACCGAAGTATTGGCCGGCGGCGAAAGAGCTGCTGTCCCGATGACTTTGCCCCTGACAAAGGCCCGTGTTAGGCCGTCATCCATGCCGGCCTCCGTGGTTCCCCTCGCCGACGTTGTCGCGCTGCTGCCGCCGCGCGGCGGTTTGATCGGGCTCGATCTCGGCACCAAGACCATTGGGGTCGCCGCCAGCGATCCCGACCGGCGGCTCGCGACCGGCGTCGAGACCATCGCCCGCAAGACCTTTACCGCCGACGCGCAACGGCTGCTGGCGCTGGCCGCCGAGCGCAACGCCGTATGCTTCGTGCTCGGCCTGCCGATCAACATGGACGGCAGCGAGGGGCCGCGCGCCCAGTCGACGCGCGCGTTCGCGCGCAACCTTGCACGGCTGACCGAGCTTCCGATCGCGTTCTGGGACGAGCGGCTGTCCACCGCGGCGGTCGAGCGCGACCTGATCGCCGCCGACGTGAGCCGGGCAAAACGCGCCGCGGTGATCGACCAGCACGCGGCGGCTTTCATTCTTCAGGGGGCGCTCGACCGGCTGGCGCGGATGCGCCAGGGACCCTAAGCCCGCATCCTGAGACGACAATCCCATGTGGAGCGCGGGACGCGATCTCTTGCCCCCGCCCCCGTCCGCGCCTATACGATGCCGCTTTAATGAACATCCGCGCGACAGTCGCTTGCTCTCGCGGCCGGGGAACCGGCCGGAGGGGAAAGCGCTTGCGGATGTCCTAAAGCAGCAAGCAGCGAGGGCCGATGGCATCCAAGATGGCCTCCAAAGCGCTCCCCGCGACGCGCCACGTCATTTCGATCAATGACCTGTCCGACAAGGACATCGAGACCATTTTCGACACCGCCCAGGCCTACTTGAAGCAACTTCCCGACAAGCATTACTCCTACCGGATTGGCCGCAGCACCGACGTCGGGTCGAACCACATCCTCGCGAGCCTGTTCTACGAGCCCTCGACCCGCACCCGGCTGTCGTTCGAGAGCGCCATGATCCGGCTCGGTGGCCAGATCATCACCAGCGCCGATCCGGCGACCAGCTCGGCCGCCAAGGGCGAAAGCCTCGCCGACACGGTGCGCGTGATCGCGAACTACGCCGACATCATCGTCATGCGCCATCCCCGCGACGGCGCCGCGCGGCTCGCCGCCGAGTACTCGCCGATCCCGGTCATCAACGGCGGCGATGGCAGCCACGAACATCCGACCCAGACGCTGTGCGACCTGTTCACCCTCAAAAAGAAGAACAAGCGCCTCAGGAACCTGAAGGTCGCGATCTCCGGCGACCTCAAGGGATCGCGCACCATCCATTCGTTCGTCTATGCGCTGGCGCGCTTTGGGGCGACCATCGTGCCGATGCCTGCCAAGGGCATGGAGTTGCCGGCCCATGTCGACCAGCGGCTGCGGGAAGAATTCCGCTGCCACATGGTTCCGGTGCCGAAGGGCCCCGGCGACGACACCTCGATCGATGCTCTCTACGTGACGCCGGAGGAGCCGCACCAGCAGACGCTGTTCTCCGGTCCCGAGATCGAGCACGACGCCGGCCGCGATCTCGAAATGGTCGACAAGAAGGTCGACGCCCTCTACGTCACCCGCTTCCAGAAGGAACGCTGGGTCGAGAAGGACCAGGCCTATCCGCGGATCGACCGGAAATTCCTCAACGAGCCGAAATATTCCGATGCGAGCGTGATGCATCCGTTGCCGCGCGTCGGCGAGCTCGATGTCGCGTTCGATAGCGACAAGCGCGCGGTCTATTTCGAGCAGGCGGCCTACGGGGTGCCGATCCGCATGGCGCTGATCTCCCTCCTGCTCGGCCTCAAGGGCAAGGCGCTGCAGCGCTTCGCGGGCGGGTTCGAGGAAGACAAGGAACAGCTCTACGATCAGCCCCGCAGCCTCGGCATCCGCTGCACCAATTCAAATTGCATCGTGCACGATCCGATGGAGCAGCAATACGTGCGCAACAAGTTTCATGTTGTGCAGTCCAAGACCGCGGCGCGGCTTCGCTGCGTCTATTGCGAGCGCGAAATCGAGCACTTCGTCGTCGCCAGCAAGAAGAACAAGTGGTACGCGTCGGACATTCCGCCACTGCGCCGTAGCACCGACCACGGTCTGAAGGACGTCATTCTGTTCGCCAACGAAGCGGATGCGCAGGCTGCCGGCTTCCATTCCCGCCGCGCGGCCGCCGAGCCCCGGCCGGCACGACGAGCCGGCGGTCGCTCGAAGTAGCGCCATTGGCGAGACGCCATGCTCAACGCCATTGATGGGTCCCTGCTCGCCTCCTCAGCCGCCGCCCTCCTGTTCGGATATCTCTGCGGCTCGATCCCGTTCGGCGTCATCCTCACGCGGCTGGCGGGCACGCAGGACCTCCGCAACGTCGGCTCCGGCAATATCGGCGCGACCAATGTGCTACGCACCGGCCGCAAGGCGCTGGCGGCGGCGACGCTGCTCGGCGACATGCTCAAGGGCACCGTCGCCGTGCTGGTGGCGCTCTATTTCTCCAATCGCAACCTGGCGATGGTGGCCGGGCTCGGCGCATTCCTGGGTCACCTCTTTCCGGTCTGGCTTCGCTTCAAAGGCGGCAAGGGCGTCGCGACCTATATCGGCGTCCTGCTCGGCCTCGCCTGGCCGGCCGCCCTCGCCTTCTGCGGCATCTGGCTCGCGGTGGCGGCGCTGACCCGCTACTCGTCGCTGGCTGCGCTGATCGCCAGCGGCGCGACCCCGGCCATCCTGCTGGCGGCATCGTCAGGCCTTGAGCCGGTGCTGTTCGGGCTGCTGACGGTCATCCTGTGGATCACGCATCGCGAGAATATCGCGCGGCTCATGCAGGGCACCGAAGGCAAGATCGGGCAGAAGACTTAAGGCCGTCAGTCGTCCGACTTCGGATCGTCGGCCCGCATCATATAATCCTGCGTCGCAATGCCGATGTGGAGCGCGACCAGCGCCAGCAGAACGAACGCAAGATAGGCGTGGAACATGAACAGCGCATCCGCATAGCCGGCGCGCTCAGGCCAGATTTCCGGCAAGGTGAACCCCGGCAAAATCTCGCGCGCGCCGAAGTCGGAAATCCCGGCCCAGCCCGCCAACGGAACAAGGATAATGATTGCATAGAGCAGCCAATGCAGCGCGGTACGGCTTGCACGCGCCGGCTGCTGTTGCTGCCGCATCGTCCACGACCGCACCAGCCGGTAGCACAGCCGCATGAGAACGACGGCGAGCGTGATGATGCCGGCGGTCTTGTGCAGCATCAACAATGTGTCCGACCAATAGCCGTCGTTGAGCTGCTTTGCGATTACGGCCGACGAGACCAGAAACACCACCAGCGCGACGGTCAGCCAGTGAAACACCTTCGCCGGCATGCGATAGGAGCGGATCGCATACCGCTGCATCTGCGGGTCCGTGGGCCTGCCCGGCATGCTGGCCATTGTCATGCGGCGATCCTTTCAGTCGTCTGGATGAACCGGACCACCGCAGATTTCAGATCGGCGGCCTGCTGACCGAGGTCCGTCGAGGCCTTGGTCACGAGATCGGCCGCCTGCCTGGCATCCGTGATGATCGCCGCAACGTCCTTCACCGCCGCGGCAACCTCGCGCACGTCGCTTGCGGCCCTGCCGGTATTCGATGTGATCGTCTGCGAGGTCGAGTCCTGGCGGCGCATCGAAGCCGCGATTGCCGCCGCGACCGCGTCGACCTGCTCGATGGAGTCGACGAGCTTGGCCACCCGCTCAACAATCCGCGTGGAGGCTGCGGATATCCCATGCAATCCGCTGCGCACCTCTTCGGTCGCGCGCGCCGTGCGGGTCGCCAGCTGCTTGACCTCATGGGCAACCACGCCGAAGCCGCGTCCCATCTCGCCCGCGCGCGCGGCCTCGATGGTGGCGTTCAGCGCCAAGAGATTGGTCTGATTGGCGACGTCCTCGATCAGCCCGATGACCGGCTCGATGGTGCGCGCCGCTTCGGTCAGCGCCGCGACGTCGTTCTTTGCCGCCGCAACCAGGCTGCGCGCGGCCGCCGCGACCTCCGACGTCCGCTCCGCCTCTCCCACCACTTCCGTCAGGGTTGCGGCGATATCGCGGATCGAGCTGGCGACAACGTCGACATGTCCGGACACGCGCTGGGTCGATTGCGCCGACGCCGCCGCCCGCGCGTCGGCTTCAGACGAAATCGTGACGAGATTTTGGGACGCCTCCGACATGTGGCCGGCGTGACCTTCCAGGCGCTGGACGATCTCCGCGATGCGCTCCTGAAACGACATGCTTTCGCGGCGGAAGTTTTCCTGGCGCGCGAGCCGTTCGGACAGGCCTTGCTGTTGCTGACTCGCCAACTGCTGCTCGCTCTGCACGAGCTGGAAATGATGGATAAGCGCTTGCGCGAAGGCGCCGATCTCGTCGCGCCGCGAAGCGTAGGCGTTCAATTCGCGCCACGATGCCTCCTCGCCCGAACGCAGGACCGCCGCCATCCGGACCACCGGTTTGACCAGCCACCGGTACTCAAAAAACAGGATCATCGCGACGACAAAGCACGCGAGCAGGCTGATCAGCAGTTTGTTCTGCCGGTGGCTGTCGCGCAGCGCCGCCTGCCGCTGATCGATCGCGCTGATCCGCTTCGCGATCGTCTTGCCGAGCTCGGCGCGTCTTTGGTCGACAGCCGTCCCCGGCGCTTGCGCCTCGACATACGACAGCAGTGACGCCGTTGCCTCTCGGCGATCGTCGAGGATTTCGGTCATCCGGCTCGCCTGGATGATTTCGATCGCGCCGTACAGGAACAGCAAAAAGCCGATCAAAGCGCCCCAGACAACAATGCGCTCGGCCACTCGGGCACTGAACGAGCTGGGGAACATGACAACCGACGATCCTTGGATTCGGCGAATACCACCTTAGCGTCCTGTGGTTAACGCTTATTGACCATGACCGAGTCGCGGGGTCCGCCCCCCTGCGTCGCGGGGTCCGATTCCCTGACAAAGGCGCGAGTGCAGCCAGCGGCTAAGGCCCGGTTGTGGACCGGCTTTGATTCGCGCCATTCTTGGGAGCACGCGGAGGGATGACGTGGGGCGCGACCGGCCGGCTTTCAGTCTTACCGACGAACAGCGGATCGACTGGCTCCGGCTGATCCGGAGCCAGAATGTCGGACCGCGTACTTTCCAGTCGCTGGTGAAGCACTGCGGAAGCGCCCGGGCGGCGCTCGACAGGCTGCCGGAGCTGGCGCGCCGCGGCGGCGCATCGGGTGCGCCCCGTATCTGTCCGCGCGCCGACGCCGAGCGCGAGATCAAGGCCGCCGCCGCAATGGGCGTCAGCTTGGTCGCGCTCGGGGAGCCCACCTATCCGTTGCGGCTGCAGATGATTGACGACGCGCCGCCCCTGCTCGCGGTGCGCGGCCAGTTGTCTGCGCTCGCGCTTTCGATGGTCGCGATCGTCGGCGCGCGCAACGCGTCCGCTGCCGGCGTGAAGTTCGCCGAACGCATGGCGCGCGAACTCGGCGAGGCCGGCTTCGGCATCGCCTCCGGGCTCGCCCGCGGCATCGACGCCGGCGCCCATCGCGCGTCGCTCGCGACCGGGACCGTGGCAGCCCTGGCCGGCGGTCAGGACCACATCTACCCGCCGGAGCATGCGGGCCTCGCCGAGTCCATTCTGGCGAACGGCGCGCTCATTTCCGAAATGCCGCTCGGCTGGGAGCCGCGCGCGCGTGACTTTCCGCGCCGCAACCGGCTGATCTCCGGATTGTCCTTGGGCGTCGTGGTGATCGAGGCGGCGCGGCGGTCGGGCTCGCTCATCACCGCGCGAATGGCGCTCGAGCAGGGCCGCGAGGTGTTCGCGGTGCCGGGCTCGCCGCTCGACCCGCGCTGCGAGGGCAGCAACGGCCTTCTGAAGCAGGGCGCCACGCTGGTGACCGAGGTGACGGACGTCACTACCGTGCTTCACCCGATCCTGGGTCACCCGGTGGTCCTGTCGGCGCAAGAGCCCGAACCGCCTCCGGCCGATCGGGCGGAACCGGCATCCGAAGAGCGCAAACGCATCGTCAGCCTGCTCGGGCCGACCCCGGTTGGCCTCGACGACCTGGTTCGACTGTCCGGCAGCTCGCCGGCGGTGGTGAGGACCGTGCTGCTTGAGGTCGAACTCGCGGGACGGCTGGAACGCCACGGCGGGGGCCTGGTGTCGCTGCTGTGACCGATTTCGGATCGCCGGAGTGAGGTCGACGGCATATCCAATCCGGACGCCGCATTAACTTGTTCACCTTTTGATTGTAGACACAGAAAAGCCGCCGCGCTCCTTATTTACCCTTTGCTGCGACCCTCCGGCCGACCGCGGACACGAGTCGCTGATTTGACAGCGGGGGCCGTCCTCCCCATGTTCCGGCCAGGAACGCGGCCGAGTTCGAGCCCCAAAAAGGGTGAGGATCGGCCGCTAACGCAATGGAATTAAATGAATATCGTCGTCGTTGAATCACCGGCCAAGGCCAAGACCATCAACAAGTATCTTGGTCCGGGCTACGAGGTTTTGGCGTCCTTCGGCCATGTCCGGGACCTGCCGGCCAAGGACGGTTCGGTCGATCCCGAGCACGACTTCCGCATGATCTGGGAGGTCGACGACAAGTCCGAGAAGCGGCTCAACGACATCGTCCGGGCGATGAAGGGCGCCGACAAGCTGATCCTGGCCACCGACCCCGACCGCGAGGGCGAGGCCATCTCCTGGCATGTGCTTGAGGTCCTCAAGCAAAAGAAGGCGCTCCAGAAGCACACCGTCGAGCGTGTCGTGTTCAACTCCGTCACCAAGCAGGCGGTGCTCGACGCCATGAAGCACCCGCGCGCGATCGATGGCGCGCTGGTCGACGCCTATCTCGCCCGCCGGGCCCTCGACTATCTGGTCGGGTTCACGCTCTCCCCCGTGCTGTGGCGCAAGCTCCCCGGCGCCCGCTCGGCAGGTCGCGTGCAATCGGTGTCACTGCGGCTGGTCTGCGACCGCGAGCTCGAAATCGAGAAATTCGTCCCGCGCGAATACTGGTCGCTGATGGCGACGCTGGCGACGCCGCGCGGCGATACGTTCGATGCCCGCCTGGTCGGCGCCGACGGCAAAAAGATTCAGCGGCTCGACATCGGCTCCGGAGCCGAAGCCGAGGGTTTCAAACAAGCGCTCGAGACCGCCGCCTTCAAGGCCGCATCGGTCGAGGCGAAACCTGCCCGGCGCAATCCGCCGCCGCCGTTCACGACCTCGACACTGCAGCAGGAAGCAAGCCGCAAGCTCGGCTTTGCGCCGGCGCACACCATGCGGCTCGCGCAGCGGCTCTATGAAGGCATCGATATCGACGGCGAGACGGTGGGTCTCATCACCTATATGCGGACCGACGGCGTCGACATGGACCCGGAGGCGGTCAGCGCCATCCGGCGGATGATCGGCAAGGACTACGGCGCCGATTACGTCCCCGACGCGCCGCGCACCTATCAGACCAAATCGAAGAGCGCCCAGGAGGCGCACGAAGCCGTTCGCCCGACCGACGCGACACGCAGCCCGCGCAACGTGGCACGCGCCGTCGAGTCCGATCAGGCCAAGCTCTATGAACTGATCTGGAACCGCGCAGTCGCCTGCCAGATGCAGTCCGCGGAGCTCGAACGCACCACCGTGGACATCACCGCCAATGTCGCGGGACGCCTGCTTGAGCTGCGCGCCACCGGACAGGTGATCAAGTTCGACGGCTTCCTGAGGCTCTATCACGAGGACCAGGACGATCCCAATCTGTCGGGAGACGGCGAAGACGAGACCAATCGTCTGCCCGAAATCAATCAGGGCGAGCAGCTCGACAAGCGGGCGATCGACTCCAGCCAGCACTTCACCGAGCCGCCGCCGCGCTATTCGGAAGCGTCGCTGGTCAAGCGCATGGAAGAGCTCGGCATCGGCCGGCCCTCGACCTACGCCTCGATCCTGCAAGTGCTCAAGGATCGCGGCTACGTGCGTATCGACAAGAAGCGCCTCATTCCCGAGGACAAGGGCCGCGTGTTGACGGCGTTCCTTGAAAGCTTCTTCGCCCGCTATGTCGAATACGGCTTCACCGCCGATCTCGAAGAGCAGCTCGACCGCATCGCCAACAACGAAATCGCATGGCGGGAGCTGTTGCGCGACTTCTGGCGCGAGTTCACCAACGCCGTCGGCGACATCAAGGACCTGCGTGTCGCGCAGGTGATCGACGCGCTCGACGAGATGCTGGCGCCGCATCTGTTTCCGCCCCGCACGGACGGCATCGATCCGCGCAAGTGCCCGCAATGCGAGAGCGGCAAGCTTTCGCTCAAGCTCGGCAAGTTCGGCGGCTTCATCGGCTGCACGAATTATCCGGAGTGCCGCTACACCCGCCAGTTCTCGAACGGCAACGGCGGGCCCGACGGCGGCATGAAGAAGCTCGGCGAGGACCCGGCGAGCGGCCTCGAAGTGACGCTGCGTTCCGGACGGTTCGGCCCCTACATCCAGCTCGGCGAAGCGGTCAACGGCGAGAAGCCCAAGCGGTCCGGCATTCCGAAAGGCCTGACGCCGGACGACATCGATCTCCAGCGCGCGCTCGGATTGCTCTCTCTGCCGCGCGAGATCGGAAAACATCCGGAGGATGGCGAACCCATTCTGGCCGGCGTCGGGCGTTTCGGACCCTACGTCCAGCACGTCAAGACCTACGCCAATCTCGATAGCGGCGACGACGTGCTCACCGTCGGACTCAATCGTGCGGTGACGCTGATCGCCGAGAAGAAGCTCAATCCTGGCAAGGGCCGCCGCTTCGGCGCCGATCCCGGACGTCCGCTGGGCGATCATCCGGACAAGGGCGGCCCGGTGGTGGTCAAGAAGGGCCGCTATGGCCCCTATGTCAGCCATGACGGCGTGAACGCCACCCTGCCCTCCGACATGGAGCCCGAGACGGTGACGTTGGAGCAGGCGCTTCCGTTGCTTGACGCGCGCGCTGCCCGCGGCACCGGAAGCCGCAAGAAGAAGCCGCCCGCGAAGCCGAAGAAGGTCGCCGCGAAGAAGGCGGCGCCGGAACAACAGCCGGAAGCGGTCGCCGTGGCCGCCAAGGCAAAGAGCCCGAAGAAAAAGGCCAAGCCAGCGAAAGCCGCCAAAGCTCCCAAGGCTGACAAGGCTTCGAAGGCTGACAAGGCTTCGAAAGCGAAAGCCGACAAGGCGCCCAAGGCCGAATAGTCCCGATCGCCAAAGCACGCAGACTGGCGGTTTCGCCGTCGAATGCTTAGCTTTTGGTTTGTTACTCCAGATGCGGGCCGCCGTCGGCGTGCCCGCGGATCTATTCATACGTGACAAGAACCTCCACCAAACCGCACTTTCCTTCCAAAGACGACATCGTTGCCTTTATCGGCAAGCAGCCCGGCAAAGTCGGCACCCGCGAGATCGCGCGCGCCTTCGGCCTCAAGAACGCCGATCGTGCCGCCCTCAAGCGCATGCTGCGTGAGCTTTCCGACGACGGCGTCGTCGAGCAGCGGCGCAAGAAGCTGCATCGCCCCGGCAGCCTGCCGCATGTCGTGATGGCGGACATCACCACCCGCGACCGCGACGGCGAATTGATCGCCGTTCCGACCGAATGGGATGACGATGCGCACGGCGCCGCGCCCAAGATCCATATCCGCACCGTTCGCAAGGCCCGACCGGGAGACGTCGCCGGCGTCGGCGACCGCGCGCTGCTGCGCGTGGAGAAATCCGACACCGACGGCGATGCGGTTCACTACGCGGGCCGCGTCATCAAGATCATCGACCGCGCCAAGCAGCGCACGCTCGGAATCTTCCGCGCGCTGCCGGGCGGCGACGGCCGGCTCTCGCCCATCGACAAGAAGCAGCTCGGACGCGAGTTCACGATCCCCACGGGCGCGACCGGCGAGGCGCAGGATGGCGACCTGGTCGCGGTCGAGACCGCGCCGCCGCGCCGGGGCTTCGGGCTGCCGACGGCGCGCGTCGTCGAGCGGCTCGGGTCGATCAAGAGCGAGCGGGCGGTGAGCCTGATCGCGATCAACGCCCACGGCATCCCGCATGTGTTTCCGCCCGCCGTCCTCAAGGAGGCTGAGGCGGCGCAACCGCCGACGCCTGGCGGGCGCGAGGACTGGCGCAAGGTGGCGTTCATCACCATCGATCCGGCCGACGCCAAGGATCACGACGACGCGGTGCACGCGGCACCCGACGACGATCCGAAGAACAAGGGCGGGCATGTCGTCAGCGTCGCCATCGCCGACGTCGCGGGCTACGTGCGGCCCGGCACCGCGCTCGACCGCGAGGCGCGCACCCGTGGCAACTCAGTCTACTTCCCGGATCGCGTCGTGCCGATGCTGCCGGAGCGCATCTCCAATGACCTCTGCTCGCTGCGCCCCAATGAAGACCGCGCGGCGCTCGCGGTGCGGATGGTGGTCGGCGCCGACGGGCGCAAGCGATCGCACACGTTTCACCGCGTGCTGATCCGCTCCGCGGCGAAGCTCTCCTACCAGCAGGCGCAGCGCGCCATCGACGGCTGGCCCGACGAGGTGAGCGGCCCGCTCACCGGCCGCGTTCTCGAACCGCTCTATGCCGCCTATCGCGCGGTGAAACGCGCGCGCGACGAGCGGGCGCCGCTCGACCTCGACATCCCGGAGCGCAAGATCGTCCTCACTGCCCACAACACCGTCGACCGGGTGATGACGCCCGAGCGCCTCGACTCCCACCGGTTGATCGAGGAGTTCATGATCCTCGCCAACGTCGCCGCCGCCGAGACGCTGGAGCGCGGACGCCTGCCGCTGATCTACCGCGTCCATGACGAGCCTGACATCGAGCGCGTCAACGCGTTGCGCGAATTCCTCAAGACGCTCGACATCTCGCTGCCCAAGGCCGGCGCGCTTCGATCCGAGCAGTTCAACCACATCCTGCAGCGGGTCAAAGGTCACGAGGCCGAGAAGCTGGTCAACGAGGTCGTGCTCCGCACCCAGGCGCAGGCCGAATATGCCGCCGAGAACTACGGGCATTTCGGTCTCAACCTGCGCCGCTACGCGCACTTCACGTCGCCGATCCGCCGCTACGCCGACCTCATCGTGCATCGCGGATTGATCCGCGCCGGCAAGCTCGGCGACGGCGGCCTGCCCGACACCGAAGACCTGCGCTCGCTCGTCGAAACGTCAGCGGCCATCTCGGCGACGGAGCGGCGCGCGATGAAAGCCGAACGCGAGACCTTCGACCGGCTGCTGGCGCACTTCCTCGCCGACCGCGTCGGCGCCACCTTCCAGGGCCATATTTCCGGCGTCACCCGCGCCGGTCTGTTCGTGAAGCTCGACGACACCGGCGCCGACGGGCTGATCCCGGCCCGCACCATCGGCAACGAGTATTTCCGCTATGAGGAGCATCGCCACGCCCTGATCGGCAACACCTCGGGCGAAACCTATCGCCTTGGCGACGCGGTCACGGTCAAACTGGTGGAGGCCGCCCCGGTCGCGGGCGCGCTCCGATTTGAGCTTCTGAGCGAAGGGCGCTATGACGGCCGCAAGCCCGCGGGGCGGCCGCCCCGCAGACAAGAAGAGCGCGAGCGTGGCGGCAAACGCCGCGGCCGGCAAAGGCAGCGATGATGCAGTCTCTCGATCACGTTCCGACCCGTGACTCCTGGTCGGCCATGTCGCGCGGCTGGCGTGGACGCTGTCCGAACTGCGGCGAAGGCCGCATGTTCCGTGCTTTCCTCAAGGTCGCCGACCACTGTCCGGCCTGCGGCGAAGCCTTCCATCACCAGCGCACCGACGACGCGCCGGCCTATTTCGTGATCCTGATCGTCGGCCACATCGTCGTGCCGATCGTGTTCGCGGTCGAGGTCGCGTTCTCGCCGTCGTACTGGGTCCATGCTGCGATCTGGCTGCCGCTGACGATAGGCATGTCGCTTGCCCTGCTGCCGCCGATCAAAGGCGCGCTGGTCAGCTTGCAATGGGCGCTGCGGATGCACGGCTTCAATCCGGCGGAGACCGGCGACGAGCTGGCGCCCACCCGCATCATCGAACCGCGCCGATGACCGATACCAATTCCGACCGCATTGAACGGCTCAATGATTTCGTGCGCCGCATGAATGCGGTCGATCGCGATCTCTCGCACAAGGTGATCCGCCCGAAGGACGCGGCGACTCTGATCCTGGTCGATCGCTCCGGACGCGTTCCCAAGGTGCTGCTCGGCAAGCGCCATGCGCGCCACAAGTTCATGCCGGGCAAGTTCGTCTTCCCCGGCGGCGGCGTCGATCCGACCGACAAGTCGATGCCGGTTGCGACGGCGCTCGACCCGCAGGCGGAAATGCGCCTGATGCAGCGCTTCCATAAGGGGAGCGCGGTGCGCGCCCGCGCCTTGGCGCTCGCGGCGGTGCGCGAGACTTTCGAAGAGACCGGGCTGCTGCTTGGCAAGGGCGGCGAGACGGCGAAGCCGCCCGCCGGCGCGTGGTCGCAGTTTGCCAGCCACAAGGTGCTGCCCGACCTCCGCAACATCCATTTCATCGGCCGCGCCATCACCCCGCCCGGCCGGCTGCGGCGCTTCGATGCGCGTTTCTTCACCATGGACGCGAGCGCCATCGCGCATCGTGTCGAGGGCGTCACCGGCCCGGACGCAGAGCTCGTCGAACTGGTGTGGATGCCGCTGACCGAGGCGAAAGAACTCGACATGCCGGCGGTCACCGGCGTGATGCTCGAGGAACTCGACGGCCGCATCGCCGACGGCTTCCGCCATGATCTGCCGGTGCCGTTCTATCGGATGATCCGGGGCAGCTTCTTGCGGGAATTGCTCTAGGTCAGCCGGACCGCAGATTCCTTGACTTTACAGGCCCAGACAGTAGTTTCACCGCAACTTCGCACCCCCTATTCGAGGTTAAAGCCCATGGCGAAAGCAGCGTCGATCAAGGTCAAGCTGGTGTCCAGCGCCGACACCGGCTTCTACTATGTGACCAGGAAGAATTCGCGCACGATGACCGACAAGCTCGTCAAGAAGAAGTACGATCCGGTCGCAAAGAAGCACGTCGAGTTCCGCGAATCCAAGATCAAGTGACGGATTTGCAGTCCTGAAACGAACAAGGGCGCCCATGGGGCGCCCTTTTTCAATCGTGACGACTGGCCAGCGACCAGGCCTCGAATAGGTGGCCGGCCGGGAGCGGCGTCATGAGGAGGCCACTCGTACCGCTCCCAGACCGGCCGAACCCCACGGACCCAGGAGATGCGGCGGACCTGAGCATTCCGTAGGGTTATCTAGATCGACGATGGTTATAACAGCCGGACCCCCCTCATAAACAAGGGATATGACCCATCTGTTTGGTCAGGCTACTCCAACGCCGTCCCAAAGCCAATGATTTCGCCTGTGGATAGCGGCGAGAACCGCCACATTCTAAAACATTAAGGTTGACCGCTACGGTCCTGCCGCAGTTGGCGTTTGGCCGGCGCTTGCAGCCGGCTGGAACGTATTCAAGCCGCTGGCTTCTTGGAATCCGGTCCTAGCCGGCAGGTCAGGCCGCCGCCGGCACGACCCGGTTACGGCCGTCACGCTTGGCGCGGTAGAGCGCCTGGTCGGCCCGCTTCAACACCATGGCCGCGTTTTCATCCCGCCCGAGCGCCGCGATTCCGATCGAGATCGTGACCTCGATCGAGCGGGCGCCCTGCTGGATCGCAAACGGCTCGCCGGCGATCCTGCGCCGCAAGCGTTCCGCCACCATGGTGGCGACCGCCATGTCGGTTTCCGGCATCACCACCACGAACTCCTCGCCGCCGTAGCGGCAGGCGAGATCGATGCCGCGGATTGATTTCTTGATGCGGACGGCGAACTCGCGCAGCACGTCGTCGCCAGCGTCGTGGCCCCAGCTGTCGTTGATCGATTTGAAATAGTCGATGTCGAGGACCAGCACGGTGAGCGGCTTACCGCGTGAAGTCGCCTGTTCCACCAGCGTCCCGACGTGGGTTTCCATGTAGCGGCGATTGAAGAGACCGGTCAGCACGTCGGTGATGGCCATCTCGATCGACATCTGCACGTTGTCGCGCAGCCGCTCGGTGTAGCGCTTCTTGCGGATTTGGGTCCGGACCCGCGCCATCAGCTCGTTCTTGTCGATCGGCCGGGTCAGGTAGTCGTTGACCCCGATTTCAAGCCCGCGCACCAGCCGCGTGTTGCTTTCGGCGTCGGCGATCGCGAGGATCGCGACGTTGCGCGTGCGCTCCAGCGAGCGCACCTGGCTGCATAGGCGCAGCCCGTCGAAATTCTCAAGGCCGAGCGAAACGATGACCAGGTCGTAGTTGCCTTCGGCGGCGTGGAACAGCGCCTCGTTCGGGTCCGTTTCGATATCGACCGTTTGCGTCTCCTGCAGCATGCTCTGGATGCGCTCGGCCGAGCTCGGCCGGTCGTCAACGATCAGGATCTTGCCCTGCTGGCCGGTGTCGGCCACCGCTTCCCGCTCCGGGCTTTCGATGCCGATGTCGCGCGACGTCAACGCACGCATGCGCAGTTCGTCGGTCATCATCTTGAGCCGCGCCAGCGAGCGTACGCGCGCGATCAGGGCAACGTCGGACACCGGCTTGGTGAGGAAATCGTCGGCGCCGGCTTGCAGACCCTTCACGCGATCGGACGGCTGGTCGAGCGCCGTCACCATCACCACGGGAATGTGGTGCGTGGCCGGATTGGACTTGAGCCGCTTGCAGACCTCGAAGCCATCCATATCGGGCATCATGACGTCGAGCAGCACGACGTCGCATTCGGCGCGCTCGCAGATTTTCAGCGCGTCCGCGCCGCAGACTGCGGTGACGACGTCGAAATATTCCGCCGAAAGCCGCGCTTCCAGCAGCTTAACGTTGGCCGGAATGTCATCGACGACGAGGACGCGGGCACTCATCAACGAGCTCCTTCAGGCGTTGCCCAGGAATTGACGGATGGTTTCGATGAACTTGCCGACTGAAATCGGTTTGGACAGGTAAGCCTCGCAGCCGCCCTCGCGGATGCGCTCCTCGTCGCCCTTCATGGCAAAGGCCGTAACGGCAACAACCGGAATACCGCGCAGCTCCTGGTCCTCCTTGAGCCACTTGGTGACTTCGAGGCCGGAGACTTCGGGAAGCTGGATGTCCATCAGGATGAGATCGGGACGATGCTTGCGGGCCAGATCGAGCGCCTCGACACCGTTGCGGGTTCCGACGGTCTGGTATCCGTGGGCTTCCAACAGGTCGTGGAAGAGCTTCATATTGAGCTCGTTGTCCTCCACGATCATGACGGTCTTGGCCATTCCCGGCCCCTCCGCAGCACCGGCGCCCCAGCCGACGCCCCCTTCTTATTGGACGGAGGCTGCATGCCCCTGCGAGCGGGTGGGCATGTCAAAAAACCTAGTTGTGATATCTTACGGAACACCTAATTTTGCGGCAATTCAAAGGGGTTTTCGCGACTTAGTGCGTTGTATGTATTGGGATTTAGCTAATGGTTCCCAATCACAGAACGCGTCGCAGATGAATTCCAAGGACCACCTCTCACTGGCCTGCGTTGCCAACACTGTGGATTGGCGTCATGCAGGTTGGAGCTTGGCCCCAAAAAAGCTGCGACGGCACAAACGAGCTCTCGATGGCACGGCGTGAGGCGATGACCCGCGAATTCGCGGAAATGCTTGCGATCCAGGCGTTGAGTTTCCTGGCCGAAGAACCGGATCGGCTCAGCCGGTTCCTGGCGTTCACCGGGATCGAATCTCAGTCGCTGCGCGACGCTGCGCTTGAGCCGAACTTCCTGCTCGGCGTGCTCGATCATCTTGCCGCCGACGACCGCCTGCTGGGCGAATTTGCAACGCAACGAGAGATCGCGCCCGAGACCGTGACCACGGCGCGCGACCTGCTCGCGGGCGCGCCACCAGCGACGCCGTGACACTCCCCGGCCCGTTGCGGGTGGCGGCGGGATTCGCGACATTGCGATCCCACCCTATCCACCCAGCCATCGAGGATTTCATGTCGTTCAGGCCTCTGGCCATTGTCGCCGTCTGCGTCGCAACCGGCGCGGCCGTTCAGCCCGCAGCAGCGCAGCCGGTCGCGGATTTCTACCGCGGCAAGACTCTGACGATGGTGATCGGCTATCCGCCCGCCGGCGCCAACGACGTCTACGCGCGCATGGCCGCGCGTCATCTCGGCAAGCACATTCCCGGTAACCCGACGGTCGTGCCGCGCAACATGCCGGGAGCCGGCAGCCTGATCGCCGCCAACCACATCTTCAACGTCGCGCCCAAGGACGGCACCGTGCTCGGATTGCTGGTGCCGACGCTGCCGCTGGAGGAAGCGCTCGGCGCATCGGCGGTGAAATTCAAGTCGGCCGGCTTCCATTGGATCGGACGCATGGCGGGGGCGCCGAATATCACCTTCATCATGGCGACGTCGCCGGTGAAATCGATCGCCGACGCCTTCGACAAAACCGCAATCCTGGGCGCGACCGGCCGCAGCGCGACCAACGCCATCTATCCGACCGTGCTCAACAACGTGCTCGGCACCAAATTCAAGATCGTGACCGGATACGAAGGCTCCGCGGCCGCCATGCTCGCCATGGAGCGCGGCGAGGTCGAGGGACATTCGGCGACCTACGACACGCTCAAGACCGTGCACCCGGACTGGCTGGCGCAACGGAAGGTCAACGTCGTCGTCCAATATTCGCTGACGCGCCATCCGGAGCTCAAGGACGTGCCGACGACGGTCGAACTGGCGCGTAATCCCGAGCAGGCGCAAATCCTGCGCGCGGTGTCGAGCGCCTCCGAGATCGGCAAGTTCGTGCTCACGACGCCTGACACGCCCGCCGACCGCGTGCAGGCGCTGCGACACGCGTTCGACGCCATGGTCAAGGACCCCGAATTCATCGCGGACGCGCAAAGATTGCGTGTCGAGCTCGGTCCGCTGCCGGGAGCGGAGCTTCAGCAGATCGTCGCCGAGGTCGCGGGCATGCCGCCGGACATCGTGGCCAAGGTGAAGGCGATCTATCCGCTGAACTAGTGGAGTGGATTTGACATTCGCGACCCACCTAGCAGCGGGCTCACAACGCGAATGTCAAATCCAAACTCCACTAACAGAGCTATACTATAAATCGCCTGCCGAAACGGGATGCGAACGTTAGAATCGGACCACTAGCGCCGCCTACGCCGACGCTGGCTGGAGCTTGAGATCGAGCAGCGCGAACAAAGCGCCGATATTGTCCGCGTCGCGGACCTTCCAAAACGCATCGAGCGAACGGCGGCAGCGTTCCGGTCCCAGCACCGGCTCGGCCATCGCGTTGAACTTCTCCTCGATGTCCTTGTCCTGCATGGGATTGTCGGGATGGCCCAGGGGATCCACGATCTCGACCGAATGCTGCTTGCCGTTGGTCTCGGTGGCGGTGACGCGCAGCACCATGCGCGGCAGCACCGCTTCGAGCGCATCGTCGACCGTCACCTTGAGCTTGGACATCAGCGGCCGGATCGCGGGATCGCGGACCTTGTCCTCGGTGAACGAGTGTGTGGTGATCGGACCATCCACGAATGCGCGGGCAAAGATGTACGGCAGGCTGTGATCCGCGGTCTCGCGCGTCTGCGGATCCCATTTCTCGGGCTCGCTGCCGATCTCGAACCAGGTGAACTTGTTGGCGAAGACCTCGATCGCCTTGATGTCGGACGCCGCGAGCGCCTTGCGCAATTCGAGCGCCGCCCAGATCACCGGCTGGCCGTTGGTCTCGACCGGCCAGTATTTCAGTTGCACCCGCGGCGTGAGCGAGGGCCCGCCTTCGGTCGGGAAGTCGGCAAGCGTGAACGGCCCGGTGACGTTCTCGAACAGCCCCGCTCGTCCTTCGAACGCATGGCCCGGTCCCGCCATCCCCTCTGCGGCCAGGCAGGCCGCGAACAGGCCATTGCGCGCGGCATAGGCGGTCGCGACGCTTTTCCAGGGCGTGAGCTCGCCCGAGCGGGTGACGCGCAGCGGCACGTTCGAGCTCGCCGCGATGCCGATCGCATTGGCGGTCGCCTGCAACGGCAGCCCCAGCAGATTGCAGACACCCGCGGCAGCCGAAATGCTGATGGCAAAACCCTGATCCCATCCGCGTCGGCTGAGCTGTGTCGAGTCGGACAGCCGCGCGAAGATTTCGTACATCACCGACATGCTGGCGAGGAAGCGCTTGCCGTCGACCGACATGGCGCTGGCGAGCGCGATCAGCGGGCCGAGCGCGTCGCTCGGATGTCCGCCCGGATAGCGGTCGTTGAAATCGAAATTGCGGATCATCGTCGTGTTGATGAAAGCGGCCAATTCCGCCGGCAGCCGATCGCCGTAAAACAGGACGCGGCCCGCGTATTTGCCGGGTGTCTCGCCCGCAGCCATGCGCCGGCCGATCTGCGCAGGCTCGCAGTCATGTGCCCCAACCCCGCAGCCGAGCGCATCGATCAGGCGCTGGGTGGCGGCGTGACGGGTTGCTTCATCAAGGTTGTTGAACGAAAGCGATGAAGCGTATCCCGCAATTTTCTTCGTGATATTGTCCATGGTGGGCGCGTCCCGTCCCCTTCGTCAATCGTCGCAGGTGCTTACCATGGCTCGCGTGCTAGCGCAAGCCCGCCGCCGAGTCCGGGATCAGCGGCTTCTGCCGCGACTGCCGGCAGGACGCGCCGGAGGCGGCTTCGCGCTGCCCGGCGTGCCGCTCCCCTCGCCTGCTGCGCCATCCGAGCCTGTTTGCGCTGTCGATCGCGCATGTCGACTGCGACGCGTTTTACGCGACCATCGAGAAGCGCGACGATCCTTCGCTGGCCGACAAGCCGGTCATCGTCGGCGGACGGCAACGCGGCGTGGTGCTCACCTGCTGCTATGTGGCGCGCACCTACGGCGTCCGCTCCGCCATGCCGATCTTCGAGGCGCGCCGGCTTTGCCCGCACGCAGCCTATGTGGCGCCGAACATGGACAAGTATGCAGCCGTCGCGCGAGACGTGCGCGCCCTCATGAACGACCTCACGCCGCTGGTCGAACCGGTGTCGATCGATGAAGCGTTCATGGACCTCTCCGGCACCGAGCGGCTGCATGGCGTGCCGCCGGCGAAGACGCTGGCGGCGTTCCAGGAGCGCCTCGAACGCGAGATCGGGATCACGGTTTCGATCGGGCTCTCCAGCAACAAGTTCCTGGCCAAGATCGCGTCCGACCTCGACAAGCCGCGCGGCTTCAAGGTTCTCGCCGGCGGCGAGGCGGCGGCGTTCCTGGCGACGCGTCCGATCACGCAGATTTTCGGGGTCGGCCAGGCGGCACAGACGCGCTTCAACAAGGACGGCATATCGACCGTCGGCGACCTGCAGCGGATCGGCGAGCATGAGCTGATGCGTCGCTACGGCGCCGAAGGCGTGCGGCTCTTCAACCTTGCGCACGGTCGCGACCAGCGGCCGGTGCGCGCGGACCGCGAAGCCAAGAGCATATCGGCTGAGACCACCTTCGACACCGACCTGTCGGCGTTCCGCCCGTTGGAGCTGCGGCTCTGGCGGCTCACGGAGAAGGTCTCCGCGCGGCTCAAGGATAAGGAGCTCGCCGGCGGCACCGTGACGCTCAAGCTCAAGACCGCGGATTTCCGCATCCGCACCCGCGCGCAAACGCTCGAACGGCCGACCCAGCTCGCGGCGCGCATCTTTGCGGCCGGCCGCGAGCTGCTGCAACGCGAGACCGACGGCACGAAATTCCGCCTGATCGGGATCGGCCTGTCGTCGCTCATCGACGCCAACGCGGCCGACCTCGCCGACTTGCTCGATCATCGTACCGCCGAGGCGGAGCATGCGATGGACCGGCTGCGCGCCCGGTTCGGCGATGAGGCCGTCTTCCGTGGCCTCACGCTCGATGACGACGATGGCGACGAGCACAAGAGGGAGTGAAATCCCTTCGCGCGGTGCTAGACTTCTCGCAATGACGGAATATCAGGGAGGATGACCATGCCCCGCGCACCATGGGCCGCAACGCTGCTCGCCGCTGTGGCCTGTTTCGCGTCCGCGATCGCATTCCAGGCCCACGCCCAGACCACCAATCTCACCATCATGGTGTTCCAGGGCATGCAAAATCTTCCGCAGCTTGCGGCGAAGAGCCAGGGATTCTTCGCCAAGCGCGGGCTCAACGTGGAAATCCGGATCGCGCCCGATTCCGATGAATTGCGCGAAGGCTTGGCGCACGGCCGCTATCAGATCGTGCACGCGGGCGTCGACAATGCGGTGGCGATGGCGGAGGTCGCGAAGGTCGACGTCGCGATCGTCATGGGCGGCGATAACGGTTTCAACCGCCTGATCGTGCAGCCCGACATCAAGTCCTACGCCGACCTGCGCGGCAAGACCGTGATCGTCGACGCGCCCGACACCGCATTCGCCTTCCTGATGTACGAGATGCTGCGTAAGAACGGTCTCAACAAGGGCGACTACCAGATCCGGCCGGTCGGCGCATCGTTCCGCCGCTACGAGGCGATGCTGAAGGACAAGAGCGCCGCCGCCGCGATGCTCAACATGCCGTTCACGCTGCGCGCGGCCGCGGAGGGACTGGGCGACCTCGGATCGGCGGTGGAAGCGCTCGGCCCCTATCAGGGGACCGGCGCGTTCGTGCTGCGCTCATGGGCCGCCGGCAATTCCGACGTGCTGGTGCGCTACCTGCAAGCCTATATCGAAGGGCTGCGCTGGGGCGTCGATCCGAAGAACCGGGCGGAGGCGACGAAGCTCTACGTCGACGCCCTGAAACTGAATGAAAAGATGGCCGGGCGCACGCTGGAGATCGCCGCGCACCCGACCGATGGACTGTCGCGCGATGCGCGGTTCGATCTCGAAGGCTTCAAGAATGTGCTCGGCCTGCGTGCCACCGTGATGAAACAGGGAACGCCACCGGCTCCCGAGAAGTATCTCGATGGGTCCTACTACGCCAAAGCGCTGTCAGGATTGTAACCAAGGCGCTGGCAGGATTGTAATAGGGCCCGTCTGCGGTCGCGTGCGATATGTCGGGAAACGTCCGGCCGTTGGATTTTGATGCCCTGGTCGAGCAATACGTCCGGCTGTCGCCGGCAATCAGGTACTACCAATTTTGGTGTCTGGCGTTCGGGATCATCCCGTTCCTGCTGCTCTTCGTCATCGCCTTCGGCGCCGGCGTGAAGCTGCTTGATGTCGCATTCGCCATGCTGCATCCGTCGCTTGCCCTGAATTTCGAATTCGCTGAATACCTGACAACGGGGTTCGCTGACAGGCACCAGTTTGGCTGGCTGGTTCCGCGGACTTTGCCCGACGCGCTGACACTCTGGATGCGGACGCTGCTCGGCCTGTTTGTAGCCATTTCGTTCGTCTCGCTTCGTCTCAGCCTGTTTGCATACGGCGCTCTACTTCTTCTCTGGGCCGACTGGCTGGTCTACATGCTGACCAGTCGCATCCCAACCCACTTTCGCGAATGGCGCGCCAGCGGGGAAAGCTTCAGCGTCGCAAGTTTTGGCGCGGAGGGAACGCTTGCCGGCGATTTCTGGATGCTCGGCGTCAACCTCTGGATTTTCTATTTTGTCGTCAGACTGCTGTTTGATGTTCGCGCGATGCCGCCGGCGGAGCAAGCCATCATCAGGGAGGGAACTGCACCCGCATTCCGTGTTGCGAATTTCTTGCGCGCGTTCGGAATCCCGATGAACATCCAGAACTCATCGAGGCGGATACGAACGCTGATATTCGCCTATCTTGGAAATCTGGTTGGTTTGGGCCCACTTGTTTTTTTCTACGTCGCCGGCGGTTTGCTGTACGCGCTGATAATGCTCTGTATTGGTCCCTATTTCTTGTGGAAGATGTACGACGGACAGCCGTTGGTGCCGATATTGCTGGCAAACACCTTTGTCATCGCCGTTATCGTGGCACTTCCTTATCTGACGCTGCTGATGTTCCGCGCCGCCGGCGGCCGCAGCCTTCGGGCCTCGCGCCGATATCTGCGCGTATCGCTTGAACAGGCGCAGGCGACCGACCCTCGACCGCCCGTTCTGTTTCTGCGTTCGTTCCGCGACGATACCGTTGCGTTGCCACCACCAAAGGCCGGCTTTGTCTTTCGGCTGTATAATTTCGCCGAACGGAACAAATCGCTCGACGAGCTCTTGCTGGAAGAGGGCACCAGCCTCGGCCCCGTCGTGGCCTTGGGCAATCCAACCGATGCCGTACCTCCCTACGGTGCCGCTCGCGCATACTTTCAACACGGCGATTGGCAGACCATGGTGACACGTCTGATGGCGGACGCCGTCGCGATCGTGATTTGCGTCGACGACACCGACAGTCTGTGGTGGGAAATAAAGTTCGTCGTCGAGCAACGATATCTGAACAAGACGCTGTTTCTGTTGCACCCGAAATACGATTCCGACAAAGGCGCTCCGGCAGTCGTCAAGGATTTCGAGAAAATTCTTGGTGTTACCGTGACTGACAAACTGAGCGCGACAAGCCGTCAATTCATCGGCCTCTGGTCGGACCAGACGGCCCATTTTCAAGTGGGGCTGGCGTCGTATTTTTCGCGCGCGCACTACTTGTTGATGCTGCGCTGGTTCCTGCGATCGAAAATGGAAGAAGTTCGTTCGAGATAGGACTGCGCCCTCTTGATCACGGACAGGGCTTGCTGTCCTTGAGGTCCAGCGCCTTCAGCACGCCGCTGATCGAGAAGTCGTTGTAGTCGAGCACCAGCGTGCGCGACACGCCGTTCTCGTAAAGATCGAACGAGATCGCATAGACCGGCGTCTGTTCGCCGGCCGGCTTGTTGCGCTCGAAATAGCTGACGGTGACCGGCCAGCGCTTCAATCCCGCCAGCACCTTGTTGTCGGAGGCGGCATCGGCCAGATCCCGCTCGCCCGGCCCAATGACACGTCCGATCACGGTCAGTGAATTGTAGACCTTCTCACCGGTTTCGGAGCCGTCATAGATCGGAAATTCCAGGATCGTCTGGCCCGCGCGCGCCGCCTGAATAATGCGCCGCACATGTTCGGTCGGGAACACGATCGTCGCGTCCAGGTCCACCTTGCGCGGCTCCGGCTTGGTGAGCGTCACCGCCACGCCGCCGGTGCCGCGCTCGGCCTTGCCGTCAACCGCGTCGAGCAGCTTCTGATTGAGATGGTTCTGCGACGCGAAGCGATAGCTCTTCGCGGCGCCATCTTCCCAGGTGTTCGAACGCAGGTCGCTGAGGCTGATCTTGCCCTCGCCGTTGTCCAGCTCCGCGACCTGCCGGAACTCCAGCGTGTAGCCCTCGCAGACATTGCCCGAGAAATCGTAGAGGATGCGGCCCCGCGCGTTCTGCACCGAGGCCTTGCCGCGGACCTTTCCGAGCGTCAGCTCGTACACGGCCCGGTGCGGCACGAGCTCGATCGAGGGCGTTTGCGCCGGAATGGGCAGCGCCCCCGCCCCCAGCACCGCGGCGGCGACCAGGGCGGCGGTGGTGGCGCGTCTTGCCTGCAATCTCATTAGAATGGGTCTCCTGACCGCGGAATTAGCCGGAACATAGGGTTACGGCCGGGCGGCCGCAACGGCGCCGGACAGCCGTCCGGCTTGAATGTCGCCATCCGATCGGCAATGACTGATTTGCACAATCGTTGCGCAAGGCAAGACCAGGCAAGGTCAAAAAGGAGCGTTTCATGGCGAAGGTCGAAGCAAAATTGGCAGAACTCGGTGTGGTGCTTCCGACCCCCGCGAGCCCGATCGCCAATTATGTCGGGTTTGTGCGCACTGGCTCATTGTTGGTCGTCTCCGGCCAGATTTGTCTCGGTCCCGACGGCAAGCTCGTCGCCAAGGGTAAGCTCGGCGACACGGTATCGGTCGAGGACGGCCAAAAGGCGGCACGCGCCTGCGCGATCAACCTGCTGGCGCAGGTGAAGGTGGCGCTGGGCGACCTCGACAAACTGGTGCGGGTGGTTCGCCTTGGCGGCTTCATCAATTCCACGCCAACCTTCCTCGACGGACCGAAGGTGATGAACGGCGCCTCCGACCTCATGGTCGAGGCGCTGGGCGACAAGGGCCGTCATGCCCGCACCACCGTCGGCGTTGCCTCGCTGCCGGTCGATGCGGCGGTCGAGGTCGAGGGCCTGTTCGAAGTCTCGTGAGTAAAAAATATGCGCGAATGGCTGGTCGCGCGTCCGGTAGCGCACCGCGGGCTGCATGACGCCGCGGCCGGGATCATCGAGAACACGCCTTCGGCTTTTCGTGCCGCTATTGCTGCGAACTATGCCATCGAATGCGACATTCAGCTCAGCGCGGATGGCGAGGCGATGGTGTTCCACGACCAGACGCTCGAACGGCTGACTGAAGGCAGCGGCCGGCTGGACGCGATGTCGGCCGCGGCGCTCAAGCGCGTGGCGTTCCGCGCCACCGCCGACCGCATGATCACGCTTGCCGAGCTCTGCGATCTTGCCGCCGACCGGGCCGCGCTGTTCGTCGAGATCAAGAGCCGGTTCGACGGCGACCTGCGGCTGGTGAAACGCGCCGCCGAGGTGCTCGCCCGCTACTCCGGCCGCGTTGCGTTGATGTCGTTCGATCCCGTTCCGATCGCGGCGCTGCGGACGCTCGCACCGCGGCTGTCGCGCGGCATCGTCGCCGAGCGGAGCTATACCCATCCCGAATGGAGCCCGCTGCCGGCACGCACCAAGCGCGCGCTCGCTTATTTTCAGCACGCCTTGCAGAGCCGTCCGCAGTTCATCGCGTATTCCGTCAAGGATTTGCCGTCCGCGATTCCGTGGCTGGCACGGAACCTGCTGCGTTTGCCGCTGCTGACCTGGACGGTGCGCACCGATGTGGACCGCGAGCGCGCGGCGCGCTACGCCGACCAGATGATTTTCGAGGGATTCCGGCCATAAAGCCGCGTTAGCTCATCCTATGGCCGCAACCGAAATCACGCTCAAGGTTGTCAACGCGATCGGCGAAGTGCCGGCCGAGGCATGGGATGCGTGCGCCAATCCGCAACCGCCCGGCAGCTCCAGCGCCGCCTCAGAACTGGACTATAACCCTTTTATATCGCACGATTTTCTGTCTTCGCTTGAATTGTCAGGCTCGGTCCGCAACCGCGCCGGCTGGCAGCCCATGCATCTCGTCGCCGAAGACGGCAGCACCATCGTCGGCGTCGTCCCCTGCTACGCCAAATCGCATTCCCAGGGCGAATACGTGTTCGACCACGGCTGGGCCGAAGCCTATGAACGCGCCGGCGGCGACTACTATCCGAAGCTCCAGGTCGCGGTGCCGTTCACGCCGGCGCAGGGCCGCCGTCTTCTGGTGCGCCCGGGTGAAAACGCGGACGCCGTGCGCAACGCGCTCGCCAATTCATTGGCCGACATCTGCAAACGCTCGAACGCCTCCTCGGTGCACGTCACCTTCCTGCCCGAGGAAGAGTGGCGGATGCTCGGATCGCGCAACTACCTGCAGCGCACTCACCGGCAATTCCACTGGAAGAACGAAGGCTATGATTCCTTCGACGCCTTCCTGGCGGCCCTCTCCTCGCGCAAACGCAAGACCATCCGCCGCGAGCGCGAGGGCGCGCTGTCGAACGGCATCACCATCGACTGGCTGACCGGCTCCGACCTTACCGAGAGCGTGTGGGACACGTTCTTCGAGTTCTACATGGACACCGGCTCGCGCAAATGGGGCCGGCCTTATCTCACGCGTTCATTCTATTCGATCGTCGGCGAGAAGATGCGCGACAAGATCTTGCTCGTGATGGCGAAGCGCAACGGCCGCTACATCGCCGGCGCGATCAACTTCATCGGCTCCGACACGCTGTTCGGCCGCCACTGGGGCTGCCTCGAAGCGCACGCCTTCCTGCACTTCGAGGTCTGCTACTATCAGGCCATGCAATTCGCCATCGAGCGCAAGCTTTCCCGGGTCGAGGCCGGCGCCGGCGGCTCGCACAAGCTTACCCGCGGCTACATGCCGACCACCACCTATTCGGCGCACTACATCGCCGATCCCCGGCTGCGGCGCGCGATCGACGATTTCCTCAGCCACGAACGCGTGCATGTGCAGGCGGAAATCGATGAATACGCCGAGGCCGCGCCGTTCCGCAAAGGCGGATAGGCCTCGCTTGGATGCGGCTTGACGCCGGACACTGAAGCTTGCGAGATCAGGCGTCCAATCCCTGGAGCAGACCATGCCGGCCTACGACCAGAGCAACATTTTCGCCAAGATTCTGCGCGGCGAGATTCCGTGCCACAAGGTCTACGAGGACGACAAGGCGCTCGCCTTCCTCGACATCATGCCGCGGGCGCCCGGCCACACGCTGGTCATCCCGAAGGCGCCGGCACGGAACCTGCTCGACGTCGCGCCCGACGATCTGGCGCATGTGATGAAGGTCGCGCAGCGGATCGCCAAGGTCAGCGTCGACGCCTTCGGCGCCGACGGCGTGACGCTGCAGCAGTTCAGCGAAAGCGCCGGCGGACAGGTCGTGTTCCACCTCCACGTCCATGTCATCCCGCGCAAGGAAGGCATCGCCTTGAAACCACCCGCGAGCGTCAAGGAGGCGCCGGACGTACTCAAGGATCAGGCCGCGAAACTCGCCGCGGCGCTGGCATAACGGATCGCCCCCGTGAACCGCAAAGACCGCCGCGCCGCGCGCAGCAACCGGGTCGGAAGTGCTTCCGCCCAGGGGATCGGCCCCGGCGCGATGAGCGCCAATCTGTTCGCATCCGCGGTCGAGCGCTTCAACGCGGGCCGCCTCGACGATGCAGAACGCCTGTGCCGCGATGTGCTGATGTTCAACAAGGGCCATTTCGACGCCCTGCATATGCTCGGCCTCATCGCCGTCCGCGTCGGCAACCTTACCGCCGCGGCCGAACTCTACGGCCGCGCGCTGGCGGTGAACGGGCGCAGCGCCGAATGCCACTTCAATATCGCCCAGGTATTCCGCGCGCAGGGCCGCAACCGCGACGCCGTCGCCCATCTGGGCGAGGCCACCGCAATCAAGCGCGACTATGTTGCGGCACATGTGTCGCTGGCCGACATGCTGGCGGCGCAAAACGACCTGGAAGGCGCGCGGGCTCGGTACGAGCAGGCGCTTGCGATTGATCCGCGGCTGGTGGATGCCCGGCACGGGCTAGCCAATCTGCTGCGCCAGCTCGGCCGCCTCGATGAAGCGGCCGCGCAATTCCGGCAGGTCGTGGCGCTCAGGCCGGACTATGCCGAGGCCTTCAGCAATCTCGGCGTCGTGCTGGCGGCGCAGGGCCGCTGGGCTGACGCCGCCGAACAGTACCAGCGCGCGATCGCTATCAAGCCGGAGCTCGTCGACGTCTACCGCAACCTCGCTCGTGCGCTGGGAGCCGCCGGACGCGCGGACGAGGCCCTGGCGGCGATCATGCACGGGCTCGCGATCGGCGAGACCGACGAAGCCAAGGCGGTCTTCGTTCAGTGCGCGCAGGCTGCGGCCAACGTCCCGCCCGGCGAGGCATTTCGCGATCTCGTCGCCCGCGCGTTGACGGAAGGCTGGGGCCGCTCCGCCGACCTGTCACCGCTCGCGGCGTTCCTGTTCATGACCAGCGAGTCCGGCCACGCCGCGGCCGAGCGCATCTTGTCCGCGCCGCAACTCGCGGCCGAAGGTGCAACGGACTTGCTCGCGGCGCTGTCTAGCGATCGTCTGTTGCGCGCGCTCCTGGAATCCGCGCCGGTTCGCAATCCCATCCTGGAGCGCTTCCTCACCGCGGTGCGTTCCGGGCTGTTGCAGGCGGCCACCCAGACCGAAGCGGATGCCGCCGTCGACGAGCCGGCGCTCGCCTTGGCCTGTGCGCTGTCGCGCCAGTGCTTCATCAACGAATATGTCTTTGCCGAAACGGACACCGATATTGTGCAGACCGCGGCCTTGCGCGACCGGATCGACTTTGCATTGGCAGCCGGCGCTCCCGTGCATCCGACGTGGCTCGCGGCGGTCGGTTGCTTCATTCCGCTCCACTCGCTGGCGCAGGCGCCGTCCTTGCTGCAGCGGTCCTGGCCGGACGCATTGAACGCCTTGCTGGTTCAGCAGGTGCAGGAACCCGCAATCGAGCGCGACATTGCGGCCACGATCCCGTCGCTCACCCCGATCGACGACGCGATCTCCATCAAGGTCCGCAATCAATACGAAGAGATGCCCTACCCGCGCTGGGTCAAGACATCGTCGCTCGGCAATCCCACCGCCATCGACTGGCATTTGCGCAGCCAATTCCCGGGCGTGCCGATCCGGCAGGTCCAGCAGGCCGAGACCGTCGACATACTGGTCGCCGGCTGCGGCACCGGCCAGCATGCGATCGAGACCGCGCAACGTTTCGCCGGCGCACATGTTCTGGCCGTCGATCTCAGCCGCGCGAGCCTCGCCTATGCGGCACGCAAGTCGCGCGCGGCGCGGCTTCGCAACGTCGAATATGCGCAGGCCGACATCCTCAATCTCGGCGGGCTCAACGCGAGCTTCGACGTCGTCGAGTCGAGCGGCGTCCTGCACCATCTGCACGACCCCCAGCAAGGCTGGCGCGTGCTGGTGTCGCTGTTGCGGCCCGGCGGCGTCATGCATATCGGCCTCTACAGCGCGCTGGCGCGATCCGACATCCGCGCGGCGCGGGCGCTCATCATCGATCGCGGATATCAGGAGACCGCCGCCGACATTCGCCGCTGCCGCCAGGAGCTGCTGTCGTTCGAAGACGGAACGCCGTTCAAAAACGTCACACGCTACGGCGATTTCTTCACCACCGGCGAGTGCCGCGACCTGCTCTTCCATGTGCAGGAACGTCAGTTCACCATCCCGGAGATCAAGGATTTCCTGGCCGAGAACGGCCTGACCTTCCTCGGATTCACCGGAACGGTTGCGCAGGCCTACCGCAGCCGGTTTCCGGAAGACCAGGCGATGACCGATCTCGACCGATGGCACGCCTTCGAGACCGAGAACCCGATGGCCTTCGTCAACATGTATCAATTCTGGGTGCAGAAGGCCGCCGGCTAGCCGCTGCTAGATGGGTAGCGAATGTCAAATCCACTCCACTAGCGCACCAGGAAAAATCCGCCCACGATCAGAACCGCCTCGCCGACGAGAAGTCCGGCAAAGACCGAACGGCGCACCAGCAGGAACGCCAGAAAGCCGCAGCTGATCGCCGTGAGGCGCACGACCAACGGCATGGTGGCCAGCGATCCCGGCGGGAAGAAAAGAATCTTGGCGATGACGCCGGCGAGCACCGCGGTCGCGACCGCACGAACCCAAACCAGCAATTCCAATTCCTCGTCGATACCGCGGCCCAGGATGACGCCGAGCAGGCGCCACACATCGGCCGGCAGGAACCCGACTAGCACCAGGACGACATAGCCCCAAAGCCCCTCATAACCGCTCATCGCCGGGCCCCGCGCAAATGTCCGCGCAGACGATGAAAGCCATAGGCTGCGGTGCCGCCGATGATGCCGGTCCACATCAAATCGAGACCGATATCGGCATAGACCAGCAACGGGCAGATGATCAGACCGAACGCCAGCGCCAGGCGGTCGGCAAGGACCCGTGCGTTGCGAGCGGTCGAGATCAGGAACGACATCGGCGTCAGGAACAGTGTCGCCGCCGTGAGCAACGGCGGCAGCGATGCGGTCAGGTAGTAGCCGATGATGCAACCGACCTGGGCCGACAGCACGAAGCCGACGCCAAGGCCGTTGCAGAACATGACCCGCCGCTCCGGCGGCACCGCCGGCAACAGGCGGAACGACTCCACCCACATGCTGGCGGCCGTGAAATGCGCCGGCAGCAACAGGTCGACAGTGCGCGTCTTCGGCCCCCGCATCAGCGGCAGCAGCGCAACCACCATCGGCGTGAAGCGTACGCAGCTCAAACCGACCGCGATGGCCGTCTCCAAAAGCGTCGCCCCCGCGCCCAGCGCCGAGATCATGATGACCTGCGACGGCCCGGCCCAGACCAGCAGGGTCGACGCCATGACCCAGCCGAGGCTGAAGCCGTAGTCGTGCGCCAGCGCGCCGATGCCGACATAGGTGCCGACCAGGACGAATACGAACACCGAGAGGAACGACGCGCGCATTCCGCTCAAGAAAGCGGACAAAGCCGATGGGATTTCGGGATTTGCGTCGGACGACATATCGGACCCCGCCATGGCCCGACCTGTTCCCACAGGGCGAGGCCGGACGCAATCAGCAGCCCGTCGGGTGCCGCATGCGTGCCCGGCAAAAGCAAAGGGCCGGACTTTCGTCCGGCCCTCACCATCAAACCTTTACCAGCGGCACCTTGGGCACCGAGCCCTTCCGGGGCGGTGAGTTGCCCCCGCCCCCGCCGCCCTTGGGGCCGGACGGCTTGTTGCGTCGCGCCGATGGCGGCCGCCGTTTCGGCTTGGCGCGCTGCGCCGGGATCTTTTCCGGCTTCGGCGTCACCGGGCCGTCGAGATATTCGAAGCCGAGCTTTTCTCGGTCGTCCTCGTCCTTGATGACGATCACCCGGACATGGCCGCCGTTCTTGAGCCTGCCGAACAGCACTTCGTCGGCGAGCGGCTTTTTGATGGTCTCCTGGATCAGCCGCGCCATCGGCCGCGCACCCATCTGCTCGTCATAGCCGTGGACGGTCAGCCACTTCGACGCGTCTTCGCTCAGCTCGATGGTGACGTTGCGGTCGCCGAGCTGCGCCTCGAGCTGGAGCACGAACTTCTCGACCACCTTGGTGATGACCTCGGCCGAGAGGTGCGCGAAGGCAATGGTCGCGTCGAGGCGGTTGCGGAACTCCGGCGCAAACAGCCGGTTGATCGCTTCGGTGTCGTCACCTTCGCGCTTGTTGCGGGTGAAGCCATAGGCCTGCTTCGCCAGATCCATGGCGCCGGCATTGGTGGTCATGATCAGGATCACGTTGCGGAAATCGACCTGCTTGCCGTTGTGGTCGGTCAGCTTGCCGTGATCCATGATCTGCAACAGCACGTTGAACAGGTCCGGATGCGCCTTCTCGACTTCGTCGAGAAGGAGCACGCAATGCGGATGCTGGTCGACGCCGTCGGTCAGCAGCCCGCCCTGGTCGAAGCCGACATAGCCGGGAGGCGCGCCGATCAGCCGCGAAACGGTGTGGCGCTCCATGTATTCGGACATATCGAAACGGATCAGCTCGACACCGAGCGCCTTCGAGAGCTGCTTGGCCACTTCGGTCTTGCCGACGCCGGTCGGCCCCGAGAACAGGTAGCAGCCGATCGGCTTCTCCGGCTCGCGCAGGCCCGCGCGGGCAAGTTTGATCGAGGCCGAAAGCGCGTCGATCGCCTTGTCCTGGCCGTAGACCACCGTCTTGAGGGTGTGCTCGAGATGCTGCAGCACCTCGGCGTCGTCCTTCGACACGGTTTTTGGCGGAATCCGCGCCATCGTCGCGATGGTCGAACTCGATCTCCTTGATGCCGATCGTCTTCTTGCGCCGGCTTTCCGGCAGCAGCATCTGCGCGGCGCCCAACTCGTCGATCACGTCGATGGCCTTGTCGGGCAGCTTGCGGTCGTGGATGTACCGGGCGGACAGCTCCACCGCCGCCTTGATTGCTTCGCTGGTGTATTTGAGCTTGTGGTAGTCCTCGAAATACGGTTTCAGGCCCTTAAGAATCTCGATCGCGTCGGGCACCGACGGCTCATTGACGTCGATCTTCTGGAACCGGCGCACCAAAGCGCGGTCCTTCTCGAAGTACTGCCGATACTCCTTGTAGGTGGTCGAACCAACGCAGCGCAGCGTTCCCGACGCCAGCGCCGGCTTGAGCAGGTTCGACGCGTCCATCGCGCCGCCCGACGTCGCGCCGGCGCCGATCACGGTGTGGATCTCGTCGATGAACATGATCGCGCCGGGATAGGCCTCGAGCTCCTTGATCACCTGCTTGAGTCGCTCCTCGAAGTCGCCGCGGTAGCGCGTGCCGGCGAGCAAAGTGCCCATGTCGAGCGAAAACACGGTCGCGCCCTTGAGCACATCCGGAACTTCGCCGTGCACGATGCGCCGCGCTAGGCCTTCCGCGATCGCGGTCTTGCCGACGCCGGCATCGCCGACGAACAGCGGATTGTTCTTCTGCCGGCGGCACAGCACCTGGATGGTCCGGCTGATCTCGGCGTCACGGCCGATCAGCGGATCAATCTTGCCCTCGCGCGCCTTGCGATTGAGGTTGATGCAATAGGCTTCGAGCGCGTCGCCCTTTTTCTTGGGCTCGTCGCCACCCTTGGCATCGGTCTCGTCTTCGGCACCGCGCACCGGGCGCGACTCCGACATGCCCGGCCGTTTGGCGATCCCGTGGCTGATGTAGTTGACCGCGTCGTAGCGGGTCATGTCCTGCTCTTGCAGGAAATAGGCGGCGTGGCTCTCGCGCTCCGCGAAGATCGCGACCAGCACGTTGGCGCCGGTCACTTCCTCCCGCCCGGACGACTGAACATGGATGACGGCGCGCTGGATCACACGCTGGAACCCGGCGGTCGGCTTCGAGTCTTCGTTGCCGTCGCTGACCAGATTCTCCAGCTCGGATTCGAGGTACGACGTGAGGCTGCGGCGCAGCTTGTCCAGGTCGACGTTGCACGCCCGCATCACCGCCGCCGCGTCCTGATCGTCGATCAGGGCGAGCAGCAGATGCTCGAGCGTCGCATATTCATGGTGCCGCTCATTGGCGAGCGCCAATGCACGGTGGAGCGATTGTTCAAGGCTGCGCGAAAAAGTGGGCATCTGTGTTTTCTCTGAGCTGACTATATAGGCCCTGCTCTACTTTTTTTCCATGACGCACTGCAAAGGATGCTGGTGTTTGCGGGAGAAGTCCATGACCTGCGTCACTTTCGTCTCAGCCACCTCGTAGGTGTAGATGCCGCATTCCCCGATCCCATGTTCGTGCACATGCATCATGATTCGATAGGCGCTTTCGTGGTCCTTGTTGAAGAACCGTTCCAAAACGTGGACCACGAATTCCATCGGCGTGTAGTCGTCATTGAGGATCAGCACGCGATACAGGTTCGGCCGCTTGGTCTGCGGCTTGGTCTTGGTGATGACGGCCGTCCCCGGCGCCCCGGGGGTGCCCGGGCGCTTGTTCTCGTCGTTCGCCAGCCGCACTGGCGGCGGAAACTCGAAATGGGTTGCGGACGTGGGCATGCTTCTGCAGTTCATGACGGGTAGCGGCGGATCGGACCAAACGTAAAGCCCCCAGGAGGGCGGCGGCTCCCCCTTATAATAAAGATCGGGTGTCGAAGGTGCCAGACTAGGCTTAGTGCACGCGAATCATTGGAGATTCTGCCCCAACCGGCCTGTTTCCGGACCGAATTTCGGGTCCTGTCCCCACCTAACGAGCTATTGCTCAAATAGTGACCATTGAAGGCAAATACAGGCGGCATTTGCGGGATTTATGTCACAACATTTCAAGTTGCTACGACCAGTATCCCGGTACGCGTCAAGAACTGACGTCTTGCACGGGAACCTTTGCCATGTCGCTCGTCCAATTCCTGAACAACCGCAAGGGCGGCGTCGCGCCCATGCTCGCGCTCCTTGCCATCCCCCTGGTCGGCGCAGTCGGCGCCGCCGTGGATTATAGCCGCGCCAATTCGACCCGCACCGCCATGCAGGCGGCCCTCGATTCCACCGCCCTGATGCTGTCGCGAGACGCCCAGACCATGTCCGAGGGGAACCTGGGCTCCAAGGCCACCACCTATTTCAATGCGCTGTTCCATCGGCCCGAAGCATTGAACGTCCAGATCACCCCACATTTCTCGACCCCGCAGCAGGGCAGCTTCGTCCTCAAGATTGACGGCAGCGCCGCCGTCAACACCATGTTCTGGCGCCTGATGGGTCAGCAGCAGGTGAACATTACCGCCAGCGGCGAAGTCGTCTGGGGCATCAAGAAGCTCAATCTCGCGCTGGCGCTCGACAACACCGGCTCGATGGCGTCCAGCAACAAGATGACGGCCCTCAAGGAGGCCGCCCACAATCTTCTCAACACGCTTCAGAAGGCCGAGAAGGCACCGGGCGACATCAAGATCTCGATCGTCCCGTTCGCGGTCGACGTCAATGTCGGCACCGAACACGTCGGCGCGTCCTGGATCGACTGGGAGGACTGGAATTCGAAGAACGGAACCTGCAGCAAGTCCTGGCACAACAACCAGAGCAGCTGCGTCTCCAACAGCGGCACCTGGACGCCACATAACCACAGCCTGTGGAACGGCTGCGTCATGGACCGCGACCAGAACAATGACGTCAATGTAACGCCGACCGGCGACGGCGGCGCGGTCAACTACCGGGCCCATCAGGCCGCGAACTGCCCGACCGCGATGATGCCGCTGTCCACCGATTGGACCGCGCTCAATGCCAAGATCGACGCCATGACGCCGTCCGGCAACACCAACGTCACGATCGGAATGCAGATGGCGTGGCAGACCTTGACGGCGGCAGCTCCGTTCAACGCGCCCGCGGTTGCTCCGGATCTCGACAAGGTGCTGATCCTTCTGACCGACGGTCAGAATACCCAGAACCGCTGGAGCTCAAGCACCACGTCGATCGATGCGCGGACGCAAAAGGTCTGCGACAACGCCAGGACCGCGAATATCAAGGTCTACACGGTCCGCGTGATCGACGGGAACGCAAGCCTGCTTCAGACCTGCGCCACCAAGCCGGACATGTACTTCAACGTCCAGCAGGCAAGCCAGCTTAACGGTGTGTTTAGCTCGATCGCGCAAAATCTCGCCAATCTCCGCATCGCCAAGTAGCCGGGATGGCTCGGCGGCTGCGACGCAGCCGCCGCCGCCCAGCGGAAGGATGGCAAGCCTGCGCGATACGACTGATTTGATGCAGCAATTCCTCGAATGTCGGGACGGCTCTACGACCCGACATTCGAGCAAGGCTTAGAGATTGTAACCAAATTTATGTAGCCGGCTTCACTGCCCATTGAGAGCCCGAGCTTACGACCTCCGCGAAACAGTAGAAATGGTGGCAACCATGCCCGTCCGCCCCCTCTTCGGATATTTGCTCGCCCGCCTCCGGAATTTCCGCGGCTCCGAACGCGGCAACGTCCTGATCACGTTTGCTTTGGCCACCATACCGGTCATCGCCTTTGTCGGTGCCGCCGTCGACTACAGCCGCGGAAACTCCGCAAAGGCTGCGATGCAATCCGCCATCAACTCGACCGGCTTGATCCTGTCGAAAACCGCGAAGGGCATGAACCAGGAGCAACTGAACCAGAAGTCCCGCGAGGTCTTCCTGGCGCTGTTCAACAGGTCCGAGGTCACCAATCTCGTCATCACCCCGCACTACACCACTCCGACCGACAGCAGTTTCAAGCTGGAGATCAGCGTCACCGGCACGGTTCCGACCACATTCACGAAAATCGTCGGCCACGAGACCATGGAGCTCAGCGTGCAGACGGAGATCGCCTGGGGTCTCAAGAAGCTGGAGCTCGCTCTTGCGCTCGACGTGACCGGGTCGATGGACTCGAACAACAAGATGACGGAGCTCAAGAAGGCCGCGAAGAGCCTGCTGACGACATTGAAGGGCGCCGCGAAGAAGGACGGCGACATCAAGGTCGCCATCGTGCCGTTCGCTGTCGTTGTCAATGCCGGCGCGGCCAACGTTGCCGCCGCATCGCTTGACTGGAGCGACTGGAGTTCGGAGCCGGCGATCATGACGACCTGGCTGGCCACCCAGAGCAACAAAAACGCCTGGGACCGCCTCCGCCCGGGGAGCAGTTGCCCGTTCACGACCAGCAACCACGGGTTCCAATGCACCAATGGACCCGCCAGCAAAACGAATAAATCAACGGTCTCGAACATCCCGACGAGCGGCACATACGCTTCGCTGATCTGTCCGTCCAGGGACAACGGCAGCAAGAGCACAGCGGCAACGGGGCTGCTGAGCAATCGTTACTATAGCGGGTGCTACACGACCACGGAGAAGACGAACACAAACGACTGGCATCCGGTCGCGACCGGATCGAGCGCGAGCTGCGGCAGTCTGTCGTCCAATAATTGTCAGTGCAGCGGAGGAACCGGGAGTAACCGGGTCTGCGCGTTCAGGCCCGACCAGCCCGCATCGAACTGGCAGCCGCTCGCGATGGGATCCAGCATGAGCTGCGGCAATCTGGACTCACCCAGCGTTTGCCAGTGCACGGGCAGCGGAAGCAGCAAGGTCTGCCGGCAGAAGGCCTACGATCACGTCTGGCGTCCCAGCCCGAAGACGGCATGGGACGGCTGCGTGCGCGACCGCAATCAGAACTTCGATGTCGAGAACACTGCTCCCTCTTTCGTGGGGAGCAATGTGACGAAGACGAACCTCAGCGGTCAGCCGGAGGATTATCGCACGGCTACGACACCGACCACGGCGGACGCTTTCCAGCCGTTCCAATACTCCACCTGTCCGGCGGCAACTCTGCCGCTGACGTCCAATTGGACAACGCTCGAGACCAAGATCGACGAACTGGCGCCCGCCGGCAACACCAATGTCACCATCGGCCTGAGCTGGGCCTTCCATGCGCTCACACCGGCGGATCCGCTCCCCGGCGCCGGCGTGATTTCGCCCGATCTCAAGAAGGTCATCATCCTGCTGACCGACGGTGACAATACGCAGAACCGATGGTCCACATCGGGGGCCGACATCGACCTGCGCACGCAGGCGGCTTGCACCAAGGTGAAGGACGCCGCTATCGAGCTTTGGACGATCCGCGTGATCAACGGCAACGCAGCGCTGCTACAGGCGTGCGCGACCCAGCCATCAAGCACGTTCTACAAAAACGTGCAGGACGCGACGCAGCTCAACGACGTCTTTGCCGACATCGCCAAGGCATTGACGAACCTGCGCATCGCAAGGTAGCGCCAATAGCGGCCGCCCCGCCGGGCGGCCGCCTCTCCTTCAGTCTCGCCATGCTTAACGGAACGTTCCGCGAATGCCCGCGGGATTTCCGTTCGCAATTCAGATTGCCTTCATCCCGTCTGTGAAACTTCCAAAATCATTCAAAACTTAATGGAATGCAGCGGAGTTTTTACTTCGACATTTATGCTGTTTTCAGGGTTCCGATTTACGACTTGCCATCGGACAACACGATGGTGGCACCATGCATTTCAACGCAATTCTGAGCGTTCTTCGCAGCGGACTACGCCGGTTCGGCGCCTCCGAACGCGGCAATGTCATGATCACCTTTGCATTGGCGACGATCCCGCTGATCGGCTTCGTCGGCGCCGCGGTCGACTACAGCCGCGGAAACTCCGCCAAGTCTGCCATGCAATCCGCCATCGACGCGACCGGCTCTGATCCTGTCGAAAACCGCGAAGGGCATGAACCAGGAGCAACTGAACCAGAAGTCCCGCGAGGTCTTCCTGGCGCTGTTCAACAGGTCCGAGGTCACCAATCTCGTTATCACCCCGCACTACACCACTCCGACCGACAGCAGTTTCAAGCTGGAGATCAGCGTCACCGGCACGGTTCCGACCACGTTCACGAAAATCGTCGGCCATGAGACCATGGAGCTCAGCGTGCACGACGGAGATCGCCTGGGGTCTCAAGAAGCTGGAGCTCGCTCTTGCGCTCGACGTGACCGGGTCGATGGAGTCGAACAACAAGATGACGGAGCTCAAGAAGGCCGCGAAGAGCCTGCTGACGACGTTGAAGGGCGCCGCGAAGAAGGACGGCGACATCAAGGTCGCCATCGTGCCGTTCGCTGTCGTTGTCAATGCCGGCGCTGCCAACGTTGCCGCCGCATCGCTTGACTGGAGCGACTGGAGTTCGGAGCCGGCGATCATGACGACCTGGCTGGCCACCCAGAGCAACAAAAACGCCTGGGACCGCCTCCGCCCGGGGAGCAGTTGCCCGTTCACGACCAGCAACCACGGGTTCCAATGCACCAATGGACCCGCCAGCAAGACGAATAAATCAACGGTCTCGACCATCCCGACGAGCGGCACATACGCTTCGCTGATCTGCCCGTCCAAGGACAACGGCAGCAAGAGCACAGCGGCAACGGGGCTGCTGAGCAATCGTTACTATAGCGGGTGCTACACGACCACGGAGAAGACGAACACAAACGATTGGCATCCGGTCGCGACCGGATCAAGCGCGAGCTGCGGCAGTCTGTCGTCCAATAATTGTCAGTGCAGCGGAGGAACCGGGAGTAACAGGGTCTGCGCGTTCAGGCCCGACCAGCCCGCATCGAACTGGCAGCCGCTCGCGAAGGGATCCAGCATGAGCTGCGGCAATCTGGCCTCACCCAGCGTTTGTGAGTGCACGGGCAACGGCAAGCAGCAAGGTCTGCCGGCAGAAGACCTACGATCACGTCTGGCGTCCCAGCCCGAAGACGGCATGGGACGGCTGTGTGCGCGACCGCAATCAGAATTTCGATGTCGAGAACACTGCTCCCTCTTTCGTGTCGACCAATGTGACGAAGACGAACCTCAACGGTACGTCGGAGGACTATCGCGCGGCCACGACACCGACCACGGCGGACGCTTTCCAGCCGTTCCAATACTCCACCTGCCCTGCCGCACTTCTGCCGCTGACGTCCAATTGGACGACGCTCGAGACCAAGATCGACGAACTGGCGCCTGCCGGTAACACCAACGTCACCATCGGCCTGAGCTGGGCCTTCCATGCGCTCACACCGGCGGATCCACTCCCCGGCGCCGGCGTGGTTTCGCCCGATCTCAAGAAGGTCCTCATCCTGCTGACCGACGGCGACAATACGCAGAACCGATGGTCCACATCGGGGACCGACATCGACGCACGCACCCGGCAGGCTTGCGAAAAGGTGAAGGGCGCCAGCATCGAGCTCTGGACCATCCGCGTGATCAACGGCAACGCATCGCTGTTGCAGGCATGCGCGACCCAGCCATCAAGCACGTTCTACAAAAACGTATCGGATGCGGCGCAGCTCAATGACGTCTTCGCCGACATCGCCAAGGCATTGACTAACCTGCGCATCTCTAGATAGGCAGGGTGCCCCGCACTCAAGAACGAAAGCCCGGCCTCACGGCCGGGCTTTTTGTTTGCTTGTTCTCGCCGTAGGTCGCCGCTCTCAACGGCCGGCAGCAGCCGCTCATTGGAATGCGATACTGAGTTTTGCCCTGAATTGAAGTTTTTCAAAATTGTCGAGGTCAAGTCGAAGCCCCGGATTGCTCGTCGAACGGCCGGCGATCTGTGGCTGGAACGTTGTGTTGAAGGCGACCTTGTCGGTTACCTTCCACAGCATCGTCGGACCGAAATACACAGCGTGTCCGACCTCTCGTGCCGGAAGGATTGTGGCGAAGATCCCAAAGTAGCGAACCTCTGCTCCCACAAAGAACTTTGGCGACACCTGATACGCGACGGCTGATGAAAGCAGGATCGCTGAAGCTGACAACCACTTGCTGCGGTCGCTTGGGTCCTCGGCCCTCTGGAAAGCCCAGATGATATTGGATCCCCAAAAGAACTTGTCCGGAACCACGACCGCATCGACGAAAATCTTGAACGCGACGTTTAATGAGTGGGAAGACAAGCCGGACACGTTGTCGATCCGGGCCCAACGCGGCTCCATGGAGACTGAGACTGCGAAGGGATTGGTTTGGCTACGTTTGACGATCCGATGCTCGATTTCGAACGACAAGCCATCGAAAGCGAGGCGATTGACGTCAGCGAGACCGGGCACATTGTGCGCATGGTTGTGGGATGCGAATAGCGAACCGCCAACCCACCAGTCGGGCGCAAATGTATAACCCAGCTCATATCTCGCGCTGAGCGCTCGATACGTGCCGGCACGCTTACCTGCCCGGCCATCATTCTCATTCCCGAAGCCGGCGTCGCCTGGATTGCCGACGTCGGTCGGCGTCGTGAACCCGAAGATGTCGTCACCCGGCACTTCCGCCGCGTTCGCGCCGGCCTCGAATGCAAGAGCTGTGCAAGCCACCACAAATACCGGCAAGGCCATCGAGCGCTGCGGCATTGCGGACCTTCTCATCTGGCTATTCGCGATCGACTGCCGGCGACCCAGCGTCGACGCGTTGGCTGATGACGGAATGGTTGGCCTGAGACAGAGTTCTCGCTGATCGGGCCTCTTGTCAACGCGGTCTGTGGACGAAGCGCGAATGCGGTGACGACAATGCAAAAGCCCGGCCGCGAGGCCGGGCTTTTTTCATTCGGTATCGGTTCAGGCGCTTACTTTACCGTGGTCGCCTTCGTCCACTGGCTCTCGAACGGCTTGTAGAGCTCCTGCGCGAGATCGACATAGAGTTGACCGACCTTGGCCGACTGCGCGACAAAGCCTTCGTAGGCGCTCTTGAGGTAGTCCGCCTGCACTTCCATCACCTTGTCGAGCGACTTGGCGGTGGCGAGCTTCTCGCTCGCAGCGGTGCTCGCCTCGAATGCCTTCTTGGCGTAATCCGCTGTCTCGACTGCGATCGCCTGGAAGCCCTTGGAAACCGCGCCGAGCGACTTCATCGAAGCGTCCATGTTGTCCTTGCCGATCTTTTGGGCGTCGTCAAAATTCTTGATCATGGGTTGACCTTTCCGGCCTGCACCGGCCGCCTGTTTGTGATCCTGCCTCTGCAACAGCGTGACCTGAATATATTGCACTGCACAATAATGTCAAGCCCCCTGCTGCAGCGCAACAACGGCCCCAGCCACGGGGCTTTCTTTAACGTTTTGGCAACCCCCCTCACCTAGCGTCGTTGGCTGTGCCGTTGCGGACACGGTCGTCCCCTGGGGTCACTGACGGAGGGGGCGGCTTAACGGTGCCTGGATGGGAGCCGATAAGTTCCTGATTTCTGCCGCTTTTTGGCCGCTCCCTAGGGTCTGCAACTGAAAGAAGAAGGGGTCCAGACGCCACGCCGGTGGCGTCACGCGTGGTACGGGACGGGGGAGTCAAGTATGTTGCGTATGCGTATCGAAGCCCGGCACGGGCTTCGTTGGGGACTGTTGAGCCTAGCGACAGCGATTGCCTTGACTGCGGTCTTCAGTGACCCGGCGGATGCACGCACCCGCCGTGGAAACCGAGCGGCCACATCAACGAGTTCCAGCGGTCCGGGTTACGCGGCCATCGTGGTCGATGCCAACACAGGCTCGACCTTGCATTCTTCCAACGCCGACGCGATCCGCCATCCGGCGTCGCTGACCAAGGTCATGACGCTCTACATGCTGTTCGAGCGGCTGGAATCCGGCAGGCTTTCGCTCGACAGCCCGCTGCGCGTCTCCGAGCATGCGGCGGATCAATCTCCGACCAAGCTCGGGCTGCGCGAAGGCGGCACGATCACCGTCGAAGACGCGATCAAGGGCATGGTAACCCGATCCGCCAATGACGCCGCCGTGGTCGTCGCCGAGAACCTCGCCGGCTCCGAAGAGGAGTTTGCCCGCCAGATGACGCGCAAGGCGCGCGCGATCGGCATGTCCCACACGGTCTATCGCAACGCGTCCGGTCTGCCGGACTCCGCGCAAGTCACCACCGCGCGCGACCAGGCCACGCTTGGCCGCGCGATCCAGGAACGCTTCCCGCGTTACTACAAATATTTCTCGACCCGCTCCTTCACGTTCCGCGGCCAGAGCATCGCCAACCACAACCGCCTGCTCGGGCGCGTCGAAGGGGTTGACGGCATCAAGACCGGCTACATCCGAGCCTCCGGATTCAACCTTGTCACCTCGGTGCGACGGAACGGCCGTCACGTCGTTGCAGTCGTGCTGGGCGGCGCCAGCGCGGGGGCCCGTGACGCGCGCATGCGGCAGCTTCTTGCGCAACATGTCGACAGCGCCTCAACCCGCCGCACTGCGCCGATGATCGCCGAAGCGCCGTCGCGCGACACGCCGGCGCCGCGCGCGACCGCCGCACGCGCGGAATCCCGCAGCACCGATCGCTTTGAGATGGCGAGTGCCGGCCATATGCCGCTGCGCGATGCGCCCGCGCCGGCCGCGGGATCGGACGAGCCGATCCGCCCGGTCACGGTTCGCACCGTTTCGGTGAAGCCCGGCACGGTGAAAGGCGCCAAAGCCGCGCCGCCGGCCCGGCGCCGCAACCGGAAGCGCAGGCCCCTGCAACGGTCAGGGCCGAAGCGCCGCCGCCGCCAGCTCCGGCCCGCGCCGGCCTCCTCGGCACGCTGCCGGCACGCACTGCCTCCGTCAGCGATGCACCGCCCGCACCGCCTGCAGCCCAGGCCGCGCCCGTACGCGAAACGGCCCCGGTCCGCGAAGCCGCCCCGGCGGCGGTAGTCCCTTCCTCGCGGCCGCAAACCCGCTCCGGCTGGGTCATCCAGGTCGGCGCCTACCCGGCCGAATCCGAAGCGCATCAGCGGATCGCCCTGGCCAAGAGCAAGGCGGCGCGGCTGCTGGCCTCGGCCAGCCCCTTCACCGAGCCGGTGCAGCGCGGCGATACCACCCTTTATCGGGCCCGTTTCGCCGGGCTCGACAAAGACCAGGCGGAAGCCGCCTGCAAACTCCTCAAGCGTAACGACGTCGATTGTCTGGCAATCAGAAACTAACGGTTTGGCAACAGGGCCGCGCTAAACAGAGAAGGAGACAGTAGCCGTCCTGTGACGGGTTGAGTTCGGAGTAGTCAACGATGACGGCGCGTAAGAACGTCCTTGGCTTCATTGACGCGAGCCGCAAGGTACGTCGACCCCCCTTGGTCGGGATGCAGTTTCTTCATGAGCGCCCGGTGCGCACGACCGATGTCGTCGATGCTCGCGCCCGGCGCCAGGCCCAGGATCTGATAGGCCTCCTCTTCCGTCATTTTGCCGGTGCTCCAGAGCCCCGGCCCCGCCGCCGCACCACCTTGCACGTTCTCGCGCCAGGCGGGCTCCCGGCGGTCAAGATAAGCCATCAGTAGCGCGCGGCTCTCCTCGTCGATATTCGGCAGGAACGCGGTCAGCGTCGCCATGTCGAACGTATCGAGGCTTTGGCCGACATGCGGCCCGGCGAGAATCGTGCCCCGCATCGCGCCGGTATCGTGATCGAGCTCCATCTCGACGAAAGCCGAGCGGACGCGCGATACCTGTCCGGAGCTCTTCTGCGTGCGGGCGCCGAAGCCGGGTATGCTCCACGGCAGCCAGCCCAACAGGCTCAGCCCAAAGATCCCCAGCGGCACCGCGATATCGAAGCGGCCGCGCACCGCCCAGGACGGCCGCGACAGCGAGCGCGCCGATGCCGCCGCTCGCCTTGAGCACGATCGCCACGTTGTGCGGGTTGGCTTTGCTGAAGCCATGCAGCACCACCAGCACGACTGCCAGCGCCACGATACCGAAGGTCAGCGCGCCCATCGTTATTTCATCTGCGCGATGAGCTTGACGGCGCCGGCGTCGCGCCGCGCCGACAGGTCTGCGAGCGCGCGCATGCCACCCGCCGCATAGGCGGCGGCCGCGCGCAGCAACTCGCCGAGCTCATGGGCCGAGCCCGGATCAAAGCGGCAATAGGCGCCCTTGGTCAGGCGCGCGATCTCCCGGAACGCCTGTTCGGCGACGGCGTCGTAGCCTTCCTGGAACATGAAGGCCGGCACACCGAGCAGGCCGAGTTCGCCCGCCGCCTGGCACAGATCGTCGATCTTCTCCTCCATGGCGTCGCCGACGAACACCAGCGCCTGGACTTTTCGCCGCTCGGACTCGCTCCGCGCATGGGAAAGCACCTTGCCGATCTGGGTATGGCCGCCGCGGCAGTCGATCCGCGCCATCAGTTCCGCGAGCCGCTCGGCCTGCGACACCCATGCCGACGCGCGGCATTCGGCGAGGCTGCGGTAATAGACCAACTGCACGTCGAGCCCGCCGATCGCGGCGGCTTCTCGGAACATGTCGGCCTGCAGCTTGCAGGCGGTGTCCCAGAGCGGCTGACGGCTCATGGTCGCGTCGAGCGCAAAGATCAGCCGGCCGCGCAGCCCGGTGCCGGTGGCCGGGCCCAGGCTTCTCACCTTGGACAGGAACGCGTCGATCTCGGTCCGCGACGATGTGGTTGCCGGCTCGCCGGCACGGCGGGCAGGCGTTGCGTCGCGAGGCTTGTCGGCCATTGAAGTGGGCCCTCAGGCGGCGATTCCGCCCGGGCATAAAGTGGGCATATCCGGCGGTCCGCGCAATGGCCGGGGCATGGCCCCCCGACGCCTCAGCTCTCGATGATGTCGTGCAGTTCCAGCGGCTGGTGCTGCGCGGAGAACCATTCGGCGCGCGCCGCCGCGCGCCGCGACCCGCGTTCGTCGAGCGGCAGCTTGAGCGACGCGATCAGCGCCATGACCTCCTCGCGCGCGGTCACATGCGCGAGGCTCGGGCGGGTGCCGAGCGTCTCCTCGTCGATATGGTCGATGGCGGTCAGGCCGCGCGGAAAGAACTCGCGATAGACCAGGCGCTCGGCGAAACCATCCGCGCAGCGGAAGCCGAGCCGCAATCCAAGCTGCGTGAGCCCCTCGCCGACCAGCCGCTTGTTGCGCGAACCCAGCATCGACATCCGGTTGCGCACCACGACCCAGTCCACCTGCCCGCCGTCGACCTCCCGGCGCTGACGGCGCGCATCGCGGACCATTTCCGCGTAGTGGCTCTCGCCGATCAGCTCGAAGGTCGTCGGATCGACGGTGCCGAGCACGTCGAAATCGACGAAGCTGTCGTTGAGCGGCGTGATCAGCGTGTCGGCCATCGAATGCGCCAGCCGCATCAGGTAGGCGTCGGTGCCTGGCGTATCGATCACGATGAAATCGTGGGTCCGCTCGACCGCCTCCACCGCCTCGATCAGCCCGCCGAACTCGGCCGCCTCGTTCTCGTCGAGACGCAGCGTGGCGCCGCGCGCGATGCAGAAATGGGCCGGAACGCGCAGACCGAGATTGGCCCGCGCCGCCCAGGCGCGGCGGTTGTCGATGTAGTGCGTGAAGCTCTTCTGGCGGGAGTTGAGGTCGATGGTCGCGACCCGCTGGCCCAGGTTCATCAGCGCGACGGCGACATGCATCGCCGTTGTCGACTTGCCGGAGCCGCCCTTCTCGTTGCCGAGCACGACAACGTGCGCGGCCAAAGGCCGTCCCGCATGCGCCAACATGGTACTCACCTCAACAAACGCCACTACGTAGACTGCCACCCATCCCGGTCAAGGCAGCCCGCGTCAACGCCCGCATCATGATTAAATTAACTACGTGTCACAAGCGAGCGGCTTTGCTAGTTTCGCGGTCCCTCCCCCGGACGCCGCCTCCATGCCCCGACGACCACGTATTGTTTCCACCGTTCCCGCCCTGCGCCGTGCCGTCGGGACCCTGCGCCGCGGCGGCGCGACCGTCGCGCTCGTGCCGACCATGGGTGCCCTGCATGACGGGCATATTTCGCTGGTCCGGCTGGCGCGGCGGCGCGCCCGGCGCGTCGTGGTTTCGATCTTCGTCAATCCGACGCAGTTCGCCCCGAACGAGGATTTCGCGAGCTACCCGCGCAACCTGAAGCAGGATCTTGCCGCGCTCGCCGAGGCCGGGGTCGATCTCGTCTGGGCGCCGGGCGTCAAGGTGATGTATCCGGACGGCTTCGCCACCCGCATCGCGCCCGAAGGCCCGGCCAAGGCCGGCCTGGAAGATGCGTTCCGCCCGCACTTCTTCGGCGGGGTCGCGACCGTGGTGGCGAAGCTGCTCATCCAGTGCGCGCCGGACGTCGCGGTCTTCGGCGAAAAGGACTACCAGCAGCTCAAGATGATCTCGCGGCTTGCCACCGATCTCGCTCTCCCGGTCAAGATCGTGGGCGCGCCGATCGTGCGCGAGAAGAGCGGTCTCGCGATGTCGTCGCGCAACGCCTATCTCACCGAGGCGCAACGCGGCGCTGCGGCGACGCTGCATCGCGTGCTCAAGGACTGCGCGCGCAGGATCGCCGGCAAGGAAAATATCGCGCGCGTGCTTGACGAAGGCTCCGCCGAGATCGAAAGCGTCGGCTTTACGCTCGACTATCTCGAGGTGCGCCACGCCGACACGTCTGGCCAAGGTCGAGACGATCAAGGACGGCCCGCTCCGCCTCCTCGTTGCCGCGCGGATCGGCTCGACGCGGCTGATCGACAATATCGCGGTCACAGCTCCATAGGTGCAGCATGCGTCGATCGATCGGCTTCATTGTCCTCGCCCTCGTCGCGGCAACCGCCCAGCAGGCATGGGCGCTGGCCAATCCGGCGTCGGTGTTCTGCGTGAAGAGCGGCGGCAAGAGCGAGATCCGCACCGGCCCGCGCGGCCAGTACGGTGTCTGCCGGCTGCCCGACGGCCGAGTTGTCGAAGAGTGGTCTTATTTCCGCAAGATGAAGGGCAAGACCGGCGGACAGTAGCCCCGGTCAGCTCCGCCCCAACAACGCCAGCGCTTCGGCGGCGAGCTTGCGCGTCACCTCGCTTGCGGGCGCGGCGCGGCCGAGGGACGCTGCCTGCCCCGCCCACAGGCTGGTGAAATCGCCGGAGCCTTTGGCCTCGGCCTTCGCGCGCAACGGCGCGATTGCGCCGGAGGCGAGCGGGAATTGCGGCGCGATATCCGAGATCGGGCCGAGGTCGCGCATCACGCGGTTGATGAATCCGCGCGCCGGCCGGCCGGTCATCAGGTTGGTGACGCGGGTGCCGTCGTCCTGCGCGACGGCGAGCGCCGCGCGGTGCGCCGGCGTGACCTTCGACTCCGGACAATGCATATAGGCGCTACCGACCTGCACGCCGGCCGCGCCCAGCATGAAGGCCGCGGCGATCCCGCGCGCGTCGCTCACCGCGCCGGCCGCGATCACCGGCAGCTTCACCGCATCGACGATCTGCGGCACCAGCGCGAAGGTGCCGACCTGCGCGGCGAGATCGTCGGACAGGAACATGCCGCGATGGCCGCCGGCCTCAAAGCCTTGCGCGATGATGACGTCGACGCCGTGCGCCTCGAGCCAGCGCGCCTCCGCGACCGTGGTGGCGGACGACATCGTCACACTGCCGAGCGCCTTCACCCGCTTGAACAGATCCGCCGGCGGCAGTCCGAAATGGAAGCTGACCACTTCGGGCTTCGTCGCCTCGACCATCTCGCAGAAGGCCGCGTCGAATGGCATGCGCATGCCGGTCGGAATCGGCGCGGAGGGATCGATACCGAGCTCCTCGTAATACGGCTTGAGCGCGTCGCGCCAGCGCGCCTCCCGCGCATTGTTGAGCTGCGGCGGCGTGTGGCAGAAGAAATTGACGTTCACCGGCTTGCGCGACCGCGCGCGGAAATTTGCGATCTGCTCACGCGCCTGCTCGGCATTGAGCATCGCGAACGGCAGCGACGCGAGGCCACCGCCCTCCGCGACCGCGGCCGCGATCTCGAAGTCGATCGCGCCCGCCATCGGCGCCAGCACGATCGGATGCTCGATCTTGAACAGGTCGATGAGACGGCGATCTGGCCACATGGAAACGTCCCCGGCTAAGTGCTGGACCTTATTGCATACCGCAGCGCTCGGGCATTCGTGATTCCTGAAGCCGGCTTTCGCAGCGCACGCTGGCCGGGATCGGCGGAAATGTCGCGTGACCGGGCATATCCTCCGCCCGTAATATCCGGCCCGCGACCGCTGCCGGGAAGGGACCGCCACGATGCCACTGCTGAGAGCCGCATTTCTCGCGTTGGCCGGCCTTTGCGCGATGGCGCCTCGCGGCTCGCCGCACGCGCAGGAATGGCCGACCGCGAAGCCGGTGAAGATCGTGGTTCCGTTCTCGCCGGGCGGCAGCTCCGACCAGCTCGCGCGGCTGCTGGCGCCGGAACTCGCCGCGACCTTCGGCCAGCAGTTCTTCATCGAGAACCGCGGCGGCTCGTCGGGCGCCATCGGCGCCGCCCAGGTCGCAAAGTCCGCACCCGACGGCTACACGCTGGTGAATGCCGGCTCGGGTCCACACCTGACCAGCCCGGCGATCAATCCCAATGTCGGCTACGACCCGCTCAAGGATTTCACTCATATTGCGATGCTCGCAGCGGACAGTTTCGTGCTGGTCGCCAATCCGGCGCTGGGGGTGAAGTCGGTTGCGGACCTGGTGCGGATCGGCCAGGGCCGCCCCCTCACCTCGGCCTCGCCCGGCGCGGGCTCGCTCGGCCACCTGATCCTCGAACGCTTCAAGCGCAGCGCCAAGCTCAACATCCAGCACGTCCCCTCGCCCAATTCCGGCATGCAGGACGTGCTCGGCAATCACATCAACCTGACCTTCACGACACTGCTCACGGCCGGGCTGCAAATCCGCGGCGGCCTGCTGGTGCCGCTCGCGGTCACCTCGCCCACGCGCCACCCGTCCTACCCCGAAATTCCGACCTTCGCCGAGCAGGGATTTCCGGACGTGCGCGGCGACACCTGGTTCTGGCTCGCCGGGCCGAGCGGCCTCGCGCCGTTCGTGGTGCAGCAGCTCAATCAGGAAACCCGCCGGATCGTGAAGACACCGAAAATGCAGGAGCAGTTCAACAAGCTGTCGCTGCTCACGCAGGATCTCGATCCCGCCGGCGTGACCAAATTCGTCGCCGACGAATATGCCTATTGGGCGCCGCTGGCGAAAGAAATCGGACTGCGCGTGCAATGATCAAGAGGTGCTCATGACCGTCTCACGCCGCTCCGTCCTCGCCGCGCTCGGCGCCAGCGCGCTGGTCCCGGTCCGGGCCGCGCACGCGCAGACGTTTCCCAACCGGACCATACGCATCATCGTGCCGTTTCCCGCCGGAGGTCCGACCGACATCCTGTCGCGCGTGATCGCGCAGAAGATGAGCGAGGACTGGGGCCAGCCGGTGGTGGTCGAGAACCGGCCCGGCGCCGATACCGCGATCGGCGCGGTGCAGGTCGCCAAGGCGGCGCCCGACGGCTACACGCTGCTCGCCGCCATGGACACGACCCTGGTGATGAACCCCGCGACCAAGACCAACCTGCCCTACGATCCGTTCAAGGATTTCGCCTCGGTCACGCTCGCCGCCAAGAACACCTCGCTCCTGACGGTGCGCGCCGAGGACGGGCCGAAGAGCATCGCGGAGCTGATCGCGCGGGCGAAAGCATCCGGCAAGATGAACTACGGCGCCGGCATCATCACCACCCGGCTCGCCGGCTACATGTTCAACCGCGCCGCCGGCATCAGCGTGCAGCTCATTCCGTACAAGGGCAGCGCCGAGGTGGTGCAGGGCCTGCTCACCGGCGCGGTCGACTACATCATCGACGGCACCGCCTCGAGCCTGCCGCTGATCAAGGCCGGAAAATTCCGCGCGCTTGCGAAGCTCAACAACCGGCCGCTGCCGACGCTGCCCGACGTGCCGCCGCTCGCGGAGGCCGCCGGCATGCCCGAGCTCGACGACATATCGAGCTGGATCGCGCTGGTGGCGCCGGCCGGCACCCCGCGCGCGATCGTCGACCGGCTGCAAGGCAAGGTCGCGGCCATCTATGCCGACCGGGCGACGAACGACAAACTGATCGCCTCCGGCATCAATCCGGTGTCGTCGACGCCGGAAGAATTCGACGCCTTCTTCCGCAAGGAAGCGGTGCGCTGGGCCACGGCATTCAAGGAAAGCGGGATCAAGCTCGACTAGAGAAAGCAGCTCTCTCCACCGTCATTCCGGAAGGCGCGAAGCGCCTGTCCGGAATCCATAACCCCGGTGAGAGTTGATGGAAGGAACAAGAAAACTTGGATTCCGGGCTCGCGCCTGCGGCGCGCCCCGGAATGACAACCGAGATAGGGAGGCCGGAATGTTGCGCGTGCTCCTCTTGGCAATCCTGTTGCTGCCCGCTTCGGCGCTCGCCCAGACGTCGCAAAAGACCATCCGCATCATTGTCCCATTTGCGCCTGGCGCTTCCGCCGACGGCATTGCGCGCGCGATCTCGATCGATCTCGGCAAGCGCACCGGCAAGACCGTCGTGGTAGAGAACATGACCGGCGCCGGCGGATCGCAGGGCCTGGTCACGCTCGCGAAGTCGCCGCCCGACGGCGACACCCTCGGCGTCGGCGCCACCGGCGCGTTGCTGATCAATCCGCACATCACGGGCTCCAATGCGCCCGATCTCCTGCGCGAGCTCATGCCAGTCGCAAAGCTGATCGAGGTCGGCATCGTCGTGGTGGCCAATCCGAAGACCGGTCCGAAAAGCATCACCGACATGCTCGCGCGCGCCAAGGCGAGCCCGCAGGGGATCAGCTACGGCTCGACCGGCACCAACACCGGCCAGCACCTATCGATGGAGATGCTCAAGGCGGCGACCGGCGCCAATCTCGTGCACATCCCTTATCGCGGCAGCGCGCCGGCGATCATCGATCTAGTCGCCGGGCAAATCCCGGTCGCCTCGGTCGACATCACCTCGGCCTATCCGCATATCGTCGCTGGCCGGGCGGTCGCGCTCGGGATGGCCGAGGCCCGGCGCTCCCGCGCCGCGCCGGAAATTCCGACCATCGGCGAGTCCGGGGTGCTGGGCTTCGGCCGCGCCGGCGGCTTCATCGGCCTGTTTGCGCCGGCGGGAACGCCTGCGGCGGTGGTGAAACGGACCTCGGACGAAGTGCGCCAGATCCTCGCCTCCCCCGCGATCGCGGCCAACCTGAAGGCGCTCACGGTGTCCGCGGCCTACGAGGACGAAGCCGCCTTCGCGCAGTTCCTGGCCACCGAAACCGAGCGATGGAAACAGACCCTGCGATCGCTTAACCTGTCGAAATAGAGCCCATCCAACGTCGTCCAAACCCACCCACCTCACGTCCCAGCCAAAAAGGGGCGAACGCCCCAGGGAGTTGCCATGTCCGACAAGCCGAAAGTCCTGATCTTCGCCCCGCGCGAGGAGCCGCCCGAAACCATCAAGGCCATCGAAGGGCTGGGCTGCGAGCTCGTCATCGGCAACCGCGACTGGCAACTGCCGCGCACCCATTACGAGGACGACGTGGTGGCGCAGGCGCGCGACTGCGTAGCGCTGATGGGCACCTCGATGCGCCACACCCCGATCAGCCGCCGCGTGATGGAGGCGTCGCAGCGGCTCCGCGTCGTCGCCAAATACACCGTCGGCGTCGACGACATCGACACCGACGCCGCGACCGATCTCGGCATCATGGTCTGCCACGCGCCGACCGAGTTGAACTGCTTCGGCGTCGCCGAGACCACCGTGGCGATGATGCTCTCGCTGCTCAAGAAGCTAAACGACCGCGACGCCGACGTGCGCGAAGGCAAATGGCGCACGGCGGACAATTACTCCTATTACGTCGGCGCACGCGCCTCCGACGGCTTCCGCGGCCAGACCATCGGCTTCGTCGGCTTCGGCCGCATCGCCAGCCGCGTCGCGCAGCTCCTCACCCCGTGGCGCTGCAGGATGATCGCCTATGACCCCTATGTGCAGCCGTCGCACTTCCTCACCCACGGCGTCCAGGCCGTGGATTACGAGACCCTGCTGCGCGAGTCCGACCTGGTGTCGTTCCACGTCGTGCTCACCAAGGAGACCCGCTACATGTTCGGCGAGGAGCAGATCAAACTGATGAAGCCGCATGCCGTGGTGGTCAACACCTCGCGCGGCAAGGTGATCGACGAGAAGGCGGTCGCGAAGGCGATCGCGGAAGGCCGGCTGCGCGGCACCGCGATCGACGCCTTCGAGGAGGAGCCGCTGCCGATGGACTCGCCGCTGCGCAAGCTCGGCAACCGCGCGCTGCTCTCGCCCCACTCCGCTTCTTATACGGAGGGCGGCGAGCTGCGTCAGGGCGTCGACTGGGCGACGCGCTCGGTCGTCACCGCGCTCAAGGGCGGCATTCCGGACAACGTCTACAACAAGGACGTGCTGCCGCTCTGGAAGCAGCGGTTTGGCGGGGCTTCGATCTCCAACCCGTAAGCCGGCGAGCGCCGAGCCTTGGAATGATAGCGAAGGGCCACTTCGGCGATCCCCGAAGTGGCCCCTAGCTCAAACATCTACACCTGACTTAGCGCGGACGCGGCTGGGCGCTTTCCTCGCCTTGCGGAGGCGCCGACGGCGACACGCCACCGGGCTGCGCCGGCGTAGCGTCACGGATGGCTGGTCCGCTCTGGCCGGCGGGGCCGCTGGTCATGCCGCTACCCTGGCCCTGGGTGCCGCCCGGACGAGTCGGCTGCGCCGAATTGGTGCTCGAGTTCGGTCGGCTGGCCGGTACGATCCTTCTCGTTACCCGGTGCGCCGCTCTGCTGCGCGGCGGCGAACATGGTTCCCGCCAGCAAGCTTGCAGCAACGGTCAAAATGAACTTGCTTCTCATAGGCGTCCTCTCGGTTTTGCCGCCCCGTGCTACCGGATGCGCCGGTCAGGAAGTGAACCTACGAGATACAACCAAGTTCCTGGAACCAAGCTGACAAAATCCAGCGCAAGTTCCATCCGCGTTGGAACGATTCGCTACGGCCGGCCGTCCTCCGGACGCACCCACTCGACCTGACGGACGCGTTCCATCGCGGCGCGATCGATATGCGGAAGCAACAGCGTGCGGAACGCGCGCTCGATCTTGCGGTATTCGATACGGCAGCGCCGCGCGCGACCCGCCGGCAGGATGTTCTTCTTCACATAGTCTTCGAAATTTTCCGGATCGTGCCCGTAGGCGATGCAGAGGATGTTGTAGAAGCGCTGATACTCCGTGCCATGCACGTCGGCATAAGCGCGCTTGGTGCGCGGCGGCCGTTTTGATCCGGCATGGTCCCACAGATGCGCCTTGCCGGCGATGGTGCGGCGCGCGACGTTCTTGCCGAACTGCACCATGATGAAGCCGGCAAGCTGGTCGGCGGCGTCCTCTTCGCGTCCCAGGATGGGAATCTGCAGCAGGTCGAACACCGCGTGCGACACCTCGTGCAGCACGACGCTCACCACGCCCGCAACGACCGCATCCTCATAGGTGACGCCCTCGGGTGTCGTGGCCTTGGGCGCGCGCTGGTGGATCAGCTCGATATATTCGTAGCAGATCGTCACCCGCGCCCTCGAATAGAAGGCGTTCGCCCGATTGCAGCTCTGCATCGTGATGACGAGCCGGTGCGGCAGCCGCAGCGGCGACAGGAACTCGCGCAGATTTTCGAGGACCTGGCGCTTGCGCAGACGTTCGTAGAGCGGCCGCTGGACGGCATTGGCCGGCTCGGCATAGGCGACGTCGACCATGCTCGCGGGCGGGCCCGGCGGAACGTGCGACGGCGGCAACGATGCCGGCTGTGCCGACGCGGGCCATGGCAGGGCCGTGCCGAGGAACAGGTATCCGGCTACGAACAGCCTAAACGTTTGGTGCATACCTCTTCCCGCTCTCCCAAGGTCAAAACGCGGGAAATCATGCCAGATTGGCCGCCGGCTCTGCCATAAGCCATCCGTTTTCAGCCGTTTTCCACTGATTCTTCATTCCATAAACCATAAAGTAAAAACTCCCTGGTCTAAGCTATGCATATTCCGCAAGTCTGGAACTCTGCTTTAGGTGTTTTGCGGCGCAGCATGCACGCCTATGTAGTGCCCATGTTGATTCCGGCTTCGGCCGCACGGAAAGGGCCCATCGATGTTTTTCGCTATTGTCCGCTTTATCCAGTCCTGGAAGGACTATAACGCGACCCTGCGCGAGCTGAACCAGCTCAGCGACCGCGAACTTGCCGATGTCGGCATCAGCCGCTCGGACATCCCGCGGGTGGCCTGGAACGACGCCACGCGCTGAAGGCCGGGGTCAGGTACCGGCTGCGACGCCCGCCTCGCGCGGGCGTCTTTGCTTTTGGCATGCCCGCCGCTCAGCGGGAGGCCCGCCACTCTTCGAGCGTCATGACGTCCGGCATCTCACCGTATTTGCGGGTCCAGTTGTCGAACGACCATTGCCGGCCGGACTTGATCTCGCTCAGCACCGCGGTCATGTGCGGAAACCGGCCGTCCACCAGGTAACCGCGGGCTACCGGGAGTTCCACCTGGTGGTGAGTCAGCAGCCGGAGTTGCGCAAGCAACAGGAACAGGCTGGTGTTATTGGTGCCGGCATCAATACAGTCCCACTGCCCTGGAACGTTGCTTGCGAACGCTCCGGCCCGCGCGATGCGCTTCGTGGTGCCGGCGACCGGTCCGATCCGCCGATCGAACCATTGCACGGCGCCCGCCACGGCACGGCGCTCGGCGGCCGGCGACGATTTACCCGCCGCCAGCAAGGTCGCAAGGCGCGCCCGATCGCCGGTCGTCAGAACGATCTGCGCCTGGTTCCTGCAACTGAAGCCGTGACATGCGACGATCAGGGAGGTTGTCGGCATGCGCAGCGACCTCTGGGAATAGATGTCCGCAAATGCCTCGTCACCGGCGAGCGCCAAGCTAGCCGCCGGTCATAAAAAACCACGCAACAATCAATAAAATCCGCGCTAACATGACCGATCCCATCCCAATGGTCGCGTTATCGCATCAGCGATAGAGATGGCTTGGTCGCATGAGTTCGAATCCGTTGCAAGCGGTGCATATTATCGGCGGCGGCCTCGCCGGGTCGGAAGCCGCATGGCAGATTGCGGCGCGCGGCGTACCCGTGATCCTGCACGAGATGCGGCCCGTGCGTGGGACGGCCGTCCACAAGACGAGCGACCTCGCGGAACTCGTGTGCTCCAACTCGCTCCGCTCCGACGATCACGAGCACAACGCCGTCGGCCTCCTGCATGAGGAGATGCGCCGGCTCGATTCGCTGGTCATGCGCGCGGCCGACGCCAACCAGGTGCCGGCGGGCGGCGCGCTTGCCGTCGACCGCGACGGATTTTCCGCCGCAATCACCGCGGCGCTCGAGTCCCATCCGCTGGTGACGATCGCACGGGAAGAGATTGCAGGCCTGCCGCCGCCGGACTGGGACAGCGTCATCGTCGCGACCGGCCCGCTGACCTCGCCCGCGCTGGCGGACGCAATCCGGCAGCGCACCGGCGCGGACGCACTCGCCTTCTTCGACGCGATCGCGCCGATCGTGCATCGGGACTCCATTGACCTCGGCGTCGCCTGGTTCCAGTCGCGCTATGATAAGGAAGGTCCGGGCGGCTCCGGCGCTGACTACATCAACTGCCCGCTCACGCGCTCGCAATACGACGCCTTCGTCGATGCCTTGATCGGCGGCGACAAGGTCGCGTTCCACGAATGGGAGGGCACGCCCTATTTCGACGGCTGCCTGCCGATCGAGGTGATGGCCGAGCGCGGACGCGAGACGTTGCGCCACGGCCCGATGAAGCCGTTCGGTCTCACCAATCCGCACGCGCCGCAAGAGAAGGCCTACGCCATCGTGCAGCTGCGCCAAGACAACAAGCTTGGCACGCTGTTCAACATGGTGGGCTTCCAGACCAAGCTCCGGCATGGCGAGCAGACGCGCATCTTCCGCACCATTCCGGGACTGGAGAAAGCCGAGTTCGCCCGGCTCGGCGGCCTGCACCGCAACACCTATCTCAATTCCCCGCAACTGCTCGACCAGACGCTCCGCCTCAAAGCGGAGCCGCGGTTGCGCTTCGCCGGACAGATCACCGGCTGCGAAGGCTATGTCGAGTCCGCCGCGATGGGGCTGATGGCGGGCCGCTTCGCGGCGGCGGAACGGCTCGGTGAGCGCTTGCTCTCGCCGCCGCCGACCACGGCGCATGGCGCGCTGCTCGGCCACATCACCGGCGGCCATGTCGAAACCATCGACGCCGGCCCGCGCTCGTACCAGCCGATGAACGTGAATTTCGGCTTGTTCCCACCGCTCACCCAGGCGATCGACCTGGGCGAAGACGGCAAGCGGCTGCGCGGCCCAGCGAAGGCGCTGGCGAAGAAGCGCATGATCTCCCGCCGAGCGCTCAACGATCTGGCGCAATGGGCGTCCGGCGCGCCGCATTCGGTCGCCGCCGAATGATCTCCACCAATGGTTCATGATTTCGAAAAACTTGTTTCGGGATCATGCACCCGCGATGCGCCGCGGATCGCGCGCCGCCCGCCACAATATCCACTGCCGCCGCCATTGCGGCAGCGGACGCGTCGAGAACGGATCGGCCGCGCCCTGCTCCAACCGCTTGAGCGTCGGCGCAACCAGCGCGGCGGGCAGGAACGCCGGCACCAGCGCGGCCGGGATATCGGCAACCGAGATCTGCGAGAGATGAGCCCGCGCCACGTCGCGCAGGTCCGACAGCGCTGCCATCAGCGCCGGCGTTGCGTGCCCCGCGAATACGTTCTCCGGCTCCCCGCCATAGCGCCGCATCAGGTCGAGGGGCACATAGAGCTGCCGGCGTCCGGCATGCAAGGGAAACGCGACCAGCAGCCCCGCGATGGCAAAGGCGATGCCGGCGTGCCGCGCGGCGTCGTTCAGGCGCGGGTCGTTGCCGTCGTTGAGGACTTGCGCCGCGAGCCGTATCAGCGCCGACGACGTCTTTTCGGCGTAGGCCTCGAGCTCGGCCAGCGAACCCATCGGGTCGTCGTAGAGGTCGAAGCTGCGCGCCTCGATCATCTCGGACAGAACATCCATCGGCAGCCGATAGCGGACGACAGTGCCGACCAGCGCGGACGCCACCGGTCCCGCCTCCCCGGACGGCTGCCCGCCGAGGACGTCGCGCCACCATTGCAGCCTGATCTCGCCCGGCATCGGCTCGCGGGCCAGTTCGCGCACCCGCGCCAGCTCGACATTGAACGCGTAGAGGGCGTGGAGCGCGCGCCGGCGCGGCGCCGCAGCGAACAACGCGGCGACGAAGCGATCCTTGTCGGCTTCGCGGACCAGCGCTTCGCAATAGTCGAAATCGTCCGCCATACGGCAGCATAGCGCGTGAATTTATTCGTCGGCGATCAATCCCGCCGCCACGCGCCGCCCTTCCCCCAATAGGATGTTGTAGGTCGAGACCGCGCTGCCGGTATTGGTGGCTTCGACGGAGATCGTGAGCGCCTTGAAGCGATCCCGCAGCGGTGGCGGCACGATCCAGCCGCCGCGCCCGGCCCCAATCAGGAACAGATCGATGTCGTCGGCCCGCGTGAAGACCGGCTCAAGCGCCGCCTCGCTGATCTCCGAGGCCGCCTTGAGCGGCCATGGCCAGATGCCGTCCGGCAGGCACAGCAGCGAACCGCGGTGCGACATGTCGGCGAAGCGGAAGCCGCCTTTGCCGTAGGCCTCGATCGGCGCCGGGTATGGCAGGTGGCGCCGCTCGGCCACGCTCAGGCCCGCTTGCGCGCCGCGGCGGGCTCCGGCTCCGGTTCTTGCTCGGTGGTCGAGGAGCGGAACGATCCGACGCCGAAATAGATCAGCAGCGGCGCGGCGATGAACACCGAGGTGTAGGTGCCGACCAGCACCACGCCGAACAGCATCGTGGCGGTGAAGCTGTGGATCGCGTGGCCGCCGAAGAAGTACATCGCCAGCAACGCCAGCGTCACGGTGACGTGCGTGTTCACGGAGCGCGTCATGGTCGAATTGATCGACGCGTTGAGCAGTTCCGGTATCGGCATGCGCTTGTAACGCCGCAACAGCTCGCGGATACGATCGTAGATGACGACCGTGTCGTTCAGCGAATAGCCGAGAATGGTCAATAGCGCGGCGATACTCGCCAGATCGAAGTCGATCTGGAACAACGACATGAACCCGATCGTCAGCACCAGATCGTGCACGTTGGCGACCATGGCGCCGAGCGCGAACTGCCATTCGAATCGGAACCATAGATAGACCAGGATCGCGAAGATCGCGGTCATCAGCCCTATCGCACTGTAGGCCAGCAACTCGGTCGAGATGCGCGGCCCGACCACCGCCTCCTGGCGGTAGGTGACCTCGTCGCCGAGCGCCTCTTTGATCTTGGCGAGCGCCGCTTGCTGCGCCTGCTCGCCGCCCGACTGCTGCGACACCCGGATCAGAACGTCGCGCGGCGTGCCGAACTGCTGCAACTGAACCTCGCCCAGGCCGAGGCCGCCCAGCGTGGTACGCATTTTTGCCAGGTCGGCGACCTCCGATTTCGACTGCACTTCAAGCAGCGTGCCGCCGACGAAATCGATGCCGAAGTTCAAACCGTGCGAGAAGAACAGCACGATCGCGGCGATCGACGCGATCGCCGACAGCGGAAAGCTGATGCGCCGGAAGCGCATGAAATCGAACTTCGTGTCATCGGGAATGAGCCGCAGAAGCGGTAGAGAACGATGAAAGCGCACAGTGCTGTCGCCTTATGTGACCGCAAGCCGCTGCGGACGTGACCACCGTACCCAATACGACACCATCAGGCGCGTCAGCGTGAAGGCGGTGAATACGGTGGTGATGATACCGATGCCGAAGGTCACGGCGAATCCTCGCACCGGCCCGGTGCCGATGAAGAACAGCACCGCGGCGGCGATGAAGGTCGTGATGTTGGAGTCCATGATGGTCGCAAGCGCTCGGGTAAATCCGGCGTCGATCGCGGAAATCGCGCTGCGTCCGGTTCGTATCTCTTCGCGGATGCGTTCATAGATCAGCACGTTGGAATCCACCGCGATGCCGATCGTCAGCACGATGCCGATGATGCCGGGCAGCGTCAGCGTCGCATTGAGCAGCGAGAGCACGCCGAAGATCATCGCGACGTTGAAGGCGACCGCAACTACGGCGAACACCCCGAAGATGCCGTACGCCGCCAGCATATAGATCGCGACCAGCAGGGCGCCGAAATAGGCCGCCGACGTGCCCTTCTCGATCGAATCCTGACCAAGGCCGGCGCCGACCACGCGCTGCTCGATCACCGTCAGCGGCGCCGGAAGCGCGCCGGCGCGCAGCAGGATGGCAAGCTTGTTAGCCAACTCCACGGTGAAGCTGCCCGAAATCTGGCTCTGGCCGCCGATGATGGGCTCGCGGATGACCGGCGCCGAAATCACCTCGTTGTCGAGGATGATGGCAAACAGGCGCCCCACGTTTTCCGTCGTGGCCTGTGCCCATCGGCGCGCACCCGAAGCATTGAAACGCATGCTGACGACCGGCTCCTGGGTGCGCTGGTCGAAAGCCGGCTGTGCGTCGACGAGGTCTTCGCCCGAGACGACGACGCGCTTCTCAATCAGATAAGCCGTCCTGCCTTCGGCCTGGGTGCCGTAAAGCACCTCCGACTCGGGAGGCGGACGCGTCGCCAGCGCCTGCTCCGCGGTCATGGTCTGGTCCACCATGCGGAAATCAAGCTTGGCGGTCTTGCCAAGAAGCTCGATCAAGTCCTTCGGGTCGCCCAGGCCGGGCACCTGAATGAGGATGCGATCGATGCCCTGGCGCTGAATCACCGGCTCGACAGTGCCAATCTCGTCGATCCGGCGGGTGACGATCTGGATCGACTGGTCGACCGCCTGGCGGACGCGCTCGATGATCGCCGGATCGGTCCAGTTGAGACGCACCAGCCCGCCGCCGACATTGTTGATGTCGACCGTGCGCTGGCCGGTTGCGCTGAGCAGCCCGCCAAGCGGCTGCGACAGTTCACGAAGCTTGGTGAGGCCCTGCTGCAGGTCGCTCTCGCGGATGCGTACTTCGACGGCCTCGCCGCGTATGACCGGCGCCTGCGTAAGGCCGACTTTCGCCTCGCGCAGGACCTTGCGCACCTCATCGCGAAGCTGTTCGACCTTTTGCTTGCGGATGATGGCGGTATCCACCTCCAACAGCAGATGCGAGCCGCCCTGCAGATCGAGCCCGAGCACGACGTGACGCTGCGCCCATTTCGGCCATTCCTTGACGGTGGCCGGCGATATCAGGTTCGGAATGGCGAACATGCAGACGACAAGCGTCGTGAACACGATCGCCAACGCCTTCCATCTGGAAATATACAGCATGGTTCTGTTCCGATCAGCTGACGTAAGCTATCGCAGGAGCGGTCTGGTTGCTTCCAAGCACGTACATCCAGGACCGACCATCAATCCCGGGTATCACAACCTCAATGCGGTCGCTGCCGCGAGGTTGGACTGAGGCCCCAGCAACGCCCATTTCCTGCACTCGCCTCGTGATGAATTCGATTATCGCGCGCCGCGACTGTTGAACTCGTTCGTGGATTGCGTTCTCGGTAACCGCAAGTCGAACGATGCCGCCGCTAACTACCTCGATGACAACGCTGGGCGGGAGGGGTGGCGCCGAGCCACCGGCGGTCAGGCTGGTAACAGAGACCGTACCAGGAGCAATGCTGACGGGCGCGACCCGGACAACACCGACCTCACCATGCAGGGAAAGCACCAGCCATTCGTTCAGGGCCGCAAAACCACGCTGTAAATCGCTTTCGCGGATACGTACCTCGACGCTAAGGCCACGCACGACCGGAGCCTGCACAAGACCGATCTTGCCTTCGCGCAGGATCTTTCTCACGTCATCCCGAAGCCGCTCGGTCATCTGCTTGCGGACAAAGTCGGCGTTGACTTCCAACAATTGCCGCGTGCCGCCCTGATACTCGATGCCGGGCACGACCCGGTGTTGCGCCCATTTGGGCAGCGCCTGGAATGTCTTCTCGGAAAGGAAATTCGGGATAGCCATCGCGCTCACGACAAGCACCGTGAACAGGATCGCAGCAGCCTTCCAGTGCGAGATGCGGAGCATAAGTGCTGACGCCTCGGTTTCCCCTAAACGGCTGTTACTTCGCGTCGTCCTTCGCGGGCTCGGTCTTGGCCCGCACGCCCGAAACCATCTGGCGCATCTGCCGGATGCGCACCCCGTCGGCGATCTCGACCTCGATCTGCTCGTCGTCCACCACCTTGGTCACCTTGCCGACGAGCCCACCTGAGGTAACCACGGTGTCCCCCCGGCGCAAGTTCTTGACCAGTTCCCCATGCTCCTTCACGCGCTTCTGCTGCGGGCGCAGAATCAGGAAATACATGATCACGAAAATCAGGACGAAGGGGAGCATCGTGACCAGCAGGCTGTCGCTGCCCAACGGGCTGCCCTGCGCAAATGCCGGCGTCACAAACATCGCTCATCCCCTTTTGGAAGTGCCCGGAATACGGCCCGCCACGCCTTCAAGGATTCGCGGATTTTACGGGCCGAAATCGGCGCGGACTATAGCGGCCACGGCCCCAATTGCAACGAGCCTTTGGCCGCCCCGCGGGGGACTTAAGGCCCCGTGCTTGCAGGGCATTCCCGGCCCCGCTAAGGGTGCCGGCACAACCAAGGCTGGGACATGGCAAAACGCGCTGGAAAAGCCCCTAAAAAATCCGGATGGAGCCGCCCGACCAGAACCGTTGCAGGTGACGCCGCCGAGCGGATCGCCGCCGCGCTCGAGCGGCTAGCCCCGCCGGTCCCGGCGTCGCTCGACTTTGCCGCCGCCGACGCCTTCGTGTGGCATCCGGAGGGACGGCGCCTGACGCCGGTTGCGCATGTCAATCGCGTCGACATGGCGCTGCTCAAGGGCATCGACCGGGTGCGCGACCTGCTGCTCGAGAACACCGAGCGTTTCGCCAACGGACTGCCGGCCAACAACGCGCTGCTGTGGGGCGCGCGCGGCATGGGCAAGTCCTCGCTGGTGAAGGCCGTCCACGCGTCCGTCAATGGTTCGCGAAAGAACGGTGTGCTCAAGCTCGTCGAGATTCACCGTGAGGACGTCGAGAGCCTGCCGGTGCTGATGGAGCTGATGCGCGGAGCGCCCTATCGCTTCATTCTGTTCTGCGACGACCTGTCATTCGAGGCGACCGACACGTCCTACAAATCGCTCAAGGCGGTGCTCGAAGGCGGCATCGAAGGCCGGCCGGACAATGTCGTGTTCTACGCGACCTCGAACCGCCGTCATCTGATGGCGCGCGAGATGATGGAGAACGAGCGGCAGACCGCGATCAATCCCGGCGAAGCGGTCGAGGAGAAGGTCTCGCTCTCAGACCGCTTCGGCCTTTGGCTTGGATTCCATCGCTGCAGCCAGGACGAATACCTCGCGATGGTCGACGGCTACGTCGCGCACTTCCGGATCCCGTTCAAAGGCGAGCCGCTCGAGCGCGAAGCGCTCGAATGGGCGACGACGCGCGGAGCGCGCTCCGGCCGCGTTGCCTGGCAATACGTGCAGGATCTGGCGGGACGTCTCGGCGTGAAGCTGAGCGGGTAGCGCGACGCCGTCAAACACAGACGTCATGCCCGCGCTTGTCGCGGGCATCCACGTCTTCCAGCACCCACCCTAAGACGTGGATGCCCGGCACAAGGCCGGGCATGACGACGTTGAGAGCAATGTGAATTTCAGACAGCGTCAGCCGCCTGACAAGTGCGGCATCGGATCGATCGGCGCCGGCCCCTTGCGGATCTCGAAGTGGAGCTGCGGCGCGTCGACATTGCCGGTCTGGCCCGAGCGGGCGATCGTCTGACCACGCTTGATCGGATCGCCACGCTTGACCAGCAATTCCTTCGCATGCGCATAGGCGGTCACGAAGCCGTCGGCGTGGCGCACCAGCACCAGGTTGCCGTAGCCCTTGAGCTCGTTGCCGGCATAGGCGACGACGCCGTCTTCCGCCGCCTTGATCGGCGTGCCTTCCGGCAGCGCGATATTGATGCCGTCGTTGGTCTGGCCGTTGGTCTTCGGACCGAAGCCCGCGATGATGCGTCCCTTCGCCGGCCAGCGGAACGACAGGCTCCCATTGCCCGCCCGCACCGGATTGCTGGTGGCGGGCGCGTCGGCGGCCGGGCTTGCAATGGCTGCAGTTTCGGCCGGCGGATGGCTGGCGGGAACCGGCGCCGCCTTGGATTGCGCCTTGGGTTGAGCCTGGGCAACGGTCTTTGGTTCAGCTTTCGCCTTCGACGGCGCGCTAAGCGCCTTCGAGACCTGCGGCGCCTCGGTCTTGGTCGCGCGCGCGGTGCGGCTCGCGGGGATATTGAGACGGTCGCCGAGCTTCACCTTGGTGTGCGGCGGGATGTTGTTGAGCTTTGCCAGATCGGTCAGCGACATGTTGTGCTGGCGCGCGATCCGCGTGAGCGTCTCGCCGGGCGCGACGATGTGCACGCCGTTTTGTGCGGACGCGGCCTTGGAAGCGGCCTTTTGAACGGGCGGCGGCAGGCTGTGAGGCGACTGGGCTTGCCGCGACGGCACCGTTCCCGTCGCCACCGGATCGCCCGCTTGGCTGTGTTGGTACGACTGACTGGGATGGTACGACGCCATCCCCTGTCCTCCACCCGACACGCCGACGGCCGGCATCGTCGCAGGCTGGCTGCCTGTCGGCGGCGGCAATGCGGACGTCTGCACGCTGCCCGCGGGTGCGCGCTGCTGCTGTTGAACCGAAGCGGTGGTGTCGTTCCGCGATGCGTAGGGATTGCTGTCGAACCGCATGACCTCGGAACTGCATGCGGCGGCGCCACTGGCGATCACAGCCACGGCAATAACCCGCGGCAACGGCCACGAGCGCACCAACCCGACAACGGAAGACATGGCGTCCCCACTCGTACGCAACATCACAAGTGGGCGAGTTAACACCTGGGGAGTAAATAAGAGTTTAAGTAAAATACGGCTGCTCAACCTTAACCAAGTACTCTGAGGCACTTAGGAGCATGATCCCGAAAAGTGGGCATGCCCGAGCAAGCAGCCTCCCCGGCTACCGGCGTTAAAGCTCGCGGGCCTGTCCCGGAAGCAACGGCACGAAGCGCACGCCGAGCAGCTCCTCCTGCTGCAATTCTCCGGCGGATTTGCTCACCTTCACGAGGCGCTGCGCCCCGCCATGCGGTCCGAGCGGCAGCAACATCACGCCATCGTCCGCAAGCTGCTCCACAAGCGCTTCCGGTATCGTCTCGGCCGCCGCCGTCACGATGATGCAGTCGAACGGCGCCCGGTCGGACGCGCCGGCGAGCCCATCGCCGGTCCGGATTTCAACGTTCTGGTAACCAAGCGTCTCCATGCGCGCGCGGGCCGCCTCCGCCAGCGTGCGGTAGCGTTCGATGCTGACCACCTCATGCGCGAGACGGGACAAGATGGCTGCCTGGTAGCCTGATCCGGTGCCGATCTCGAGCACCTTGTGCTGTGGGCGCACGCCGAGCTGTTCGGTCATGTAGGCCACGACATAGGGCTGGCTGATGGTCTGGCCGCAGGCGATCGGCAGCGCCTGATCGGCGTAGGCCGCGCCTTGGTATTCGTGCCCCACGAAATGCTCGCGCGGCACTTCATCGAGCGCGCGCAGCACGTTGGCATCGCCGATGCCACGGCGGCGCATGGCCAGCAGGAACTGCATGCGCCCGACGCTGTCGTCGCCTACGGGCTGCTTCACCACATTGCCCTCGCATCATCCGGGAATGGATTCGTCATCATAACGCGTCGAACTGCCAAAGCTGTAGCGCCTTTGGCGGGCCGGAACCAATGCGGACGGCATGCATTGACCCGATTACGGGGGATTGCCATCCCGCATAGGCCAAGCCAAAAGACCCGTCATCAGGTGAGTTCGTGCAAGTTGGGATTGGGGACGGCGGATGAGTGAGAACGGGGCCAAGCGAGTCCTGATCGTCGAGGATGACGTCATGATCCGCATGCTGATCGAGGACATGCTCCTCGATCTCGGCTTTGCCGTGGCGGGGCAAGCGGCCAAGGTCAAGGAGGCGCTGGCGGCGGTCAACTCGACCGCCATCGACGTGGCCATCCTCGACGTCAACCTCAGCGGCGAGACCACCGGGCCGGTAGCCGAGGCGCTGGCCGCACGCGGAACGCCCTTCGTCTTCGCCACCGGCTACGGCGAGCACGGGCTGCCCGCGCAATTCCGCAACCGTCCGCTTTTGAAGAAGCCGTTCCAGATCGACGGCCTCAAGCGCATGCTCGACGCCGCGCTCGCGCTCAAGGCCTAATCATCTTTCTCGGCAAACAGCGCCGCGAGCTTGGTCATGAACGGCTCGTCGGTCATATCAATCCGCAGCGGCGTGATCGTGATCTTGTTGTCGGATATTCCCGCAACGTCGGTGCCGTCGTCGCCGCGATGCGAGCGGTTCGGCACATACGCGATCCAGTAATAGGCATGGCCGCGGCCGTCGCTACGCTGATCGATGCGGAGCCGCTCCTGGTGGTGGCGTCCAAGCGCCGTCACCACCATGCCCTTCACCTCGTTGGGCCGGCAGTTCGGGAAATTGACGTTGACCAGGACGCCGCGCGGCATCTTGGAGTTGAGCAGCTTGCGGACGATGTCAGGCCCGTAACGGGTCGCGGTCTCCCAATAAGGCGGCTGGTCGGAACGCGAATTGTAGGATTGCGAGAGCGCGATCGAGGGAATGCCGAGGATCGTGCCTTCGACCGCGCCGGCGACGGTGCCGGAATAGATCACGTCCTCGCCGGTGTTCCGCCCACGGTTGACGCCGGACAGGACGACATTGGGGCGGCGCTCCTTCAGCAGATGCATCGAGCCCATGATCACGCAATCGGTGGGCGTGCCCTTGACCGCGTAGCGCCGCTCGCCAACCGCGCGCAGCCGCAGCGGATCGTTGAGCGAGAGCGAGTGCGAGACGCCGGACTGGTCGAATTCCGGCGCCACCACCCAGACGTCGTCGGACAACGCCTTGCCGATCTCGGCGCAGACGTCGAGCCCGTCGGAATGGATGCCATCGTCGTTGGTGATGAGAATACGCATCAGACTTCACTTATTGCTTTCGTTCGATAACTTTCTGGTCGCCCATATACTTCTGTAACGCCTCAGGCACCGCAATCGATCCACGCTCCTGCTGATAGGTTTCCATCACCGCGATCAGCGCGCGGCCGACCGCGACCCCGGAACCGTTGAGCGTATGTACGAAGCGCGGGCTGCCGCCCTTCGGCCGATAGCGTGCATTCATGCGCCGCGCCTGGAAGTCGCCGCAGACCGAGCAGGAGGAGATCTCCCGGTACATGTTCTGCCCGGGCAACCAGACTTCGATGTCGTAGGTTTTTTGCGACGCAAAGCCCATGTCGCCGGTGCAGAGCGTGACCACGCGGTAGTGCAGGTCGAGCCGGCGAAGCACCTCCTCGGCACAGGCAAGCATGCGCTCGTGCTCGTCCTTGCTTTGCTCGGGCGTTGTGACCGAGACCAGCTCGACCTTGGTGAACTGGTGCTGGCGGATCATGCCGCGGGTGTCCTTGCCGGCGGCGCCTGCCTCCGCCCGGAAGCAGGGCGTGCAGGCGGTGTAGCGAAGCGGCAGCTCGGCTTCGTCGGTGATCGCATCGCGCACAAGATTGGTGAGCGGGACTTCGGCGGTGGGGATGAGCCAATAGTCTTCCTTGGTGGGCGCGCGCTCCAGCGTCCGCTCGACCAGCGCCTCCAGATCGAGCTTGCCGTCGCGGAACTCCTGCTTGTCGGGATCGCTCGCATATTTCAGGGCGTCGATCAGCATTTCGGCGCGCGTGATCGTGCGCGTCGCCAGAAACTGATCGTCCGAGAACTTCGGCAGTTGCGCCGTCCCATACATCACCTCGTCGCGGACCAGGAGTGGCGGCGAGACCTCGGTGTAGCCGTGGTCGCGCGTGTGCACATCGAGCATGAACTGCCCGAGCGCGCGCTCCATCTTCGCGAGCCCGCTCTTGAGCACGACGAACCGCGCGCCCGACAATTTCGCCGCGGTCTCGAAATCCATCTGGCCGAGCGCTTCGCCGAGCTCAAAATGCTGCTTCGGCGTGAAGGCGTAGTTCTTGCGGTTGCCGAAATGATGGTGCTCGACATTGCCGGTCTCGTCGGCGCCGTCCGGCACTTCGCCGAGCGGCAGGTTGGGAATCCCGGCAAGCGCCTGATCCAGTTCGTCGCCCGCCGCCTTCGCCTGCGCCTCCAGCGCCGGGATGTCGTCCTTCAGCTTCGCGACCTCGGCCATCAATGCCTGTGCGCGATCTTCCTCGTTGCTTTTCTTGGCGGCGCCGATTTCGCGGGACGCGGCGTTGCGGCGCGCGAGCGCGGCTTCCGACGCCTGGATCGCCGCGCGGCGGCGCTCGTCGATGCCGACGAGCCGCTTCGCCTCGTCCGACAAGCCGCGCCGCGCCAAGGCGCTGTCGAAAGCGTCGGGATTGTCGCGAATCCATTTGATGTCGTGCATGGCGGCTCGCTCGGCGGAATCGGCGGGTGTTATAGCAGCGGCGGCGGGCGATTGCTTGCCCGGTACGGACTATCCGATAGGAGAAATCACTCGCGGCCTTCAAGCCACCGAAAGAGCGCGATCGCCGCCTCGTAGAGCGCCAGAAGCGGTAGCGCGACCGCCAGTTGCGACAGCACGTCCGGCGGCGTCAGGATCGCCGCGATCACGAAGGCGCCGACGATGAAATAGCGGCGTTTGCCGACAAGCTCTTCCGCCCTACCCATGCCGTCACTCTGCCGGGTTGGCCTCCGGCTTGGCGTCCGCCGCCGTCGCCTGCGCCTGCGCCTTCTTCTCGACCATGCGCACCGAATAGATCGAGGCCTCGTAGAGGATCGTCAGCGGGATCGCCAGCGAGAGCTGGCTGAGCACGTCCGGCGGCGTCAGGATCGCCGCGATCACGAAGGCGCCGACGATGAAATAGCGGCGCTTTTCACGCAGCCCGTCGGAGGTCACGATTCCGATGCGGCCGAGCAGCGTCAGGATCACCGGCAACTGGAACGCAATGCCGAAGGCGAAGACGAGGCCCATCATCAGCGAGAGATATTCGCCGACCTTCGGCAACAGCGCGATCTCGGCCGAGCCCGAGCCCTGCGTCTGCTGCATGCCGAGCGAGAACTTCACCAGCATCGGCATGACCAGGAAATACACCACCATCGCGCCAAGGATGAAGAACACCGGCGTCGCGACCAGATACGGCACGAACGCCGAACGCTCGTGGCGGTAGAGGCCGGGCGCCACGAACATGTAGATCTGCGTCGCCACCACCGGGAACGACAGGAACGCGGCGCCGAACATCGCCACCTTCAATTGAGTGATGAAATATTCGAGCAGCGCGGTGTAGATGAATTTCGAATTTTCCGGGCCTGCGACCCAGACGAACGGCCACACCAGCACGTCATAGATCTGCTTGGCCAAGAGGAAGCAGAGAATGAACATCACCATGAACGCGAGCAGCGCCTTGATCAGCCGCGAGCGCAGCTCGATCAGGTGATCCATCAGCGGAGCTTTGCTGGCCTCGATCTCGGATTCGTCGCGCTCGACGCTCATGCGGGCGCCCTCCCCGCATCGGGCTTGGCGTCGGCGATCGCAGGCTCGGGCGCGGCGGGCGTTGTCGCGGCCGTCTGCTCGGCCGGCGGCGGCAGTGCCGTAGGCGGCATCGGCGGACGGCTGCGGCAGCGTTGCGGTCTGCGTGTCGGCCGCTTCGGCCGCCGGATTGGCCGCGGTCGGATTGGTCGGGCTCGAAGGATCGAGCGATGGTAGGTCGCCGACCGATTTCTCAATGTCGCGGCGCACGTCCTCGATCGGATCGAACTGGGTGTAGTCCTTGGCCTTGGCGGCCATGTCGTCCATGTCTTTCTTGAGCTGGTCGATCTCGGCTTCGCGCATCGCCTCCTGGAACTGGCCCTGGAACTCGGCGGCCATGCGCCGGACCTTCCCCATCCAAAGGCCGAGCGTGCGCAGCGCGCCGGGCAGCTCCTTCGGCCCGATCGCGATCAACGCGACGATGCCGATGAGCAACAACTCGGACCAGCCGATATCGAACATGGACCCTTCAACTCCAAAGGGGCGCCGTTGACCGACGCCCCTTCATCAGATGCCGTTCCGCCGGGCGTTGTGGCGGCCGTCAGACGACCTTGCGGGGCTCGCTTGGCGAAGCGCCGCTCGCCACCGGCGCGCCCGGCGCCGTGGTCGGCTGCGCAGGCTGATGATCGATCGTGCGCATCGGATCGGTCTTGGCCGCGTCGGCCTCGGGCTTCTCGTCCTCGGACAATCCCTTCTTGAACGACTTGATGCCCTTGGCGAAGTCGCCCATCAGTTCGGAAATCTTGCCACGGCCGCCGAACAGCAACAGGCCGACCGCCAGCACGATGATCCAGTGCCAGATGCTCATTGAACCCATGTGCTATTCCTTTGCTGTCCCCCGCATCGACGGGACGCGTACGCCCGTCGCGTTCTCGCTCTCGCGAGAAACTAGGCTTCGGGAGGGACAAAAACAAGGACTTCACGGTCCCGCGCGGGCCCTGAATCGACCGCAGAACTCGCTCACAACTCGTTGAAATCGCGAAGTTCCCGTGGCCGAATGCCGCGTTAACCGCGCGCCTCAATCGCTCGGCGAGCGCTCCGATGACGGCGCCAGCCCAAGATCGAGATCGCCCGGCTCCAGCGGGTCTTCGTCGTCGCGCAATGCGGCGTCGTCCGACGGCAGCGGCACCGAAAAGCCGGCCGGCAGCCGGCCGTCGAACATGCCGGAACCCTTGAGCTCTTCGAGGCCCGGCAGGTCGCCGACCGCATCGAGCCCGAAATGCGACAGGAAGTCCGCGGTCGTGCCGTAGGTCACCGGGCGGCCAGGCGACTTGCGACGTCCGCGCGGACGGATCCAGCCAGTTTCCAGCAGCACGTCCACGGAACCGGCCGAGGTCGACACGCCGCGCAGCTCTTCGATCTCGCTGCGCGTCACCGGCTGGTGATAGGCGATGATCGCAAGCGTCTCGATCGCGGCGCGCGAAAGCTTGCGCTTCTCGGTCAACTCCTTGCTCAGCAGCCATGACAGATCGGTGGCGGTGCGGAAGGTCCACTTGCCGTCGATGCGCACCAGATTGACGCCGCGGTTGGCATAGTCCTCGCGCAGCCGCTCGAGGGCGCCCGCCAGGTTGGTTCCTTCCGGCAGCCGTGCTGCCAGATCCTTCTCGCTGATCGGCTCCGAGGAAGCGAACAGCATCGCTTCAAGGAGGCGAAGTTCTTCCGGCCGCACCTCGGCGGCTTCTTCTGGCTCGTTACGCGGCATGATTTTTCTCTTGGCCAGGCTCATCGCTGAAGGCCTCCTCGTTACCCCGTGGTTCCCGTCGGCGCTGCTCCGCCCGCCTCGGGTGCAGCACCGTTGCCGTTCTGCGGCATCTCGCGCTTGCGCATGAAGAGTGGCGCGAACGCCTCCTGCTGATGGATCTCGGCCAGGCCCTCGCGCACCAGTTCAAGCGCGGATGCGAAGCTCGATGCCAGCACCGTTGCGCGCTGCGACGGCTCGACGATGTAGGAGATCAGATATTCGTCGATGCGTGTCCAGTCACTGGCGGTGCCGACCAGCCGTTCGAGCGCCTGGCGTGCCTCGGCGAGCGACCAGACCGTCCGCTTCGCCATGCGCACATGCGAGAGCGCCAATTTCTGGCGCTGATTGGCATAGGCGGTGAGCAGGTCATAGAGTGTCGCCGTCCATTGCGGATGCTTGATATGGGCGATCCGCTCGGGCTGGCCGCGCGCGAACACGTCGCGGTCGAGCTGCGGACGCTCGAACAGCTTCTGCGCGGCATCGCGGATCGCTTCCAGCCGCTTGAGGCGCATGGCGAGCGCGTTCGCCATCTCCTCCGCGGTCATGCCTTCCGGCGTCGCCGCCTCCGGCAGCAGCAGCCGCGATTTGAGGTAGGCGAGCCATGCGGCCATCACGAGATAGTCGGCGGCAAGCTCCAGGCGCAGCCGCCGCGCTTCCTCGATGAAGGCAAGATATTGGTCCGCGAGCGCGAGGATCGAGATCTTCGCGAGATCGACCTTCTGCTGGCGCGCCAGCATCAACAGGAGATCGAGCGGGCCCTCGAACCCTTCAACGTCGACCACCAGCGCGGGCTCGTCGGCGGCGCGCTCTGAAAATTCGGCTTCGAATGCGGTCTCTTCGGGCGTCACGACCGCCTCCTCCGTCCAGTGCGTCCGAGCGGCCTTGCCATGCGGCGCACTTTGCGCGCGGGCCGGCCGCGTTGTGCGAAAATCGGGCGATTGCGCCCGATCAGCGTCGCAAATGTCTTGCGGCCCTCGACGCGATCGAATTCTTCCGGCTCAACGCGCATTGCCAGCGCCGCGGTGGCCCGCTTCGCGGCCTTGCCGGAAAGCTCCGGTGCGTGCCCAGCGACTTCGCGCATCTCGTCGAGCTTGCCGTTGCAGTGGAGCACGATGTCGCAGCCGGCCGCGAGCGCCGCCCGCGTGCGTTCGGCGGTGGTGCCCGACAGCGCGCCCATGGCGATGTCGTCGCTCATCAGCAGCCCCTTGAACCCGATGAATCCGCGAATCACTTCGCGCACCATTGTGGCTGAAGTCGTGGCCGGCGCGAGCGGGTCGATGTCGGAAAATACAACATGGGCGGTCATCCCCAGCGGCAGCCGCGACAGCGGCTGGAAGGCGGCGAAATCGCGTGATTCCAGCTCTTCGCGGGGCGCCTTGACCACCGGCAGCCGCTCATGGCTGTCCGCATTGGCGCGGCCGTGTCCGGGCATGTGCTTGAGCACCGGCAGCACGCCACCGGCCAAGAGTCCCGCCGCCACCGCGCCGCCGATCGCGGCGACCGCCTCCGGCGTGCGGCCATAGGCGCGGTCTCCGATCACGGCATTGGCGCCGCGCTCCGGAACATCGGCGATCGGGAGGCAATTGACGTCGATTCCCAGCGGCCGGAGATCGCTGGCGATGAGGCGCGCTCCGAGACCGGCGGCGGCGAGCCCCCGCGCCACGTCGCGGTCGTAGATTCGCCCGTAGGTGGAACCGCTCGGATAGTAGGGCCAATACGGATGACCCAGGCGCTGGACACGGCCACCCTCCTGGTCGATCAGCACCGGCGCATGTGTCCCGACCGCCTCGCGGCATTGCGCCACAAGCTTGGTGACTTGGGCCGGCGTGCGCACATTGCGGTTGAACAAAATGAAACCCCACGGCGCGGCCTCGCGCAGGAAACTGCGCTCGCTGGCCGTCAACGTGAAGCCTGAAACGCCGGTGATGAACGCGCGCGCCGTCATCGACGCCGATTAGCCGCCACTCCAGCGGGGGTCAAGCCGCCAGTGTCCCAATTCCAAAGTTCTGAACGCGTTAGCGTTCAGTTCCGATGGATAATGCACTGTCCGCCGGCTTGCTTGAGGCCGTTACAGAACTGAACGGCTTCATCGCCGGACTCGAACGGTCCGACCATGGCGCGATAATAAACACCCTTGGCGCCGAGATCGGCACGCCGGATAATCGGCTGATGGGACTTAAGCAGCGAATATTTCGATTGCAGGGCGCGATATGACGCCTGCGCGTCCGCTTCGCTGCGCTGTGACGACACCTGCACGATAAAACCGCCGCCATTGCTGGCAGTGCCGGCGTTGCCGCCGTTGGGAGGCACGGCCGCCACCCTGGGCGCCGGTGCCGCTGTTTCACGCGGCGCGGGCGGCGCCGCCGGGTCGAGCGAAAGTGGCTGGTCGCGTGTCGGCGCGCGCTGCGCAGGCGGCGGAGGCGATGGCGGGGTGACCGCTGTTCGCGTGTTCGGTGCCGTCTTGGTGTTGGGCGGTGTACGCGACGGCTCCTCAGCGAATGGCCGCCCGCTGTTATCATTGCCCTCGGGCCGGATCGGGACGGTACGGATCGGCTTCGGCTGGTCGAACGATGCGCTCGGCGGAGACGTGGTGCCGGTCGTGGTCGGCGCCGACTGCACCGGCGACGGGAACACGACGCGCGGGACCGCCCCGGTGCCGGGCGGCTGCAGCGCGACCGGCTGCTCTTCGCGCGAGACCAGGCGCTCGTCGCTGCCCTGCCCGCCGATACGATCCTGCGACCGCGACTTCGGCTCGGCGGGAACAATCTTGTTCGGGGAACTGTCGGCGATGATGACCGGCGCCTGCGTCGAACCGGAGCCGGAGCTGTAGGTCCGATATCCATACGCACCGGCGGTGCCAAGCATGGCACAGCCGATCAGAATGACGGCGGTAACGAGGCCTGAGCCGCGGCTGCGACGCGGCGGATCGTCATAGCCATCATCGTCGTCGTCATACGCGCCTGTGCCGACGCCGTGATGCTGGTCGGAGGCATATCCGCCGCGACGCGGCGCAGCATACATCTGCTCGTCCGCATAGTCCGGCGCCGCGGCATAGGCCGGCTCGCGCCGGTCGTCCGCGTACGGGTCGGCGTAACGGTCATCCGATTGCGGCGCCGCCATCCGGTAGGGGTCGTGCCCTGCATGCGGATCGGTGTCGTATTGCGGGCCGGAGTCGAACGCGGGCTCGTCGCGCGTCTCGTAACTCGGACGCTGGATGTGTTTTCGCCAATCGCCCGGGGACGGGTCGTCGTACCCGTGCTGCTCAACGTGCGACGATCCGCGTTGCGGCTGCCTGCGCGTGGGTTCGGGGTACGGGTCGGTCTGACCGATCAGGCGTGCAAGCTCGGCCAGGGGATCGCTCCCGCCAAGCGCCGTGTCCTGCGCATCGGCCGGGTTCGCGCTGCGCCGATAAGGATCGTTCGAGCGATACGATCGCAACGTATTGTCGTCCGCCATACTCTTCCGTTTCCGGTTACTGGCGTCACCCCGATCGGTCCCTGCACAAGGGACCTCGTCGTCCGCATATTCCGCGCCCAACGTCGAGCGAGATCAACGCATCTCTTTCGGAGCCCCAACGCCCAGCAACCCCAGTCCGGACGCAAGAACGCTCACCACCCCTTGTACAAGCGCAAGCCGCGCCATGGTCATTAGTGGATCATTCTGTATAATGAAGCGTAAATAGGGCGTATCCTTACCCCAATTCCACTGCGAATGAAATTCACTAGAAAGTTCATATAGATAGAAGGCAACTCGATGCGGCTCATGGGCCGCCGCGGCGGCCTCCACCAGACGTGGGTAAAGCGCCAGTCGGCGCATCAAAGCCCCTTCGCCGGGATCGTCGAGTCGATCAAGCGGCGCCTCCGCAAGGACCTTGCAACGCGCCGTTGCGTCGTCGGGAAGATCCGGCACCACCTCCGCGGCGTTGCGGAAGACCGAGCAGCCCCGGGCATGGCCGTACTGGACGTAGAACACCGGGTTGTCGCGCGACTGCTCCTGCACTTTCACGAAGTCGAAATCGAGCACGGCGTCGTTCTTCCGGTAGAGCATCATGAAGCGCACCGCGTCGCGGCCGACTTCCTCCACCACTTCACGCAATGTGACAAACTCCCCGGCCCGCTTCGACATCTTCACCGGCTCGCCGGCGCGCAGGAGCTTCACGAGCTGGACGATTTTCACGTCAAGATCGGCCTTGCCGCCTGAGATCGCCTTCACCGCAGCCTGCATGCGCTTGACGTAGCCGCCGTGGTCGGCGCCCCAGACGTCGATCATCGTCATGAAGCCGCGATCGATCTTGGACTTGTGGTAGGCAATGTCGGAGGCGAAATACGTGTAGCTGCCGTCCGACTTCTTGAGCGGCCGGTCGACGTCATCGCCGAATGCGGTGGCGCGGAACAAGGTCTGTTCGCGGTCCTCGTAGTCCTCGATCGGCGCACCCTTCGGGGGCGGCAGGCGGCCCTCATAGATGTTGCCCTGCTTCTGCAAGAGCGCGATCGCCTCTGCGACCTTGTCGCCATCCTCGGTCAGCGAGGCCTCGGAGAAGAACTCGTCCGGGATAACGCCGAGCGACCACAGATCGTTGCGGATGTCCGCCATCATGATGTTGATGGCGCGCTCGCGGACGATCGGCTTCCATTCGCTCTCCGGCTTCTTCAGCAGCTCGTCGCCGTAGTCGGTCTTCAACTCCTCGCCGACCTGTTTGACGTAGTCGCCGGGATAGAGCCCCTCCGGAATCGCGCCGATGTCCTCGCCCAAAGCCTCGCGGTAGCGCAGGAAGCCGGAACGCGCGAGCGCGTCGACCTGAGCGCCGGCGTCGTTGATGTAGTACTCGCGCGTCACTTCGTAGCCGGCGAATTTCAGGAGGTTCGCCAGCGCATCGCCGAACACCGCGCCGCGGCAATGCCCGACATGCATCGGGCCGGTCGGATTGGCCGACACGTATTCGACGTTGACCGGCTCGGCCTTGCCAAGGTTGCTACGGCCATAGTCCTTGCCGGCCGCCAATATCGTGCGCAACTCGCTGATCCAGGCGGCCGGCTTGAGCGTGAGATTGATGAAGCCCGGCCCGGCAACGTCGACCTTTTCGACCAGGGCATCGGCCCGCAGCTTTCCGGCGATGGCCTCGGCCAGATCGCGCGGCTTCTTACCGGCGTCCTTGGCGAGCACCATCGCGGCATTGGTGGCCATGTCGCCGTGGGTCGGGTCCTTCGGCGGCTCGACCACGATCCGCGACTGGTCGAGGCCTTTGGGGATGGTTCCCTCGGCCGCCAGCGCCGCAGCGGCGGCGCGGACCTTGTCGAGGACGAGGGCGAAGATGTTGGGAGATTCGGCGGTCATGGTGGCCGGGTTTATCGCCGGGCCAAGCTGGGAATGCAAATTGCGATGCGCCGATACGCCCCGGATACCGCGCCTCCTTGATCCGCGCTACGATTGAAGAACTGCGGAGAAACAACGGGCTCGGGAGAACCGGATGCAAACCCGCCGATGGACGCTTGGATCGCTCTGCCTCTGCCTACTGATCGGCACGACCGCCGCGATGCCGACGGCGGCTCAGGACTACCCTGCCCGGCCCGTGCGCATCATTTCCGATTCGGCGCCCGGCAGCGCCATCGACGTGATCATCCGGATCGTCGCCGAGCGTCTGACCCAGATGTGGGGGCAGCAGGTGGTGGCGGTGAACCAGCCCGGCGCCGGCGGGTCGATCGCGGTGCGGGCCGCCGCGCAGTCGCCGCCCGACGGCTACACGCTATTCGTCGCCGCGCTCTCGACATTCGTGGCGCCGCCCAACGCCGCCGCCAATCTCCCGATCCAGGTGCCGCGCGATTTCCTGCCGGTCGGCTATTTCGGCGGCGCACCGATGTTCATCGCCGCCGCGTCCTGGCTCGAGGTGAAGACATTGCCGGAACTGATCGCGCTCGCGAAGACGCGGCCCGACGAGCTCACCTACGGCACCAACGGCCCTGGCCGGCTGACCCACCTGACCGGCGAATTGCTGGCGAGCCGCGCCGGCATCAAGCTGCTCATGATCCCCTATTCCGGCGGCACCGCGCAGGTTCTCACCGACGTCATGGGCAAGCGCATCCCGCTGGTGATCGAGGCCTATTCGGGACTGGCAGGCGCCATCCAGGGCGGCACCGTCGTCCCGCTCGCGGTCGCGTCGCCGAAGCGGTTGCCGAGCTTCCCCAACGTGCCGACGGTGGCGGAGACGCTGCCCGGCTTCGAGGCCGGCGGCTGGCAGGTCGTGCTCGCGCCGGCCGGCACGCCCGACGCGATCGTGCAGAAGGTCAATGCCGATCTCGTCAAGGCCTTGAGCGATCCCGAAACGCGCAAGCGGCTCGCGCGCTTCCATCGGGACGAGCGGCTGCTGTCGCCGGCCGAAACCGCCGCCTTTATCCAGGGCGAGCAAAAGATGTGGGCGCCGGTGCTCGAGCAGATTGCCGGCAAAAAATAGCTACCGCAGTTCCGGCGTGCTTTTGAACAGCCGCGCGTGCTCGATCAGCGCGTAGCGGTCGGTCATGCCGGCGATGAAATCGCCGATCCGGCGCAGGTGGCCGGCGTCGTCGCTGGGCTCCACGCCGTGCGACCAGTCGGCCGGCACGTCCCCCGGATGCTCGGCGTAGCGCCAGAACAGATCGGAGAGCACGCCCTCCGCCTCGCCCATGATGCGCGTGACCCGGTGATGGCGGTACATGCGCGGATAGAGAAACCCCTTGATAGCGCGGTCGGCGTCAGCCATCGCCGACGAGAACGCGCCGACCGGAGCCACGGCGGCGCGCACATCGTCGACGGAGAGAGACGCGAAGCGTTCGAGACGCCCGCGGGTCTCGGCGATCACGTCCTCGATCATGCGGGTGATGACCCGGCGCACCAGCTCATGACCGGTGCGCGCGGGCTCGATCGCCGCGCCGCCCTCCCGGATCACGGTCAGAAGGATTTCGCGCACGAACGCGATCTCCGCAAGATCGTCGAGCGTGAACAGATCGGCGCGCAGGCCGTCGTCGATGTCGTGGGCGTCGTAGGCGATGTCGTCGGCGATCGCGGCGACCTGCGCCTCGGCGCTCGCGTAGCTCCACAATGCGAGGTCCTGCAGGCGGTCATAGTCCAGGATCGCCTGCGGCACGCCGCGCTCCCGGTAGCGCCCCACGGGTTGGGCATGGCGATCGGTCAGCGGACCGTTATGCTTGACCAGCCCTTCGAGCGTCTCCCAGGTGAGATTGAGACCGTCGAAAGCGGCGTAGCGCCGCTCAAGCGCCGTGACGACCCGCAGCGTCTGGGCGTTGTGGTCGAAGCCGCCGGCCTGGGCGAGGCAGCGATCGAGCGCGCGCTCGCCGGCGTGGCCGAATGGCGGATGCCCGAGGTCATGGGCCAGCGCCAGTGCCTCGCTCAGGTCCTCGTCGAGCCCGAGCGCGCGCGCCAGCGAGCGGGCGATCTGCGCGACCTCGAGCGTATGCGTGAGCCGGGTGCGGTAGTGGTCGCCCTCATGGAAGACGAACACCTGAGTCTTGTGAGCAAGCCGGCGGAATGCGGTGGAATGAATGATCCGGTCGCAGTCGCGGCGAAAGTCGGTACGCGTCGGCGACGGCGGCTCCGGTTGCAGCCGGCCGCGGCTTTTCGCCGGATCTGACGCATAGGACGCCAGCGTCTTAACCACCATCATCCGCCCTGCCGTTGACCCCGGCTCCCGGCGCACCTAACTATCGGTCAGGGTGCGTCGCTGCAATGCGCATCCAGCATGGAATTGGTCGAAATGAGCACGGAAAACGTCACAGTTACCGAACGGGCGGCAAGGCGGATCGGCGAGATCCTCAAGCACGAGCCGCAAGGTACGATGCTGCGCGTCAGCGTCGAAGGCGGCGGCTGCTCCGGTTTCCAGTACAAATTCGACATGGAGCGCACGAAGGCCGAGGACGACATTCTCATCCGGCGCGAGGACGCCGCAGTGCTGATCGATTCGGTGTCGCTCAATTATCTCGCCGGCTCCGAGATCGACTTCGTCGACGACCTGATCGGCGCGTCGTTCCGCATCAACAATCCGCAGGCCAAGGCGTCCTGCGGCTGCGGCACGAGCTTTTCGCTCTAGTGCGGCGATTCAGTTTTCAGTCGATCTTCATCCCCGCTCTGCGGGTGAAGTCCGCATAGGTCGTCACCTCCTTGGCCACCAGTGCACCGAATTCAGCCGGCGTCAGCGGCATCGCCTCCACGCCAAGCGTCGCCAGCCGCTCGGCGACCGTTGGCGCCTTGATCGCGGCTTGCATTTCGCGATGGAGCCGCTGCACGATCTCCGGCGCGGTGCCCGCCGGCGCGAAGGTGCCGATCCAGAACGTATAATCGGAATCCGGAAAGCCTGAACTCGAGCGTCGTTGGAACGTCCGGCAGCGACGCCGCACGCATCGGACTCGATACCGCGAGCGCCAGCAGGCGCCCGTCCCTGATGTGCGGCAGCGCCGTCGCAATCGGACAGAAGTAATAGTCGACGCGCCCCGCGATGACCTCGGTCAGCGCCTCGGAGCCACCCTTGAACGGAATATGCACCGCCTCATAGCCGGCGCTCACGCGGAAGCGCTCGGCGCTCAGGTGCACCGCCGAGCCGACACCGACCGAAGCGAAATTGAAACTGCCCGGCTTCGCCTTCGCCTTGGCGACGAAATCGCGGATCGTCTTGATCCCTTTGGACGGCGAAATGATCAGCACATTGGGGACGTTCCCCATCGACCCGACCGCGGCAAAATCATTGGCGGGATGGTAGTTCAGATTGCTGTAGATCGATGATGCGATGGTATGCGCGGATGAATTAGTCAGCAGCGTATACCCGTCGGGTTTCGCCTTAGCGACCAAGCCCGCGCCGATGGTCCCACCCGCACCGCCGCGGTTCTCGACTACGATCGGCTGGCCGAGTTGCCCCGCCATGCGTTCGAACACGATGCGCGGAATGACGTCGGTGGCGCTGCCCGCCCCGAACGGGATGACGGCGCGGATCGGCCGATCCGGCCAGGCATCAGCCCACGCATTGGGCGACGCTGATAGAAGAACGAGCAATGCAGCGAGAGACCTTGGTTTCATGCGACTTCTCCGATCCACCCGGAGCAAGGCAGCAAGAACCGCGCCAAGAACCTCGCAGGAATATGCTGAGAGCTATTCCGCCGCCACGACCTTCGGCCGCTCGCCGTGCTCCGGCACCTCTTCGAGCTGCGGCTCGAGGCGGCGCTTGAGCATCCGGTCGAGGCGGTCGAGATAGATGTAGACGACCGGCGTGATGTAGAGCGTCAGAAGCTGCGACAGCACCAGGCCGCCGACCACCGCGACGCCGAGCGGCTGGCGCAGCTCGGCGCCGGCGCCGTGACCGAGCGCGATCGGCAGTGCGCCGAAGATCGCCGCGAACGTCGTCATCATGATCGGCCGGAAGCGCAGCAGCGCCGCTTCGCGGATCGCCGCCTCGGCGTTGAGCCCGACCCTTCGCCGTTCGAGCGCGAAATCGATCATCATGATCGCGTTCTTTTTGACAATTCCCACGAGCATCACGATGCCGATCATGGCGATGACCGAGAGATCCATCTTGAACGCCATCAGCGTGATGAGCGCGCCGATGCCGGCCGACGGCAGGCCGGAGATGATCGTGATCGGATGGATGAAGCTCTCGTAGAGGATGCCGAGCAGCACATAGGCGGCGAAGATCGCCGCCAGCACGAGGATCCATTGACCCTTGAGCGAATCCTGGAACACCTGCGCCGAGCCCTGGAAGGCCGAAGCTGACGGTTGCCGGCAGGCGGGCGTCGCGCTCGATCTGCTGGATCGCGTCGACCGCCTGCCCGAGCGACGAACCGGGCGCAAGGTTAAAGGAGATGGTGACCGCGGGTTGATTGCCCTGATGATTGACCTGCAGCGGCCCGACCGACGGCGTCAGCCGCGTCACCGCCTCAAGAGGCACCGCCTGCCCGCTCGCGGTCTTCAGATAGATGCCGCGACAGCGCCGAGATGTCGGCCTGGAATTCAGGCTTGCTCTCCAGGATCACCTGATAGTCGTCGTCCGGCGTGTAGATGGTCGCCACCTGACGCGAGCCGAAGGCGTTGAACAGTTCCTGGCGAACCTGTTCGATGGAGATGCCGTAGACCGCCGCCTTCTCGCGGTCGATCTCGATGTTCATCTGCGGATTGCGGAGATCGAGGTCGGTGTTGACGTCGCGCACCATCCCGAGCTCGGCGATCCGGGCCTGAATTTCGGGCGCGACACGATAGAGCGTGTCGGTGTCGCTCGAAGTCATCGTGTACTGGTATTCGCCCTGGGACGGGCGCCCGCTGATGTTGAGGTTCTGCACGGCCCGGAAGCGCACCACGAGGCCGGGCACGGCATTGGCCGTCGCCGCACGCAGCCGGTCAATGACCGAGTTGACGCCGTCCGCGCTCGTTGCGCGACTTGAGCGCGACGAAGATGCGGCCGATGTTCGCGGTCGGGGCCGGACCGCCCGGGCCGATGGTCGAGTTGAGATATTGTACGGCGCGGTCGGCGCGAATGATGGCGGCCACCTTTGCTCTGCATTTCCGCCAAGGCCTGGAACGACACGTCCGCCTGCGCCTGGGTCGACACGAAAACGAAGCCGGTGTCCTCGCTGGGGAAAAATCCCTTGGGGATCACGATGTAGAGCCAAACCGTGCCAAACAACGTGCCGATCGTGATCAACAGCATCGACCGCTTTGAACTTGATGACCTTGTCGAGGCTCCACTCATAGGCGCGCAGCCAGCTGCGGAACATCCCCTCGAAGGCGCGCAAAATGAAGTTCTGCTTCTGGCCCTCCGGCTGATGCCGCAGCACGCGCGCACACAGCATGGGCGTCAGGGTGAGCGACACAAATCCGGAAATGATGATCGCAACCGAGATCGTGACCGCGAACTCCCGGAAGATGCGCCCGACCATGCCGCCCATCAGCAGCACCGGGATGAACACCGCGATCAGCGAGAACGTGATCGAGATGATGGTGAATCCGATTTCCTTGGCGCCCTTCAACGCGGCCTCAAACGGCCGCATGCCGTTCTCGACGTGACGAACGATGTTTTCGAGCATCACGATCGCGTCGTCGACCACGAATCCTACCGACAAGGTGAGCGCCAGCAGCGTCATATTGTTGATCGAGAACCCGAGCGCGTACATCGCCGCCGCGGTGCCGATCAGCGATACCGGTACCGCCAGTGTCGGAATGACGGTGGCCGATGCCGAGCGCAGGAACAGGAAGATCACCAGCACGACGAGCGCGACCGCGATCCCCAGCGTGATCTGCACGTCCTCGACGGATTCGCGCACCGAGATCGACCGGTCATAGAGCACTTCGAGGTTGACCGATGCAGGAAGCGAAGCGCGGTAGGTCGGAAGGCGCTCACGCACCGCATCGACGACCGCCACGGCGTTGGAGCCGGGCTGGCGCTGGACCCCGAGCATGATGGCGCGGTTTTCGTTGAACCATGTCGCCTGCCGGTTGTTTTCGACGCCTTCGACGACATCCGCGATTTCGTGGAGCCGCACCGGCGCGCCATTGCGATAGGCGACGATGACCTGCGGTATTCGTCGGCCGTTCGCATCGCGGACGTGGCGGACAGACGTGATGTTCTGGCGCGGCCCATACAGCGTGCCGACCGGCGAATTGGAATTGGTCGAGGCGATGACCCGCCGTATTTCGTCGAGCGAGATATTGCGCGCGGCCGCGGCCACCGGATCGACTTGAACGCGGATCGCGAACTTCTGCGATCCGTAGACCTCGACCTGCGCGACGCCCGGCAGCTGCGATATCTGCGGCGACATCTGCGTCTCGGCAAACTCGTTGACCTTCGAAAGCGGCAGGGTCTGCGAGTTCACGCTGATGACCAGCACGGCGAAATCGCCGGGATTGACCTTGCGGAAGCTCGGCGGCGTCGTCATCTCGATCGGCAACCGGCGCTCCGCCACCGTCAAAGCGGTCTGCACGTCAAGCGCGGCGCTGTCGATGTTCCGATTGAGCTCGAATTGAACAATGATCGATGATGCGCCCGAGCGAGGACGTCGACGTCAGCGAGCGTGATGCCGGAGATGGTGGACAACTGCCGTTCGATCGGCGACGCGACCGAAGCCGCCATGGTCTCCGCGCTGGCGCCCGGGCAGTTGTCGCGTTGATCTGGATGGTCGGGAAGTCAACCGCCGGCAGCGCCGCCACGCCCAAGAGCCGGTATGCGAACACGCCGAAGACGATGAATCGTCGCGGTCATCAGCGTGGTGAGAACCGGGCGGCGGATGCAGAGCTCGGACAAGCCCATGGTCAGGACCCAGCGTTGGCCTCGCGGGCCGTGACCCGCAGAACCATTCGTCAGCCGAAGATGGCCTTCGACCACGACGGTTTCGTTGCCCTCGAGCCCGCTCTCAAGCACCGATATTCAGTTTCCAACACGCGCGCAATCTTGACCGGCTGCACCGTGGCGACGCCGTTCTTGACCACGAAGACGAACGGTCCGGCCTGGCGCGACCTGGATCGGCAGCCGACGGCACCACGACCGACTCCTCCTCGCGGAAGATCAGCCGCACCTGAACCAGCGTCCCGGCCAGAGCAGTTCGTCGGTGTTGGGCATGGTCGCGCGGACCGGCACCGTGCCGGTCGCTGGCGTCGACCGTGTTCTCGACCATGGTCACCTGGCCGGTCGCATGCCGGCCGTCGCCGGGAACGACCGCTTGGATGGATCGCGGTCTCATTGGTGATCGCCTGCCGCAGTTCCGGGAGACTGCGCTGAGGCAGCGCGAAGGTGACGTAGACGGGAGCGACCTGAATGATGGTCGCGAGCGGGATCGGATCGGCCTGACGCGCGTAGTTGCCGACCTTGACGTTCGCCATGCTGACGCGGCCCGTGATCGGCGCGCGAATGAACGTGAAGTCGCGCTGCACCCGCAACAGCTCAAGCTGCGCGGTGTTGGATTCGACTGCGGCGGTGAAGATGTTGACCTGGGTCTTGGCGTTGTTGAGCGTGACCATGGTGGTCGCGTTCTTGGCGACCAGCGCGTCGTAGCGCTCGACGTCACGCGTGGCCTGCTCAAGCTGGGCCTTGGCTCCGTTGAGGATGCCCTGGGTCTGCCTGATCTGCGCGTCGATCGCACGATGGTCCAGCGTGAACAGCATGTCGCCCTTGCGGACGATGGCGCCGTCGCTGAAATGAACTTCGGTGATTTCGCTGTCGATGCGGGGCTTCACCGCAACGGCGGCGATCGGAGTCACATTGCCGAGGAGATCGATGCGGACCGGAACTTTCTTCTTCACGGCGCGCGCCACCTCGACCGTGACCGCGCTTTTGCCTTTCGCTTTCGGCGACTGCGCAACCGCACCCTGCGGGGTCCAATCACCGCGCATAACGGCGAAGCCGCCCGCCAGGGCGAGCGCCAATGCCACCCCAATCAGCAGGATCCGTCTATTCATACCAGTGTCAGACCAGCCCTCAGGCCTGGTCCTGACTCCCTCTCTCGAACATCGCCCCGCAATTACGATTCTTTTGGCTTATTTGCAGGTGTTCTATCATATCCCATAACGGAGTACACTGGGCCAACACCTCAGAAACAGCGTAAACTCGGCGTTTTCGGCGCGTTCCGGCGCGCCTGAAGCGGCCGATCAAGGTATTCCAAATGCGCATTGCGACCTGGAACGTCAATTCCGTGAAGCAGCGGCTAGATAACGCAACCGCGTGGCTCGCCGAGCGCAGTCCGGATGTCGTCTGCCTGCAGGAGACCAAGTGCGTGGACGACGCATTTCCGCGGGAGGCCTTCGAGTCGCTCGGCTACAACGTCGCAATCCACGGCCAGAAGGGCTTTAACGGGGTCGCGATCCTCTCCAAGCTCCCGTTCGACGAGGTGACGGCCCGGCTGCCGGGCGACAACGGCGACGAGCAGGCCCGTTTCCTCGAGGTGGTGGTGTCGACGCAGGCTGGCGTGGTTCGGGTCGCCTCCATCTATCTGCCCAATGGCAACCCGCCGGATACCGACAAATATCCTTACAAACTCAAATGGATGGACCGTCTTATTGACTATGCGCGCGAACGCATGGCGCTGGAGGAGCCGCTCGTCCTGGCCGGGGACTACAACGTCATCCCGGCACCCGCCGATGCCCGTAACCCGTCGGCCTGGGTGGGCGACGCGCTGTTTCTGCCCCCGACCCGCGGCCGCTTCCGTTCTCTCATCAATCTCGGGTTAACCGATGCGGTGCGCGCCGCCAGCGACAGCTCGGACCTCTATACATTCTGGGATTATCAGGCCGGCGCCTGGCAGAAGAACAACGGCATTCGCATCGACCATGTCCTGCTGTCGCCGCAGGCCGCCGACCGTTTCGTCAGCGCGACCATCGATCGCCACGTGCGCGCCTGGGAAAAGCCGTCCGACCACGTTCCCGTGGTCGTCGATCTCGCCATCGAGATGAAATAGCGTCGCTTCGCGCGGCGGTTCAGAAGTTCGCTTGGAGCACTTGCAGTACGGGCTGCGAACTTCGGATTCAGAACACTAGCGCCGCTTTCCCATCCAGCCTTCGAGATAGCTGTGCGCCAGGATGCGCTCATCCTCGGTGGCCTGCGCGAACGCGCTGGAATAGGTGTCGGTGATCCACTTGTCGTCCGGGCCGCCGCCTTCCTTGGCGACGGCGTCCTTGGCGACCGTCAGCCAGAACAGTCCCATGGCAGCCTGCCGCGACACATCCTTGCCCTTGAACAGCATGGCGCCGAGCAACGCCTGAGCATTGCGCTGTCCCACGTCGGCCGCGAGCCGCAACCAGCGCGACGCCTGCACGGCGTCCTTCGGCGTGCCGGTGCCTTCGAGATACATGCGGCCGACCTGATACTGCGCTTCCGGATCGCCGAAGTAAGACGCAGCGTGACGGAACATGCCGTGCGCCACGAACGCATCCGGCCTGACCTCGGCTTGGGGGATTCCCCTGAGGTAGAAGTGTCCGAGCGCCACGAACGCGTTGGCGACAAACCGCGCATGCGGTGTGCCGGGCGGATCGTAGGCATGCGCCTTGGTCAGATTGCGGAAATATTCGAACGCCCGCTTCTCATCGACGCCGACGCCGTCGCCATCGGCGTAGATGCGGCCGAGCTTCCAGATCGCACCGGGCACGCCGCGCTCGGCGGCGTATTCGAGAGCCAGCAGGCCCTGGTCGACCCGCCCCTCACGCATCATCTGATTGCCGGATCGCAACGCGTCGAACGGCGTCGCCGCCGGCGGAATGGAACTCAGCGCCGGACCGGCCGGCGCGCCATGCGGAGCCGGGACTTGCGGCAACGGTGCGACGACCGGGGCTAGTTCCGGCGCGCGCGTGCCATCGAAGCTCGCCGCCGGCGAAAAGCCGAACGCCAGACCGACGAGACCCAAGCTCACGACGGCGTCATACGTCCGCATAACACGACTTCTCGGCTGCACCGCCGGGATGGGTCACCGCGCCTTCGCGCGCCGGCCCGACCTGCTGGGCGTATTTCCACAAATAACCGGATGTGAACTGGGGAGCGCGGGGCTTCCAGGACTTCGCGCGGCTCTCGAACTCGGCCTTGGTCAGATTGACCTCGAGCACGCCTTTGTTGGCGTCGATCGTGATCATGTCGCCATCGCGAACATGCGCGATCGGTCCGCCGATGGCGGCCTCGGGGCCGACATGTCCGATGCAGAAGCCGCGCGTCGCGCCGGAGAAACGTCCGTCGGTGATGAGGGCGACCTTGCCGCCCATGCCCTGCCCGTAGAGCGCGGCGGTGGTCGCCAGCATCTCGCGCATGCCGGGGCCGCCCTTGGGGCCCTCATAGCGGATCACGAGCACATCGCCTTCCCGGTACTTACGTTTTCTGACGGCTTCGAAGCATGCTTCTTCGCCGTCGAAGCAACGCGCAGGACCGGTGAATTTCAACTCACTCATGCCGGCAACCTTAACAATGGCACCCTCGGGCGCGAGATTGCCCTTGAGGCCCACGACACCGCCGGTGACTGACAACGGCTTGTCAGCAGGACGGATGACGTCCTGATCCTTGTTCCACTTTACCCGTCTGAGATTGTCGGCGATGGAGCGGCCGGTCACCGTGATGCACTCGCCGTGCAGGTGACCGTGGTCGAGCAGCGTCTTCATCAACAGCGGGACGCCGCCAGCTTCGAACATGTCTTTGGCGACATAACGGCCGCCTGGCTTCAAATCCGCGACATACGGTGTCTTTTTGAAGATTTTCGCGACATCGAAGAGATCGAATTCAATCCCGCATTCGTGCGCGATCGCCGGTAGGTGCAGCGCAGCATTGGTCGAACCACCGGAGGCCGCGACGACCGCCGCCGCGTTTTCAAGCGCCTTGCGGGTGACGATGTCGCGCGGACGCAGGCCGATCTTGATCAAGTCCATGATCTTTTCGCCGGCGGTCATGCAGAATGCGTCGCGGATCTCGTAGGGAGCGGGCGCGCCCGCCGAGTACGGCAGTGCGAGACCGATCGCTTCCGACACCGTCGCCATTGTGTTGGCCGTGAACTGGGCGCCGCAAGCACCGGCCGACGGGCAGGCGTTCCGTTCCAGCGTGTCCAGGTCGCGGTCGGACATGTCGCCGACCGAATACTTGCCTACCGCCTCGAACACGTCCTGGACCGTAACCGGCTGGCCCTTGAAGGTGCCCGGCAGGATCGATCCGCCATAGATGAAGATCGACGGCACGTTGAGACGGCACATCGCCATCATCATGCCCGGCAATGACTTGTCGCAGCCGGCAATGCCGACCAGCGCATCGTAGGAATGGCCGCGGATGGTGAGCTCGACGGAGTTGGCGATCACCTCGCGCGAGGGCAGCGACGACTTCATGCCCTCGTGCCCCATGGCGATGCCATCCGTCACGGTGATGGTGCAGAACTCGCGCGGGGTGCCGCCACCGGCCGCGACGCCTTTCTTCACCGCCTGCGCCTGGCGCATCAATGCGATGTTGCAGGGTGCGGCTTCATTCCAGCAGCTCGCGACGCCGACGAACGGTTGATGGATCTGCTCGCGCGTGAGCCCCATCGCGTAATAGTAAGAACGGTGCGGCGCACGCTCGGGACCCTCGGTCACATGCCGGCTGGGCAGCTTCGCCTTCAGGTTGGTCTTCGCGTCCATCGATGTCGTCAGCCCCAGCGCACGCTCGCCTGCCTTCCTTCGCACCACGCAAACGGAAAGGGAGGCAATGCCTTGCGGCGTCTTCGATCTCGGAGAAGCGTATGGCCAAATAGCGGCGCGGCCATAGCCACGGCGGGCAAGCACGGAAATGTTCTAGAGGTGTTGCTAGGACGCAACATCCGTTGCAGCTTCGCCACAACTTCGCTCAATAGCCTAAGAAAGCGTGAGCGCACAACTCCGGCGGGAAGCTTTAATCTCCCGAAAGGTTTGGCTGGCAGTCTGCGGTTTCGCAGTACCGATCGCGTGATTCCCCCCGAAAATTGCCCAGTGCGGGGCCTGTGCGACGAGACTTCGGATGTGCCGCGTCCCGTCACCTTGGATCCAAGCATGCTGCCGAAGCTTCTCGACCGCCTCAGACGCCGCCCGCCGGCCCCCGTCCCCCTCCCGGAAGTCCAGGCGCCGCCGATCGAACCCGACGCGGGCGCGGGGCCGCGCATCGATGTCCTTCGCGAAACGATCGACCTGATCGAGGCCGACCTGAGCGCCATGATCCGGGGCGTCGAGGGCGCGGCCGCCGCCGTGCACGAGGGCACCAGCGCATCGGTGAACGCGCTGGAGGCGATTCGCCAGCGTAGCGAGGCGCTGGCGCGGCAGTCGAGTGAATCCAAACGCGACGCCACCCAGCTCGCCGGCGCGACCGAGGAGCTCGCCGCCTCGTCCTCCGAAATCACCCGGCAGGTCGATCACGCCAGCGTGCTGACCAAGCAAGTCCATGGCGTTGCGAGCGCGGCCGGGCACAGCCTCGACGGCTTGAAGCAGTCGTCCGGCGAGATCGGCAACGTCGTCAATCTCATTGCGGCGATCGCCAAGCAAACCAACCTGCTGGCGCTCAACGCCAAGATCGAAGCCGCCCGCGCCGGCGCCGCCGGACGGGGCTTTGCCGTGGTCGCGGACGAGGTCAAGGCGCTTTCGGTCGAGACACAGAAAGCGACCGACGAGATCGCCGGTCGGATCGGCAAGCTGCAGCACGACGCCGCCGAGCTGATCGCGGCCGTGAACCAGATCATCGCCATGGTCGAAAACGTGCAGCCGGTGTTCGGCGCCGTCGCGGCGGCAGCGGTCGAGCAGAACTCCACCACCTCCGAACTCGCCCGCAACGCCGCCGTCTCGTCGCAATTCGTCACGGCCGTTGCCGACGGAGCGGTCGAGATCGAGCAGGCAGCGGCAGCCGCGAGGGGACAGAGCGATATCGTCGACCGCTCCAGCATCTCGATGGTGCAGCTCGCCTCCGAATTGAAGACGCGCTTCACCATTTTCCTGCGCCAGACCGAGATCGGGGACCGTCGCAAGCATGACCGGTTGCCGTGCGACATCCCGATCACGCTGCATCATCCGGGCGGCACCGCGCGCGGCCACGCCGCCGACCTGTCCGAGGGCGGCATGCTGGCAAAATTCGACAGCGTTGGGAAATTTCCGGCCGGCACCGTGCTCGAAGCCTCGATCGACGGGATCGGCTCGGCCACCGTACGGGTGGCGAATTGCTCGAGCGAGGGCTTGCACCTGGCATTCATCCGCGTTGACGAACGCGAGCACCAGGCACTCGACGAAAAACTCGCCGCGATCCGCCGGGAGAACGGCGTCCTGATCGACCGCGCGATCAAGCTCGGCGAGCGGATATCGGCCGAGTTCGAACAACTGGTGTCGAGCGGCCGGATCACATTCGACGACTTGTTCGACAACAACTACACGCCGATCGAGGGCACCGAACCGGTGCAGTACAGCACGCGGTTTCTGCGCCTGCTGGAGCAGGTGCTGCCCACCATCCAGAATCCGGTCTACGACGCCCACCGGGACGTGACGCTGTGCACGGCCATCGACCGCAACGGCTACATCCCGGTGCATCGTCCCACTCATTCGCAACCGCAACGGCCCGGTGAGGGCCGCTGGAACGAACGCTATTGCCGCAACCGGCGCATCTATGACGATCCGATGCGGCTCGCGGCCGCGCGCGGGACGCGGCCTTACACCATCCAGCAGTTCCGCCACGAGCGCGACGGCAAGATGCAGCTTATCCGCTCCGTCGCGGCACCGATCCGAGTCTTCGGCAAGCACTGGGGCGCGATCCGCACGACGTATCGCGTCTGACGCTCGACGACCTCGTTACTGGAACATGTCCTGGCTTTGAGCCGACTTGACCTGGTTCGGGCGTTGGGCCGATTTGACGCGCGCCTGCTTCGACTTCGCCCGCTTGGCTTGCCGGACCTTTGCCCGCGAGGCATCGGTTCGAATGTTGGTGGCCGCCTTGGTGGCAGGGGCCGATGAGCCCTGTCCCGTCGTGCCCATGAGAGGCGCCGCAGCCAGACCAGCAGGCTGCGCCGACGACGAGCCCGAGCCCTGCCCGGTGGTGGATGACTGAGAGCAGGCCGCCAGCAACAAGCCGGCCAGGGCCGTAGCACACAAACCACGAAGAATGACTGTACGATTTTTCATAAGACCTCAACTCCAATGACAACGGCACCAACATACCGGCAAGCATTGGACGTTCGGTGAAACTCGCGGTTGCAACGCAACGTTTTCTGCTAGGGTTTGATTAAGCAACCGCCTTCGTTCTCACTCCAATCATGCCGCGTCCGCTTCGCCGCTCGTTCTTTGCCCGCGACGTCCATGCCGTCGCGCGCGATCTCGTTGGCGCGACTATGCTGTTCAAGGGTGTGGGCGGTCGGATCGTCGAGGTCGAGGCCTACCACCACACCGATCCCGCGGCGCATTCCTACAACGGGCAGACAACGCGCAACGCGGTGATGTTCGGCCCGCCGGGCTATGCCTATGTCTATCGGTCCTACGGCATCCACTGGTGCGTCAATTTCGTGTGCGAGGAGCAAGGGTCCGCCAGCGCCGTGCTGATCCGCGCCATCGAGCCGACCGACGGCATCGCGGCGATGCGCCGCCGCCGCGGACTCAAGGACGAGCGGCTCTTGTGCTCGGGGCCCGGACGGGTGTGCGAGGCGCTCGGCATCACCGGCGCGCACAACGGGCTCGCGCTCGACAAGCCGCCGTTTGCGCTGTCGTTACATCCGGATGACGTGACGATCGCGACCGGCCCGCGGATCGGAATCACCAAGGCCGTCGATCTGCCCTGGCGCTACGGACTTCAGGGATCGCGTTTCCTGAGCAAGCCGTTTCGTGCGCAGACGGCGAAATGAACGTGCGGAGGTTTGGCCGCCGCTAACCGGCGTGGTACCTTGTCGCCGAAAATGTCGTTGGACGCCGGGCTATCATGCGGCGAGCACTTCAGGTCCTGACTGCCGTTGTTGCCATTGCCGCATCCGGGCATGCCGACGCGCTTGAGATCAACTGTATCGAAGCCTCCCGCTATAGGCATCTCTATCAGCTCTTTGGCGGCGACCCGAAGCAACTCGCCGCCTTTCTCGAGCTCGATCCCGCCGCGCTGCCGCAGCCGGAGTTCTGCCGCGCGATTCTGATCAGCGGCAAGGTCGAGCCCCGATCCGCTAACGATGCCGAAAAGCTCCTCACGGTCATCGAAGCCAACCAGGGATGGCTCGCGACATTGCAGCTCTCGTCCGGCGGTGGCATCGTGCAGACCGGATATCAGCTCGGCTTCATCACGCGGCTGTTCTGGCTCAAGACTCAGACAGCGGCCCGCTTCGGCAAGAACTTGAACTACGTCCCCGACTTCTTCGTCCCACCGGCTGCGGGCGGCCCGGACACCGGCGAAGAGGAGCCTGACGCCGACCGCATCCGGAACTGGCGGAGCTATGTAACCGCTCAAAAGGGTCTGAGCCCGACGCCGCTCGGCTTTGTCGGCTGCGCATCGTCCTGCGGGCTCATCCACACCGCCGGCGTCGACCGCGCCGGTGAGGTACGCGTGCATCGCGCCCGCGTCGGCGGCGCCGGCAAAGACGAGTTCATCAATCTCAAGGCCACGATGTCGGAAACCGACAGACGCCTGCTGCGCCTCGAGCTCGAACAGATCGCGTTCTATCGGCAGATGGACCCCGGGCCCGATTTCGTTCGCCACTACCAGGAAACGCCGGCACAGACGACCACGCCCGTCGACGTCGCGCGCTTCCCCCGCTACGTGGCGGACTATCTCACCGGCAAGTGCAAGGTGAGCGGCGACCAGCTTCAGGCACTCGACCGCCAGATCGGCAACACGATTACCGAATTGACCGCGCCGCAATTCGGCTACTGGATCAAGACCGACAATCTGCGGCGCTCGCTGCGGCAGCTCCGCCATCTGCGCGCCGACGCCGAGCGTTGCATTGCCAGCGCGCACGAAAGGGAACGGCGCTCCCATTTCGCCAAGCTGTGCCCGGACGGCTGCGACCGCCAGAAGCTGATGGGCATGGTGAACGACAACATCCGCAGCCTGATGAAACAGATGCAATGACACCCGCATTCCAGGGAAAGGTCGCGATGCTCGCCAGGTGCCTGAGATCGGCCGGGCTGGCGCTGCTGATCGTGCCAGCGCTGCTGTCATCGACCCCCAATCCGGCGGCGGCCGCACTGGAGTTTCATTGCATCGAAGCCTCGCGCTACAAGAACCTGCTGCAGATCTTTCACGACGACCCCTCGACGTTCTTCAGCTACTTCAACATTTCCCGCCGGCCGTTGCCCTCGCCCGAGAGCTGCCGCGCGCTGCTGGTGACTGGAACAATCGCGCCCGATTCCGCCGACGCCCTGCTCGGCCGCATCATCGAAGGCCGCGGCTGGCTTGCCGCGCTCTACCTCTCGTTCTCCGGCACGAATATCGAGCAGGAGACGGCGATGGCGACGATCGTCCGCCAATTTTCGTTGAAGACCTACGAAGTGCGCGGACCGGTCTATTTCTATCAGCCCGATTTTGTCGTTCGCTGGACGCCGGCCGTCGGCAAAGGCGGCTTCCTCACGGCGGCCGCCAGCGCCGATCCGTCGCCGCTGGATAGCGAATTGGCGGCGTTCCTTCGTCGCGACCGCGCGCTCAAGCTGGACCCCAAGCGGTATGCCTGCGCAGGCGGTTGCCGCGTGGTCTGGTCGGCCGGCGCCAACCGCTTACACAACCTGCGGTCCGGACCGGCGGACGCACCGACCACGACCGACCAGACCATCGAGCGGTTGCGCAATGTCTTCGCCTATCGCCTCGATCGCGGCCGCCTGCCGGCGGCCGACGACCCGGTCCTGTCCAGGCCGTGGGACCGCATCCCGACCACGCCGCCCGCCATCGCCGCAACGCTGCGCAAGGAATGCGATGCCGAAATGACGGTGGCGGAAGCGCTGGAATCGCGCGTCGCCGATGTCTTCACCGAAGCCGTCGGCAAGAAGCTCACGCCGTCCGCGGTCTCGTCGCTCGCGCCGCACCTCAATGCGTTGAAACGGGCCGGCGTGCGATTGCAGCAATGCCTGGCGGCGGCGCACGAAAATCTGCGCCTCGACAACTTCCGGACCCACTGCCCGAAGACCTGCAGCCGCGCCGAACTGCTTGGGGCGTTGAGCAAGTCAGCAGCCGAGATGCTCGAGGAAGCCGGCACGCTCTGAAGGCGCCGTCCGGCCCGCCGTCACGCGGCCGCCGGGCGATTGTAGATGTCCTTGATGTCCGTGAACCGAACGCCGGGCGCGTGCTCGCGGGCGTAGTCCAGATAGAACTGGTTGCGCGCCAGAAAGACCACGTCGCCGTCGAGGTCGTTGGCGATCGAGGCGGCGTTGGCCGCGACGAAAGTATCCAGCGTCTTGGGATCGTCCGCCGCGATCCAGCGCGCCAGCGTGAACTCGGCCGCGTCCCACATCACCTCAAGGCGGTATTCGTCCTTCAGCCGCGCCTGCAACACGTCGAGCTGCAGGCTGCCGACCACGCCGACCAGCGCCGGCGATCCGTCCTGCGGCCGAAACACCTGCACGACGCCCTCTTCCGCCATCTGCTGCAGCGCCTCGCGGAGCTGCTTCGCCCTCATGGCGTCGGGCAGCCGAACACGCCGCAGGATTTCCGGCGCAAAGCTCGGCACGCCGACGAAATTCAGGGCCTCGCCCTCCGTCAATGTGTCGCCGATGCGCAAGGTACCGTGGTTCGGGATACCCACCACATCGCCGGCATAGGCGTTGTCGGCCAGCGCGCGATCCTTGGCAAAGAAGAACTGCGGCGCGCTCAAGGTCATCGGCTTGCCGCTGCGGTTGTTGAGAACCTTCATGCCGCGCGTGAGCCTGCCCGAACACAGCCGTGCAAAGGCGATGCGGTCGCGATGATTGGGATCCATGTTCGCCTGGATCTTGAAGATGATGGCGGACATGCGCTCCTCGTCGGCGGACACCACCCGTTTGTCGGCCTTCTGCTCGCGCGGCGGCGGCGCCATCGAGCCGATGGCGTCGAGCAGGTCGCCGACCCCGAAATTGTTCAAGGCGCTGCCGAAGAACACCGGGCTCAGATGTCCCTCTCTGAACGACTGCAGATCGAATTTCTTGCAGGCTTCCCGAACCAGCGCGAATTCCTCCTCGATCGCGTCTGCGCTCAAAGCCGCGCTGCGCGACGCGACCTCGGCAATGCTCATGGTGCGCAGCGTGCCGGCCTTGCCGGCGTCGCCTTCGACCAGCCGCACGCCGCCGGTCGCGACATCGATCGTCCCGATAAAGTCGCGGCCGCGGCCGACCGGCCAATTCACCGGCGCAACGTCGAGCGCCAGTGTGTGCTCGATCTCGTCCAGCAGCTCGAACGGATCGCGGCTTTCGCGGTCCATCTTGTTGATGAAGGTGAGGATCGGAATGTCGCGCAGCCGGCACACCTCGAACAGCTTGCGGGTGCGCGGCTCGATGCCCTTGGCGGCGTCGATGACCATGACGGCGGAATCCACCGCCGTGAGCGTCCGGTAGGTGTCCTCGGAGAAGTCCTCGTGGCCCGGCGTATCGAGCAGATTGAAGATGCGGCCGTCGTATTCGAACGTCATGACCGAGGTCACGACCGAAATCCCGCGCTCGCGCTCGATGGTCATCCAGTCGGAACGCGCCGACTGACGATTGCGCTTGGCCTTCACCTGCCCGGCGAGCTGGATGGCGCCGCCGAACAGCAGCAGTTTCTCCGTCAAGGTGGTCTTGCCGGCGTCCGGATGGGAGATGATGGCGAAGGTCCGCCGGCGCGCGATCTCGGGAGCAAACGGCGTCCGCGCCTCCGCGCCTTGCGGGGCGCTCACGGGCATGGTCATTGCGGCGCCGTTGTAGCGTCCGGCGGCCCGAAAGCAAGCCTCTCCTGCGGTCAGTGGTAGGCCACGATGAACTCGCAGCCGGCTGCGGTCGGGAACGTGCGCGTGACACGGCCGGTCGCGAGCTCGAATTCGAACACCTCGGCGTCGTCGTGGCAGCAGATATAGGCGTGCTGGCCGCCGGGCGCGAAGCCGAACCCCATCGGCGACTTCTTGACCGGGATCGACGCGATCTGCTTGAGCGTACCGCGCTCGTAGATCGCGACATGATGATCCTGATTCGACGACACGACGACATAACTGTTGTCGGGCGAGACCCGCACCCGGCGCATCTGCTTCTTCTCGGGATTGGCGCCGTCGATCGGCACCGTCCGGGTGATCGCGTGCGAGCGGGCGTCGATGGCGTAGAACTCCGCCGCGCCCTGGGCGCAGGTATAGACCGTGGCGCCGTCGGGCGCGACCGCGAGTCCCTCCACCACTTGCGGCAGCGCGATGCGGTCGATGACCGCGCGCCGCGCGGCGTCGATGACGACCAGGTAGTCCGACTTCACCGACGCGAAAACCTTGCCGGTCGCATGGCTGACCGCGACCCAATGTGCGGTGTGGCCGACGTCGATCTTCTGCACCTTGTCGCCCGCGGGATCGATCGCCAGCACCGCATTGCCGAGCTCGCCCGACGACCAGAGCGTGCCCTGCTCGTCCATCATCACGCCATGCGGCGCATAGACCGCACCGAGATCGATGACGCGCGTCAGCGACTTCGACGGCAGGTCGATGACCACGATGCGGCGGTCGGGGTTCACACGCTTGGCGAACACGCCGTCGCCATAGACCGTGCCGTAGGCGGTGCGGCCGTCGGCGGAGAGCGCCAATTCATGTGTCGAGCCCGGCATGTCGATGGTCGACTGCATCGTCAGCGTCGCCGCGTCGAGGAAATGCACCTTGTGCGCGGTTTTGGCGGTGACGATGAGGTTCGGCCCGCCGGGGCGGTTGTTGAGGTCGGTCACGGTGATTCCTTCGGACGCGTCGCCTCAGACGACGGCGGCATGGACCTGTGCGGTGTCGAAATACTCGTAGAATTCTACCGCCTTCCCGTCCGCAAAGCGCCAGGAATCCGCCTTCGGCGTTTTGACGACTTTGCCGGTGTGCTTGTTGCGCCACGCGCAGCGGCCGAGCATGACCACGCGATCGCCCTGCGCGACGAACTGATCGACCTTGTATTCGATCATCTCCCAATCACGGGCGAGCCCTTCGAAATAGCGGCCGAGCTCATCGCGGGCGTTGTACCCGGTCATGTAGGCGACGCCCGGCGCCGTTCCCTGAATAAGCGAGCCGAATGCAATGTTCTCGGCGCAGATCGACATCCAGTGATCAGCGCTGCCGCCGCGGCTGTCGCTCCAGCGGCGATAGGCTTCCGTCAGAACCGCGACGTTTTTGGCCTCGTCGGACATGACGGCCCTCCCTCACCATGTCGGGGCCAATCGTGCGCGATAAACGCAATGGTTGCAAGATGACGCCGAAACTACTCGACGGGCACGGTAAATAGCTCTTCCGGCGTAACGATCCGCGGCGCCAGCGACTGCTCATGCACGAAGCGCCCGATCGCCTCCCAGGTGGGCCGGTTGGACTCGACGCCGTAAGCCCAGAAGTCCTTACCGAACACGCGCCACGTCTCTTCCACGTGATCAATGAGAAAGGGCAAGGCCAAATGCAGCGCGTCGGTGTCGTAGAGCCCGTCGATGGCCATCGCCTTGGCTTCCGAGAACGCCTTGTAGATGCTCTTCGCCACCCACGGATGCTCGCGATGCACGTCCTCGCGCACCACCACGGTGTGCATGATCGGAAAGATCTTCGTGCGGCGGTAATAGTCGGTCTCGACCTCCTTGAAATTCGGCCACAGCCGCGCGATGTGCGGCGCGCCGTTGAGGAACGACTGCGGGATGTAGAGCGTCAGCAGCGCGTCAAGCTCGCCGGCGTCGAACATCTTCTCCAGCGTCTGCGTGCCCGACAGGAAGTCGAGCTTGATCGCCTTCGGCAGGTTGAGCGGGATCAGCGGTTGCTCCACGAAGGTGTTCAACCCGCCCATGAACCAATGCATGTCCTCCGACTTGATGCCGTAGTCGTGCTCCAGCATGCCCCGCATGAAGCAAAGCCCGGTGGATGAATATTGCGAGGTGCCGACGCGCTTGCCGCGCAGGTCTTCCGGCTTGGTGATCCCCGAGCCCTTGCGCACATAGATGCAGGAGTGGCGGAAGATTTTCGACAGCGCCACCGGCACCGCCACGAACGGGCAATCGCCCCGCGCTTTCAGCGCCGTGTAGGACGCCAGCGAGAGCTCGGAGAGCTGGAATTCCTGGTTGTCCAGCATGCGCTGGAACGACTGCCGCGGCCGCAGGATCTGGATGTCGAGATCGATGCCGTCCGGTTTCACGCGGCCATCGATCAGCGGGCGGGTGCGGTCGTAGTTCCAGCAGGCGAGCGTGAGCTTGAGGTTGGGCATGACACTCTCTGTCTTCTTTTCACCGGGCGTACGGCGGCAGCCGCACCGCGCCCGCCCGCCATGACAAATCCCATAGCAAGCCCTGCGGCATGGTGGCCAGCACCGGCGCGGTCGGCACGCCGGCAGCGTCAAGAAGGTCGGCGATCCAGTGGTTGCAGACGCGCAGCAGATTGAAGGTCCCGACCGCCCGGTAGAAGAGGCTTGGGCCGTAGAGGCCGCGGCCCATCTCTTCAACCGTGCCGTCTTGGCCGCTGCGGGCAAACGCCGCGTCGAGCGCGGTGGCGAGGCGCATGAATCCCGCTTCGCTGAGCGTCAAGGCGACCAGGGCGGCATTCGGGTAGGCCTGTTGCGGCTGCTCCGAAAAACCGACCACATGCAGCACCGACGGATTGCCCGGCCGGAACAAGGCACGCAGCGCGAGCGCCGTCGTGAGCTCTGCCGTGGTCGGCACGCGCGTGTAAAACCCTTCGTCACCCCAGCCGAATTCAAGCTGATCATAGCCGGCGAAGCGCGCCGTGACCGCCGCCAGCGCCGGCAACGAACGCGCCCGGGCGGCTTCGGCCAGCGCTTCCCGCGGCAGGATCAGGCCCGAATGATAGAGGTTGGTGACCACGAACACGTCGACGCGGGCGCCATCGGGCCGCGGCGGATAGAGGCTTGCGTCGCCGAAGCGCGCCGTCGCGATCGTTGCAACGATCAGCACGGCCGCGAGAAGACCGATCGGCCAAGCAATCCACTTCAGGATGCGCCGCACAGTTCTCTCCTCCGCGCGAAGCGCGGCCGGCTGGTCCGTCAGGCCGCTTCCATCCGGAAACCCGGGTCGAAACCAAAGGCGCGGCGCGCCTTCCCGGTGCGCAAGGTGCCGTCGTCCTCGGCAACGTTGTAGATGCCCGGCTCGCCCCGCGATACCGCGAGCCGTGCCGCCTGCGCGGCGGCATCCACGTGCAGCGGCGACGTCCCCGACGGCGTCAGGGTCCAGGTCCCCGGCCCGTAGAACCGGCCGTAACGCAGGACGATCCCGTCGACGCCAGGTGTGTTGAGCACGGCATGCTCAAGCGCCGTCACGCCACCGACCGTAACCACCCACGGGCCTTCAGCGGTATCGAGCGGATCGGATTCCGCGCGCGGCCCCTCGCCTGCTGCGTACACCCAGGCGATGCTTTGCGCGATGACGCGCCTGACCCCCGCCGCTTGCGCCGCGTCCATCAGATTGCGGGTGCCGTCGCGCCGCAGCCGCGCATTGCTTTCGAGCACGGCATCCATCTTTGCCGGATCCAGCACCTCCGGCAGATCGGTGAGCTGGTGGATGACGACCTCGGGCCGTGCGGCACGAATCGCTTGCGCCAAAGCCGCCTTGTCGAAGACATCGACGACCACCGGCGCCGCGCCCAGTGCGCGCAACGCGTCTGCCTTGGCCGGCGAACGGGTGGTGGCGACAACCTGATGGCCGTCCTGCCGCAAGAGCGGCAACAACCGCTGCCCGACGACGCCGCTCGCCCCGGCGACGAAGACAATCACGCCGCCCCCTTGAGCCGCTCCAGCGCTTCCCGGATCTTGGCGCGCCGGCCTTCGGCTTCGCCGCGCTTCTCGCGCTCGCCTTCGACGATTTCCTCGGCCGCGTTCTGGACGAATTTCGGGTTGTTGAGCTTGGCGTCGACGCGCGCAATGTCGGCGTCGACGCGCGCAATCTCCTTCTGCAGCCGCGCTTCCTCGACGGCGAAATCGATCACGCCCTTGAGCGGCAAGGCAACCACTTCGCCGCGCACGACGAGCTGGATCGACCCCGGCGGCACCGTCTGCGCCACCGACAGGCTGGAAAGGCGCGCAAGCCGGCGGATCATGTCGGCCCAGCGCCCGGCGCGCGCATCGGTCTCCGGCGAAACGCCGGCGAGCACGACCGGCAGCTCGGTCGCGACCGTCAGGTTCATCTCGGCGCGCAGCGAACGGATCGCGGTGACGATGTCGATCACCCAGCCGATCTCGCCCTCGGCGGCATGGTCGGAGAGCCGCGCGTGCGCCGGCCAGGGCGCCAGCGCCAGCAAGCCCGCGCGCGACGGTCCCTGCTCCGCGGTGACGCGCCAGAGCTCCTCGGTGACGAACGGCATGAACGGGTGCAGCAGCTTGAAAATCTCGTCGCGCACCCAGGCGACCATCGCGCGCGTTTCCGTTTTCGCCGGACCGTCGACGCCTGTGAGCACCGGTTTGACGAGTTCGAGATACCAGTCGCAATAGATGTTCCAGATGAAGCGGTAGAGCGCGCCGGCGGCGTCGTTGAACTTGTAGGCCTCGATCGCCTCGGTAATTTCGCGCGAGGCCTTTTGGGTCTCGTGCGCGATCCAGCGGTTGAGCGTCTCGTTGTTCGTGGCGGGATCGAACCCGGCGACGGTGACGCACTCGTTCATCTCGGCGAAGCGCGAGGCGTTCCACAGCTTGGTCGTGAAGTTGCGGTTGCTCTCGAAATGCTGCGGCGACAATTTGATGTCGTGGCCCGGCGCCACCGCGCGCATGAGCGCAAAGCGCAGCGCATCGGCGCCGTACTCGTCGATGACGCTGAGGGGGTCGATGACATTGCCCACCGTCTTCGACATTTTCTGCCCGCGCTCGTCGCGCACGAGGCGATGGATGTAGATGGTGTGGAACGGGATGTCCTTCATGAAGTGAAGGCCCATCATCATCATGCGTGCGATCCAGAAGAAGATGATGTCGAATCCGGTCACCAGCACGTTGGTCGGATAGAACCGCTTGAGCTCGGGCGTTTCGTAGGGCCAGCCCAGCGTCGAAAACGGCCACAGCGCGGAGGAGAACCAGGTGTCGAGCACGTCCTCGTCACGCCAGACCGGAATCTTGTCGGGCTTGGCTCCGGTAGCGAAGTCGACCTTGCCGAGACTCTCGTCCATGCTGCCGACCAGCACGACGTCCTTCTTGTAGTAGTTCTTGGCGCGCTGGAGCGCCTCCGCCTCGGTCTCGGCGACAAACACCTCCGTCTTCGCGATCGACAGTCGACCATCTTTGTCGAGCGTCCAGCCGTACCATGCGGGAATCTGGTGGCCCCACCAGAGCTGGCGCGAGATGCACCAGGGCTGGATGTTGTCCATCCAGTTGAAATAGGTGGCTTCCCATTGCTGCGGCACAAAGGTCGTGCGGCCCTCGCGCACGGCCTGCGCTGCCGGTTGCGCCAGCGTCTTGGCGTCGACGTACCACTGGTCGGTGAGGTACGGCTCGATGATGACGCCGGAGCGGTCGCCGTGCGGCACCATGTTCACATGCGGCTCGATCTTGGCGACCAGACCGAGCGCCTGCATGCGCTCGACGATCAGCCGGCGCGCGACAAAGCGGTCGAGGCCGTGCATCTGCAGCGTCTCGACCAGTTCCGGCGACATCGGGTCGAGACCGTCGAGGAAGGCGTCGTTGTTCTCGAGATTGAGATTGGCCTCGCGGTCGAGCACGTTGACGAGCGGCAGGTCATGGCGGCGGCCGACTTCGAAGTCGTTGAAGTCGTGCGCCGGCGTGATCTTGACCGCGCCGGTGCCCTTCTCCGGATCGGAATATTCATCGGCGATGATCGGGATGCGACGTCCAACCAGCGGCAGGATCGCTTGTTGCCCTACGAGATGGCGATAGCGCTTATCGTCCGGATGCACGGCAACCGCGGTATCGCCCAGCATGGTCTCCGGCCGCGTGGTCGCGACGGTGATGAAAGCATCACGCAAACCCCAGATCGGATACTGGAAGTGCCAGAGGTGGCCCTTCATCTCGGTCTGCTGCACTTCGAGATCGGAAATGGCGGTGAGCAGCTTCGGGTCCCAATTGACCAGCCGCTTGTCCTTGTAGATCAGCCCGGCGCGGTAGAGCGCGACGAAGACGCGGATCACCGCCTTCGAGAGCCCTTCGTCCATGGTGAAGCGCTCGCGCGTCCAGTCGCAGGACGCGCCCAGCCGTTTGAGCTGGTTGATGATGGTGCCGCCCAACTCCGCCTTCCAGGCCCAGACCTTTTCCAGGAACTTCTCGCGCCCGAGCGCGCGCCGGCCAGGCTCCTGGCGCTCCATGAGCTGGCGCTCGACCACCATCTGCGTGGCGATGCCGGCGTGGTCGGTGCCGACCTGCCAGAGCACGTCCTTGCCGCGCATCCGCTCGAACCGGCAGAGCACGTCCTGGAGGGTGTTGTTGAGCGCATGCCCCATATGCAGCGAACCCGTCACATTGGGTGGCGGGATCACGATGCAATAGGGCTCGGCGGCACGCCGCTCGGGCCGGCCGGCGCGGAAGGCGCCGGCCTCCTCCCACAGCGCATCGATGCGCTTTTCCACCTCGGCGGGCTGATAGGTCTTGTCGATCATTGTCGTTTCGGTTTCGGGTGTTCGCGCGGTAAAAAGCGCGCCACGCTTTGGCCTGTCAACCTGCCACATCCGAGCATTTCGTGCCCCTCCCCGCGCCCGACGCCCAGCCCAACCCGACCCGGTCGATCGTGCTGCTGGCGGTAGCCGGTTTCGCCAGCCAAGCCCAGGTCCGGGTGACGGATTCGCTGCTCCCGCAAATTGCCGGCGATTTCGGCACCACCGTGGGCGCCGCAGCCATGGTGGTAACCGCCTATGCGGTCGCCCACGGCTCGGTGCAGCTGTTTATCGGCCCGATAGGCGATCGTTTCGGCAAATATCTCACCGTCATGACCATGTGCCTCGCCTCGTCGATCCTGGTCATGGCCTGCGGGCTCGCCAATTCGCTGACCGAACTCGCCATCGCGCGGCTGTTGGCGGGCGCCTGCGCCGGCTGGGTCATTCCGCTGTCGATGGCCTATGTCGGCGACGTGACACCCTACGACCGGCGCCAGCCGGTGCTCGGCCGCTACCTGACCGGGCAGATCACCGGACAGTTGTTCGGCCAGGCCGCGGGCGGGGTGCTGGGCGACCTGTTCGGCTGGCGCAACGTCTTCTTCATCCTCGGGGCGATGTTCGCGCTGGCGACCGTGGGACTGATCTACGAGCTCATCACCAATCCGCGCACGCGCCCGGCCGGACGGCCGGAGGAGCGCTCACGCGGCTTTGTCGCCGATTACAAAACCGTGCTGTCGAGCCCATGGGCCCGAATCGTGATTTTGGCGGTGTTTCTCGAATCGGTCTTCGGCTGGGGCGCATTCGCCTATGTCGGCGCCGATCTCAACCAGCGCTTCGGATTGAGCCTCACCGCGGTCGGCCTGATCGTCGGCTGTTTCGCCATCGGCGGGCTGGTCTATGCCACGACGGTGCAGCAGCTCGTGAACCGGTTCGGGCAGAGCGGGCTCGCGATCGGCGGCGCGCTGGCGTGCGGCGTCAGCTACCTGGTGCTGGCGAGCGGACTGGCCTGGTGGCTCGCGCCGATCGCCGTCGGCTTTTATGGCCTCGGCTTTTACGCGCTGCACAACACCTTGCAGACCTGCGGCACGCAGATGACGCCGGAAGCGCGCGCCACCGGCTTCGCACTGTTCTCCTCCGCGATTTATGTCGGGCAAACGGTCGGCGTGGGCTTAGGCGCGATCGTATTCGACCGCGCCGGCGCGGTGCCGCTGCTGGTGGTCGCAGGGATCGCGCTGCCGGTGATGGCGGTGTGGTTCGCGCGCGAGCTTCGACGCCGCGGCTAGGTGATCAGGTCCGGCCGCGCGACACGCGCTCGATTTCGGCGCGCACCAGCCGCTCGACCAAACCCGGCAGGTTGTCATCGAGCCACGACTTGAGCATCGGCCGCAACATTTCGCGCACCAGATCCTCGAGCGTGCGGGCGTTCTGCACCAGCACCGTGTGGGCAAGCGTATTGAACGCCGAATCGACCGCCGAGGTCGTCGATGCCGAGAGGAGTGCTTCGCGGCTCAGTGTTGCACCGCGCGGCAGCGGCTCGGGTTCAAACGGCCGCTCCTCGAACACCACGTCCGATTGTCCGTCGATGGTGCGAAAATTCGCCAACTCGTCCTCGGCCGCCATCGATTCCGTCAGGTCCAGGATATCCGGCGCCGGTGGCTCCTCAACCGGCTCGGACGGAGCGGTCGCGTTGAGGTTGGAAAGCATCGCGTCGATGTCGGCCTGCCGCATCGCCGGCTCGGGGGCCGGCTTCGGCGGCGGCACGACGGGCGCCGCGCGCGGCGGCGGCGGAACAGGCTCCGGGCGTTGCGCCATGGGCGGCGGCGCCGGCGGCGGTGGCACCGGATCGGCAGCCTTGGGCGACGGCTTGGTCGTATCGTCGTCGGCGATGATCCGCCGGATGGAGGCGAGTATCTCCTCCATCGTTGGTTCTTGTGCCTTGGCAGGCTGGTTCATTTGCCGCGTCCCCGCTCAGGTCCCCACGCCCTGAGTCGCGCCTTACAATTCGGCGCGAATCAACGTCGAAGCGTAGCGCGCTTTTAAGTTGAATGCATTAGAGCGACGTCGGACGCACACTGGTTTCGCCTCTGCCGTAGCGCCAGCGTCGCAGTCGAATCAATATGTCATGTGAAAGGTTGAGCGCAAGTTTGTAACTTGCTCAGCGGCGCTTATCGTCCGTCAGGTGTGCGAACGCCGCCCCACTTGTCGCGCACCTGTTGATAATGGACCATCGCATCGTAAGTCGGGATGCCCAATCCGAGGATTTGCGGCGAGAGACTCCCGACCGCCGCCAGCACCGTGTAGGAGGCGACGACGCGATCGCGCTGCGCGGTGACCAGCGAGACGCGGGCGTTCACAAGATCCTGCTGCGCGTTGAGTACGTCGAGCGTGGTGCGCTGGCCGACGCGGGCTTCCTCACGTACGCCGTTGAGAGCGATCTCGGCGGCGGCGACCTGCGCCTGAGTCGCCTCGATCTGCGCCTTCGCGGCCTCCAACTGGCCCCACGCCTGGGTGACGGTCGACTGCACCTGATCGCGGGCGGTGTCGAGGTCGAGCCGGCGCTGACCGAGCGTCTCCTTGGCCTGCCGAATCGTCGCGTATTCCTGGCCGCCCTGGTAGATCGGAACCGAAAGCTGGGCGGTGGCCTGCGCCGAGAAGGTCGACGCCGTGGTCAGGTTGGTGGGCGAATTGTGCTGCTTGTTGGCTGCGCCCTGCAACGTCAGCGTCGGGAGCAGCGCACCCTCCGCGACCTTCACCTGATACGCCGCGACGTCGACATTGTAGGTGGCGGTGGTGATGGTCGGATGCTCGGTGCGTGCTCGCGCCAGCGCTCCCGCAAGGTTGCGCGGAGAGAGCCGGTCGACCGGCATCGCCGGCGCTAGGCGTCCCGGCTCCACGCCGATCACCTGCCGGTAGTTGGCCTGCGACGTGATGTAGTTGGATTGCGCGGTCAGCAAGGACGACCGGCCCGCTGCCAGCCGTGATTCGGCCTGCGCGACGTCGGTGCGCGTCACCTCGCCGACATTGAAGCGATCCCGCGTCTGCCGCAACGTCGCCTCGAGCACGGTCACGTTGCTGCGCTGCAGATCGAGGATGGCGGCGTCGCGCAGCAAATTCATGTACGCGGTCGCCCCGCTCAGCAGCACCGTTTGCTCGGTCGAGCGCAACGTTTCGCGTGCTGCAAATACTTGCAACTCCGCCTGTCGCGTGCGGTTGCCGGTCTGGAAGCCGTTGAACAGGGTCTGCGTGGCGGTGATGCCATAGGTTGCGGAGCCCACGTTTCCGCAATTCGTCGGGGTGCAGCCGCTTGTCGCGCCCGATTTGCTGAAGGTCTCCAGATGAGTCTCGCTCAGACTTCCGGTCGCGGCCACGCGCGGGCGGTAGCCGCCGAGCGCAATGGCGACGTTCTCGTCAACGGCGCGGGTCGCGGCGCGTTGGGCATTGAGCTGCGGATTGTTCTGGTAGGCCTGGATCAGCGACACGTTCATGGTGGTCGGGCCGGCGGCGGCGGCGCTGCGACGTTGGGGCGGCGGTTCTTGCGCGCTGGCGCTCGCCAGCCAGATGCCGGCGACGGCCACAACGGCAGTAAGGGCGGTTATGCACCGCCCGACCGCACCCGGCCGACCCTGCCCCCTCACCATCCAAAGACCCCACGCCACACGCGGTCAAAGCCGCGCGACCGAGCCCACGCGACCATGCCCGGACGCGATGGACCCTACCGACCCTGGCGTAACCATAAGCGCCCTCAGCCTCTTATGAAACCCCTGAGGAATTTTGCGGCGCGCAAACGGGGAAAAAACGCGCCGCTTGCGTTTTCTGCGCCACACCTTGCTGTGGGAAACTTAGGGCAACGGGATACCGGCAGGCGGCGGCATCAAAATACGAAGGCCGGCGGCTCCGCAAATCCCGGCAGCGCCGGCCCGGCGGCGTCAAAGACCGGCAAGGCGCTCGCCTGCCCGCCCCCGGCCAGATAGCGCACGGCTTTGCTCGCGGGCGCCCGGCCAACGACCGCGACCAGCCGTCCGCCCTCCGCGAGCTGGCGCAGCAGCCGCTCGGGTACCACTTCGGCCGCGCCATTGATCAGGATGACGTCATAGGGCGCGCCCGCCGGCCAACCATCCGGCAGCGCACCGGACACGACCTCGGCATTGGCCGCACCGATTGCGGCCAAATTCTCGCGCGCATGGCGCGCCAGCGTCGCGTCTTCCTCCAGCGCAATCACGCTGCGCGCAAGTCGCGCCAGCAGCGCCGTCGAATAGCCGGTTGCACAACCGACATCGAGCACGCGATCCTGCGGACCGACCTCGGCCGCCTGGATCAGCTTGGCCAGCACCATGGGCTTCAACAGCCGGCGCGCCGGCGTCGCGGAAGTGACGGCCACATCGAGGTCGAGATAGGCCACCGATGCATTGCGTTCGGGAACGAACCGCTCCCGCGGCAGGTCCAGCATCGCCCCGATGATCCGCTGATCGGTGACGTCGCTGGTGCGAACCTGGCCATCGACCATCATGCGGCGCGCGGCGGCAAAATCGAACATCGGAGGCCCTGAGGATTGCGGCGGCTGACGCCCTCTCTATCGACAAGCGCGGTGCTTATGCAAGGCGGCCACGAAGCCGCCGGAAATCAAATCGGCCCGCGAAAGCGGGATCGCCCCGATTAGTTGCCCGTTCAGGATTGCTCCTGTATCAAGCCGCCCAGACGGCCACGTGGCGGAGTGGTTACGCAACGGTCTGCAAAACCGTGTACCCCAGTTCAATTCTGGGCGTGGCCTCCAAGCTCTAGCGGCATCCGACCACTCCCCCGCCCAATTCCCGTTCCGGCACCGTGAAATTGGCCCGTCGGCGCCCCCTCGCCCGCCGCCCCCCATTTGGTTGCCGCATTCATTAAAGTTTTACGAATATCGCTATGCAGCACACTATTGCTGCTATGCGATAACTACTGGTGATTAAAGTGGTATACCAGACTATATAGAGTTCCAAGTCAGCAACGATTAACAAGCACGAGGACTTCTATGACAACCATTGCCCTGTCCCAACTGGTTCATCAGGCCCCGGCCTTCTTTCAGCGGATTTCCCAGCGAATTGCTGCGTTTTTCGACGGAATCGAAGAGGCGCACCTGATGGCGCAGCGCTACAAGACGCTGTCGCAGATGACCGACGCCCAGCTCGCGGCGCGCGGCCTCAAGCGCGAAGACATCCCGCAGGCTGTGCTCGACTTCGACGTCCGCGCCTAACGGCCGGATCGCGTCGACGGGAGCCTGAGACGCCACCTGAAAAGATCGAATGCCGGCCGCGGTCCCCGAGGCCGGCATTGTCATATCTGAAAGGACTTCCGTGCCTTATTGATCGCGGGCGGGCTATTTCGCGCTAGGCAACGGGAAACCCGTTTGTTAATACGCGGCTCCTTCCTCTGAGGCGATGTTCCCCGGTAGCTCAGTGGTAGAGCAACCGGCTGTTAACCGGTTGGTCGCTGGTTCGAATCCGGCCCGGGGAGCCAAATAAATCAGGGGTTTGTCGCCACCCCACAAATTCCGAAAAACGCCCGGGGTACCCTGGGGGTACCAAGAAAACGCCCCGCATCCCTGACACGCGCCGCGCTCGATCACCGCACCACCGCTCGCCGCTGCGGGGTGTTGGCCGCCCGATCACCTGGGCCCATTTCTCAGTCTCGTTGGCGAAGAGCTTGCCGAAATCGGCGGGCGAGCCGGCGAGCACCGTTCCGCCTAGGTCGGCAAGCCGCGCCTCGATCTTGGGATCGGCGAGGCCGGCGCTAATCTCCTTCTTGAGCGTCTCGATGATTTCGGCGGGCGTATTGCTAGGCGTGCCGAGGCCGTGAAAGGTGCTCGAGCGCGATCTCGACGTGCTCGCCGTTGCGCTTGAGCTCTGTCCCGAGCGCGGCGCTGCCGGAGATGATGTAGGCCAGCGCTTCCGCTTCATTACCCAGCGGTGTGATGAACGTCTCGTTCTTGTCGTTGTGGCGCATGAGCTGAAACGTCCCGCCCGCGAGCTTGCCCCCTTGAAGCGTAATGCACACCAGCAGCCCGGTCCAATCGCCGTGCACGCCGCGATGGCCGGAGTGGAACGACAGATTGCAAAGGCTGTAGAAAATCGGTTTGCCCTTGTAAACTTCGATCGGCAGCACATAGTGCGGCCCATGCCCGACCACGATGTCGGCGCCGACATCGATCGCGCTGTGGGCAATTTCGGTCATGTACTGCAGAACGTCGTGGTCGACGCCCCAGTGGCAGGACGCGACCAGCACGTCGACCTGCGGACGCAGGGCGGCAATGTCCTCCTTGAACTCCGCGAGATAGGCAGCGTCCGTCCAGGTGACGATCTGCGGCGGCAGGCCGGGCCGGTTGGGCGGATATGAATCGGGCGTCAGGCGCGAGGTCGGAATTTGATAGGCAGTGTGTCCCTTGATCACGGCAATGCCAACCGCGTCCTTGCGCGCCTCGTGGTTGGTCGGCCAATAGATCGAGCTGCGCTGAACGAAACCGAACCGCACGCCGGCGCGCTCGACGATGGCGGGGGCGCGCGCCGCCGCTAGATTTTTCCCAGCCCCAGTGTGCAAGATACCGATGCGGTCGAGCTGCGCGATTGAGGTGTTGATCGGCTCGCCGTAGTGCACATTGTTGGCGATCCCGACCACGCCGATACCCGCGTCCGTAAGCACCCTGGCGCCGACGTCCGGATCGACAAAGAAACCTTCGTTGCTGTGGGAGTGGTCCGCCGGCGGCACGCTGAGCAGGCACTCGAGATTGCAGAACACCAGGTCGCCCCTACGCAGCTCGCTGTTGACGCGCGCGAGCGGTACCGCAGGATCGGTGACCCCCTTCAGATTGACATCACCAGTCAAGATCAACGTCGCCATTTACGATCCCCTATCCACCATTCCAGCCGTTCTCGGTCAGCCTTCAGCCCAGCGAGTGAGAGTAGAAGTTGCGATGTCCGGCAGGCAATCGAAAAAGCGCGCGATGCACGTTGCGCCAGCAAGTCGTGTCGGCCCGCACATTGCCAAAGTGAGCGGACATCGCTGGATGCCCGCTTTGTGCCAGAAGCAGAAAAAGCGGATCATCAGCTCGATCACCGCGGACGAGCTGCTATACACCAACCCCGCCTCCGGGTCTTGAGCGGAAAGCTCGCGGTGAGCATTTTGGTCCGCTTTGCCTCCGAAACCGACATCGCGCGATTATGAGCACAAGCACCTAGGACGTGGACTCATTAACGCGCAGCCATAGCCGTATGGATGCAAGCTGGACGAATGCGAGGTAGTTGGCCGCGAGCTTGTCGTAGCGCGTTGCCACACGCCGGCAGTGCTTGATCTTGTTGAAGAACCGCTCGACCAAGTTGCGAGCCCGGTAAAGATACGGACTGAAGCATAGCGCCTCTGTCCGATTTCTTTTTGGTGGGATATTCGCCCAGGCGCCGTGCTGGCGAACAAGAGCTCTGATCCAATCGGCGTCATAGCCACGGTCGGCGAGCAGCATTGTTCCCGACTTCAGGCGAGATAGGAGTTTGCCTGCGAGCCGGTTGTCGTGTGCCTCACCGGCCGTCAGTGCGAGCCGGACCGGCAGGCCATTGGTATCGACCACCGCATGAAATCTTGCTGGTCAACCCGCCTCGTGACCGGCCCATGGACTGTCTTCTGTTCCGAGTGATGCAGGCACCGTGCTGATGCACGCGGACAATAGACGTGTCGATCATCTGCACGGCGGCATCATGGGCGCCGGCGAGTGCGTTCATGATCTTGGCCCAGACGCCCGCTCGTCGCCAGCGAACGAAGCGATTGTAGCAAGTGGTGTACGGACCGAAGTCTGTCTGGCAGATCGCGCCACGGTGCTCCAGATCGCAAGACCCAGAAGATGCCATTGAGGACACGACGGTCATTCACCCGTGGCACGCCGCGCGGCTTGTTGGGCAGCATCGGCTTGATGGCAGTCCACTCATCGTCGGTGAGTTCGTAGCGCATGATTCGGCCCCTTCAGTTAGGGGCTTGAATCACGGCCCGGCAGTCAGGCTCAACATGCCCTGCCAAAGGACGCTTTGGTCGCTATGCACCCGAAAGCGGACCTATTATGCTCACTTTGAGTTTTGTCGGTCATGACCCAACTGCGACATTGGTTGATCGCACAGGGGCATTCCGAAAGGATACTCCGGTCAAGCGAGCGAGAGCCACCATGCAGTCGAAAATGGCCCCTTGGGCGTTCGTACTCGCCGTTCCGGACATGAACAGGAGCGCCGAGTATTTCCGCGACGTCCTCGGCTTCCGTATCAGCTGGGCGGATGCAACAGATTGGCGATTGGCCGAAAGGGACGGCGTTCGGATAATGCTGGGCCAGTGCCCGACCGACATGCACCCGAGCGCGCTTGGTTCTCACAATTGGTTTGGCTACCTGGACGTCGATGACGTCGATGGCTTACACGCCGAACTTGTTGCGCGTGGGGCGGTCTGTTCTGCGCCCAAGGATACCCATTATGGAATGCGTGAGATTGTCGTGACCACGATTGACGGGCACAAACTCGTGTGCGGGCAGCCATCAAAACGCACCTGATCCGCTCTTTCGCCGGTCCTGGAGGGGACCAGCGGACATCGGCCGGATGAACCAAGTAGATTTATGAGTACACGGCCTAGTTGCCGGCCTTCAATCCGCTTTCCTTGATCACCTTCGCCCACTGCTGACCTTCATCCTTGATGACGGCGGCAAATTCCGCGGGCGTGCTTCCGATCACGGCGAGGCCTTGGTCGTCGAAGATTTTGCGCACATCCGGCAGCGCGAGGATGCGCATGGTCTCGCGATGCAGGCGCTCGAGTATCGCGGGCGGCGTTCCCGCCGGCGCCAGGAACGAATGCCACACCGTCGAGCGGAAACCGCTGACCCCTTCCTCCTCCATGGTCGGGATTTCCGGCGCCGCGCCCCAGCGCGTGCCGGTGCCGACCGCCAGCGCCCGCAGCTTTCCATCGCGCGTCAAGGGGAGCGCGGTCGGCATGCTGAGGAACGCGACCGGGATACGGCCGCCGATGATATCCGGCACCGACACCGAGACGCCCCGATACGGCACGTGCTGGAGATTGATGCCGGCCATGAGCTTGAACAGCTCGGCGGCGAGATGATTGCTGGTGCCGGCACCGCCCGACGCAAAGGAGAGCTGACCCGGATTTTTGCGCGCGAGTGCAATGAGCTCCTTAACCGACTTCACCGGCAGGTCGTTGTTGACAACCAGAACATTGGGCGTGAAACAGAGCTGCGAGATCGGCGCTAAATCCCGGAGCGGATCGAACGGCACCTTTTGATAGAGCGACGGATTGACGACCAGCGGCCCGGGCGCGGAGATCAGCAAGGTGTGGCCGTCGGGCGGGGACTTGGCGACGCGCTCGGTGCCGATATTGCCGGAGGCGCCGCTCACATTCTCGACCACGGCCGGCTTGCCCAGGGCTTCGGTGAGCTTGTCGGCCATCAGGCGGGCAACGATGTCGGACGGCCCGCCCGGCGGAAACGCCACGATCAAGCGGATCGGCCGCTCCGGATAGTTCGCCTGCGCCACGGCGTTGCCGACAATCGGAAGTGTCGACAGGATCGCCAGCAGGATCGCAAAGCCACCGGAGTTTGTTTTCGTCATCGAAGGCTCCCCGCGTTGTTGCACGATGTGTTGGCATCCCAGGACTATCCCGCCTTGATGCCCGCGAATTTGATAACCTTGGTCCACTTCTCGGTCTCTTCGACCAGAAGTTTGCCGAAATCGGGGGGCGAAACGAGACTGACCGCTGAACCCAAATCAGCGAAACGCGATCTTAACTTGGAATCGGCCAGGCCCGCGGTGATCTCGCGATAGAGCGTGTCGATAATCTCGGAGGGCGTGTTCCTGGGTGCAGCGAACCCATACCAGGCACTCGCCTCGTAGCCCGGCACGAAATCGTTTACGCTCGGGACGCCTGGCAATGCCTCGGAGCGCGTCGTTGTGGTGATCGCAAGCGCGCGCAGATCGCCAGATCGGATTTGCGCAATCGGTAGAGAGATTGGGGCAAAGGCGACTTCAACTTGTCCGCTCATCAGATCTGGCATGAAGCTGCTGCGATACGGGACGTGAACCATATCGACCCCCGCCATCAACTTGAAAAGTTCTCCGACAATATGCCCGGCACTCGCATTGCCGGCCGACGCCATGTTGACCTTGCCGGGATTGGCCTTAGCGTAGGCAATGAATTCGGGAACGGTCTTCGCCGGGAACGAGGGAGTGAGCGTCATGACATAGGGCGCAACGCCGACACCCGCTACCGGGGCGATATCGCGGATCAGATTGAACCCTTGCTTGCCGCCCATCGCGTGGTTGACGGTGGCCGAGGGACTGAGCAGGACAATCGTGTAACCATCCGCTTGAGATTTCGCGGCCGCTTCAGTGCCGATATTTCCACCAGCACCAGGCCGATTGTCGATAACGAACGGTTGTCCCAGTCGCTCCGACAGGCTTTGAGCGACAAGGCGCGCAACGACGTCAGTCGCATTGCCGGCCGGAAACGGAACGATGACCCGCACTGGCTTTGACGGATAGTTTTGCGCCCATGCAACGCGTGAAACTGCAGACATTGCAACGGTGCACGCCGCAAGATGCAGGAAACGACGACGGGGAACTTTCACGGCGGTCTCCCAATAAAATTGTTTTCACTACGGACCAGGACAAGCGCAACGCGGCTTGGCCTCAAGGATCGACCACGAACGACCCTCGCCTGTCTCCAAACTCATAACAACACTTTATGGCCTATCGTAATGCTGGTGTCAGACTGACTTCTCCGACATCTGACGAATTTCGCCTATTAGGACGGCAGCGCACTCCGTACTCCGGCGTGATCCGAGACGTTTTCACTCGCACGTCCCATAATTGCCGCCTTTTGGATTCCCTTCAGCGGTGATGCGGAGCGTGCGGCTGATGAGCGAGTTTGCAGTGTAAAAGGCGGCGTTCATCGTCAGCTCGACGATTTCCTGCGCGCTGAAAAACGCCTTCATAGCCTCGAAGGTTGCGTCATCGACACCTTCCTGGCTTGCCATGCCATCGGCGAAAGCAAGCACCGCGCGCTGCCTGTCGCTAAACAGCTTGCTGTCGCGCCATCGCGCAAGGCTTTCGATCTGCTCGATGGTGATCCCACAACTGATTGCAAGGCGCCGGTGTTGTCCGAACGGGTAATCTCCGCGCGCCAACTGCGTGGCACGAAGAATAATAAGCTCCTTGTCAGCCCGCGACACAATCGCGTCGTGGCGCAACGCCTGAGCCATCGCCAAGGACGGACGGGCCAGCTTCGGCGCATTGCCGTAAACGCGGTGCAAGTTGAGCGGCCGGGTTCCGCGGGCCTCCAGTTCCTTGAACAACGCCTGCGCGTCGGGATTCGTCGTGTCGTCCTGCACCAAGGGCACCCGCGGCCCGCCAATTTGCTGGGCTGGGGCCGCGGCCGGCAACACCATCGCAATCAATAGTGCCGCTACCATGCTCCTGAAAACTGCGTGTCTGGCCGCTGGAGTCATTGGTCCCTCCTTTTATATTCAGGAATTCACTGGCGATCCACCTATCCCTGCACGAGCAGGCCCGCCGTCAAGCGGCACGGTGATATTTCATCCGTCATTATAACGGGCACGACACGCGGTGGCGGGCGGTCACATTCTGCGTCCATTTGAAACCTGTAACTTGCCATAAGTTTTTGCTAATCTGGCCGTGATGACGACCCCACAAATCCCAAGCTTTCGGCAGTTCCTCATATTCGAAACGGTGGCGCGAACAGAGAATGTCAGCCAGGCCGCCGCCGAAATCCACGTGTCTCAACCGGCGGTCACTCAGGCCATCGCACGGATCGAGCACGACGTCGGAGCCCAGCTTTTCCGCCGGCGGAATACCGGTTGCTATTTGACCGAAGCCGGAGAAATTCTACAGCGCCGCACCGCGCGGCTGTTTGCGGAGCTCGACGGAGGTCTCTCAGAACTGGAAGCCGGCACAGCACGCTTTGGCGCTGCCGACTATCGTTCCACCGAACGCAAGCTCAGCCGGCCGCAGATTCGAGCTCTGCTTGCCATCGCGGAGAACGGAACGTTTGCCGCGGCGGCTCGCGCGCTTGCGATGTCAGAGCCTTCGATCCATCGCGCGGCACGCGAGCTGGAAGCCATCCTGGGGCGCACGCTCTTCCAGCGCACCGCACACGGGGTCACGGCGACAAAGCCGGCGGCAGAATTTGCTCGGCGGACGCGACTGGCTGTGCATGAGCTTGAGTACGCCATCGAGGAGATCGAGGCATCGCAAGGTCGCAACCGCAGCCGCATCGGGCTTGGCTTGCTGCCTCTAGCCGGCGTGTTCTTTGTTGCGCGTGCGCTCAAGGATTTCAGCGAGGCTTTTCCAGAAACCCGCATCGAGGTCATCGACGGCAGCTTCGATTTTCTGATCGAAAGACTGCGGTCCGGCGAGATTGATTTCATCATCGGTCCGAAGCGCGGACTCAATCCGAAGCTCGGTGTCGTGGAAACTGTGCTGTTTGATGATGCCTATGCCCTCGTCGTGCGGTGCGGCCATCCGCTCACCCGCAAGCGGCAGATCAAGCGCCAGGACCTGCTCGCCTTCGATTGGGTCGCGCCCCCGCGCGACACGCCACGCCGGGTGGTTTATGACGCCCTTTTTCGAATGCTCAACCGCGCACCACGCAGCACGATGCAAACTAGCTCTCCCAGCCTGACGCGCGCGATCCTGAGCGAGACCGACTGCATCACGCTGGTCTCGCGACATGAGAGTCAGGCCGAGCAGGAAATGGGCTATTTGACCGTATTGCCCTTCGAGGTGCCGCATCGGGCCAGACAGGTTCAAGTCACGACGCGCGCCGACTGGCTCCCGACGTCGGTGCAGGTGCGCTTCATCCAGGCGCTGCACAATCAATCGAAGGGCGTGGAAGGCGTGCGACCTGCTGCGCGGGTAAAGGTGGTGGCCGCCGGTGGTAGCCAACGTTGATCGACCGCAATAGCCAAGGCAATTCCTGACAGCGGCTTTCCTGGAACGCGCGGGTTATTGTTTTGGAATTCCGGCCTTCTCAATGACCGAGGCCCACCGCTTGATATCCTGCTCCATCCGCTCGCGCATGGCCTCGGGCGTGCTGCCCTGGGCGTTGAGCCCAAGATCAAGCGCCTTCTTCTTCAACTCGGGATCAGCCAAGGCTGCAACGATGTCGCGGTTGAGAACCGCGAGGATGTCCTGCGGCAGGCCGGCCGGAGCCGACAGCGCATTCCAACTGGTGACCACATAGTCGGGGATCCCCAATTCCTTCACGGTTGGCACATTCGGCAAGATCGGATTGCGCTCCTCGTCTGCCGAGGCCAGGATGCGAAGCTTGTTGCCCGCCAGCGATCCCTTGAACGCGGCGTAGTAGTCGAACGCGACGTCGATGTCGCCGCGCATCACACCGGTGATGAGATCGGGCGTCACGCGGTAGGTCACAATCGTAGCGTCGATCCCAGTGAGCTGTTTGAACAGATGCGCGGACAGGTTCTGCGTGGAGCCCGGATTGATCGCGCCGAGATTCATCTTGCCCGGGTTTTTCTTGGCATGGGCGATGACGTCGGCCACGGTCTTGAAAGTCGCATCGTCCCGGATCACGAGCAGCATCTCGAACGTGGCCGTGATCGAGACCTGGGTGAAGTCCTTGAGAATGTCATAGGGGCGGGTCTTGAACAGTGTCATTCCAATCGCTGTGCCGTTCCCGGTCACGGACATCGCGTAGCCGTCCGGTGGTGACGCCAGCATAGCCTGTTGGGCGATCACGCCGCCGGCGCCCGGACGGTTCTCGATGACAACCTGCTGGCCCCACTTCTCGCCAAGTTTCTGCCCGAGCAGCCGCATGGTAACGTCGGCTACACCACCGGGCCCGAACGGCAGAATAAGGCGCACCGGTTTGACTGGGAACTTCGGTTGGGCTTGTACCGGCGAGGAACCGGTCTGACACAGAAGCAGGGTCGCAAGTCCGATCAGGAGCGCGCCGAACCGGGTTTGCGAGAATGCGGGGTGTCGATGGGCGGGCATCGCGATCCTCCCTGCTGTGCGCTTCTTCCCGTTGTGTTCAGACAGCAGGCCGGCACGGCTAACCGTAACCATTACCCGGCTCCCCCGGCGCCGGGATATCGAATTGTCCGCAACCGCCATAAGAGAAGTGCAAGTCGCCCCGAGGGATCGACCGTCCCGGGCGGCGGTTTTTCGAGCGTGCCGAAGGACTTGCCGCTATTGGCCATCAGAAAACTTATGGCTGGCGCCAGGATTCCAGCTTGAGCGCCGATGCGTCCTGGCGGTACCTAGCTCTCGCTCCGCCACCTCCGGCGGACCGTGACGCGAAAGCTCCTCAGGCAGCAAGGCGACCCCAATGGTAAAGTCTCCCGTCCCCTTGAATATCGCGGTTGCGGAATATCCGCATACGAAGGCCATTCTTTCGGGCCGTATCCCGATCGAGGGCGTCGAACCCCGCTTCGCGAACGTCGTGCCTCAGATTGCGGCTTATCGCCGGATGGTGCGCGATGTGGAATTCGACGTCTGTGAACTGGCTCCGACCACTTACATTATCGCGCGCGCGCATGGCGCTCCGTTCGTGGCGCTGCCGATCTTCGTATCGCGCGCGTTTCACCACGGTGGGCTTCTGGTGCGGCCGGACGCCGGTATCAAGTCGCCACGCGACCTCGAAGGCAAGAAGGTCGGCGTGCGCGCCTATTCGGTGACCACGGGAGTCTGGACCCGCGGCATCCTGATCGACGAGTACGGCCTCGACAGCTCCAAGGTGACCTGGGTGGTCGACGACGAGGAGCATGTCCGTGAATTGAATTTGCCGCCCAACGTCATCCACGCGCTGGAGAGCACGTCATTGGTCGAAATGATGGCCAACGGCGAAATCAGTGCCGGATTCTCCGGCAATGCCGGTCTTGGACGCGCGGGCAAGCCGACCGCGGGCTGGGACGCCAAGAAAATCCCGCCAGCCGACTACCCCGATCTTTTCCCCGATGCGAAATCGTTGGAAGCCGCCTGGTTCAAGAAGACCGAGATCTATCCTATGCATGGCACGATCGTCGTCAAAGACAGCGTGCTGCGCGAGCATCCATGGGTCGCCCGTTCCCTGCACGACGCCTATAGCGCGGCAAAGAAAGAGTGGCTCGCCGCCGTGCGCGCCGGCTCTGCGGATTCTGCGAGCGACAAGAAGTATCGCGAGCTGATGCCGGTCGTCGGAGAAGATCCCCTCCCGTTCGGCATCGAGCGCAACCGCGCCACCATCGAGGCGCTGGAAAGTTACGCCTTCAAGCAACGACTGATACCGCGACGGATGCCGATCGAGCAGCTGTTTGTCGACCCCGCGAAAATATGAGGTAAGCGTAAAATGTCCGGTCCGATCGTCGATATCCACCCCCACATCGTCTCGCCAGATACGAAGCGTTACCCGGCCACCCCGCTGTTCGGAATCCAGTCCGACTGGTCGAAGGAGCGCAAGGCCACCGACGTGGACCTGATCGCCGCGATGGACGAGGCCGGTGTCGCCAAGACCGCCATCGTGCACGCCTCAACCGTCTATGGATTCGACAATTCGCTTGTCGCCGATGCCGTCACCCACTTTCCCCAGCGCTGCACCGCCGTGGCTTCCATCGACATGTTGGCGCCCGACGCTGCAGATGTCGCAAAACAGTGGATATCACGCGGCATCACCGGCTTTCGTATCTTTACGGGCGGCAGCACCAAGGAAGTCGACGCCAGCACGCTTGACGACGCACGCTCCTATCCGGTGTGGGATCTGTGCAGCGAGCGCGGCCTATCGGTCTGCGTTCAGACCAATGCCTCGGGTATTCCCGCAACCATCGCATTGGCGAAGCGCTTCCCCAAGGTTCCGATCATTGTGGACCATTTCGCGCGTCCGGACGTCAGCGGTGGTCCGCCGTATGCGGCGGCGGCGCCGCTGATGAGTCTCGCCGCGGCTTCGAACGTCAACCTCAAGCTCACCCCGGTGACGCTCGGTCTCCTGCAGAAAGCCAAGGCCGACGTCCATGCTTTCTTGGGCAAGGTCGTGGCCGAATTCGGGGCCACGCGGATCGCCTGGGGCTCCAACTGGCCAAACTCGCCGGGCACGCTCAAGGAACATGTGGCCGCTGCCAAGGCCGCGCTCGCCTCGCTGGGCGGGGCCGACCGCGACGCGATCCTGGGTGGAACGGCACTTCGGCTTTATCCTGCCCTGAACACCAAGTGAGTGATCCCATGCCAGCTTCCTATCCGTCCAGCGGACCCGTCACGCTCAAGACCAACTTTGCCGACAGCGCGCTTTCGGCGGCGCTGAAGGCGGGCCGGGTCTCATCCCCGATCGTCCGTTTCGATTTCTGTGGACCGCCGGTCGCCAGCAATGGCTTCAAGGCCATGGTGCGCGACGGAGCGTTCGATGCCGGCGAGCTTGCGATCGTAACCTTCCTGCAGGCGAAAACGTACGGCAAGCCGCTGACGCTGCTGCCAGCCACCGTCGTGGGTCGCTTTCAGCACAACACCATGTCCTATATGGATCGCGGCAAACCGTTGACGCCGAAGGACCTGGAAGGCCGGCGTGTCGCGGTCCGCGCGTATACGCAAACAACGGGCGCCTGGGCGCGCGGAATTCTCCAGCATGAATACGGCGTCGATCTCAGCCGCATCACCTGGGTCACGACTGACGATCCGCATCTCGCGGAGTTCACCGATCCCGCCAACGTGGTGCGTGCCGACAAGCGCGAGAAGCCGCTCGACCAGCGTCTTGTCGAGGGAGAGGCTGACGCCGGCATCCTCGGTCCGGAGGCGCCCAAGCACGAAAAGGCGCGACGGCTCATTCCCGATCATGCCGAGGCCGCGCAAGCCTGGCACGCGAAATACGGCTGCACCCACATCAACCACATGTTCGTGCTCAACTCCGATCTGGCGCGACAACGGCCGGACGTGGTGGCCGAGGTGTATCGGATGCTCGCCGAGAGCAAGGCCGCAGCGGGCCCGCCCAACGGGGTCGACATGCTGCCCTTCGGCGTGGCGAACGTGGCGCGCTCAATCGAGATCGTCAGTCAATACGCCAACGAACAAGGCATCATCCCGCGGCCGTTCGCGGTGTCGGAACTGTTCGACGACATGACGCGAAGGCTTGGGGCATGACTTTGCGGCGCGGTCGAACCACGCTGTCGACGGCATCGTATGGATTGAAATCCGAGACGACGGACATGATGGCGATTTTGTCTCCACGTCTACGTCTTCCGATCGCTTGCGTTTTCTTGCAGCTGACTGCTGCGGCGCCGCTACTGGCCGAGCCCGCCGCGGACTTTTATCGCGGGCGGACGCTGACGCTGGTTTCAGGGTTTACGCCCAATGGCGAAAATGATGCTTATCTGCGCCAATTAGGCCGCCACATCGATCGTTTCATCCCCGGCAATCCCGCGGTCGTTCCGCGCAACATGCCCGGCGGAGGAACACTGGTTGCGGCGAACCACATGTACAAGGCTGCGGCGCCCGACGGCACCGTGCTGGGCATGTTCCTATCGCAGGCTGCTGTTGAGCCTTTCCTTGGCAACAAGGCCGCATTGTTCGACCCGCTCAAGTTTGGCTGGATCGGCAGCATGGCCCTCGAACCGCAGTTTTGCGCCGTCGCCCCGGGCCCCGGCGTCCCCGAAACGTTCGATGACCTGCTGCAAAAGGAGACGGTGTTCGGCACCAGTGCGCCGGCGTCCGACATCTATCGATACACCGCCGTCATCAAGAACGTACTCGGGGCCAAGATCCGCATGGTTTCCGGTTATCCGGGAATGCCAGGCGTCACTCTCGCTCTCCAGCGTGGCGAGGTCAGTGGTGCTTGCGGGTTCACCGCGACGGCGTTGCGCACACGCCTCGCACCGGCTCTGAACAGCGGCCAAATGAAACTGCTGGTTCAGCTGGGAGGCACCCCGACCTCGGAATTTGGAAAGGTCGCCAACGCCCTTGACTACGCGCGCACTGACGACACGCGGGAGCTTCTCAATTACTTTTTCGAGGCGCTCAGGCTCGGGCGACTGATCACCGCTCCGCCAGGAGTTCCGAATGAACGTCTTAACGTTCTACGCACGGCATTTGCGTCCGCACTCAAGGACCCGACGTTCCTTGCGGAGGCAAACAAGATGAGCCTGGTCATCATTTCGGCATCTGCCGCCGATCTCCAAACACAAATGGAGCGTCTGTCGAAGTATCCGCAGGAGTTTTTTGAAAGAGTACAAAAGGCCCATCAATAGGGTCGTTCCCCAGGGAGGGACATATGAAGTGGAAATTGGTCACCCTACTCGCCATGGTGATCGCGCACTCGCTGGCTTTTCAAAGCGCGCAAGCGTTTCCAGATCGGCCGATCAAGCTCATCGCAGCCACGCCCGCGGGCGGACCTCCGGATGTCATGGCACGGCTCCTGATAGACAGGATGTCGGCTGTTCTCGGCCAGCCTGTGGTCGTTGAAAACCGCGGCGGAGCCGGCGGCACGATCGGAGCCCGATCGGTCCTGGCCGAGAAGCCGGACGGCCACACCTTGCTGATGGGTAGCACGAGCACGCTTCTCATTGCGCCATTGATCTACAAGAATGCCGGCTACCACGCGGGTTCATTTGCCCCGGTCGCACGCGTTGCGGACAGCACTGAAGTCCTCGCCGTGCATCCGTCGGTTTCAGCCAACTCCGTCGCCGAATTGGTCGCCGTGGCGAAGTCCCGGCCAGGTGCCTTGAACTTCGGCTCGGCGGGGATCGGAACACTTCCCCATATCGAGGGAGAGCTTCTGAAGGTGCGCGCCCAGATCAACATGAACCACGTTCCGTATCGTGGCGGCGGCCTGGCTCTTACGGACCTGCTGGGAGGCCAGATCCAGGTTCTTTTCTCCACCCTGACCCAAATGCTCCCGCACATCCGGGAAGGCCGTCTGCGCGGGCTCGCCGTGACAAGTGCAACGCGCAACAAGCTGGCGCCGGAAATTCCAACCATGGTCGAGAGCGGGTTCGATCAATTCATCATGACGTCCGTATCGCTGATCGTCGCGCCGCCCGGCACGCCGATCGAAATCCGGCGGCGGCTGAATGAAGCGATAACAAGCGCACTCGCATCAGAGGATGTCCAGCGGTCACTGGCCAAGATGGGTGGTGAGGCACGACTTGCTTCGCCGGAGCAAACCACCTCTTTCCTGGCAGAAGAAGTGCAGCGCTGGACTCTGCGTGGTCGAGGCCACACGTATTTCGGTTGATTGAGAGGACATCGTCATGGGCCGAGCACTGATACTATTTTCGATCTTCGTCATGATCGTTGGGAGCGGTGCGCGGCTCGCCGAGGCCGAAGCCATCGATCCGGATGCTGAGCGGAAGGCTGACCTGATTACGGCCTACAGAATTCTGATCAACGAAAACATTCTCGACAGTTTCGGGCACGTTACGGTGCGGTCAGCCAAAGATCCGAATATTTTCTTGATGCCGCGTGCCATGCCGCCGTCCCTGGTCACGCAAGATGACATCCTCGAGCTACGCGTTTCTGACAGCCAGCCGATCGACCCGAAGGGACGGCGGGTCAATGGCGAGCGCTACATCCACGGGGAAATCTACAAGGCGCGGCCGGACGTCATGTCCGTCATCCATTCGCATTCGCCGGCGGTCATCCCGCTCAGCCTGACATCGATCAAGCTTCGGCCCGTGGTGGCGCAGGCGGGCTTTCTGCCGCCGGAGACTCCCACGTTCGAGATACGGGATGCGCGCAAGGAAGGAGGTCGCGGATTGCAGGTGACCGACAGCGCGCGGGGTGCTGCGCTCGCCCGCACCTTGTCGTCCCATCCGGCAGCACTCATGCGCGGCCACGGAAATGTCGTGGTCGGTTCGTCGATCAAACAGGCGGTCGTCTACGCGGCCTACGTAGACATCAACGCCCGGATGCAAACGCAAGCGCTGCTGCTGTCCAAGGACATCGTCATAATGGACGAGCCGGAACTGTTCAGGCCTGATGAGTTCGACATCAATCGTCCGTGGGAACATTTCAGGCAAAAGACTCTGGATGATGCAACCAGGGCACGGGTCGACCGCGCTCAATTCGGGCTCGAACAGACGCAGAAGAAGCAATAGCGCAGCCCGCACAAAGGTCGGGCCTCGGCGAACTATCCAGGAGAACGAATGTCATCGAGCTGCCGGATAGCGATTGTCGGCGGAGGGCTTGCTGGGCTTGCCGCTGCTCAGGGGCTGGCGACCTTCGGAATAAAGGCGCAGGTGTTCGAGGCTGCACCAGCCTTGGGTGAGATCGGTGCCGCGGTCAACGTAAGCCCGCAAGCCGTCAAGGCGCTGCATGCGATCGGTCTGCGTGAAGCAATTGCTGCCGTCGCGCATCAGTCACCGGGCATCTACACCCGCAACATGACAACCGGCGAATTCCTCGAGTTCAACGATCGTTTCAAGACAGCGGAGCAATATGGAGCGCCCTACTACACCTTTCACCGCGCCGATTTGCTGGATGCACTTGGCGGCGGCCTTGACCGGAGCGCGATTCATCTCGGGCATCGCCTCACAGCATTGGAGGAGCGAAGCGACAGCACCATTCTTGCATTCGAGAATGGCGCGCGGGTCGAAGCTGAAATGGTGATCGGTGCTGATGGCATCCGCTCGGTCGTCCGCCGGGCACTCTATGGCGACGACAATCCGACCTATACGGGTCAAATGGTATGGCGCGCGTTGCTTAATGGGCGCGATGTGCCGGAGGAAGTGCTCGAGCCAAAGGGCCATACTCAATGGGTTGGACCGGGCTGCCACTTCATTGCCTACTACATTCGCAATCGGAAATGTGTAAACATCGTCACCCAACAGGACACCGACAAATGGGTCGAGGAAGGCTGGTCGATTCGCGGCGATTGCGATGAAAT